>JAFMJV010000087.1 GCA_017853275.1 Chloroflexota bacterium
TCAGTCCGCGGCGCGGACCGGCTGGAGACGGAAGACCGGGCCGGCACCGATCCGGTCCGCCATCCCGGGGCCGTAGCGGCCCTTCACGGCGCGCAGTGCCGCCTCGCGCGCGTCGCCATCCAGCGCCTCCGCGTGGTAGTCCCGGGTCTCGCCGTTCAGCGAGGCGCGGCAGCGCGGATCGGCGAGCAGGTTGTGCGCCCAGTGGGCGGTGGCGGAGCCGGCGCCCACGTAGAGCGCGCCCTCCCCGGCATGCTCGTAGCCGACGGGCGTGGCGGACTTCCGGCCGCTCTTCCGGCCCGTGGTCTCGAGGAGGACGAAGCGGCCGGACTTCGCCATCCGGGCGCCGAAGGTGCGGTTGAGGCTGCGGACGATCATGTTCATGGCCGGGGTTCGCGGCGCGGGCGGGGACGGATGGGGGCGCGGTGCGGGCGGGGCAGCCATCCGTGGGGCGCCGGGGCCCGTACCCCGGACATGATCGTGTGCAGCGGCCGGCGGGGATGAGCGGGACCCCGGATCTCCTCGTCGTGGGCGCGGGCCCCAATGGGCTCGTGGCGGCGATCCGCGTGGCGCGGGCGGGGTGGCGGGTGCGCGTCATCGAGGCGGCGGACGTGCCGGGGGGCGGCCTCCGGACGACGGAGGCGACCCTGCCCGGCTTCCTCCACGATCACTGCGCCACGGTCCATCCGCTCGCCCTCGCCTCACCCGCCTTCCGGACGCTCGATCTGGCGCGTCACGGGCTCCGCTGGGTCCACCCGGAGGCGCCGGTCGCCCACGCGCTCGCCCCCGGGCGGAGCGTGATCCTGGAGCAGGACCTCGCGGCTGCCCGGCTCGCGCTCGGGCGGGATGGGGCGGCCTGGGAGCGGCTCTTCGGGCCGCTCGCGCGGGAGGCCGACCGGCTCCTCCCCGAGCTCCTTGGGCCGGTCCTCCACCGGCCACGCCACCCCGTCCTCCTCGCGCGCTTCGGGACGCCGGCCCTCCTCCCCGCCACGACCCTCGCACGGGTGGCCTTCCGGACGGACGCGGCGCGCGCGCTCTTCGCGGGCCTCGCGGCGCACGCGATCCTCGACCTCGGCCGACCGCTCACCGCGGCCTTCGGGCTCGTCCTCGGGCTCCTCGCCCACGCGGTCGGCTGGCCGCTCGCGGTCGGCGGGAGCGGCGCGATCGCCCGGGCGCTCGTGGCGGAGGCGGAGGCGTGCGGCGTGGAGATCGTCACCGGGCAGCGGGTCGCCTCCCTGCGCGACCTCCCGCCGGCGCGCGCGACGCTCCTCGCGCTCACCCCACGCCAGGTGGCGGCGATCGCCGGGGATCGGCTCCCGGCCGGGGAGCGGGATCGGCTCGCGGCCTGGCGGCACGGGCCGGCCGCCTACAAGGTGGACTGGGCGCTGGACGGGCCGATCCCGTGGGCGGACCCGGCCACGGCGCGCGCCGCCACCGTCCACATCGGCGGACCGATCGGCGAGGTCGCCGCCTCCGAGCGCGCGATGGCCCATGGCCGGGTGACGGGGCGGCCCTTCGTCCTCCTCGTCCAGCCCACGCACGCGGACCCGTCCCGCGCGCCCGCGGGCCGCCACGTGGGCTGGGCCTACTGCCACGTCCCGAACGGCTGGACCGGATCGATGCAGGAAGCGATCGAGGCCCAGGTGGAGCGCTTCGCCCCGGGCTTCCGGGACCGGATCCTCGGGCGTGTGGTGACCGACCCGGCGGGCTTCGCGGCGGGCAACGAGAGCTACGTGGGGGGCGACATCAACGGCGGGATCCAGGACATCCGCCAGCTCGTCTTCCGCCCGCTGCCGCGCCTCGACCCCTACCGGCTCGGGGGTGCCGGGCTCTGGATCGGATCCGCGGCCACCCCACCTGGCGGGGGGATCCACGGGATGGGCGGCTGGAACGCGGCGGGCTCGATCCTCCGGGCGGGGACGGCGGGCCGCTGACCGGGCGCCCGGCTCAGGTCGCGGGGATCGCGCCGGAGAGCGTGGCGAGGAGCGGGATCCCGATGATCAGGTTGACCGGGAAGGTGACCCCGAGCGCGGCCATCACGGGGAGGGAGGCGTCCGCCTCCGGGAGCGCGATCGCCACCGCCGCCGGCGCCGCGATGTAGGAGGCGCTCGCGGCGAGGATCCCGAGGACCGCGGCACCGCCGGGCGAGAGGCCCGCGAGCGCCCCCGCGAGGACCCCGGCGCTCCCCGCGACAAGCGGGAAGAGGAGCGCGAAGACGACGAGCCCGGGTCCGGCACGGAGGGTCTCGCCGAGCCGGCTCCCCGCGGTCCAGCCGAGGTGGAGGAGGAAGAGGGCGAGGATGCCGGGGAGGATCCCGGAGAAGAAGGGCTCCACCCGCCCGAAGCCCGCCGACCCGGAGAGGAAGCCGACCACGAGCCCGCCGAGAAGGAGGAGGACGGTCTTGCCGAGGAGGATCTCGCGGAAGGTGGCGGACCAGGCGACATGACGCTGCGCATGGCGCGATCCGAGCGCGATCCCCACCACGATCCCGGGGATCTCCATCGCCGCAAGGAGGGTCGTCACCGTGGGTTCGTAGGCGACGGACGCGCGGTCCAGGAAGACGAGCATCGCGGTGAAGGTGACGAGCGAGGTGGATCCGTAATGGGCGGCCACGGCCCCCCGGTCCATCTCGCCGAGCCGGCCGATCCGGCCGAGGACGAGGAAGACGCAGACCGGGATGAGCGCACCGAGCGCCGCGGTGACGAGGAGCGGGAGCGCGACCGTCGCGAGGTCCGCGCCCTCGAGCGCCACGCCGCCCTTCAGCCCGATCCCGAGGAGGAGGTAGACGGAGATCGCCTGGTGGACGGGGTCGGGGAGACGGAGGTCGCTGCGCACCCGGGCGGCGATCACCCCGAGGGCGAAGACGAGCACCGGGACGGAGGTGAGGTTCGCGATCGCGATCGACGGATCCATGACGTCCTTCCGGTGTGCCCCCGCGGAGCAGGGAGAATACCAGAAATACACTTCCTGTAATCCCTGTCCTGTCATGCACCGCACCCGCTCGTCCGGTCCCGCGCCACCCGGTCCGCCGGAGCGCCCGCCGGATCCGGCCGCCCGGCCCTTGCGCGCCCTCCGGCGCGGGGTGTCCACTCGCGGAAACGGACGGGAGGTCACCGATGCCGGTCATCGAGACGGAACGGCTGACGAAGCGCTATGGGCTGCGGCGCGGGATCGAGGAGGTCGACCTGCAGGTGGAGGCGGGGGAGGTCTTCGGCTTCCTCGGGCCGAACGGGGCCGGCAAGACGACGCTCATCCGGCTCCTCGTCGATCTCATCCGGCCCACCGCGGGCCGGGCGCTCGTCTTCGGGATCCCCTCGTCGGCGGACCCGGTCGCGATCCACCGCCGCATCGGCTACCTGCCCGGCGAGTACGCCCTCTACGACCGGCTGACGGGGGCGGAGACGCTCGACTGGTTCGCGAGCCTGCGCGGTGGCGTGGACCGCGCCTGGCAGCGCGCGCTCATCGAGCGCTTCGATCTCGATCCGGCCCGTCGCTACCGCGAGTACTCGCGCGGGAACCGCCAGAAGGTCGGCCTGATCATCGCCCTCCAGCACCGGCCCGAGCTGCTCATCCTGGACGAGCCGACGACCGGTCTCGACCCGCTCGTCCAGCAGACCTTCCTCCAGGTCCTCCGCGAGACGACCGCCGAAGGCCGGACCGTCTTCCTCTCCTCGCACCTCCTCGGCGAGGTGGAGCGAAGCTGCGACCGGGTGGGGATCATCCGGGACGGGCGGATCGTCACCGTGGACCGGGTGGCCGCACTCCGCGACCTCTCCCATCACGCGCTCGAGCTGCGCTTCGCGGGCCCCGTCGACCCGGATCCCTTCCGGAGGATCGACGGCGTGAGCGAGATCGTGGCCGCCGAGACGACGCTCCGGATGCGGGTCTCCGGGCCGATCGGGCCGGTCGTGACGGAGGCCGCACGGCACGGGCTCCTCGACCTGACGAGTCACGAGCCGAGCCTCGAAGAGGCCTTCCTCGCGCACTACGGCCCCGGCGCGGCGGGGGTTCCGGATGCGCGCTGAGGCCGGCCTCCCGCTGCGCAGCATCCCCACGCCCCGCCTGCCGTGGCACCCCCGGCTGACGGGCGCGGCGAGCATCGTCTTCCGGACGCTCCGCGATTCGCGGGCGGGGATCGCCCTCGCGGGTGGCCTGATCGCCCTGATGATCGTGGCGGGCGGGACGGTGATGGCGACCACCTACGGCACGCTCGCGGCGCGCGCGGAGCTCGACCTCATGGCCCGGACGATCCCCGCCGAGCTGCGCGCCTTCTACGGGGACCCCGTCGCGGTCGGGACGGTCGGCGGCTTCATCGGCTGGCACTACGGCGCCTATCTGGCGCTCATCGGCGGGCTGTGGTCGATCCTCGCGCTCTCCTCCACGATCGCCGCCGAGGCGCGCCGGGGAAGCCTGGAGATCGCGGTGGCGGCGCCGGTGGCGCGCCGGACGATCGGCTGGGCGAAGGTCGCGGGCCACCTCCTCGCGGTCGCGCTCGTGGCGGCGGGCGCGGGGATCCTCGCGTGGGGCGCGGGCGCGCTCGTCGCGGTCGTCCCGGGGGACGCGATCGAGCCGGGGGCGGCGCTCCTCTTCGGGGCCGGGCTCGCGGTCCGGATCCTCGTGGCGGGCGCGCTCGCCTTCGCGCTCGCCCCGGACCTGGGACGGGGTGCCGCGGCGGGGATCGCGGGGGCGGTGATGGTCGTGGCGTATCTCGCCGCAGGCTACCGGATCGCGGTGCCGGGCTTCGATCTCATGGCGCGGCTCCTCCCCTGGGCCTGGCCGGCGGGCGACCTCCCGCTCGTGGGCCGCACCGATGGCGGGTCGGTGGCCGCCACGGCGATCGCAGCGATCCTCCTCCTCGTCATCGGGGTGGAGCGCTTCCAGCGGAGCGACCTCGGCTCCACCCGGCGTCTCCCCCTGCCCGCGCTCCCCGCCGTCCTCCTCGGTCGCCACGGAGCGCTCCCGCGCGCGCTCGGCGAGCTCCTGCCGGCGGCCGCGGCGTGGGGGGTCGGGATCGTCCTCTACGGGCTCCTCATGACCTCGATCTCCGGGGTCTTCGTGGAGCTCATCCGGGGGATGCCGGAGGTGATGCGGATCTTCCGTGCCCTCATCCCGCAGCTGGACATCACCACGGTCACCGGCTATCTCCAGCTTGCGGTGAGCGAGCTCGGCTTCCTCCTCCTCGGCCTCGCGGCCACGGCCTTCGTCACGATGCGCTGGGCGGACGAGGCCGCGGGGCGCCTGGAGCTGCCGCTCGCCACGCCACTCTCCCGCGCCGGCTGGGCGCTTGCGTCAGGGGTGGCGGTCGTCGTCGCGCTCCTCCTGCCCACGGCGGCGCTCGCGATCGCGGTGGGGGCGGGCGTCCTCCTCGCAGGCGAGCCCGCGCTCGTCCCGGCGCTCGGCACGCTCATCCTCGGCCTCCACGGCGCCGCGCTCGCAGGGATCGGGATGGCCGTGGGCGGGATCCTCGGGAGCCGGGCCGCGGGGATCGCGACCGGGGCCCTCGCGGTGGGGATGTTCCTGTGTGACCTCCTCGCGCCGATCCTCCGCCTCCCGGGCTGGGTCGCCGACCTCTCGCTCTCCGAGCACCTCGGCGAGCCGATCCTCGGCCGGCTCGACGTGGCGGGGATGGCGCTCTGCATCGCGCTCGCGATCGGTGGGATCGCGCTCGGCGCGTGGGGCCTCGGCCGGCGGGA
>JAFMJV010000088.1 GCA_017853275.1 Chloroflexota bacterium
CGTGCCGCCCAGTCCGCCTCCTCGGCCGCCCGGACCTGTGCCGCTTCCCCGATCCGCGCGTCGAGCGCGCCGCGCAGCGCCGCCAGCCGCTCCGGCGTGGCCCCGTCCCCGATCCCCACGATCCGCGCCCCTTCGTCCAGCCAGCGGAGCGCCTCCTCGGCGATCCGCGCCTCCTCCGCCCGCGCGTCCAGCGCGGGAAGAAGCCCCACCGTGGCCGCGCCCGCGCGTCGTGCGGCCTCCAGCCCGGCCGGCACGAGCGCCGCACGCTCGGGGGCCAGGAGGATCGCGGCGGCACCTGCGTGAACTGCTGCCTCCGCCCAGGCAGCGAGCGATTCACCGGAGGGAAGGGCCGGCTCTCGGTCCGCTCCGCCCACCTCCGCCACGAGCCAGGCCGGAAGGCCGGTCGCCGCCAGGGCACCGGCGGCGGCCCGGACCGCCTCCACGGACGCGGCGCCCTCGGCGAGGAGGAGTTCCGCCCCTGCCTCCGCGAGGATCCCTGCCTGGGCGTCCAGGTCACGCCCACCGCCGGGCTCCGGGGCGGCGATCCGGCCGCTCCCCATCTCCCGCTCCGCGCCCGCCACCGCGACCCAGCCCGCCACCAGGACGGGGAGGCGTTCCGGGGCGGGCGTGCCGGGCTCGGGTCCGGAGGCGCGCTCCACCGCCGCGCGTTCACGCAGCTCCAGTCCGAGCTCCACCCCTTCCCGGGCGATCCGCACCGCCGCCTCGCTCCACGCCCGCGCACGGCGCGTCTCGCCGATCGGGAGGAGGGCGCGCCGGTGGGTGAGCCAGGTGGGCGCCACGATGACGTCCGCTCCTGCCGCCACGGAGGCTGCGATCCGCTCCCGGGCACCCTGGGGGTCACGGATGTGGAGGGGCTCGAACCAGCGCGGCTCGTCCGGGTCCGGCCGTGGCTCCCGGCGCTCCGGGCCCACCGACCCTGCCACGAGCCGGATCCCCGCCGGTCCCGGGTCGTCCACCCGGTTCACGCGGACGCGGGGTCCTCGCTGCTCGCGGGGTCCGGGAGCGCGCCCTCCCCGGGGGCGAGCGGGCCGATCCGGGTGGGGAGCTCGGCCGTCCGCCAGGCGCCCATCCCGCCGCGCACGTTCGCCACCTCCGTCCAGCCGGAGCGGAGGAGGTACTCGGTGACCGACGCGCTCCGTCCGCCCGACTGGCAGATGACGAAGACCGGCCGGTCGGTGGGGATCCGCTCGATGCCGGCCATGAAGCGGGAGAGGGGGAGGAGCGCCGCCGCGGGCGCCCGATAGGCGACGAACTCGTCCTCCTCGCGGACATCCAGGAGGAGCGGGGCGGGGCCGTCACCCGGATCATCGATCCGGCGGGCGACCTCGAGCACGTCGATCGTGGGCAGGTCGTGCGGGTGCATGGCGGGAGCGTACACGGCGGCGCGGGCGATGGGCGCCGGGCGCCCTGCACGGGACCCGGCCGGACCGTACCCTTTCCCGGTGAGCGACCAGCCGGCCCCCGAGCGCGATGACGTCACCTGGGAGGCGCTCGACCGCCTGACCGAGGAGCTGGCGGCGCAGCTCGCCGGCGGGACGTTCGATGTCATCCTCGCGATCGCGCGGGGCGGGCTCGTCCCCGCCGGGATGCTCGCCTACCGCCTCGGGATCCGGGAGATCCTCGTGGCGGCGGTCTCGGCCTATGACGATGCGGGCCGGATGGCCGAGACCCCCACGATCATCGACTTCCCCGCTGCGGACCGTCTCCGCGGCCGGCGGATCCTCGTGGTGGACGAGGTCTGGGAGACGGGGAACACCGCGGTCGCGGTGGCCGCGCTCGTCCGTGCCGCGGGTGGGCAGCCCACGACCGCCGTCCTCCACTACAAGCCGCGCCGCTCCCGGACCGCGCTCGCCCCGGATCACTACGCCGTCCTCGCGGACGGCTGGGTGACCTACCCCTACAAGGCGGGCCGCTGACCGGCCGGATGGCCGCGTGGGACGGGCGCATCGGCACCCTTCCCCGCCCGCGTTTGGGTCGCTAGCCTTCTCTGATCCCCGTCCCAAAGGGGGGACGGCCGCCCCGCCGCTCATGGCGGGCCGGGGAGAGAGCACGAGAAGGAGCACGCGGATGAATCGGATGTCGGTGGGTGCCTCGGTGGCGGCGAGCGTCGCGCTCGCGCTGGCCGTGGGTCCGTCCCTTGTCACCTTCGCCCATGAGGGCGTCGGTGGCAGCAACAAGATCCACGCCTGTGTCACGTCCGACCGGACGATCCGCCAGGCCTCCTCGAACGCCGGCGCCGCCTGCCCGGCTGGTCAGACCGCCCTCCACTGGAACCGCAAGGGGCCCAAGGGCGATACCGGGGCGCGCGGTCCGCAGGGCGAGCAGGGTCCCCAGGGGGCCGAGGGTCCGGAGGGCCCCGAGGGACCGGCGGGTCCGGCCGGGATCGGGTCCATCGAGGTCGTCACCGCGACCGCCGCCAAGGGTGTGAAGACGGCGCAGGTCACCTGCCCGGACGGGATGATGGCCCTGGGTGGCGGCGCAAGCGCGACCGAGAACAAGGCGATCAGCCAGTCCTACCCCACCCTCGCGGGCGTGGCCGCGCTGGACGGCGAGACGCCGGACGGCTGGTTCATCCGCCAGGAGGTGGGTGCCGGCGGGACGATCACCGCGTACGCGGTCTGCGCCGGCACGGAGCTGGCGCCCGCCCGCAAGGGCTGATCCGGCGCACCACCGCGGGAGCGGCCGTGGCGCATCTGCGCCGCGGCCGCTTTCGTTCGTTCCGGGGTCAGCCCGCTCCGTCCAGGACGGCGAGGGCGTGCCCCACGAGATCGACCGTGGGGAGCGCGGCGATCTCCGCCCGCGTCAGCCAGCGGCAGTCGTCCGTCGATCCGCCCTCCTCCAGGCGGAGCGTCCCAGGGTCCGCCTCCACGCGGTAGAGGATCGCGACCCAGTGGAGCGGCCCGGGGCGGCTCATCGGCCGCGCGATCGTGCCGGACCAGATGCCGACCACGGGGCCGCGCCGGCCGGTCAGCCCGGTCTCCTCCATCAGCTCCCGCAGGACCGCGTCATCCGGGTGCTCCCCGTGGTCCACGCCACCGCCGGGGAGGGTCCAGCGGCCCTCCGCGGGGTAGCCGGGTGCGATCCGGCAGCAGAGGATCCGTTCGTCCGCATCCGTGATCACCGCGTAGGCGCCGATGCGGACCCAGGGGAGGGCGAGGGGGTCGGTGGGGGTCGATGTGGTCACCGCCGGAGCCTACCCCGGACAGCGTCTCCCCGCCCCGGCCACATTCCGGCCCCGAGCCCCGTCAGGAGAGACGCCCTCCCGATCCCATCGGCAGCTCCGCGATCGGCTTCCGCCCGGCGAAGCCCTCGTCCGCCGCGTGCCACCAGCCGATCGTCCCCTCGCCCAGGCGCCAGCAGAGCCAGACCGGGATGCCGTTGACGAGCGCCGGCAGGTCGATCAGTCCGCTCTCGATGTCACGCAGCGCCACGCTCCACTCCGTCAGGCTGCGGACCGCGCGCTCCATCCGCTCCACGGCGTCGCGGATCGCCGCCTCCCGGCGGTCCCGCTCCCCGACCGCCGCAAGATCGTCCGGGCGGCCCTCCAGTGCCGCGAGGGCGGCCTTCTCCTCCGCCACGAGGGCGCGGTCCGCGCGGAGGGCGACGAGGAGGGGGCGGATCTCCGCGATCCGCGCGTTCGCGGTGTCCAGGTCGTAGGTGCGCACGGCCCGATCGTCCCATATCCCCCCTGCTAGCATCGCCCGACCCGCACCGTGCGCAGACGAGGAGCCAGCCGCATGCCCGATCCGTCGCGTCCCCGCGTTCTCGTCACCCGGCGGATCCCGGAGGTCGGGCTTGCGATCGTCCGCGCTGCCGCGGAGGTCGATCTCTGGGAGGGGGAGCTTCCGCCGCCGCGGGACGAGCTCCTGCGCCGGGTGCGCGGCGTGGACGGGCTCCTCTCCCTCCTCACGGACCGCGTGGATGACGAGCTCCTGGACGCCGCCGGCCCCGGCCTGAAGGTCGTGGCGAACCTCGCGGTCGGGGTGGACAACATCGATCTCGCCGCGTGCGCACGGCGCGGCATCCCCGTGGGGAACACCCCGGGCGTCCTCACGGAGGCCACCGCGGATATCGCCTGGGCGCTCCTCATGTCCGCGGCGCGCCGGCTCCCGGAGGCCCGCGACTTCGTCCTCCAGGACCGCTGGAAGACCTGGGGGCCGCTCGACTTCCTCGGCAAGGACCTCGCGGGTGCCACGCTCGGGATCGTCGGCTTCGGGCGGATCGGCCGGGAGGTGGCGAAGCGTGCCCGGGGCTTCGGGATGCGCATCGTCTATCACTCCCGGACGCGCGCGAGCGCGGAGGTGGAGGCGGAGACCGGGGCCACCCCGCTCGGCTTCCACGAGCTCCTCGCCACGTCGGACTTCGTGAGCATCCACGTGGATCTCAACGCCACCACGCGCGGGCTCTTCGGGGCGGAGGCGATCGGGCGGATGAAGGAGGGCGCGATCCTCGTGAACACGTCGCGCGGACCGGTGGTGGACCAGGTCGCCCTCCATGCCGCGCTCAGCTCCGGCCGGCTCTTCGCGGCCGCGCTCGATGTGACGGACCCCGAGCCGCTGCGCGCGGACCATCCCCTCCTGGCGCTCCCGAACTGCCTGATCCTCCCCCACATCGCCTCCGCCACCGTCCGCACCCGGGACGCGATGGCGACGAAGGCAGCCAGGAACATCGTGGCCGGCCTGCGCGGCGAGCCCCTGCCGGACCCGGTCGCACCGCCCGCGCGCTGACGCCGGGGATGGCCACCGCGGCGCTCGTCCTCGCGCTCGTCTCGGCGGTCATCCACGCGCTCTGGAACCTCCTCACCGCCCGGAGCCGGGACAGCGAGGCCGCGCTCGCGATCGCGATGACCCTCGGGCCGCTCCTCGCGATCCCGCTCGCGATCGCCACCTGGCGGGTGGATGCGGAGGCCGTTCCCTACCTCCTCCTCTCCGGGTCCCTCGAGCTCACCTACATGGTCCTCCTCGGTCGCGCCTACCGCGCCGCGGAGATGAGCCTCGTCTACCCGATCGCGCGGGGGATGGCGCCGGTCTTCGTCCTCGCCGCGGGCTGGCTCCTGCTCGGGCAGTCCGTGGCACCGCTGAGCGCGCTCGGGATCGGCGTGGTCGCCCTCGGCGTCGTCCTCGTCCGGGGCTTCCGCGGTGGCGGTTCGCTCCGCCACGTCTTCCTCGCGCTCACGATCGCGGGGGTCATCGCCTCCTACACCCTCGTCGATTCGGTGGGGCTGCGCTACGCGAACCCGATCCCCTACGCGGTCCTCATCACGGGGATCCCCGGCGCGATCCTCGTCACCTGGATCGCGTGGCGGGATGGTCCGGGCCGGATCCGGGCGGCCGCCACGCCGTCCATCGCGCTGGCGGGGGTCTCCACGATCGCCGCCTACGGGCTCGTCCTCGCCGCCCTCCGCCTGGCGCCCGCGGCGATGGTCTCCGCGGTCCGGGAGACCTCGGTCGTCTTCGGGACCGCGCTCGCCGCGATCGTCCTCCACGAGCGGGTGGACCGGACCCGGATCGCCGGGGCGCTCCTCGTCACCCTGGGGGTGATCCTCGTCGTCGTGGGATAGGGAAGGACCCCGGCGGTCACCCGCCGGGGTCCTTCCCCGGAGCGAGGGAGGAGGTGAAGTCGCGTTAGCCGCCGATCCCCACGAAGGACTGGCTCCG
>JAFMJV010000038.1 GCA_017853275.1 Chloroflexota bacterium
GTCCTGCTCGATCCGCGGGCCCATCATCTGCCTCCAGGGTTCCCGGGCGGATCGCCGCCCCCGCTTCCCATCCCCGCGGAATGGCGGGGGCTGCCCCGCCCCCTTCCCCGCTCGGCTTCCCGGTCATCGAGGAACCTGCGGTGAGGACTGGCGCCCCCGGACGGACTCGAACCGCCGACGCAGGCCTTAGGACGGCCTCGCTCTATCCACTGAGCTACGGGGGCAGGCTTCCATCCTAACCGGCGGGGCGCGACCCGGGCTGCGACCGCACGGGGGCTGCGGGAAGCGCCCAGGCGCCGTACTCCGCGTCGCCCTCCGGGTCCCGCTCATCCGCCAGCTCCCAGACGCTCCCCACCGGATCCTCGTGGCGCAGGAGCAGCAGGACGGCGACCCCGGTCAGGACCGCGAAGACACCAAGGACCAGCTCGGTCATCCGCATCCCCTCCACGACGGCGTCGAACGCCCGCCGGACCGCTGCCGGATCCAGGCCGGCCGTCAGCTCGCGGGCGGACGGGAGACCGATCCGCAGGACGAGATCCCGGATCGTCTCCGCGGTCGCCGGGACCTGGGCGGCGATCATCGCCCCGGCCGGTGGCCGCGGGAGCGCGCTCAACGCGACCTGCATCGTCACGACGGTCGCCACCACGACCCCGAGGCGGGTCCCGAGCCCGATCGAGGCCTCGTTGAAGGAGACCGCGAGCGCCGGCATCCGGCTCGGCATGTTCGCGAAGATCACCGCGGTCCGGACCGTGGTCGCGATGACGAAGCCCGCCCCGATGAGCGCGAAGGGGACGATCGCCAGCGGATAGGGCATCTCGCGGCTCAGCGCAAGCCAGAGGATCAGGTTCGCGATCCCCACCGCGATGACCCCACCGCCGATCAGCGTGCTTGGCCGGAACCGGGCGAGAAGGTAGCCGGAGACCGGCCCGGCTGCGAGAAGGGCGAGGACGAAGGGGGCGATCCCGAGCACGGCGAGGATCGTCGGCATCCCCTGGACATGCTCGAAGAGGAGCGGCAGATGGAGGAGCGGCGCCGCCTGGGCGAAGCCCACCACGACCCCCGCGGCGAGCGCGACGAAGACCGGCCGGAAGGCGATGGGTGGAACGTTCACGCGCCGGCTGCGACCCCGGATCACCAGCGCCGTCCCCATCGCGAGAAGACCCACGACGACCGCGCCGTCCCGGAGGAGCTGCCCCGCGGCGGTGACGCCGATGAGGCCGCCCGCGAAGGCGACGACCCCGAACGCGAAGAGCGCCACCACGGCCATCCCGCTCCGCAGCCCCGCGGTCGCAGGCCTCAGCGAGCCGACCCCCCGGAGCGCCACGAGGGCCAGGATCGCCACGGCGGAGCAGGCGACGAAGGCGGGCCAGTCCGGTCCCCCGACCCCGAAGAGCAGGACGAGCACCGGCGAGATCGCCATGGCGGCGCCGTAGACACCATAGGCCGCGCCGAGCGCGGTGGCCCGGTTGAGACCGCTGGTGCTCACCGCGACCGCCCCGATCGCGAACGGGACGATGATGCCGCCGCAGAGCCACGCGACCCCGCGCAGGAACCAGAGCGTCCGGAGGTCGGCGGCGAGCATGGCCAGGAGCGACGCCACGGCCAGGCCCACGAGCGCGATGCGCACGAGACGCACGGACCGGAAAGCGTCGGCGAGGAAGCCGCCGAGGAGCAGGAACGAGGACTGGAGGATGGCATTGAAGAGCAGGTAGCCCTGGAGGCCGGGGTCCTCCGCCAGCGCCGCCCGGACCATCGGCATCCCCGGATCGAGCACGTGGGGATCGAGCCCCGCCGCGGCCAGCGGCGCGCCGGCCACGAGGAGCGTGCGGATCGCGCGCCGGTCCGCGAGGAGATCGCCCACGAACGACGGCAGGCTCCGGGTCACCCGCGCCCGGCGCGGGGATGACGCTCGCTCGCTCTCTGCCGGCTCCATCGTGGCTGCGATGATACCGGCCGCTGCCGAGTCTCCGGCCCGGCCGTACGATAGCGCCGGATGACCCCCGCACCGGACGATCCGCTCGTTCTTCTCCACCGCCCCGGCTGCCCGCCCTGCGCGGAGCTGCGCGCGGCCCTCCCCCTCCTTCTGGAACGGCGCCGCGCCGCCGGTCGGGCCGCGCCCGCGCTCGAGGAACGCTCCGTGGACGGCGATCCGGACCTGGCGGTCCGCTACGGGCCCCTGGTCCCGGTCCTGCGCCTCGGGAGCGCCGAGCTCACCCTGGTGACGAGCGCGCGCCAGGCCTCCCGCTTCCTGGAGCGCATCCTGGACGGTGCCGGATGACGATGGAGGTCTCGCTCCTCGCCGCGATCATCGCGGGGATCGTCAGCTTCCTGTCGCCGTGCGTTCTGCCGGTCGTCCCCGCCTACCTGGGTCAGCTCGGCGTCGTCATGGTGCGTACCCCCGAGGAGCTCGCCGCCGGCGCGCCCGCGGAGGGTGGAGCCTGGGGCCGGAGCCGCGGCTGGCGAGCCCTCCCCGGGGCGTTCGCGTTCGTCGCCGGGTTCACCGTCATCTTCACGCTCGCCGGACTCGCCCTCTCCGCGGCGGTGGATCCGTTCCAGGCCTACCGCGGGCTCCTCCAGACGCTCGCCGGGATCCTCCTCGTCCTCCTCGGCCTGAACCTCATGGGCGTCCTCCGTCCGGCCGCCCTCATGCGCACCTGGCGCCCCCTCGCAGATCGCCGGCCGGACGGCTTCGGGGCAGCGCCGCGGCGGCGTCCCGGCGTGACCGGAGGGCTGATCCTCGGGGCCACCTTCGCGGTCGGCTGGAGCCCGTGTATCGGTCCCACGCTCGGGGCGATCCTCGGGATGTCCGTGCAGTACGGTCCGGGGCCGGAGGTGGCCGCCCTCCTCATCGCATACTCGCTCGGGCTCGGTGTCCCCTTCCTCCTCCTCGCGCTCGCGGTGGACCGGGCACCGGCGATCACCCGCCCCCTCGTGCGCCACGGACGGACGATCGAGATCGTGGGCGGTGCCCTCGTCGTCCTCATCGGCCTCGCGATCGCCTTCGACGTGCTGGGGATGATCGCGCGCCTCTTCAGCGGCTTCATCCCGCAGGTCTAAGGATGGAACGACCCGTCTCCCCGCCCCGGCGCCGCGACCGGCGCGTCATCGGCCCCTTCACCCTCGGCCAGCTCCTTGTCGTCCTCGGCGTCCTCCTCGCGGCCGCGGCGCTTCTCGCGCTCCTCTCCACCCCGCTCGCCCCCGGCCCTGCGGGGCGTGACCTGCGCCCCGGGAGCAGCTTCGTCCTCGTGGGCGAGCGGACGGAGGGCCTCACGGTGGGGGCTCCGGCACCGGCGCTGGCGGGGGCCGGGACCGACGGAGCGCCCGTCCTCCTGCGCGACCTCGCCGGCGAGCCGATCGACCTCGCGACCGAGCGGGGCCGGGTCGTCTGGGTCAACTTCTTCGCGACCTGGTGCCCGCCCTGCCAGGAGGAGACGCCGGTCCTGCGCACGATCGACGAGCGCTACGGCGACGCGGACGTGAGCGTCATCGGCGTGAGCGTCCAGGAGACCGCGATCGAGGATGTCGCGGCCTACGCGGAGACCTACGGGCTGGGCTTCCGGATCGGCTTCGACACGGGATCCGAGGTCTTCCGCGCCTGGCGCGGCTTCGGGCTCCCGACCCAGGTCTTCCTCGATGCGGAGGGGATCGTCCGGGTCATCCACTACGGGCCGCTGCGGACCGAGCAGGTGGAGGCGATCCTCGCCGAGCTCCGCCGTCCCACGGCATCGCCCTCCCCCGCCGGCTCGGCTGAGGCTGCGGCCTGAGCCCCGGCGTCAGACGAGCGGCACGTACCGGTAGCGGTCGCGATCCGGCACGATCCGGCCGACCGGGTGCCGCGGCTCGTGGGAGAGGACGATCGTCCAGCCCTCCTCCGCCGCCCGGGCGAAGAGACGGGCCTTCACCTCCACGCTCGTGAGCGGGTAGTCGTCGAAGGAGGTCACCCAGCGCGGGTTCGCGGACCACGGACGCATGAAGAGGTCGCCGATGAAGGCGAGCGTTCCCTCCGTGCCGCGGACGATGACCGCCTGGTGGCCCCCGGAGTGGCCACCGGTCCGGACGACCGAGACACCTGGCAGGACCTCCACGTCGCCGTCCGCCGCCATCGCCCCCGCCCAGGGGTGGACGAGCCGGAGCTCGGCCTGGTCGTAGGAGGCCTGGAGGCGCGGGTTGTCGTCCAGCGCGTGGCGCCACTCGTCCACCTGCGCCACGACGCGGGCACGCGGGAAGGCGAGCGACCCGTCCGCGCCGAGGATCCCACCCGCGTGATCGAAGTGGAGATGGCTCAGCGCGACGAGGTCGACGCTGCCCGGATCGAAGCCGGCGGTCCGCAGCGCGGGCAGGATCGCCGGACCCTCGTAGGCGCGCATCGCGCGGACCTTCTCGTCCACCCGCTCACCGATCCCGGTCTCCACGAGGACCCGCCCCGCGGGCGTCTCGATCAGGAGGCAGTTGAGCGCCTGGCCGAGCCGCCCCTCGGGGTCGATCTCGTCGGCCACGAGCCGGTCCCAGAGGAGGCGCGGCACCGGCCCGAAGAGGGTTCCTGCATCGCTGCGGAAGCTCCCGGCAACGATGAGGGCGGCACGCACGCCGCCGCCGAGCTCGGCCTTCCAGTCGACCGCGTCGTTCAGCGCCATCGCTCAGGCGCCGCCGGTGCGGGGCCCGCCCTTCTCCCGGCGCCGGCTCCCGTCGAAGTCACGGTGGACCGCCGATTCCGTGGGCGTGGACTGGCCCTGGTACTTGGAGCCGAGCTCCTTGCTGCCGTAGGGCCGCTCCACCGGGCTCGTCATCCGGAAGAAGCTGATCTGCCCGATCTTCATCCCGAAGTAGAGGGCGATCGGGAGGTTCGCCACGTTGCTCAGCTCGAGGGTGAGGTTCCCCTTCCAGCCGGGGTCCACGTACCCCGCGGTGGAATGGATGAGGAGCCCGAGCCGCCCGAGGCTCGACTTCCCTTCCAGCCGCGCGACGAGATCGTCCGGGATCTCCACCCACTCGAGGGTCTGCCCCAGGACGAACTCGCCGGGATGGAGGATGAAGGGCTCCTCGTCCCCGATCGCGACGAGCTCCGTGAGATCGGGCTGCGACGTGCGCGGGTCGATGTATGGGTAGCGGTTGTTCCGGAAGACGCGGAACTCGCGGTCCAGGTGGAGATCGACCGACGATGGCTGCAGGCAGCCGGGGTCGTAGGGATCGATCCGGATCCGGCCGGACTGGAGCGCAGCCCGGATATCGCGATCGGCGAGGACGGACATCTAGCGTTCTCCCCTGCCGCGTGCCGTGGCGAGCAACGCCGCCCGCCCATCACGCCGGCTCTCCACGAGGTCGAGCGAGGTCTGGCCCGGGGCGGCATCGCTCCGGGCAGCGTAGAGATCATCCACCTCGCGCTTCAGCTGCTCCAGGTCGTCGAAGCTCTGGTAGACGCTCGCGAAGCGGATGTAGGCGATCTGGTCGAGCGCACGGAGACGTTCCATCGCCATCTCCCCCACGACCGACGAGCTCACCTCCGCGAGCCCGAGCGAGCGGAGCTCGGCCTCGATCGCGTCCGCCGCCTGCTCCGCGGCACCGGCCGGGACGGGTCGGCGCGTCAGCGCCTTGGCGAGACCGCCCGCGAGCTTCTGGCGGTCGAACTCCTCCCGCACGCCATCCCGCTTGACGACCGCAAGGCGCGCGCTCTCCACCCGCTCGTAGGTCGTGAAGCGGCCGCTGCAGGCCGGGCATTCCCGGCGCCGCCGGATCGAGGCACCCTCGTCCAGGTCGCGGGAATCGACGACGCGGGAGCCGCGATCGCCACAGCTGGGGCAGCGCACGTCAGGGAAGGTCTCCGTCCGGGGGCGGCAGCGAGGCGCCCGATCGCGCACAGGGTAGCACCCGGAGCCCGCCGCTCAGGAGGATCGGCGCCGCTCCAGCCGTTCGAGGAGGGCCGGGACGACCGCGAAGAGATCACCCACCGCGAGCAGATCCGCGATCTCCCCGATCGGGGCGTCCGCATCCCGGTCGATGGCGACGATCGTCCCCGCGGTCCGGACGCCGACCGCGTGCTGGATCGCGCCGCTCACCCCGCAGGCGAGGTAGAGCTCGGGGCGGATCTGCTTCCCCGTCTGGCCGATCTGGAGCGCGTAGTCGATCCAGCCCGAATCGACCGCCGCGCGCGTGGCGCCGATCGTCCCGCCGAGCGCATCCGCGAGCGCACGCACGAGCGCGACACCCTCCGCGCCGCCCGTCCCGCGTCCGGCGCCCACGACGATGCGCGCCTCCTCGATCGAGGGACCCGACGCGTTTCCGGCGCTCCGCTCGAGGAGCTCCGGCCGGGGCAGAGTGGGCGCAGGGGCGGCCGGGGCCGGCAGGATCCTTCCGGGCGCACCTGCGGGCACCGGCGCCTGGGAGCCGGGCCGGACGACGATCACCCCGCCGGATCCCGTGAAGGCGCTCTCGGTCCGGAGCCGGCCACCCCAGGGAGCCTGGCCGACCCACGGCGCACCGTCCTCGAGCCGGACCTCCACCGCGGCGGCCAGGATCGGCAGGTCCGCGAGGCCCACAAGATGACCGGCCGTCTCACGCCCCGCCTCCGAGGCCCCGAGCAGGAGCCAGGTGGCCCCTGCCTCGCGGACCGGCCCGGCCAGCCGCTCCGCAAGTGCCACGGGTGCCGCGTCCCCGGTCTCGTCCACGAGCACGTCCACACCATGCGCAGCGACCTCGGGCGCCGCCGAGGACGCCCCCTCCCCGACGAGAACGAGCGCGGCACGGTCGCCGGACGCCGCCGCGAGCCCGGCCGCGAGGGTCGCGATCTCGAGCGTCAGCCGCGTGGGGCGCCCACCCGCAAGCTCGCCGACGGCGACGATCCGCGCGCTCACGGCAGGCCCCGCGCGTCGAGGAAGGCGAGGATCCGGTCCGCCACGGCACCCGCGTCTCCACGGACGATCTCGGCGCCTGCACGGGGAGGTGGCACCGCAGAGCCGGTGACGATCGTGCTCACGGCGGGCGCATCCAGACCCAGGTCCGCCAGGCTCCAGGTCTCGATCGTCCGGCTCCGCGCGGCCATGATCCCGCGCAGCGACGGGTAGCGCGGCTCACCGAGGAGCTGCGTTCCCACGACAAGCGCCGGGAGTGGCGCGCGCAGCGTCTCCAGCCCCCCGGCGACCGGACGGCGGATCGTGACGGAGCCCGCGGCGACCTCGATCGCGGAGGCGTTCACCAGGCATGGGAGACCGAGTCGCGCCGCGATGGCCGGTCCGGCGACGCCCGCGCCACCGTCCGAGGAGTCGGTCCCGGCGAGGATCAGATCGGGGCCGATCCGGCGGAGCGCGGCTGCGAGGACCGCCACGGTCCCCCGGAGGTCCGTGCCGGCAAGACGGGGGTCACCCACGCGGACCGCGCTCGACGCGCCCATCGCCAGGCCCTTCCGCAGGGCGTCCGTGGCGCTCTCCGGGCCCATCGTGAGCAGGCTGACCTCGGCGCCGGCGCTCTCCGCCAGCTGGAGCGCGCGCTCGAGGACGTACTCGTCCGCACCGTTCGGCTCGAGGGTCGTCCGCTCGATCCGGCCGTCCGCTCCAAGGCGCTCGGTCCCGACCGGCGGGACACCCTTGACGAGGACGCAGATCTTCACCGGGCCGGCTCCGTGCAGCGCATCCGGGGATGCTACCGGACGGCGGAGGCGTCCGCGGACCTGCCGCCGAGCTCCTCGCGGAGGATCGCCGTCATCTGGTCCCACTCCACGAGGAAGGCGTCATGCCCCTTCGTGGAACGGATCTCGCGGTAGGTCGTGACGAGGCCCGCGGCGCGGGACTCGTGGGCCAGCTCGCGGACCTGCTGGGGGCCGTAGAGGACATCGCCCTCGATCCCCACCGCCAGGAGCCGGGTCCGGCCGGGGGCGAGGAGCGCGAGCGCCGGGCCCACCCCACCCCGGTCGCGACCGATGTCGTGGAGGTCCATCGCATGGGCCAGCGTCCGGTAGACGTCCGGGCCGAAGCGCTCGAGGAGCTTGAAGCCCTGGTGCTCGAGGTAGCTGACGACCTCGAAGCGACCGTCCTCTGCGGACCGGCGTCCGAAGCGCTCCGCGAAGTCCCGCTCGGACCGGTAGGTCGTCATCGCGAGCTGCCGGGCGAGCCGGAGACCCTCATCGCCGAGCAGGTCGAGGAGGCGGATCTGGATATGGTTCCAGGCGATCGCCATCGGTCCGGTCGCGCCGGGCGCCGCGATGGCGACGAGATGCTCCACCGTTCCGGGTCGGTCGAGCGCGACCTCGAGCGCGACCATCCCGCCGAGGGATCCGCCGATCACGGCCTTCCAGCGCGCGATGCCGACTGCGTCCGCGAGCCGCGAGATCGCCCGGGCCTGGTCCCGGGTATCGAGGACCGGGAAGTCCGGCCCCCACGGTCGCCCCGTCCGGGGATCGATCGTCTCGGCTCCGGTCGTCCCGTAGCGCCCGCCGAGCAGGTTCGAGCAGAGGACGCCGACCTTCTCCGTGTCCAGGGCCTTCCCCGGCCCGATGAGCGGCTCCCACCAGTCCCCCGCGGCATTCGCGGAGCCGGTCAACGCATGGACGACGAGGACCTGGGGGGCGGGCGGCGGGAGCCCGTCGTGGCGCCAGGCCACGACGAGCTCGGGGAGCGTCTCCCCGCTGCTCGTGGTGAAGGACCCGAGCGCCGTGCTCGTGACGACGCCGGCGGAGAAGGCCGCCATCTCGGCGGCCTCACCACCCGGCCGGGTCCCGTGCGGGGTGCGCCCCTCGGGCGCACCCCCATCGATCGAGGTCACCGCGCTGCGGCGATCCCCTGCTCGAGATCGGCGATCAGATCGTCGATGTGCTCGAGCCCCACGGAGATCCGGATCAGCTCCGGCACGACGCCGGTGGAGCGCTGCTCCGGCTCCGTCAGCTGCGAATGCGTGGTGGAGGCCGGGTGGATGATGAGCGACTTGGCGTCGCCCACGTTGGCGAGGAGGCTGAAGATGCGCACGGCATCGATCAGCTTCCGGCCCTGCTCCGCGCCCCCCTTCAGGCCGAAGGTGACGACGCCACCGAAGCCACCGGTCAGGTAGCGCTTCGCGTTGGCGTGGGTGGGGTGCGACTCGAGGCCCGGATAGTTCACCCACGCGACATCCGGGTGCGTGGTGAGCCAGCGGGCGATGGCCAGCGCGTTGCTGCCGTGGCGCTCCATCCGGAGCGGGAGCGTCTCGAGGCCCTGGAGGAAGAGCCACGCGTTGAAGGGCGAGAGCGCCGCGCCGAGGTCGCGGAGCCCCTGCAGGCGCATCTTCAGGATGTAGGCCATGTTCCCGAGCGCCGGGCCATAGGCAAGGCCGTGGTAGGACGGGTCGGGCTCGACGAACTCGGCGTGGAAGCGCGGGGAGGCGGTCCAGTCGAAGGTCCCACCGTCCACGACGATGCCGCCGATCGAGGTGCCGTGTCCGCCGATCCACTTCGTGGCGCTGTAGACCACGATGTCCGCGCCATGGGCGAGCGGGCGGCAGATCCCCGGCCCGAAGGTGTTGTCCACGATGAGCGGCAGGCCGTTCCGGTGGGCGACGTCCGCGATGGCGCGGAAGTCCGGAACGTCCAGCGCCGGGTTGCCGACCGTCTCCACATAGATCGCGCGCGTCTGCGGGTCGATCGCCCGCTCGAAGGCGGCCGGGTCCTGGGCATCCACGAAGGTCGTCGTGATGCCCAGCTTGGGCAGCGTGTAGTGGAAGAGGTTGTACGTGCCGCCGTAGAGGCTGGCGCTGGAGACGATGTTCTCGCCGGCCCGGGCGAGGTTGAGGATCGCCATCGTCTCCGCCGCCTGGCCGGACGCCGCGGCGAGCGCACCCACACCACCGTCGAGCGCGGCCATCCGCTGCTCGAAGACATCGGTCGTCGGGTTCATCAGCCGGGTGTAGATGTTCCCGAACTCCTGGAGCCCGAAGAGCCGCGCCGCGTGATCGGCGTCGTTGAAGACGTAGCTCGTCGTCTGGTAGAGCGGGACCGCGCGGGCGGTCGTGGTGGGATCCGGCTTCTGGCCCGCGTGGAGGGCAAGGGTCTCCGGACGGAAGGTCTTCTGCGTCTCGGCGTCGATCTCGGCCATTCGTGGTCTTCCCTTCGTGGTGCTCTCGCGTGGCGTGGCGGTGCGGTCCCCGTCCGGGTGCGCCCCGGGGCGGCGTCTGGAGGTGGCGGTCGACCCGCCGTTCGTGCCGGAGAATGACGAAGGCCGCGTCCCCTCCCCTGGAGGTTCCGCGGCCCCGGGACCGTGTCCCCGGCGCGACCGGCGCGTTCCGCGCCGTCTAGCGTCCCGGGACCCCATCCTCCGTACGGCGGGGCCGCCTGCGCATACAGATGCGCATCATCCCCTCCATACAGGCACAGGTCGTCCGGATCACGTGGGGGATGGTGGGGCCACCGCGCCTCCCTGTCAACCATCGGCGGCACTGGCGCCGATCCGGGCGGCCCTCCACGGCGAAGGATGACCATGATCCCCGTCCCGTGGCTCCTCCTCTCCCGGCGCCCCGCAGACCTTGCCCGCTGGCGCTCCCGGTCCCCCTCGATCGACCCCGGCGCCGCGCAGCGGCTCCCCCATGTCCGCTACTCCGGCTCGGCCCGCCCCGGGCCGGACGGCTTCCCGGCGCTGCGTGATGCGATCCTCGCGTACCGCTTCTTCCCGGCCGGGCGGATGACGGGGACGGTGGACGCGCCGGACGGGCGGATCCACCCCGGCGTGACGATCCACCAGCGCGTCCGCGTCGCGGTCGCGGGCTTCGATTCCGCGACCCGGGTCGTGGCGCTCGAGGACCGGGACGGGCCGCAGGGTAGCCGCGCGATCTCCTTCTCCTACGTCACGCTCGCCGGGCATCCCGAGGTCGGCCTCGCGACCTTCCTCGCCGAGGAGCGCGCGAACGGCACGATCGCGCTCACGATCGATACCTGGTCCGCGCCGGCCGCATGGTGGGCCCGGCTGAGCGGGCCGATCACCCGGCGGATCCAGGTGGCGACGAACCGCTCGGTCATCGCGCGGATGACCGCGATCGCGGAGGGGCGCGACACACCCACCTGAGCCGGACGGGCCGGGAGCCCCGGGCTACTGGATGACGGGGAGGGACCGTCCCGTCGCCGCGGACGGCGGGAGAGCGCCGGCCAGGAGCTCGGCGACATCGCGCGCCTCCACCCCGCGACCGCCCCCATCCACCGCGGCGAGACCATCCCGCAGCATGACGAGGCAGAAGGGGCAGGCCGTGGCGACCGTGCCGGCCCCGGTCTCGAGCGCCTGACGCGTCCGCTCGGCGTTGATCCGCGTCCCTGTCGTCTCCTCCATCCACATCCGGCCGCCTCCGGCCCCGCAGCAGAAGGAGCCGGTACCGGAGCGCTCCATCTCGCGCAGCTCCGCGCCGGGGAGCGCACCGATCACGGCACGCGGCTCGGCGATCACGCCGTTCCAGCGCGCGAGGTAGCAGGCGTCGTGGTAGGCGATCGAGCCCGCATCGCTCCCCTCGCCCGAGGTCCGGAGGCGGCCCTCCTCCACGAGGCGCGCGAGATAGGCGGAATGGTGGACCACCGTGTAGCGCGCCCCGAGCGCCCGGTAGTCCGTGCCGAGGCTCGTGAAGCAATGCGGACAGGCGGTGACGATCGTCTTCGGCCGATAGCGGTCCAGCGTCGCCACGTTCCCTTCCGCGAGGATCCGCCAGACGTACTCGTTCCCCATCCGCCGGGCGGGATCCCCGGTGCAGGTCTCCTCCTGCCCGAGGACGGCGAAGCGGACCCCGGCAGCGTCGAGACAGGTGACGAACGCGCGGGCGACCTTTCGGTTCCGCTCGTCGAAGGAGGCCGCACAGCCGACCCAGTAGAGGACCTCGAGGGCGTCGATCGCCTCCGGCCCTTCCGCCGCGACCTCCGCCGCGAGGGGGACAGGGAAGGAGAGCCCGCGGGCCCAGGCCATCCGCTCGGATGCGGGGCGGCCCCACGGGTTGCCGTGGCGCTCCATCGCGGTCATCGGGGCGGTGAGCGCGGCGGGAGTCCGTCCCTGCTCGAGGACGAGGTCGCGCCGGAGGCCGACGATCTTGTCCACGTGCTCGATGAGGACCGGGCAGGCCTGGACGCACGCCCCGCACGTGACGCAGTCCCAGACCGCGCTCTCCGGGATCGCGTGTCCCACGATCGGGGTCTCGGTGCGGGGCTCCGGCCGCTCCGCGCCGGCCGGGCGGATCCAGGGGACGAGCGGCAGCCCCGCCTCGGCCTCGACCGCGAGGTCACGGATCCCCATCACGAGCGCCTTCGGGTCGAGCGGCTTCCCGGTGGCTGCCGCCGGACAGGCCGAGAGGCAACGCCCGCACTCCGTGCACGTGAAGGCATCCAGCAGGTCCTTGCGGGAGAGATCGGCGACCGTCCGCACCCCGAAACGCGCCCCCTCCGCCTCCAGGTCGAGCGCGGGCAGGGCGACGCTCGGCCCCTCCTTGCGCAGGGCGATGTTCGGGAGCGCCGTGACGATGTGGAGGTGCTTGGAGCCGGGGAGGTAGGCGAGGAAGGCGCTGACGAGGACGATGTTCGCCCAGAAGAAGATCGCGTAGCCCGGGCCGGCCGCCTCCGGGGGCAGCGCGCTCCCGCCGGCGACCGCCGCAGCCAGCCACGAGGCCCCGGCGTCCTCGGGTCCCTGTGCGACCCGGAAGATCTCCGCGATCAGCTCGGTGAGGACGACGCCGCCGATGAGCCCGAGGATGACGAGGCCATCGCGGGAGAGGGTGAGCCGGTCGGGACGGATGACGAGACGGCGGACCAGGGCCCAGCCCACCCCGATGAGGACCGCGAGCGTCATCAGCGCCTGGAGCGCGAGCACGACCCGCCAGAGAGCGCCATCGAGCGGCGCGGAAAGAAGAGCGCCCACGGCCCCCGCGGTGACCCGGTCGATCGTCCCGATCGTGAGCACGAGGAATCCCCAGAAGATCAGCGCGTGGAGGATCCCCGCACCCGGATCGGCGAAGAGCCGCACCTGGAGGAGCCCGAAGCGGACGACCGCCCGGACGGCCGGGCCCACGGTCAGACGCGGTCCACCCGGACGCGCGACCGCGAAGACCCGCAGGTGCCGCGCCATCCGGAGGACGAAGATCGATGCGGCGGCGAGGAAGAGGAGCGGCGCCAGGGGGTAGAGGGGGACCGCCTCGGTCACCGGGGCGGCCCTCCGGCCGCCTCGCGGCGGGGATGCTCGCGCGTCCGGCCCGCGAGGAGATCGAGCGCATGGGGGATGAGCGGCCGCAGCGCGGTGAGCGACTCCGCCGCACCGCGCGGGCTCCCCGGCAGCGCGATGACGAGCGTGGAGCCGATCGCGCCCGCGAACGAGCGGGAAAGGTCCGCAAGCGGGGTCACCGCCCGTCCGGCGGCGCGCATCACCTCGCCGAACCCCGGGATCTCCATCTCCAGCAGCGGCCGGATCGCCTCCGGTGTCCGGTCCCGCGGCCCGAGGCCGGTTCCCCCCGTGCTCACGATCAGCCGGGTCCCGGCAGCCAGCGCGTCCCGGATCGCCGCCGCGATCCGCTCCGGCTCATCCGGGACCGTCAGGCGGTCGATCGCGCCCACGATCCCGGTGAGGAGCGCTGCCACCGCGGGCCCTCCGAGGTCCTCGCGCTCCCCGGCGGCGACCCCGTCGCTCACGGTGAGGACGAGGGCGCGGGGGAGCCCCTCGGTGGGTTCAGCCACGGCGCCGCGGCCCACGGGACCCGGGTCGGGGGGCCGCCTTCCGCGGCTCGCCCGCACCCTCCCCGGGCCGGTGCCACTCCCCGGACTTGCCGCCGCTCTTCTCCAGCAGGCGGAGATGGACGACCTCCGCGCTCCGGTCCGCCCCCTTCACCATGTCGTAGATCGTGAGCGCCGCGACGGAGGCGGCCGTGAGCGCCTCCATCTCCACGCCGGTCGGACCCACCGTCGCCGCGCTCGCCTTGACCCGGACGCCGCCCGCGGCGCGGTCGGGGGTGCACTCCACCACGATCTCCGTGAGCGGAAGCGGATGGCAGAGCGGGATGAGGTCCGAGGTCCGCTTCGCGCCCATGACGCCGGCCAGCTCCGCCACGCCGAGGACGTCGCCCTTCGGGTTCGCACCGTCGATGACGAGGCTGAGCGTCTCCGGCTCCATCGTCACGAGGGCTTCTGCCACCGCCCGCCGCGCCGTGGGCGGCTTGGCGCTGACGTCCACCATCCGGGGCCGTCCGGAGCGGTCGAGGTGGGTAAGGCGGCGCCGCTCGCGGCGGGTGCTGGGCTCGATCGGCATCAGGCGGCTCCTCGGTCGAGAAGGAGGACCTCGACCACCGCGCCGGCGGCAAGGCGGTCGGTCTCCTCGGGGATGATCGCCAGGCCGTCCGCCAGGGCGAGCGCAGAGAGGATATGCGAGCCCTGCCCACCGGCGAGCCGCGCGGACGGCAGCGACCCGCCCGGATCGGGCTCGAGGACGACGCGCAGGAAGGCGCGCCGGCCGGCGGACTTCGTGACCGGCTCGGCAAGGATGGCACGGATCCGGTCCCGTCCATCGTCCGCCGTGAGTCCTCCCAGCCGGCGCAGGAGCGGGCGGACGAAGAGCTCGAAGGTGACGAAGGCGCTCACCGGGTTCCCGGGCAGCCCGAAGAGGAGGGTCGTCCCGCCGTCCGGTCGCGGTGCCCGCCCAAAGGCGAGCGGCTTCCCGGGCTGGATCGCGACCCGCCACAGGTCGACCTGGCCGAGCGCGGCGAAGGCGAGCCGGACCTCGTCGTGCGCGCCGACCGAGACGCCGCCGGAGCTGATGACGACATCCGTGGCAGCGATCGCCTCCGCGAGCCGGCGGCGGAGGATCGCAGGCTCGTCCGCCACGATCCCCATCGCGGCGACCGCCGCGCCGGCGGACCGCGCCTGGGCAGCCAGCTGGACACCGTTGCTGTCCGGGATCCGCGCCCCATCCACGGGTGTGCCCACCGGGACGAGCTCGTCGCCCGTGGAGAGGATCGCGACCCGCGGTCGCCGGGTGACGGGGATCTGCGCGATCCCGGCCGCGGCGAGCGCGCCGATCCCCGCAGGCGAGAGCCGGGCACCCGCCGCGAGGAGGAGATCCCCGGCCTGGACATCGCCCCCGGCCGCGCGGATATGCGCCCCGGGACGCGGCGCGGCGAGGATCGCGACCCGGTCGGGAAGCGCGGCGACCCCGGCAGGGGCATCGGTCTCCTCCACCGGGACGACCGCGTCGGCGCCGTCGGGAAGGATCGCGCCGGTGAGGATCCGGACCGCGGTCCCCGGGGTCAAGGGACGATCGGGAAGGTGTCCCGCGGCGATCTCCCCGGCCACCGGAAGGTGGACGGGCGCTTCCGCCGTGGCAGCCGCCACGTCCGCGGAGCGCACCGCGAACCCGTCCATCGCCGAGTTCGGCCAGGGCGGCAGCGTCAGGCGTGCGTGCGCGGCTTCCGCGAGGACGCGCCCACTCCCCTCCCCGACGGGGACGGTCTCCGGCGGGAGCGGCTCCACCCCGGCGAGGATCGCGGCAAGCGCCTCTTCCAGACGAAGGAGCGGCGTCTCGCTCACGCCGGCCTCGCGATGCGCCGGCCGATGAGCACGAGGCAGAGGCCACCCACGACGATCAGGACGCCGAGGGCAGCCGCCATCACCTCCCAGAACGCGAGCGGGTAGAGCCGGACGAGACGCGAGACGGACGCGTCGAAGGCCCAGTTGCCGCCCGGGAAGGCGACCCGGTGGAAGAGCTCGAAGAGCGGCTCGAACGCGACAAGACCCACGATGCCGATGGTGACCGTCACGCCGATGACGGCGAGCCCCGTCCGCCGGAGGACCGGCCCCATCGCGGCGCGCCGCCCGGGATCCCGCCCCCACGCGAGCAGACCGGCGAGCGAGAGGGCGCCGGCGACCCACGCCGCCCAGGCGAGGAGGCGCGCGTCCCGAAGGTGCGCTTCCTCATCCGATGTGAAGAGCGGACCGGCCGCGAGCACCGGCCCGAGCGGATCGCGCCAGGTGACGATGCCCGCGATCGCCGTGTCCGACCAGCCGGCTGCCGTGGCTCCGTCCACGCCGAGCCAGGTCGCCGCGTCCGAGACCGCCAGCGCCGCGTGGACGACGGGAGGGAGAAAGAGGATGACGAGCGCGCCCCCGATCAGCGCCAGGACGGCGGCAAGGGCGATCGGGAGCGGCGCGGGCGACACCCCGCGCTCACTCTTCCTCGAGGGTCTGTGCCTGCAGGTACCAGCCTTCGATGCTGAGGGGATCCGGCTCCGGCGCCCCAAGGATCCGTGCCGCCTTCACGACCCGCTCCGTGAAGGTGGCCTGGTCGAGCGCGAGCAGGTCACGCAGCCCCACGATCCCCGCCTGCGCGAAGATCGCCTGCTCATCCGGCCCGAAGCCCGCGAGGTTGAGGAGGAGCGCCTCGTCCCGCCAGGCCTCGACGTCGTTCGTGGTGACCTGGACCTGGTCCGCGAGCGTCTGGCGCCGGGTGCGGGTCTCCGAGACCTCGAGCAGGAGCCCGGTCGTGAAGATCCCCTGCCGCTCGAGGCGGTCGAGAAGGAGCTCGGGGAGACGCTGGAGCTGGGCGATGGGCGGCACGCGATCGGGACCTCGCTCGAGGGGTGGCGGCGGGATGCAGCCTCGATGATGCCACGTCCACGGGGGACGCTGCGCTCACCCCTCGGGGGCGTCGCCCCAGATCTGGTAGTGCCAACCCTTCTCGGTCGCACCCGTGTGCTCCACCATGACGTGCTTCACCTGGGTGTACTCGTCGAAGGAATAGGCGGACATATCCTTGCCGAAGCCCGACTGCCGGAAGCCGCCATGCGGCGTATCGGAGCTGAGCGGGAGGTGGTCGTTCACCCAGACGGTCCCGAACGAGAGCGTGCGCGCCGCGCGCGCCGCCCGGAAGACGTCCCGGGTCCAGACGGACGCTGCCAGGCCGTAGCGGCAGTCGTTCGCCATCCGGAGCGCCTCCTCCTCCGTGTCGAAGGGAAGGACGACGAGGACGGGGCCGAAGATCTCCTGCTGGACGCACTCCGCGTCCTGCGCCACGTCCGCGAGGATCGTCGGCGCATAGAAGGCACCATCCGGGAGTCCGGGGACCTCCACGCGCCGGCCACCGGTCACGAGCCGCGCACCACCCGCCACCGCGCGCCGGACGAACCCGTCCACGCGCTCCAGCTGGCCCGCGGAGATCAGCGTCCCGAGGTCCGTGCTCATCGCCTCCGGATCCCCGATGCGCATCGATTCCGCGTGGGTGCGGATCCGGCCGATCAGCTCCTCGTAGACCGGCCGCTCCGCGTAGATCCGGGTGGCCGCCGTGCAGTCCTGTCCGGCGTTGATGAAGCCGCCCGCGACCGCGCCGCGCGCCGCCGCCTCCAGGTCCGCATCCGCGAAGACGACGAAGGGTGCCTTGCCGCCGAGCTCGAGGTGGACGCGCTTCAGGTTCCCGGCAGCCAGCGCCTGGATCCGCTTCCCGGTCTCGGTATCGCCGGTAAGGGAGACGATGTCGATCCCGTCGTGGCCGGCGATCGCGCTCCCCACCTCGTCCCCGGGTCCGGTGACGATGTTCAGGACGCCGGGCGGGATCCCCGCCTCCATCGCCAGCTCGCCGAGCTTCAGCGTGGTGAGGGGCGTCGCGGAGGCCGGCTTCAGGACGACCGAGTTCCCCGCCGCGAGGGCCGGGCCGATCTTCCAGACCGCCATCATGAACGGGTAGTTCCAGGGCGCGATGAGCCCGGCCACGCCGATCGGCTCCCGCCGGATCGAGGAGGTGTGGTCAAGGCTGTATTCGCTCGACGCCTTCCCCTCGAGATGCCGGGCGGACGCCGCCATCTGGCGCAGGTTGTCCGGGGCGAAGGGGATGTCGTTCGCGCTGCGGAACTTCCGCGCGGTCCCCGTCTGGGCCACCTCGAGCGAGATCAGCTCGTCCAGGTTCTCCTCGATCAGGGTGGCGAGCTTCTCGAGAGCGGCGCAGCGCATCGGGAGCCACTGGCCGCGCCAGCGGCCGTCCGCGAAGGAGGCCCGGGCAGCAGCCACGGCGCGATCCACGTCGGCGCGGCCACCCCGCGGGACCCGGCCCACGACCTTGCCGGTCGCCGGGCTGCGGACCTCGGTCCAGCCACCGCCGGCCGCCTCCACCCAGGCGCCATCGATCAGCATCCGCATCTCGGCCACGCGCTCGCCCATCGCTCCGTCTCCTCCGTTCCACTCTGTCCCGGCATCGCGGGAGTCCAGCCCCGCCCGTGGCACGCGCGACGGGCGGGGGCAGGACCGGGATCAGCCCTCGAGCACGGCCTCGAGCTCGATCGCCACGTTCCCCGCGATCGCGCGGGAGATCGGGCAGCCATCCTTGGCCCCCTCGGCCGCGGCACGGAAGCCGGCCGCATCCGCGCCCGGGACCCGGCCACGGACCGTGATCCGCGACGTGAGCACCGTCCAGCCCGCATCACGCTTGTCCGCGGTCACCTCGACCGAGACGTCCAGGCGCTCCGCCGGCGTCCCCGCCTGGGCGAGCTTGTGGGAGCAGGCCATCGCGAAGCACGAGGCGTGCGCGGCGGCGAGCATCTCCTCGGGGCTCGTCATCCCCGTATCGTCCGCCTCGGCGCGGGCGCGCCAGGTGATCGGCAGCGCGCCCACGGCACCGCTCGTCGCGACCCGGACCTCGCCGCCGCCGCTCATCAGGTCGCCCTTCCAGTGGGCCTCCGCTCGCCGGACCTGCGCCATCCCTTGTTCTCCTTCCGATGCTCAGGGGTGCCGCTCAGCGCGGCGTCCACAGCAGTTGGTTCGCCGGGCCTCTCCCTGCGGATGCGCCCACGGCACCCGGATGATGCCATCCCAGCCCGAGCGCGCGGCAGATCGCCACCGGATCGGCCATCCCGGCCGGGCCACCGCAGACCGCCGGCGCCCCGGAGGGCCCGAGGCCGGCGAGCCGGAAGGTCCCGCCGTTCCCGCCGATCCGGGCCGGGGCACGCGGAGGCCGGGGCTGCGGCGGTGACCGGAGGACCGCCCAGGGGAGCGTGTAGCGGATCGCCTGCCACTCCCCGAGGAAGAACCGGGAGAGCTGGGAGAGGAGCGCCACGCGCCCCGACCGGAAGCTCCAGCGGAGACGGCAAGGGTCGCTGCTGCAGTCCTCCCACCAGCGCGAGAGCTGGATGCCCACCGTGTAGTCCGTCCCCGCGCGGAGCCGGGCCGGATCCGCGGAGGTCACCTCGGCCTCCTCCCACCGTCCATCGCCTTCATCGTCATCGCGGTCGAACCGCGCCCCGGGGAGGTCGCTCATCCAGAAGCCCGTCGCGGAGAGCCGTCCGTTGAGGTCGTTCACCTCCTGCGTGTAGCGCAGGCCATCCGCGGCATAGCGCCGGAGGGCGCGCAACCCCGCCTCGTCCCAGCGGATCGTGACGAAGACGTACCAGGCGTCCCCGATCACGCGCACACCCGAGCGCACCAGCCGGGGTGACGCCTCCGCCGGCGTCCAGCTCGCGCCCCCGAGCCCGGTGGCCGATGCGGGGCTCACGGCCGTGAGGAGGAGAACGCCCGCGAGAAGGAGCGCGGTGCGCGAGCGCGCGCCTATCGGTGCTGCGCTCCACCCGGGCGCGGGCGTGCCGGCGGTGGCCCGAGGAGCTCGCGGATCGTCACGAAGCGATACCCGCGGACCCGGTAGCCGCTGATGATCCCCTCGAGCGCGCTTGCCGAGATCGGGCGGTTGCAGTGCATGAGGACGATCGACCCCGGTCCGCCGCGGAGACCCGCCCTGACCATGGCACCCACCGATGCATCGAGGTCCGTATCCGCGTTCGTGGCGTCCCAGAGGAGGGTCCGCGTGTAGCCCTCGGTGGTGAGGATCCGCCGCACCTGGCGGCTGAGGGCACCGCCCGGCGCCCGGAACTCGGGGACCGCGGCGTCCGGGACCACCCGCTCCAGGATGCGCCGCGCGCGACGGACCTGCTCCACGATCGCGACCGGGCCGAGGTGGGTGAGGAGGGCGTGGTTCGCGGTGTGGTTCGCGATCGGGAAGTCGCGTCCGATCGAGCGCCAGACGCCCGGGTGGCCGGCCACGTTGCTGCCCACGGGGAAGAAGGTGGCGGTCGCCCCGCGACGCCGGAGGATCGCCGCCATCCGGAGGCAGGTCTCCTCGGAGTAGCCATCGTCGATCGTGAGGGCGACGACCCGGCGGTCGGACGGGCCGTCGAAGACGATCTCGGCGGGCGGGACGGCGACCGCCGGCAGCGTCCCGGCGACGCTCGCGAGCGTCACGAACGCTGCGATCGCGACGGCTGGGCGCACCCGCCCGAGAGCGGCTCGCGTGAGCTCCACCTCAGCGCGGCCGGGTGCCGGCGCCGGCGCCGAGACCATCCCCTGCCCGCGGGGCCGGGCCGAGGAGCTCGGGAAGCGTCACGAAGCGATAGCCCCGTGCCCGGTAGCCCGCGATGATCTCCGGCAGCAGGTCCGCCGACCAGTCGTGATTGCAGTGCATGAGGACGATCGAGCCGCGTCCCCCCGAGAGGGCGGCCGCCAGCCGCTGCGAGCGGCTCGCATCGAGATCGGTATCCAGGTTCGTCGTGTCCCAGAGGAGGAGACGGCGGTAGCCCGCGCTCCGGGCGATCGCCGCGACCCGGGGCGTCCACGCCCCGCCCGGCGGCCGGAGCTCGAGCGTGGCCGCCTCGGGGAGGGTCCGCTCGAGGAGGAGCCGCGCACGGTTCACCTGGCGGAAGACGAGACGGTCGGGGAGACGCGGCAGGATCGCGTGGAACATCGTGTGGTTCGCCACCGGCATATCCGCCGCGATCCGCTCCCAGACCGCCGGCCAGCGGCGGACGTTCTTGCCGATCGGGAACCAGGTCGCCGTGGCGCCGCGCGCACGGAGGATCGACGCCATCCGGAGGCAGGCGGCCGGATCGTAGCCGTCGTCGATCGTGAGCGCGATGACCTTCTCCGTGCGCGGCCCATGCGTGACGATGACCGGGGAGGGCGTGGTTCCCGCGGGGGCCACCGCCATCACCGGAACGGGGGTCGCGCCGAGGAGGAGACCGGCCGCGAGAACCGTGGCGGCCGCCCAGGTGCCCCCGGGCCGCGATCCGGAGCGTCCGATGCGGGTCATCTCAGAGCGGCCGGAAGAAGCCGAAACGGCGCGGGGACGGCGGAGCCACGGCCCGCCGGGGTCGGGGCTCCTCCGTGATCGCCGTGTCGTCACCGGGAACGCCACCCGTGTCCCGGAGCCAGCCGCCCGCCGCCTGTGGACCGTCGAAGAGCTCGGTGATCGTGACGAACCGGAACCCGCGCTCCCGATAGCCATCGATGATCGCCGGCAGGATCTCCAGGGAGACCTCCCGGTTGCAGTGCATGAGGATGATCGACCCTCGCCCGCCCCGGAGGGCGTTGCGGATCATCCCCGAGGCCTTCCCGTTGAGGCTCGTATCCGCGGTCGTCGTATCCCACCCCGAGATCCGCCGGTACCCCTCGTCGCGGACGATCTCGCGCACGAGCGGCGAGGTGGAGCCTCCGGGCGCCCGGAACTCGTTCGCGGCGCCATCCCCGAGGATCCGCTCCAGGACGCGCCGCCCCGTCGAGATCTGCTTGCGGATCGTGCGCTCATCGAGAGGTGGCAGGATCGCGTGGAACATCGTGTGGTTCGCGACCGGGAAGTCGCGCGCGATCCGCTTCCAGGGCCGGGGGCTGTTCTCCACGTTCCGGACGACGGGAAAGAAGGTGGCCGTGGCGCCCTTCTCGCGCAGCACGTTCGCCATCGCCACGCACAGGTCCGGCCGGTAGCCGTCATCGATGGTGATCGCCACGACCTTCTCGGTCGTGCCGCCATCCTCCAGGACGGGGGCCTCGCTCCCCGCCACCGGCCCGGGAATGAGGAGGGTGAGGAGCGCGCCCACCGCCACCGCGTGCCGTCCGCGACCCCACCCACCACGGAGGATCCGATCACGACCGTACCCCGGGCGCATGCACCGACCCATGTGCCGAGCCTACCCCAGCGGCGGGAGGGGCGCTGCAGGCCGGTGGTACGGGAACCGCACGGGACCCTCGCAGCCTTGACACGGTCCGCTCCCGGTCCGACCATGCCCCCCGATGCACGGTCGGCGAACGACGATGCGTGGAGGGAGTCCTGGATGCGGCATTCGATCCTCACCCTGACCGCCCTGGGGCTGATCCTCGGCTCGGCCGCCCCGGCCGCTGCCGATACCACCGAACGGATGAGCATCGCGCAGCCCCCGCTCCCCGCACAGGGGAACGACCTCTCCAGCAATCCGGGGATCACTCCTGACGGCCGCTACGTGGTCTTCAGCTCCAAGGCGTCGAACCTCGTGGACGGCGACACGAACGGGACCCTCGATGTCTTCATCCGCGACCGGATCGCGGAGACGACCGAGCGGCTGAGCGTCCGGACGGATGGCAGCCAGGCGACCGGCGACTCCTACTTCCCCGCGGTCTCGGCGAACGGCCGGTATGTCTTCTTCCTCTCCTCCGCCGCCGACCTCGTGCCCGGCGATACGAACGGGGTGGCGGATGTCTTCCTCCACGACCGGCAGACCGGGGTGACGCGACGGATGAGCGTGTCCGCGCGCGGCCGGCAGGTGAAGACCGCCTGCTTCAACCTCTCGATCTCCACGAACGGCCGCTGGATCGTCTTCACCACCGCATCGCCGGGCCTGGTCCGCGGGGACACGAACCAGATCGACGATGTCTTCGTCCGCGACCGCCGGA
>JAFMJV010000039.1 GCA_017853275.1 Chloroflexota bacterium
GAGATGGCGGCCGCGTAGCCCGCATCGTCCCAGCTCCGCTCCCAGGCGCCGATCCCCACCGGCCGGCGGGCCGCGGCGGGCCACGGCTCGTCCACGGGGCGGACCCGGCAGGCGGCAAGGGGGAGCGGGCAGGGCTCGGGCGGCGCCGCCCACGGAGCGCGCCGGATCGCCGACGAGAGCCCGTAGCCGAGGTAGAGGTCCGCCACGACGCCGGTCGCGCCGCCGCCGAAGAACCCCTGCTCGCGCAGCCAGCCCTCGATCCGCTCGAACGCACCCTCGGCTTCGTGGATCTCCAGCATCCCGGGCAGTGTACGGGGACCGGTCGCCGTGCCCCGCGGCGACTAGGATGGCCGGGTGAGCCGATCGACCGAGCCGGCCCGGCCCGGCCTCCCGCCCCTCGACCCCCGGATCGCGGCACGGATCGCGGATCGCTCCGCCGACCACATCGCGGAGCTCGCGGTGCTCTGCCGCCTGCCGAGCATCTCCGCGGAGGGTCGCGCGCTGCGCGAGACGGCGGAGGCCGTGGCGGACCTGATGCGCCGCTGGGGGATCCCCGGGACGATCGTGGAGACGGAGGACGCGCCCGCGGTCCTCGCCCGGATGACCGGCCGGAGCCCCGTCGTCCTGCTCGCCTACAACCACTACGACGTCCAGCCGCCGGACCCCCTGGAAGAGTGGACGAGCCCACCCTTCGAGCCGACGCTCCGGGACGGCCGCCTCTACGCCCGCGGCGTCGCGGATGACAAGGGGGATCTCCTCGCCCGGCTCGCGGCGATCGAGGCGATCCTCCACGTCCGGGGCGAGCTCCCGATCGGGGTCGTCCTCCTCGTGGAGGGCCAGGAGGAGATCGACGGGCCCGCGATCCAGCGCTGGATCCGGGAGAACCCGGAGCTCCTCGCCTGCGACCTCGCCTTCGTGGAGGCGGCGGACCTGGACGCGGGCGGACGGCCGGGGCTGATCCTTGGCACGCGGGGGATGTGCTACGTGGAGCTCGAGGCGCACGGGCCGCCGTCCGACCTCCACTCCTCGCTCGCGGCGGCGGTGGAGAACCCCGCCTGGACGCTCGTCCGTGCGCTGGCCACGATCGTGGACCCGGAGAGCGGCGCGATCCGGATCCCCGGCTTCCACGACCGCGTCCGTCCGCTCACGGAACGCGACCGGGCGCTCATCGCGGCGCTGCCGGACCCCACCGCCTCCTGGCAGCAGGAGCTGGGGATCGTGCCCCCGGCGGACCCCGCCGCGCGCCGCCGGCTCCTCGAGGAGATCGTGGGCGCGCCCACCGCGACGATCTGCGGGATCTCGGGCGGGTATGCGGGGCCGGGCCTGAAGACGGTGATCCCCGCCGTGGCGCGCGCGAAGATCGACTTCCGGCTCGTCCCGGATCAGGACCCGGCGGAGATCGTCGAGCTCCTCCGCGCGCACCTGGACGCGGAGGGATTCCCGGAGGTGCGGATCATCGTCCACACGCAGGATGGGCTCCCCGCCCGGACGCCCTCCGACGACCCGTGGGTGGAGCGGGTGGCGGCGCTCACCGAGGCCTGGTACGGCGCACCGCCCGCGATCTGGCCGAACAGCCCGGGCGGGATCGTCATGGAGCCCTTCATCCGCGGCCTCGGCGTCCCCACGATGTTCGGCGGCGTGCGGCCGGCGGGGGGCCGCTACCACGCGCCGGACGAGTTCCTCGTCGTCGATTCCTTCGCGCCCGCCGCGCGCTTCTTCGCGTGGCTCCTCGAGCGGCTCGGGGACGACCCCCCGGTGGCGCGCCGGGGCTGACCTCGAGCGCGCGCCGCGCGTTCCGGGCGTACCCTTGCCACTCGCTGGAGACGCAGGGACGCGTGGAGGGAGAGGTCGGACGATGATCGGGAATGCCGTGGCGGGTCTCGCCCTGCCCACCCCGCCACCGCCTCTGCGGAGCCGGCGCTGGCTGCTCGGGCTCGGCTGGTACTGGCTCGGCCTCGCGGTCCTCTGGGGGACCCTCTCGTCGATCCTCCTGCCCGCGCTCGTCGCCCTCCACGTGCCGGATGCCGTGAAGACGACCGCTCTGGCCGGCATCGCGGTCGCCCAGGCGATCGTCTCGATCGTCGTCCAGCCGCTCGCCGGGACCGCGAGCGACCGGATCGTCACCCGCTGGGGGCGCCGGGTCCCCTGGATGCTCATCTTCGTCACGATCGAGGTCGTCCTCGTCGCGCTCCTCGCATCGGTAGGGAGCTACCTCGGGATCCTCGTGGCGATGATCGCGATCGAGGTCGTCTCGAATCTCGCCCAGGGCCCGTACCAGGGTCTCCTCCCCGACCACGTCGCCCGCCCCCAGCGCGGCCTCGCCTCGGGGATCCTCGGCGGGCTCCAGATGCTCGGCCAGATCGCGGGGGCGGCCGTGGCCGGGATCCTCGTGGCGGACGGCGCCTACCTGGCGGCCGGCGGGATGGCCGCGATCGCGGTCTGGATCGGGATGGCCGGGACGGTGCTCACCGTCCGGCGGGACGAGGCGGCGGCCGCGGCCGCGAGCGCGCCCGTGCCGGACGGGCCGCGGGTCTCGTTCCGCGAGGTGATCCGGGGAGCGTGGGGGCGCGACCTCCTCGAGGAGCGCGACTTCCTGTGGCTCCTCCTCAGCCGCCTCGCGATCCTCATGGCGGCAGGGAGCCTCCAGCCGTTCATCCTCTACTACCTGCGGGATACCCTCGGCATGGGCGATGCGGCCGGCGAGGCTGTCGCGCCCGTCGCGGGGATCGTCGCGCTCGTCGCGCTCCTCGTGGCGGTCCCCGGTGGCGCGCTGACGGAGCGCTTCGGGCGCGTCCGGGTCGTCGCCCTCTCGGGTCTCCTCGGGGCGGCGGCGGCCCTCCTCATCGCGATCGCCCCGTCCTTCGAGGCGCTCCTCGTGGCAGGCGCGATCTTCGGCGCTGCGCTCGGCGTCTTCCTCTCGGCGGACTGGGCGCTCATCGCGGACCTGGCCCCCGAGGGCCAGGCGGGGCGGACCTTCGGTCTTTCGAACACCGTGACCGCGCTCGCCGCCCTCCTCGCGGTCGTCATCGCGGGTCCGATCGCGGACCTCGTCAACGCGCTGGAGCCCGGGCTCGGCTACCGGACGATCTTCCTCATCTCCGCGTTCGAGTTCCTCCTGGGCGCCCTGCTCGTCCGCCGGGTCCGCGAGGAGCGGCGGACGGAGAGGACGGTGGGCGGATGAGCAGCGACAAGGGCCGGACCTCGGCGCCGCCGATCCGCCTGGAGCGGCTCTTCGCGTGGATCGAGAAGAAGGACCGCCAGCGCTACGGGATCCGGCCGCTCACCGCCGGGGGCGTGGGCGGCTGGGGCTTCATCCGCCATCACGGACCCGAGGTGACCCTGCGGGACGGGACGCGCGTCCGGCCCGGCGACCCGGTGATCGCCCCGCACGTGACGAACGACGCGATGGCCGAGCTCACCCGGTCCGGCTGGCAGTCGGAGATCATCCGGCGCGGCCTCGCGGACCTCCGGGAGCTGGCCGCGGTCGTGGCGGCGATGGATCCGGCCGATCGCCCGGTGGCGCTCTGGGGGGCGACGATCCTGTGGCCCTTCGCCAAGCGCGAGGGCTGGGAGGTCCGGGAGCGGCCGCGGACCCTGCGGGTCCGGATGGAGGACTGGTACCTGCGCGGGGTCCTGCGGCGCTGGGCGAAGGAGGGGGGCCGCCGGATGCGCCGCGGCCGTGGCCAGCTCCGGACGCGCGACTGCTGGCTCTCCACGACCGAGCTGCTCACGCGCTTCGGACCGGAGACGCCCCCGGACCCGAGGATCGCGCGGTGAGCGAGGAGGCCCGCCCGGCGATCATCGAGCTCACGGACGTCGTGAAGGAGTACCGCACGGATGCCGGTCCCTTCCGGGCGCTGGACGGGGTCTCGCTGCGCATCGACGCCGGTGAGCTCGTCGCGATCGTCGGCCGCTCGGGCTCGGGGAAGTCGACCCTCCTGAACATCGTCACCGCGATCGACCGGGCGACCTCCGGCAGCGTCGTCGTGGCGGGCACGGAGCTGGGCGGCCTCGCGGAGCGGCAGACGCCCCGCTGGCGGGGGACCACGGTGGGCGTGATCTTCCAGTTCTTCCAGCTCCTCCCCACGCTCACGATCCTGGAGAACGTCATCCTGCCGATGGACTTCGCAGGGCGCGGCTCCGCGCGCGAGCGGCGCGAGCGGGCGCTCGGGCTCCTGGAATCGGTCGGCCTGGCGGACCAGGCAGGGAAGCTTCCGCTCTCCACCTCCGGCGGGCAGCAGCAGCGCGCGGCGATCGCGCGGGCGCTCGCGAACGACCCGCCGCTCCTCGTGGCGGACGAGCCGACCGGGAACCTGGACAGCGCCACGGCGGAGGCGGTCTTCAGCCTCTTCCGTGAGCTCGCGGCGTCCGGCAAGACGGTCGTCATGGTCACCCACGACTCGGAGCTCGCGAACCGGACCGAGCGCGCGATCCGGATGGTGGACGGGCGGGTCGTGGACGACGGGCGCGGCGGGAGCGCCACCGCGTGATCGGCGTCCGCTGGCGCAAGGTCCTCCGCGACCTCACCCACCTGCGCTCGCGGACGATCCTCGTCGTCGCTTCCATCGCGATCGGGGTCGTCGCGGTCGGGACGACCACCGGCGCACGGAGCGCGCTCGACCGGAGCCTCGCGGATGCCTACCGGCTGGCGCAGAGCTCGAGCTTCGCCGTCTACACCGCCGAGCCCTTCGACCCGGAGCTCGTGGAGCCGATCCGGCGGATCCGGGGTGTGGAGGTGGCGGAGGGGCGCCGGACCGTGAGCGTGCGGATCCGCACCGGGGAGACGTGGCGCGACCTCCAGCTGACGGCGATCCCGGACTGGGAGGACCAGCACGTGGACGCGCTCCTGCCGCACGTCGGTGCGTGGCCGCCGGATCGTGGCGAGCTCCTCCTGGAGCGCTCCACGGGGACGCTCGCGGATCTCCCCGTGGGGAGCGGTGCGCGGATCGAGCTGCCGGATGGGCGCGAGGAGGAGATCCGGATCGCCGGCCTCGCCTGGGAGCCGGGTGCCTCGCCCGCCTACTACTTCGGCCGTCTCAGCGGCTACGTGACCTTCGAGACCCTCGCCGACCTCGGCTTCGACGAGCGCTTCCAGGAGGTCCGCGTCCGGGCGGCGGATGCGGCGGCGATCGGGCCGGTCACGATCCGGGCGCTCGCCGATGCGGTCCGCCTGCGCCTCGAGCGGGCCGGTCACCCGGTCACCTTCATCCTCCAGCCGCCGGCCGGGAGCCACCCGGCCCAGGAGCTGCTCGACGCGGTCTTCGTCATCCTCGGGGGCCTCGGGGCGCTCAGCCTCGTCGTCTCGGGCTTCCTCGTGGCGAACACGATCGGTGTCGTCCTCACCCAGCAGACGCGCCAGATCGGCGTGATGAAGGCGGTCGGCGCAGCGCGAGGCGCCGTCGCGCTCCTCTACCTCGGGCTCGTGGCGGCCTACGCGCTCCTCGCCCTCGCGATCGCGATCCCCGCCGCCATGCTGCTCGGCTTCCTGCTCAGCGGGTTCGTCGCATCGCTCGTCAACCTGGACGCGCCGGGGCTGACGCTCGAGCCCGCGGCCCTCCTGCTCATGCTCGGGGTCGGCCTCCTCGTGCCGCTCGCTGCGGGGATCGTGCCCGTGGTGCGCGGGACCGGGGTGACCGTCCAGGCCGCGCTGCGCTACACCGGGGTCGCGGAGACCTACGGTCACGGCCTGCTTGACCGGCTGGTCGCGGCGCTCCGTGGGCTCCCCCGGCCGGCCTTGCTCGCGCTCCGGAACACCTTCCGGCGGAAGGGCCGGCTCCTCCTGACGCTCGCCGCGCTCGCCTTCGGCAGCGCCGTGGCGATGACCCTCTTCAGCGTCCGCGACGGCCTGCGGCGGGAGATGACGGAGACCTTCTCCTACTTCGCCTTCAACGTGCGCGTGGATCTCGCGCGGCCGGTCCGCAGCGAGGCGGCGATCGCCGCCGTGGAACGCGTCCCCGGTGTCACCGCCGTGGAAGGGTGGCAGTACGGAAGCGCCCTCCGCCTCCGGCCGGACGGGTCGGAGAGCGGCACCCTCCCGATCTTCGGGCTGCCGGCGGAGGTCCGGACCGTCCGGCCCCGGGTGGAGCAGGGCCGCTGGCTCCTGCCGGACGAAGGACGCGCCCTCGTGGCGACCACGAACCTCCTGCGCGACGAGCCGGACCTCCGGATCGGCGACCAGGTCCGTCTGAAGATCCGCGGGCGGACGGCGGACTGGACCCTCGTCGGGCTCATCCGCTCCCCCACGATGGAGCCCACGCTCTACATGAGCGACCGGTCGCTGGGGGAGATGACGGGGGCGCTGGGGCGGACGTCGATGGTCGCGATCCAGGCGCAGCTCCCGCCGGGGGGGACGGACGCCGATCTCGCCGTCGCGGCGCGGGCCGCGCTCGAGGAAGCGGGGATCGATGTCACCGGGACGTCCACGCTCGGCGACATCGCGAAGACGGTCGGGACGCTCTTCGACACCCTCATCCTGATCATCACCGCGATGGCCTTCCTGCTCGGCATCGTGGGCGCGCTCGGCCTCGCCGGGACGATGACGATGAACGTGGTGGAGCGGTCGCGGGAGATCGGGATCCTGCGCGCGGTGGGCGCGGGGGACCGCGCGATCATCCAGGTCGTCCTGGCGGAGGGCCTGGCGATCGGCTTCCTCGCCTGGGCGGTGGGCGCCCTCCTCGCGATCCCCCTTGCGATGCTCCTCGCGGGGGCGATCGGCGAGGCCCTGCTGCAGCGACCGCTCCCTGCCTCCCCCTCCGTCCTCGGCTTCGCGCTCTGGCTCGGCGTCGTCCTCTTCCTCGCGACGGTCGGGAGCCTCCTGCCGGCGTGGCGCGCATCACGGCTTCCGGTGCGGGAGATCCTCGCCTACGAGTGACCGGGCGGCCTCCTGCGCGATCCTCCGCTACCGTGTGCGCGTCAGGAGTCGAGGGAAGGGAGAGAGGCCGATGTTCATCCACCGTCCCGTTCGCGCGCTCGCCGCTGCCGTGGCCGGCCTGCTCATCGCCGGGGGCGCCATGGCCCAGGATCCGTCGCCCACGCTCGTTCCTCCCGTCCCGCGCGGGGACGAGGTGATCGCGGAGGGCCGCGCCCTCCCGGTGCGTGCCGCGGTCCTCGGGGTCGAGTCCCCGGGCGTCGTCGTCTCCGTCGCTCCGCTCGGCGCACAGGTCGCGGAGGGGGACCCGCTGATCGTCCTGGATCCCGCGGCCGAGACGGCCCAGGTGGCCCAGGCAGAGGCAGGGCTCGATGCCGCGACCGCCGCGCTCGCCCAGGCGCAGGCAGCCGCGGATCAGGCCGCCGCCGCCGCGGATGCCGCCACCGCCGGCGTGGCGCGTGCCACGGCCGAGCTCGATGTCGCACGCCACGGGGTGACCCGGAGCCAGGCAGGCCTGGACGAGGCGGAGGCGGCGCGGGACGCGCTTCCGGACACCGCGTCGAGCGCCCTCGAGCGCCAGGCGAAGGCGGTCGTCCAGGGCGCGCAGGCCGGTCTCGAGCAGGCGCGCAGCTCGCGTACCGCCGCAGAGGCCGTCCTCGCCCAGACCGAGGCGGAGGCCGCACGCGCTGCTGCCGCCCGCGATGCCGCGGAGAGCGCGGTGGCGGTCGCGGAGGCGGAGGTCGCCCGTGCCGAGGCGGCGCTCTCCGGAGCGCAGGGCGTGCTCGCGCGGCGGACGGTCACCGCTCCCTTCGCGGGGACGGTGGCGGCCTCGATCCTCGCGCCCGGCGAGTACGCGACCCCCGGCCTGCCGATCGTCCGCCTCGGCGACCCCACCGGATGGATCTTCGAGACGACCGACCTCGGGACGGCGGGCGCGGCGCGGATCATGCCCGGCGATACCGCGACGATCACCGTGGATGACATCGACGGCCTCGCGATCCCCGCCGTGGTGCGCGAGGTCGCCCTCTACGGCGACGAGCGGCAGGGCGATATCGCCTTCCGCGCGATCGTCGATCCGGTGGGTCCGGTTCCCGCCGCCGTGCGCTGGAACACGATCGTCACGATCACGATCCTCCCCGGCACCGCGACCTCCGCGCCGTGACGGGGACGACCGCCGCGGGCGCGGGGCCGCGGGTCGTCGTCTCCATCCACGACATCGCCCCCTCCACCGCCACCGAGACGATCTGGCTCCTGGACCGGCTCGCTGCGCTCGGCGTCACGAACCCGGTCCTCAAGGTCGTGCCGCGCTGGGAGGATCGCGATGACCTCGTGGCGGACGCATCCCTCTGCGCGCGCCTCCGGGCGGAGGCGGAACGCGGGGCGGAGATCGTCCTCCACGGCTGGACGCATCGCCTGGACCGGCCGGTCCGCGGCCCCCTCCACGAGCGCGTGCGGGCGCGCCTCTTCGCGGGGAAGGCAGCGGAGCTCGCCGGTGTCACGGAGCCTGCCGAGATGCGCGAGCTCGCCACCCGTGGTCTCGCCGTCCTCCGGGAAGCGGGGCTGAGCGCCACGGGATACTGCCCGCCGGCCTGGATCCTCGACCCCCGGCTGGACGGTGCCGTGGGAGAGGCGGGCCTGCGCTACCTCCTGCGGATGACGACGATCACCGACCTCGTCCGCGGCCGGACGCACCGGGTCCCGTCGGCGGGGTTCATGGGCGTCGGTGGGCTCTACGAGACCGGCGTGGAGATGCAGCGCGACCTCACCCTCCACATCCCCCGGACGCCGAAGGTCGTCCGGCTCTTCCTTCATCCCCAGGGCGCGTCCGCATCGCCGGCCTGCGTCCGCACGCTGGCCCGGCTGGAGGCGCTCCTGCGCACCCACCGGCCGGTCACCTACGAGGAGCTGTTGTGGCCGACCCCGAGCTGAGCATCCTGATCGCCGCGCGGAACGAGGAGGTGCTCCTCCCCGGCTGCCTCGCGTCCATCGCCGCGCAGGACGCCGGCGCGGGGCGCGTGGAGGCGGTCGTCATCGCGAACGGCTGCACGGACCGGACGGCAGCGCTCGCCCGCGAGTGGGCAGCGGCGCACCCGGAGATCCCGTGCACGGTCCTCGAGCTGCCGGAGGGGAACATCTCGGGTGCCCTGAACGCCGGTGCCGCCGCGGCACGGGGCGGCACCGTCGCGATCGTGGACGCCGATTCCCGGATGGAGCCGCACCTCGGCCGCCGGATCCTCGAGCGGGTCGCGGAGGGGTGGCCGGCAGGGACGATCCGGATCAAGGCCGATTCGGACGACCGCCTCGACCGTGCCTACTTCGACCTCATCGAGCTGGGGAAGAAGCGCGGCTCCCTGGGGATGATGTTCTACGCGGACCGCGACGCCCTGATCGCCGCGGGTGGCTTCGACCCGGAGATCCTCCTCGGGGCCGACTACGTCACCCAGAAGGCGATCGCGGCCCGCGGGGTCCGCTTCCGCCACCTCGATGACGCCGCGATCCTCACCTCCCCGCGCCGGATCCGGCGGCTCCCCTTCCGGTTCGGGATGGTGACGATGATGGTCCGCTGGACGCTCTGCTCGATCGGGATCGGACGGACCCGGCCCTACTGACCCCGGGCGTGCCCGGCTAGGGCTCCCCGGCCGCCCGCGCGCGCCGGATCGCGGCGGCTCCCAGGAGGAGCGCGCCCGCGACCCCCACGAACGCAGCGATCTCCAGCCCCGCGGCGATCCCGAACGTGCTTGCGAGGGCGGCGCCAAGGAGTGGCCCTGCCACGCCCGCGAGGTTCTGGGCGCCCGTATCGAGCGAGGTGAAGCGGACCGTCCGCTCGCGCGGGACGCTGCGCATCAGCTCGTCGAAGACCGCGAGGTCGAGGCCCGAGTACGCGATCGCGTAGACCGCCACGAGCGGGAGGAGGAGGACCTCCGCGTGGACGAGGGAGACGAGGAAGGGGAAGGCGGCCATGACGAGCGCGCAGGGGAGGAGGATCCAGCGACCGGGGAGCCGGCGCGCCGGCCGGCGCCAGGAGAAGTAGCCGACCATCGTCATCAGCGCCTGGACCGTCCCGATCACCCCGATGAAGCCATCCGAGATCCCGAGCTCCCGCACGTACCAGAGCGGCAGGAGCGGGAGAGCCATCCGGAAGCCGAGGCCGAAGAGGAGGTGGCTCCCGGTGAAGGCGAGGAAACGGCGCTCGGCGCTCACCTCGCGGAAGAGCGCAGCGGCCCGGCGATGGGGGGCGAGCGGCGCCTGGGCCGGCTGCGGCGGGTTGTCCGGGATCCGGAGCCGTCGCGATTCGCGGTAGCCGGTGAAGACGGGGATCGCGGAGGCGAGGAGGACGAGCTGGTAGCCCACCGGGAAGGGGAGCCGGGAGAGGATCTGCCCCACGGAGAGCTGCGTCACCGCGTTCGCGCCGCCCTTCAGGCCGAACCGGTGGCCGATCAGCTCGAAGCGCCCGCCGGGACCCGCGACACCATCCATCACCGCCCAGAAGGCGAGGTCCGCGAAGGCGTGGAAGATCGCCGCGATGCCCACGATCGCAAGGACCGCGGGGATCACCATCCCCTGGGGGAGGAGAAGGACGGCGAGACCGCTCGCGGCGAGAGAGAGATGGCCGAGCATCCGGCCGTTCGCGTACCACGGGACCGCGTTCCGGCGCCGCTGGAGGAAGCCGCCGAGGGGGATGGCCAGGAGGAGGATCGCGAGGTTCGGGAGGGCGCCGAGGAGCCCCATCTGGAGCTCGGTCGCCCCGAGGCGCGTGAGGAGGACGGGAAGGAAGATCGAGATCCCCTCCAGCGTCCCGAAGGAGAGCGCCTCGCGCTGCGTGCCGAGCCAGTTGCGGAGCCGGTCCGGGTCATCCCCGCGGGGACGGACGAAGATCCCGACCCGCCCGCCGCGCGCGGCGGCAGGACCCGGGGCGGCGGCCTCCGATCCGGGCACGGGGCGGGCTCCTTCGGTGTGCGGCCGGCGGAGGGAGGGTGGATGCGGCCGGTGGAAGGCAAGCGTAGCGTCCGGCCCGGGACGCGTGGGCACGCGCACGTGCGCCGCTCCGGGTGCCACGCACCGGGCCCGGGCGGCGCACGGGGTAGGATGGGCGACCCCCGGGAGGGTGCAGGCGAGGTGTTCGGGATGCAGCAGGGATCGATGGGAGAAGGCCGGGCACGCGGTGTCGTCGCCGCAGGCCGGGCGCTCCTCGTGGCGCTCGTCCTCGCGGCCGCCCTCCCGCTCCACGGTGCCGCACAGGACGCGCCGCTCGCGGGACGGCTCGGCCACGGCCCGGCGCTCGCGGTGGCCCCGCCGGTCCCGGCCGCCGACCCGGCCGGCCTGAGCCCCGATCCCTGCACGGACCGCGCCTACACCGCGGGGAACCCCACCTGGGATCGCCCCTGGGCGTGGAGCTTCCAGGCTGACTCCACGCCGGATGGTCTGGACCGGGATGCCACCGAGCGCGTCCTCCGCCGGGCGATCCGGAACGTGACCGGCGCCCGGAACGACTGCGGCCGTCCGGACCGCGTCGGGGCGGAAGCCCGCTATCTCGGTCGGACCACCGTCCGGCCGGGCCTCAGCCGCGAGGGGACGTGCAGCCGGGCGGACGGGCGGAACGTGATCGGGTTCGGGCGTCTCCCTCCGGGCTACGCCGGCCTCACGTGCATCTGGGTCCTCGGAAGCCGGATCGTGGAGGCGGACATGAAGCTGGACCGCTCCGCGCGCTGGGCGACCAGCGTCGCAGGCTGCACATCCGCCCAGCTGATCGAGGCGGTCGTCACCCACGAGGCCGGCCACGTCTTCGGCCTGGGTCATGTCTCGGAGGAGCGCCACGGCCGCCTGACGATGAGCATCCGCCTGGACGGGATCTGCCAGAACGGGGAGTCGACCCTCGGGCTCGGCGACCTGCTCGGGCTGGAGGTCCTCTACTGAGCACGCCGCAGGCCCCGGTGGAGCGTCCGGTCGGGATCGTCGCCGCCCTGCCGGAAGAGGAGACGCTCCTCGCCGGCCTCCTCGTCGATCCGCAGGAGGTCCGCACGGCCGGCACGACCGTCCGGCTCGGGACGCTGGATGGTCGTCCGGTCGCGCTCGCCCGGTGCGGCGTGGGCCGGACCGGCGCCGCGCTCATCGCCACCCTCCTGTGCGACCGGCACGCGGCGCGCGCGCTCGTGATGAGCGGGGTCGCGGGCGGGGTCCCCGTGGACGCCGCGATCGGCGATGTGGTGGTGGCGGACCGGATCGTGGACGTGGACTACGGACGGCGCACGGACGGCGGGCTCCTGCGCTACCGGCCGGGGATCCTGCCGCTCCCGGAGAACCCGGTCCCGGCCGACCCGTCGATCCCCGCCGATCCCGCCCTGCTCGCCGCCGCCCGGGAGCTCCTGGACGGCCTCGCGCTGCCGGAGGCGTCGCTCATCCCCGGAGAGCCGGCACGCCGGCCGCGGATCCGCTTCGGCCCGATCGCGACCGGTGGCGCCTTCGTGGCCTCCGCCGGCTGGCGCGATGCGATCGCCGGCGAGACGGGCGCGCTCGCGGTGGAGATGGAGGGGAGCGCGATCGCCGAGGTCGCCGGGCGCTTCGGGGTGCCGTGGCTCGTGGTCCGGGCGCTCTCGGACCGGGCCGGGTCCGGCTCCCACGCGGACTTCGGTGCCTTCCTCGCGGCAACGGCGACGAACGCCGCGACGATCGTCCGCGCGCTCCTCCCCGCCCTGGACGCTGCAGCGCCCCGCGGCTGAGGGGGCGCGGTCTCAGCCCGGAAGCGGGATGAGCGCGATCGCGATCGGGGTCCCGCACGCACCGCGCGGGCCGGCCGACCCTTCCACCACGAGCGTCGCGGGAAGCGGGGCGGCGGGCCCCCAGGCGAGCGTGGCGTGGCCCGCGGCATCCGTCCGTGCGCGGCCCGCGAGCGTCTCCGCGATCCCGTCCCCATCCAGGTCGACCCGGAAGGTGACCGGGCGGTCGGCACGGCAGGTGGCCGACCCCGCGATCGTGCCGGCGAGCACGAACGGATCGCCGGGGAGCGCAGGCACGGAAGCGGAGACGGCTAGGGATGCAGGCGGGATCGAGACGCTGGAGAGGACGACCTGGCTCGTGGAGCCGGAGCTCGACTTGAAGGTCGCGCTCCCCGGGTAGAGGGCGACGATCGTCTGGGTGGCGGCCGGGAGCCTGCTCGTGGTCACCGTGCACGTCCCGGCGAGGAGCGGGCAGGTCCCGACGACCTTCCCGGTGGCGCTGCCACGCCGGATCGTGACCCCCCCGGTCGGGATCAGCCCGGTCGGGCTGGAGACCGTCACCCGGAAGGTGACCGGCCTGCCGACGCGGATGCGCGCCTTGTTGGAGCGGATCACCGTCTTCGTGGTGGTCTTCGTCACCGTGAGGATGACGGTCCCCGAGGCATCCGAGGCCGCGTAGTCCGCATCACCGAGGTACCGGACGGTGATCGGCCAGGTCCCGATCCCCAGCTCCGAGAGGTCGAGCCGGCAGCTCCCGGCGGCAAGGGCACAGGTCCCGAGCGTCGTGGTGTCGGAGATGAACCGCAGCGTCCCGGTCGCCGTGGAGGGGGTCACCGATCCGGTGACCTCGACCGTCTGGCCGAAGTCCGCGGTGGTCAGCGAGGCGCCGAAGGCGACGGTCGTCGCGGTCTTGGCGGGCGCCGCCGTGAACGGGGAGAGCGTGGCGCTCTGCCCGCAGACCTCGCCCGGCCAGGCAGCCGGATCGAGCCCGCCGGCCCACGTGATATCCGACCACGCCGACCCGGTCCAGTGCCAGAGGCGGTCGGTGCCGCTGCCGGGGAGGCAGACGATGAACGGGCCGGGGGAGCCGATCGCCGAGATGTCGTGGATGCGCAGGTCCTGCGCCACGATGAAGGGGATCGTGGCCGGCGTGGAGGCAGGGTTGACGGTCGCGGTGAAGGAGACCGTGGCGCCGGAGCCGCCCGCGGTGAGCCGGACGCGCGGCGATCCGTAGTAGGCGGGTGCGCCCACCGTCTCGGTCGCGTTCGCCGTCACATCCACGCGGTAGATCGGCGGCCAGTCCACGGTGACGCTCGTGGACCCGTCGCTCGCCTTGTGCTGGGCGCCGCTGAAGTAGGCGCGGATCGTCTGGGACCCCACGGGGAGGCTGGTGGTGGCGACCGTGCAGCTGCCGGAGGCGACCGTGCAGCTTCCCAGCTGGGTCCCGCCGGGCCGGCTGCCGAGCCAGACCTCGGCGGTCCCGGCGGAGGTCGCAGGGTTGACCGTGACGGTGAAGACGACGCGGTCCCCGAGGTAGATGGAGGCGTCATCGGGGGCGACCGTCGTGCTCGTCGTGTCCTTGTCCACGCTGAGGTCGAGGCAGCTGGAGCTCGATCCGGTGTGGTTGATATCGCCGGAGTAGACGGCCTTGCGGCTGTAGGTCCCGCTCGTCGTGACGGGGAACCCCGTGGAGGTCGCGGCGGACCCGGATGCCACCGGACGCACCTCCGAGGAGACGACGTTCCCGGTGCATCCGCTCCCCGCGTAGAGCGTGAAGGTGACCGTCCCGGTGACCGTGGGCGGGCCGGTGACGGTCGCCGATGCCGCCAGGGTGTCGCCGACCTCGGGCGTGGACGGCGAGGCGGTCTGGCCCGTGGAGCTGGAGGCGATGGTGATCGTCGCGGAGGTGCTGGCGGTCCCGGCCAGGGAGTAGCTCCCGGCCATCGTCCCGGTCACCGTGAGGCCGGTCGCGTTCACGACATGGGTCCCCACGTCCTTGGACGCGAAGTTCGCGGAGGCGCTGGAGGTGCTGCAGAAGACGGAGTCCGTGCCGAGGACGCCCACGAGGTTGCAGCCCGTGATCGTCGCCGTGGTCGTCCCGGAGTAGACCTTGCCCGAGGCGGTGATCGCCGCGCTGAGCGGCCGCCGGGTGATCGTGGCCGTGCCCGTCGGGGGGCTGACGGCGAAGCCGTAGTTGGAGGAACCGGTCCCCACGAGCGAGAGCCCGGGCGCATAGACGGTGATCCCCGTCCCGGCCGTGGTGCGATCGAAGCTCGCCGAGGTGGAGTCCACCACGCACGAGATGTCCGGCTGCTCGGCGAGGAGGACGCCGGAGATGATCGTGCAGGCGCTCACCGTGGTCGCGGTCGTCCCGTCATAGACCTTGTCCGCCGCGGTGACGCTCACGTTCACCGCCCGGCGCAGGATCTGCCCGGAGGTGAGGACGACGCCGCCGAAGGTGTAGTAATCCGTGGCGGCCCCCTGGAGCGTGAGCCCGGTGATGATCGCGTCCCAGGTGCCGACGTCCTTCGTCGCAAAGGCTGCGGTCGCGGTCAGCGTGCCGCAGGTCACCTCGTCCGGTACGCCGTTCCGGGAGGCGACACCGATCAGGTTGCAGCCACGGATCGTGGCGGCGGTCGTCCCGTTGTAGGCGCGGGCATTCACCGTCGCCGTCGCGGTCAGCCGCTTGCGCACGATCGTGCCGGTCGTGGTCACGGGGCCGGAGATCCCGTACAGGTTCGCCTTGGGACCGGTCAGCTCGAGGCCCGTGACGACCACCGTCCAGACGCCGGGAGCGGGGTTTCCGAAGCTGGCGGTCGCGGACGAGGGGTCACACGAGAGCTCATCGCCGGGGACCGTCCCGATGAGCTCGCAGGTGTCGACCGTCCCTTCGGTCGTGCCGTCGTAGGTCTTGGTGGACACCGTGACGGTGGCGGAGACGTAGAGCGGGAGGACCTCCTGGTCGAGGGTGGCGGAGAGGCTCGATCCGTCGTCCGCGGTCCCCGCCCAGCTCGCCGTGATCACCCGGGTCCCCGGCAGGAGGCCGCCGGACGCCACGGTGATCGCACAGGAGGAGGCGAGCCCGACGCCGGCCCCCACGGGCGCGTTGCAGGTCCCGATCGCGGTCTCGCCATCCCGGAAGGTGATCGTCCCGGCGGGGATCGTCCGGCCCGCGGTGGGCGTGACGGAGGCCGTGAAGGAGACGGGGTCACCGTAGGCGATCGCGCCGCTGCCGGTGGTGCGCGCCACGCTCGTGGTCGTGCTGAACGGCTCCACGATGACGATCGGGCTCGTAAGGCCGGCGAGGGGGACCGGGTTGCCTGCCGCGTCCACCGGCTTCACGGCCGCGAAGGCGCCGGTCGCCGCGGTGGTGATCGCGGGATCGGCGGTCCAGCGGTAGCAGCGCGTGCCGCCGAGGGTGGTCGCCGCGGTGCTCGTGGCGATCGCCTCGTTCGTCCACGCCGTCGCACAGACCCCGGCGACGAGCGCCGCGGACTGGCGGACGACCGTCCCGGCCGACCCGACACCGGAGAGCGCATCCGCGACCGTCCAGGCAGGCACATAGCTCCCCGGGTTCCGGGTCAGACCGGCGGCGGGCGCGCTCCACGTGAGCGTGGGCGGGGTGAGGTCGTAGGTGATGCTCCGGGCGGTCCCGCCCGCGGTGGTGGATGCGTTCCCGGCGGAATCGCGGATCTGGAAGGTGGCGGACGGGGCGATCGTCACGCTCCCCTCGCCGCCGGGGATGACGGAGAAGGTGCAGGCCGCGCCGGAGCAGGAGATCGCGCTCACCGAGCCGTTCGTGACCTGCACGTCCGAGGCGCGGACGGAGGAGCGGAGGATGTTCCGGTCCGCCGAGAGCCGGAAGAGGACGGGGCTCGCGTTCGTGGCGGCGCTCCCGCTCCGCTCGAGGGTGAGCACCGGACCGCCCGTGAGGCGGTAGGTGACGGAGATCGTGACGAGGTCGACCGATGCGGTCCGGACGCTCCGGTTGACGTTGGAGACGGAGAGAAGGAGCCCGAAGCCGGCGCTGTTCACCTCGGCCGGCGTCAGGGTCGTGCCCCACAGGTTCGCCGTCCCGCCGTAGGTGATCGTCGTCGCGGTGGTCGTCCACTGCGTGGCGACCCGGAGGTCGCTCCCCACCGGCGTGCTCCCGTCCTTCGTGAGCCGGACCGCGGCGTCCGCGAGCGAGGTGTTGTTCGATGCGAAGCGGAGGACCGTCGCGGTCACCCCGACGATCGTGGCGTCCTGGGGCACGGCGAAGCCGAAGCCGCGGAGCGCGAGGAGCTGGGAGGTCGTGTTGCCGAGGTCGGTGCCATTGACCGCGCAGGTCGCGTAGGCGGTGTCGTCCGTCCCCGCATTCCCCGTCCCCGCCCACGCGCACCCGGCGCCGCTCGCGACGTTCGCGCCCACGGTGGGCGGGAGGGCGGAGGAGGTCGTGTCGATCGGCGAGAGGTCGGTGGTCAGGATGGCGCTCGTCAGGCCGGAGCTGGTGATGTTCCCCGCCCGGTCCCGCGGTGCGAGAGCGCCCGCGGCGAGCGCGGGGTCCGCCGTCCAGCGGTAGCAGCGGTCCGCCGTGAGCGTCGTCGCGTTCCCGCTCGTCGCCACGCCGTCTGCGGTCCAGACCGTCCCGCAGTCACCATCCACGAGCGCGACCCACTGGCGGATGACCGTGCCGGGGCGCCCCGGGGCGATGAGCTCATCCACGTCCGTCACCGTCCAGGACGGCGCGAAGGTTCCCGCGAAGACGTTCGCCTCCTCCGTGGGTGCCTGGAAGGCGAGGACCGGGGCGGCCCGATCCAGGATCACCCCGTCCGTGATCGGGGGGCTCGAGATGTTCCCCGCCCCATCGCGCAGCTCGAGGGAGACCGTCCGCGGGCCATCTGCGCCATCCGCGAGCGTCCAGGCGGTCGTGGCGGCGAAGGGGATCCAGGCACCCCACGTGGTGCCGTCGTTGGAGAGGCGCATGGTTGTGACGCCACCGTTCGACCCCTGGCCGGTGATCGAGAGGGTGACGTCACGACCGGGGACGGCAGCCGCTCCCGCGGCGATCGAGACGCTCCCCGTGGGGAGGGCGGAGAAGGAGACCGACGCGACGTTCGAGGCCGCGTTCGCGTTCCCGTTGGCATCCGTCACCGCCCCGGCGTTCACCGCGAGGGTCACCGTCCCGCTCGTCACGGGATCTCCGTTCAGGGTCACGGTGTACGCGGTCCCCGAGCCGGTGAGCGAGGCCACGGAGAAGCCGGTCGCCGTGCCACCGACCACGAGGTCCTCCGCGGCGAGCCCGGTGACGGTCTCGGAGGCGCCGATCGTGAAGGTGATCGGGGTGAGGTTCGTGGGGTCCGGCTGGGCGGCGCCCTTCGCGACGGTGAGGACCGGAGCCAGATCGGGGGCGAGGACGAGCGTCTGGGCCGCCCACGGGGTGTTGGAGGTGGTCGTGGCGGTCCGCGTCCCGCTCGTCCCGGGCGCTGCGATCGTGGCGTCCACGGCGGCGATCGAGGGTCCGTTCGACGGGCCCGCGGGGTTCAGGCGGATGGGCGCGGTGAGCCCCCCGATCGTGTACTGGTTGTCCGTGGCGAAGAGCCAGACGACGATCGAGCTCGCGACGGTCGTGGTGACCGCGGGGGCGGTGAGAGCGGAGCCGCTCCCCGTCCCCGATCCGGTGGGAGTGGGCGCGATGGGCTCCACGCCCCGGTAGCGGAGGATCGCCCCGGAGGCGCGCCGCGTTCCGCTCGTCCACGAGAGGACCGCCTGGTCCGTGGCGGAGGTCGTCCCGGTGGCGATCCGCCACCACGTGGCGACACCCATGTTCGTCCCGTTGTCCGTCCGCCGGAGGAGCGTCCAGCCGGGGATCGCCTGGAGGGTGGCGTTCGTGCCGTCGTTGAAGGCGATCTGGGCGATGAGCAGATCACCGGCGAGGCCGGCGGGCGGGCTGACGGTGAGCGAGCCGGTCGTGCTCGTGGCCTGGGTCCCGGCCGCCACGAAGCTCGCTGCGGCGCGCGCCGCCTCCGGCCGCGCGACCCCCGTGCCGAGCGTGGCCGCGAGCGCAAGGAGAAGCGCGACCGGCAGGACGAGCCGATCACCCCACCGCGCACGGCGCGGAGCGACCGCCGACAGCGTTGCAGCCGGTCGGGGCGCGGGCGGCGAAGCGATCGGGTCGCTTCCGGTTCGATCGGTCATGGGCAGAGGGACGGGCGGCTCCTCGGTGCGTCAAAGCCGCGCGCGCGTGAGGCGCTCGGAGCGGCATGGTAGCGGCGAGCGCGGGAGAACGCCACGCTGGGGAAGGGCGCCAGGTCGGAGAGGTGTGCCCGGACGCACCACCGGGGGATCCCGGGGAGGCGGGCTCAGGCGGCGGCGGGCGGGAGCCGGAGGGTGGGCGGCGCAGCGCGGACCGGGCGGATGAGCCGTCCCTGGCGGACCACGAGGAGCGGCCGGCGCAGGTCGTGGATGTCGCGGTCCGGGGCACCCTCCGTGATGAGGAGGTCCGCGGCGAGCCCCGCGCGGATGCTGCCGGTGACCCCGTCCAGGCGCAGGTTCCGGGCCCCGTCGGCGGTGGCCGCGCGGATCGCGGCGAGCGGCGTCATCCCGACCTCCACGTGACCCTCGATCTCCAGGATCAGCTCCTCGCCGTGATCCGGGTCCACGATGAGCGTCATGTCCGTCCCGGTGACGAGCGTGACGCCGGCATCGAGGAAGTCACGGGCGGCGGCCATCCACGGGACGACGCCGATCGGGTCGCCGCGGCGCGCATCGTGGCGGTCCAGGATCTCGCCGCGCTCGCGCCGCATCCGGACCCCCTGCATCATCGTCATCGCGGCCCGCGTGCCGCGCGCGGCGAGCTCCGCGGGGACAGCGGGATCCGGCTCCCAACCCTTCGACGGGCCGATCATCGAGGCGTGCTGGATGCAGTCGATCCCGGCCCGGGAGGCGGCGAGGATCCCTTCCGGGCCGTGGGCGTGCGCGGTGATGTAGCGGCCGCGCCGGTGCGCCTCGTCCGCGGCAGCGGCAAGGACGTGCTCCGGGTAGGCGGCCCGCCAGGGGACGGTGGTGGAGGTCATGTAGCCACCGGTCGCCATGATCTTCAGCCCGTCCGCCCCCTCCTCGTCCAGGAGCCGGGCGGCGAGGGCGCGGACGCCGGCCTCCCCATCCGCCTCGCCACCCCACCAGTGGCAGTGGCCGCCGGGCGGGGTGATCGGACGGCCGCTCGCGAGCACGCGCGGACCGAGCCCGAGGCCGGCCTGCAGCGCGTCCCGGATGCGCAGGGCGGTCGTGCCCCGGCCGCCGCAGTCGAAGACGGTCGTCACACCGGAGCGGAGCATCCGCTCCGCCGAGCCGGTCCCCCACAGGACGAGCTCCTCGTCCGAGCGGGCCTGCATCTGGGCGAGGAGGCCGTCCTCGTCCGTCCGACCGATGACGAGATGGACGTGCTGGTCGATCAGGCCGGGGAGGATCGTGGCGTCCGGGAGCTCGATGGCGCGCGCGTGGGCCGGGCGCGGGACGCTCCCGTCCGGGCCACAGGCCACGATCGCGCCGTCCTCCACGAGGACGGCGGCACCACCCTCGAGGGCGGGGGCTCCCGTGCCGTCCACGAGCCGGGCGGCAGCGATGCGCAGGGTCTCCATCCGCCGATGATGGCAGAGACGGGACGCGGCCCGGCGGCGCTCGCGCGCGAGGCGCAGGTGGGGCAGACTGTGGGGATGCAGCGCCATCCGTCCACGATCATGGTCTCGTGCGTCGTCCCGTGGGACGCGGACGAGGAGATCGATCTCCCGCGCTTCCGCGCCCAGACGGAGGCGGCGCTCGCCGCGGGCTACCGCCACCTCTACGTCTTCGGGACGGCGGGCGAGGGCTACGCGGTGGATACGCGCCGCTACCTCGAGGTCATCGACGCCTTCGGCGCGGCGACCCGGGGCGAGGGGATCGTCCCGATGATCGGGGTCATCGCGCTCTCCACCGCCCAGGTGATCGAGCGCGTCCGGCTCGCCCATGACCGCGGCTTCCGCGCCTTCCAGCTCTCCTTCCCGCGCTGGGAGGTGCTCACGGATCCGGAGGTGGAGCGGTTCTTCCGGGATGTCTGCGGCGCCTTCCCGGACTCCACCTTCATGCACTACAACACGGGACGCGTGGGGCGGATCCTGGGCGCGGCGGACTACCGGCGCTTCGTGGACGAGGTCCCGAACCTCGTGGCCACCAAGACGATGACCGGGGATATCACCCTCGTCGGGCGGCTCGTGGCGGAGGTCCCCGAGCTCCAGCACTTCCTCTCCGAGCCGGTCTACGCGCATGGATCGCTCCACGGCACCTGCTCGATCCTGGGCACCTTCGGGCTTCTCGCGCCGCGCCGCTCGTGGGAGCTCTTCCACGCCGCCAAGGAAGGCCGTCACGCGGAGGCGGCCGCGCTCGGCGCCTGGTTCGCGCGTCTCTCGGACGAGGTCTTCGCGCCCGTGATGGAGGACCGGCGGATCGACGGCACCTACGACAAGACGATCGTGCGCCTGGGCGCCGTGCCGGACTTCCCGCTCCGCATGCTCTCCCCGTATCGCGGCCTCGCGGACGATGAGGCGGAGATCTGCCGCCAGATCCTCCGGACCTCCTTCCCGGAGTGCGGCTGAGCGTGGCTTCCGGGTGGGGAGCGGAGGGGGCCGAGCCGGCGGAGCCGGCAGGTCGGACGCGCGGACGGCAGGCGCGCGGGATCCGCAACGACGCACGGATCCTTGATGCCGCGATCGCGACGATCGTCGCCCTGGGGGTCGATTCCTTCGGGCTCCGGGACGTGGCGGCCCGGGCCGGCCTCACCTACGGCGCCCTCTACGGCCGATACGCGAACGTTGCCGAGCTCCTCGCAGACCTCTGGGAGCATCGTCTCGCGGACGAGCTCGCCCGCCTCGCGGAGGGAGCCGCCGCCTCTGCCCGGGCGCCGGAGGATGCCGCCGCGCTCCGCGAGCTCCTCCGGGCCACCCCCGAGCGGCGGGTGATGATCGAGGTGGGGATCGCCGCCGCCCGGGTGGATGACCTCGCGGATGTCGTCCCGGAGAGCGCGGCACGGGTGCTCGCGGCGGTGGGGATCGGGCCGGAGGCCGATCCGGCCTCGGCCTCCGGAACGCTCGGCCGGCTCGCCCTTGCGATCGGCTCGATCGCCGAGACGCCTCCGGACGCCGGGCTCGGGGGCGACGCCGGCACGCTCATCGGCTGGATGCGCGCGATCGGGGCACCCGCAAGCGAGGCCGTGGCCCGGCGGGCGATCCGGGTGCCGCTGCCGCGCTTCGTCATCCCGGACGATCCGCGCCGCGAGGCGCTCCTCAACGGCACCCTCCGGGTCGTGGGGCGGAGCGGGCTGCGCGGGGCGACCCTGCGCCGCATCGGGCGGGCCTCGGGCTACGCGCACACCGCCGTCTACCAGGTCTACGGCAGCCTGGACGCGCTCCTCGTGGACCTCGTGCGGGCCGTCGCGGAGGACGGACGCCGCGCCGATCCCACCCCGGGGCGCTACACCCGTCTCGAGGATGGCGCGGCACGCGTCGCCGCGGTGTGCCATCCGGAGAGCCGGATCCGCCGGCGGCTCATCCTCGAGTTCCACCTGGGGGCAGCGCACGACCCACGCCTCGCGGAGCTGCTCGGCGAGGCGGACGCAGAGACCTACCGGGCGATCGCCGATCTCCTCGCCCCGGCCGACCCGCGGGCGCGGGAGTCGATCCTCCTCCTCCGCCGGGCGAACCGGGCGCTCCAGCTCGGTGTCGCCTTCCTCGAGGAGACCGCCGGGGCGATCCCCGCTGCCGGTGCCGGTGCGTTCTATGGTGGCCTGAAGGCTGGAGCGCTTGCCGCAGCGGGGGTCCCGGAAGGCCGCTGACCGGCGCCGGCCCCTGTCCTTCCCCGCTTCCTGCCGGGTATGGCACCATCCGCCTCCGGGACGACGGAGAGGAACGCGCGCCGCTGCGCGCCGGAGGAGGCCAGGATGGGGACCGCGCATGAGCCGCACGACCACGCCGACCACGCCGACCACG
>JAFMJV010000010.1 GCA_017853275.1 Chloroflexota bacterium
AGGTCGGCGCGGCCACCGAGGTCGAGCTGAAGGAGAAGAAGCACCGCATCGAGGATGCGCTGAGCACGACCCGCGCGGCCGTCGAGGAAGGCCTCGTCGCCGGCGGCGGGACCGCGCTCCTCCAGTCGCTCCCGGCGCTCGACGCGCTCAAGCTCCAGGGCGACGAGGCGGTCGGCGTCTCGATCCTCCGCCGCGCGCTCGAGGCCCCGGTCCGGCAGATCGCCGAGAACGCCGGCCAGGAGGGCTCGGTCATCGTCGCGGCGGTCCGCGGCATGAAGGTCGGCGAGGGCTACGACGCCCTGCGCGGCGAGTACGGCGACATGTTCGGCAAGGGGATCGTGGACGCCGCCAAGGTGACCCGCTCCGCTCTCCAGCACGCCGCCTCGATCGCGGGGATGGTCCTCACGACCGAGACGCTCGTCACCGATCTCCCCGAGAAGAAGGAGGCGGCGCCGGCCGGCGGCCACTCCCACGACGACTACTAGGTCGTCACACCCGAACCCAGGACGAGACCCGGGCCCCGTCGGGCCCGGGTCTCGTGATTCCCGGCCCGGCCGGTAGAATCAGCGGATGCAGGGCGGCTGGATCCACGTCATCACCGGGTGCATGTTCAGCGGCAAGACGGACGAGCTCCTCCGGCTCCTCCGGCGCGCCGAGATCGCGGGACGCCGGATCGTCCTCGTCCGTCCCACGCTGGATGACCGGACGCGGCCGGAGGTCGTGGAATCGCGGAGCGGGGTCGCCTTCCGTGCCCGTCCGGTGACCGGCGCCGCGGCGATCCCGGCGATCGTCACCACCGAGCGCTCTTCCGTCGTCGCGATCGACGAGGCCCAGTTCTTCGACCCCGAGCTCCCCGAGATCGTGGAGCTCCTCGCCGCCGAGGGGCGGACCGTCCTCGTCTCCGGCCTGGACCAGGACTTCCTCGGCCGCCCCTTCAACACGATGCCCTCCCTCCTCGCGCTCGCCGACCAGGTGACGAAGCTGACCGCGATCTGCACCGTCTGCGGGGCGGATGCGACCCGCACCCAGCGGATGGTGGGCGGACGCCCCGCCGCGGCGGACGACCCGCTGATCGTCGTCGGCGGGATGCACGACGACCGCTACGAGGCGCGCTGCCGGGCCCACCACGTGATCGGGGGCGCCCGCGGCGCGATCCCGCTCGCGCTCGACCTCTCGTCCGGCTCCTGAACACCCCGTGCAGGCGGCGCGCAGGGCCGCCCCGTAGAATCGCCCGGTGAGCGACCCCGGCCATCCGGCCGACCTCCAGGCGATGGACGACCCCGCCGCGGGCGGGCCTGTCCAGGAGACGTGGCTGATCCCGGAGGCGGAGATCGCCGTGGATCCGCGCGCGGCCACGGGCGGCGCCCCGCGACCGGACGCCGGGGAGGACGCCGCCTGGTTCTCCTCGCTCGCCGGGACCCTCCCGAGCGGCCGAGTGGCAGAGCCGGCGCCGCCGGTGATCGCCTCCGGATCGGGGAGCGAGGTCGCCGCCCGGATCGTGGAGCGGCTCAACCCGGAGCAGGCGCGCGCCGTGCAGGCCACGGAGGGCCCGCTTCTCATCCTTGCCGGCGCGGGCTCCGGGAAGACGCGCGTCATCGCCCACCGGATCGCCTGGCTCGTGGGGGTCCGCGGGGTGGCGCCGTGGCGGATCCTCGCGGTCACCTTCACGAACAAGGCCGCCCAGGAGATGAAGGAGCGGATCGTCGCGCTCATCGGCCAGGACGGCCACGAGGTCGCGATGGGGACCTTCCACGCTCTCTGTGCGCGGGTCCTCCGCCGGGACGGCGAGCGGATCGGGATCCCCCGGCGCTTCGCGATCTACGACACGGATGACCAGCAGACGCTCGTGAAGCAGGTCCTCCGCGATCTCGACCTCGCCGGGACCGGGGAGCTCCGGCCGGCCGCGGTCCTCTCCGCGATCGGGAAGTGGAAGAACGTGATGGCCGGGCCCGAGGAAGCCGCGGAGCGCGCGGCGGGCTGGTACGAGCAGACGTGCGCCAAGGTCTACGCGCGGTACGCGGAGCGGCTCCGCCAGGCAGGTGCGCTCGACTTCGACGATCTCCTCCTCGAGGCGGTCCGCCTCTTCGACGAGCGGCCGGAGATCCTCGCCGGCTATCAGGACCGCTGGCGCTACCTCCACGTGGACGAGTACCAGGACACGAACCGCGCCCAGTACCTGTGGGTGCGGCACCTCGCCGCCCGCCACCGGAACCTCGCTGTCGTGGGCGATGACGACCAGGGGATCTACAGCTGGCGCGGCGCGGACCTCGCGAACATCCTCGACTTCGAGCAGGACTACCCGGACGCGACGGTCGTGAAGCTGGAGCAGAACTACCGCTCCACGCAGCTGATCCTGGACGCTGCGCATGCGGTCGTCAGCCGGAACCAGGCGCGCAAGGAGAAGCGCCTCTGGACGGAGAACGCGGGCGGGCTGCGGATCGAGCGCTTCGAGGCGGATGCCGAGGACGAGGAAGCGGAATGGATCGCCCGCCAGGTGGAGGCGCTCCTCACCGGCCGGGGCGGCCGGGCGGCGCTCCTCGCCCGTCGCGCGGACGACGACCCCGACCACCGTCATCCCGCGCGCGGGATCGCCGTCATGGTCCGGACGAACGCGCAGAGCCGGGCGATCGAGGAGGCCTTCCTCCGCTACCGGATCCCGTACGTCATCGTGGGCGGGACGCGCTTCTACCAGCGGCGCGAGGTGAAGGACGCCCTCGCCTACCTCCGGCTCCTCCGGAGCGACACGGACGTAGCGGCGTTCGAGCGGATCGTCAACGTGCCGGCCCGGGGGATCGGGGACCGGACGGTGGAGCAGGTCCGGGCGCTCGCGGAGAGCCGCGGCGGGGACCTGTGGTGGGCGATCGGCGCGGCCGCGGCCGGCGCGGGCGAGGTCGCCGGACGGGGCAGGAACGCGCTCGCGGCCTTCGCCACGCTCATCGCCCGGCTCCGGGACCGCGCGGACCTCCTGCCGCTGCCGGAGCTCCTCGACCTCGTCCTCGAGGAGAGCGGCTACCGGGTGATGCTCGAGGATGGGTCGGAGGAGGGGTCGGACCGCTGGGGGAACCTCCTCGAGCTGCGCGAGGTGGCGGCACGCTACGGCGACCTCGATCCGGGGGATGCGCTCGACCGCTTCCTCGAGGAGACGGCGCTCGTGGCGGACCAGGACGCCCTCGCCCGTGACGGGGAGGCGGTGACGATCATCACCCTCCACGCCGCCAAGGGCCTGGAGTACGACGCGGTCTTCATCGCGGGCATGGAGGAGGGGGTCTTCCCCCACGCCCGCTCGCTGGACGACGACCGCCAGATGGAGGAGGAGCGCCGGCTCGCCTACGTGGGGCTGACCCGGGCGCGCCATTGCCTCCACCTGACGCATGCCGCGCGCCGCGCGACCTGGGGGCGGGGTGGCTTCTCCCTCCCGAGCCGCTTCCTCCTCGAGATCCCCGCGGAGCTGATGTCCGGGCCGCGGATCGTCCGCCACGACCCGGAGGACGACCAGCGCCCGGAGGAGGAGCGCGGCGACGGCAGCTTCCTCGACAGCCTCCTCGCGGACCGGGCGGGCGGCTCCCGGATCGTGGGCCGCCGGCCCGTGGGGCCCCGCCGGCTCCCGCCCGGCGGTGGGCTCGTGGTCCCGCCCGGCGCGCCGCGTGCCGGGGAGAGCTTCCGTCCGACCCGCGACCTCGCCGCGCGCCGGGAGGCCTACTACGCGCGGCCCGGGGAGAGCCAGCCCGGCGTGGACCTCGGGCGCTTCGCGGCGCCGCCCCCTGCGGAGGCGGCGACGGCGCCGGCAGCCGGGGAGGGGGGCACCGGGGTCGTTCCGCCCCGGCCGGTCGTCCCCGGTGAGCGGCGCTACCGGGACGGCGACCGGGTCCGTCACCCCGTCCACGGCCCGGGGATCGTCGTCATGTCCCGGCTGACCCGGGATGACGAGGAGGTGAAGGTCGCCTTCGAGGGGAAGGGCGTGAAGACGCTCCTCGCGAGCCTCGCGAACCTGGAGCGGATCGGATGAGCGGACCGGACGCTGCCGCCCGGGAGCGGGTGGCCGAGCTGCGCGCCACGATCGCTGACGCGAACCGGCGCTACTACGTGGAGGATGCGCCGACCCTGACGGACGCGGAGTACGACGCGCTCTTCCGGGAGCTCGTGGAGCTCGAGGCGGCCCATCCGGAGCTCGCCACCCCCGATTCCCCGACCCGTCGCGTCGGGGGCGCCCCGGCGCCGGGTGGCCGATTCGGCGAGGTCCGCCATACCGTCCCGATGCTCTCGCTCGACAACGCCTTCTCCGCGGACGAGCTGCGCGCCTTCGATGGGCGCGTCCGGAAGGGGCTCGGGCTCGGGCCCGCCGCGGCCCCCACGCTGTGGGGAGAGGCGGACGCAGGGGAGGGGCCCGCCCCCGAGGCACCGCGCTACGTGGCGGAGCTGAAGATCGACGGCCTCGCGATCAGCCTGCGCTACGAGCGCGGCCTGCTCGTCCAGGGCGCCACGCGCGGGGATGGCACGACCGGCGAGGACGTGACGGCGAACCTGCGCACGATCGCGGCGATCCCCCAGCGGCTCGCCGAGCCGCTCACTCTCGAGGTCCGCGGCGAGGTCTACATGCCCAAGGCGGAGTTCGCGCGGATCAACGCGGAGCGGGAGGAGGAGGGGCTCCCGCTCTACGCCAACCCCCGGAACTGCGGCGCGGGCTCGCTCCGCCAGCTCGATCCCGCGGTCACCGCGAGCCGCCGGCTCTCCGCGTGGTGCTACATCCTCCTCGAGGAGGGGCCGGACGGCCGGCCGGTCGTCACCCGCCAGTCCGATGCCCTCGCCCGCCTCGCCGCGCTCGGCTTCCCGGTGGAGCCGAACCGCCGCGCGGGCCTCACCGTGGACGAGGTGATCGCCTTCACCGAGGCGTGGCGCGAGCCGCGCCATGAGCTCGCCTACGAGACGGATGGCGTCGTCGTGAAGGTGGACGACCTGGATGCCCAGCGCCGGCTCGGGATGGTCAGCCGCGCCCCACGCTGGGCGATCGCCTACAAGTTCCCGCCGGAGCAGGTCGAGACGGTCGTCGAGGAGATCGTCGCCTACGTGGGCCGGACGGGGAGCCTGACGCCGGTCGCCCACCTCCGTCCCGTGAAGGTCGCCGGGTCGACCGTCGCCCGCGCCACGCTCCACAACCTGGACGAGGTCCGGCGCAAGGACGTCCGCGCCGGCGACACCGTCATCCTCCACAAGGCGGGCGACGTCATCCCCGAGGTCGTGCGCGTCCTCCCCGATCGGCGCCCGGCGGACGCGGTCGAGTTCCGGATGCCGGAGACCTGCCCGGAGTGCGGGACCGGGGTCGTCCGGGACGAGGGGGCGGTCCGCCACTACTGCCCGAACGGCGCCTGCCCTGCGCGGATCCGCGAGGCGCTCGCGCACTTCGTCTCCCGGGCGGGGATGGACCTGGAGGGGGCCGGGACGGTCGTCCTCGCCCAGCTCCTCGCGCGCGGCCTCGTCCGGACGCGCGGCGATCTCTTCCGGCTCACCGTGGAGCAGCTCGAGGGGCTCGACCGCTTCGCCCGGAAGAGCGCCGAGAACCTCGCCGCGGCGATCGAGCGCGGACGGACGCGGCCGCTCTCCCGGATCCTCTTCGCGCTCGGGATCCCCCAGGTCGGGGAGCAGACGGCGATCGACCTCGCGAGCTGGCTCGCCACCACCTGGCCGCCCGCGGACGCGGAGCCGATGGGGGGCGCGGACGGCTGGCTCGCGCGGATCGCCGGGGAGCTGGCCGCCCTCTCCGCCGAGCGCTACGAGGCGGTCCCGGGGGTCGGGCCGGTCGTGGGGGCCGCGATCGCCCGCTTCTTCACCGAGCCCGCCACGGCGGGGGTCCTGCCGGACCTCGTCGCCGCCGGGGTCGCCCCCGAGCGCCCGGCGCCGCGGCCGGCGGGCGGGGATGCAGGCCCGCTGGCAGGGAAGACGCTCGTCGTCACGGGGAGCCTGGCCGGCTTCGACCGGAGGGCCGCGGAGGAGGCGATCCGGGCCGCGGGCGGGAAGGCGGCCGGCTCCGTGAGCCGGAAGACGGACTACCTCGTGGCGGGGGAGGGGGCCGGGTCGAAGCTCGCCACCGCCACGGAGCTCGGGGTCCCCGTCCTCGACGAGGAGGGCTTCCGGCGCCTCCTCGCGGGCGAGGCGCCCTGACGGCTATCCTTCCCGACATGGCCAGCCTCACCCGGGCGGACGTCGAGCACGTCGCCCATCTTGCCCGGCTCGGTCTCTCCGCGGACGAGGTGACGCGGATGGAGACCGACCTCGACCTCATCCTCACGATGTTCGCCGTCCTGGACGAGCTCGACACGGACGGGATCGCCCCCACCGCCCAGACGATCGAGGTCGAGAGCATCCTCCGTGCGGACCTCCCCCGGCCGAGCCTGAGCCAGGAGGAGGCCCTCGCGAACGCGCCGGAGCAGAGCGGCGGTTACGTCGTCGTCCCCGCGATCCTCGGCGACGGCGCGTAGCCCCTCATGAGCACGGACCGCAGCCTCACCCGCCTCCATGCCCACGAGATGGCTGCCGGCCTGCGCGCCGGCCGCTTCTCCGCGGGCGAGCTCCTCGCGGCGCATCTCGCCCTCATCGAAGGCCAGGATCGGGCGCTGAATGCGTGGGTCTCGCTCGATGCGCCCGGGGCTCGTGCCGCGGCCGCCGACGCGGATGCCCGGATCGCCGCGGCCCGCGCCGAGGGCGCTGCCGCGCTCGCGGCGCTCCCCGCCCTCCTCGGCATCCCGGTCGGCCTGAAGGACCTCGTCGTCACGCGCGGGCAGCCCTCCACCGCCGGGAGCCGGATCCTCGCGGGCTTCCGCGGCCCGTACGACGCCCATATCGCCGAGCGGCTCGCGGCGGCCGGTGCGGTGATCCCCGGCAAGACGAACATGGACGAGTTCGCGATGGGCTCCTCCACGGAGCATTCCGCGTGGGGCGCCACGGCGAACCCCTGGGACCTGGATCGCGTCCCCGGCGGCTCCTCCGGCGGCTCGGCCGCCGCGGTGGCGGCCTACCACGTGCCGGTCGCGATCGGGACCGATACGGGCGGCAGCATCCGCCAGCCCGCTGCCGTGACCGGCACGGTGGGGATGAAGCCGACCTACGGGCGGGTGAGCCGCTACGGGATCATCGCCTTCGCGAGCTCGCTCGACCAGGTCGGCCCCTTCGCCCGTGACGTCCGCGATGCCGCCCTCCTCCTCGGCGCGGTCGCCGGGCGCGACGACCGCGATTCGACCTCCTCCGCCCTCCCCGTGCCGGACTACGCGGCGGCCCTGCCGGAGGACCGGGACCGGGCGGCCGGGATCCTCCGCGGGCTGCGCCTCGGGCTCCCGCGCCAGTACTTCGTGGACGGGATGGAGCCGGAGGTCGAGGCCCGGATCCGCGAGGCCGTTGCGGCGCTCGCGGCGGCCGGGGCGGAGATCGTCGAGGTCGACCTTCCGCACACGGGATACGGCCTGGCGACCTACTACATCATCGCCCCGGCGGAGGCCTCGGCGAACCTTGCCCGACACGACGGGATCCGCTACGGCCGCTCCGTCCGGGAGGGCGACGTCCTCGGGAGCTACCTCGCGACGCGCGGAGAGGGCTTCGGGCCGGAGGTGAAGCGGCGGATCATGCTCGGGACCTACGCGCTCTCCGCGGGCTACTACGACGCCTACTACCTGAAGGCGCAGAAGGTGCGGACCCTCATCAAGGAGGACTTCGACCGCGCCTTCACCCGGGTGGACGCGCTGATCGCGCCCTCCACGCCGACCGTCGCCTTCCCGCTCGGGGCGCGGACCGGGGATCCGCTCGCGATGTACCTCTCGGATATCTGCACGATCCCCGTGAACGCCGCCGGCCTCCCGGCTCTCTCCGTCCCCTGCGGCCTCGCGGACGGCCTCCCGGTCGGCCTCCAGCTGATCGGCCAGGCCTGGGATGAGGCGCGTCTCTTCGCGATCGGGCGTGCCTGGGAGGCGATCGATGCGGACGCCCCGTGGCGCCGCCTGGAGCCCGCGGCCCTGCCGCGCCTGGACGATCCGGCGACCCCGTCGATGAAGGGCCGCGCGCAGGCCTGACGCCGGCGGCTAGAGCGCGTCGAGGGCGTCCTTCCGGCGCGCCGCGGCCTCCTCGGCATCGATCGATCCGTCCGCCTCCCGGCGCGCGACCTCGGCAAGGGCGTCGAGCGCCGCCTCCGCGACGGGGCCGGGCCCGCCGCCGGCCGCCTCCTCGCCCGCGACGGCGTCCGACCCCTCCGCGACGGGAGCCACCTCCGGCTCGGGGACCGGCTCGGGCTCCGGCTCGGGCGGTGGTGCCGCGGCGAGCGCCTCGGCGGTCCCGGCGAGCGCATCCACGACCGGGGGGAGGGCATCCTCGGGGTCCGACTCGCCGGCCGCCGCACGGGCCGCGGCCGCACGGGCCGCTGCACGCTCGGCCGCCATCCGCTCCTGGCCGGTGGTGATCGCCTCGCGGATGCGACCGGGCGCGCGCAGGTCCCGCAGGTCGACCGGGGACGCCCCCTCGATGACGAGGAGGAGGTCTCCGTATCCGAGGCGCTCGCCCAGGGGACCGTCCCGGCGGACGACATCGATGATCCGCTCCAGCGGGGGTTCCGCGGTGACCCGACCGGAGAGCCCCTCCGTGCGCACGACCCGCCGGTCCGTGACGATGACCCGGACGGTCCGCCAGCGGACCCAGAGGCCGACGAGCAGGACGATCCCGCCGATCGCGAGCCCGAGCGCGAGGAGCCCGACGAGGGCGTCGACGATGCCGAGGAGGCCGGCCTCGTTGGGGATCGCGAGACCGAGCCCGAAGGCGGCTGCGGCAGCGAAGAGGAAGGGGACCGCGGGCGCACCGACCGCGAGGAAGGCGGCGGGGTGGTGGCGCGCCGCGATGAGCTCGGTCTCGCCGGGGACGAGCGGCGGTCGGACGGCCGGCATCGGGGCGGCTTCTCCTGCAAGGCTCCGCTCGGCGGCGTCGGGCCGGCGCCGTGCGGCGGGCTGTGGCGTAGTGTCGCACGCTCCGCCCCCGAGGTGCGACGACGACCCCCCACGCGGCCCGGGCGGGCCTTCCGTATACTCCCGCCACCCGTGTCCGACCGAGCGACTCCCCCGACCCCCCCGAGCACCGTACGCGAGCGTCTCTCCGCGCGCGTCCGGAGCGTCCCGCCCTCCGGGATCCGCCGCTTCTTCGATGTCGCCGCCACGATGCCCGATGTCATCAGCCTCGGGGTGGGGGAGCCGGACTTCGATACCCCGCCCCAGGTGGTGGAGGCGGGGATCGCCGCGCTCCGTGCGGGACGGACCCACTACACGAGCAACTACGGGACCCTCGAGCTGCGCCGGGAGCTCGCCGCTCACCTCGAGCGCCGCTACGGGGTCGGCTACGACCCGGCGACCGAGATCGTCATCACCGTGGGCGCCTCGGAGGCCGTGGCGGTCGCCTGCGCGGCGATCATCGACCCCGGGGACGAGGTCCTTCTGCACGACCCGTCCTATGTCGCCTACGTGCCCGGGATCGTCTTCGCGGGCGGGGTTCCGGTCCACATCCCGACCCGCCACGAGGATGCCTGGGAGCTCGACCCGGCGGCGGTGGAGGCGGCGATCACGCCGCGCACGAAGGCGCTCTTCCTCGGCTACCCGTGCAACCCGACCGGGGCCGTCCTCGACCCCGCCCGGCTCCGCGCGCTGGCGGAGATCGCCGAGCGCCACGACCTTCTCGTCATCAGCGACGAGATCTACGACCGTCTCGTCTACGGCGGCCGCCGGCACGAGGCCTTCAGCGCCCTGCCGGGGATGCGCGACCGGACGATCCTTCTCGGCGGCTTCTCCAAGGCCTATGCGATGACGGGCTGGCGGGTCGGCTGGGCGTGCGCGCCCAGGGACCTCCTCGAGGGGATCCTGAAGATCCACCAGTACGAGATCATGTCCGCCCCCACGATCGCCCAGGATGCGGCGCTCGCCGCCCTCCGGACCGCCGAGCCGGACGTGGAGCGGATGGTCGCGGAGTACGACCGGCGGCGCCGGACCTTCACGGAGGGGCTGCGCCGGATCGGCCTCCCGGTCGCCGACCCGCTCGGCGCCTTCTATGCCTTCCCGCGCGTCTCGGGGACCGGCCTCACGAGCGAGACCTTCGCCGAGCGGCTCCTCTTCGAGCAGCAGGTCGCGGTCGTGCCCGGCGATGCCTTCGGGCCATCGGGCGCCGGGCATGTCCGGTGCTCGCTCGCCACGAGCCACGCGAAGCTCGTCACCGCCCTCGAGCGGATCGAGCGCTTCCTCGGCAGCCTCGGATGAGCCGGTGACGAGCGCCGTGGCGACCGGCTGGGAGGCGGTCATCGGGATCGAGTGCCACGTCCAGCTCCGGACGGCCTCGAAGATGTTCTGCGGCTGCTCCACCGACTTCCAGGCGGCCCCGCCCAACAGCCACACCTGCCCGGTCTGCCTCGGCCTCCCGGGCGCGCTCCCGGTGATCAACGAGGCGGCGGTCCGCCACGTCCTCGCCGCGGGGATGGCGATCGGTGGCCGGCTCCTGCCGATCACCCGCTGGGACCGCAAGAACTACTTCTATCCCGACCTCCCCAAGGGCTACCAGATCAGCCAGTACGACCTGCCGCTCGTCCTCGGTGGCTCGCTCACCTTCGAGACATCGGAGGGCCCGGTGACGATCGCGATCACCCGTGCCCATCTCGAGGAGGACACGGCGCGGCTCGTCCACCGGCGTCTCGAGGACGGCCGCGACGTGAGCCTCGTGGACTACAACCGCTCCGGGACGCCGCTCATGGAGATCGTCACCGACCCGGTCGTGCGGACCGCGGAGCAGGCGCGGCGCTATGCCGAAGAGCTGCGGCTCCTCCTCGTCACGATCGGCGCCTCGGAGGCCGCCCTCGAGAACGGCCAGATGCGGGTGGAGGCGAACATCTCGCTCCGCCGTCCGGGGACCGAGGCGTTCGGCACCCGGGTCGAGGTGAAGAACATGAACTCCTTCCGCTCCGTCGAGCGAGCGGTCGCCTTCGAGATCGAGCGGCAGGCGAAGGCGCTCGATGCCGGTGAGCCGCTCATCCAGGAGACGCGCGGCTGGGACGACGATCGCGGCCTGACCTACCGGATGCGGATCAAGGAATCCTCGGACGACTACCGCTACTTCCCGGAGCCGGATCTCCCCCCGCTCCACGTGGACGCGAGCTGGCTCGAGGCGGTCCGGGCGGCGATGCCGGAGCTGCCGGCCGCCCGCCGCGCCCGCTACGCCGAGCTCGGGATCCCCGCCGCGGACGCGGTGACGATCGTCGCGGACGCCGGGGCGACCGCGCTCCTCGACGCCGCGCTCGCCGCCGGGCCGTCGCTCGCGCCCCGGAAGGTGGCGAACTGGGTCGTGGGCGAGTACCTCCGGCTCGCCAAGGGGGAGGCGGGGGCCACGGCGGTCGCCGGGGTCTCCGGCGCCGAGCTCGCTGCGCTCGTCACGATGGTGGAGGCGGGCGAGCTCTCCGGGACGAACGCGAAGGAGGTCTTCGCGCGCCATGCCGCGGAGGGCCGGCCGGTGGCGGCGATCGTCGCGGAGGCAGGCTTCCGCCAGGTGAACGACACCGATGCGCTCCGGACGGCGATCGCGGAGATCCTCGCGGCGAACCCCGCCGCGGTCGCGGACGTGCGGGCAGGGAAGGGCCAGGCGATCGGCTTCCTCACCGGACAGGTGATGAAGGCGACCCGCGGACAGGCGAACGCAGCGCTCGTGGGGCAGCTCCTCCGCGAGGCGCTCGAGCAGGCGTAGGCGTGCCGGTGGGAGCCCTCCTCCTCGTGGCAGGGATCGCCCTCCTGGCGATCGGGCTCGTGACCGTCCGCGGGCCGCTCGCCCGCCTTCGTGCCCTCCAGGCGACCCAGGCGAACCTCGCCCGCTACGACGACTGGCGCGGCGCGCGCCTGCGGCCCGAGCCGGGCGAGAAGACCGGCGCCGACCGGATGGCAGAGCTCCTCCGCCGCCAGGTGATCGTGCGCGGCGGGATCGCGGCGGTGGGGGCCGTCCTCGCCTTCGCGGGGCTCCTCGTCCGCTGACCGACCGGGCCGCGCTCGGCGCGAGCCCCCGAGCAGCCTTCAGCGGCCGATCCGGCGCAGCTCGATCGCGGTGCAGCGGTCCATGACGACCGGGAGCCCGGCCGCGTGGGCGATCGCGGCGCCCTCCCAGTCGATGACCCCGAGCTGGAGCCAGAGCGCGCGGCAGCCGGTGGCGACCGCGCTCGCGGCGATCCCCGGGACGTGCTCCGGCCGGCGGAAGACATCGACGATGTCGAAGGGTCCGCCGTCCTCCACCGCCGCCTCCAGCGTCGGCCAGGCCCGCTGCCCGAGGACGACGTCCACCCCCGGGTTGATCGGGACGCACGTGTAGCCCGCGGCGAGCAGCGCGGCCATCACCCCGTGGGAGGGGCGGAACGGGTCCGGCGAGGCCCCCACGATCGCGATCCGGCGGGCCGCCGCAAGGAGCGCCACGGATGCCGGTCCGTCCAGGACGGGGACGGCCCCCCGGCCCTCCTCGAGGTCGAGCATCGCCCGGGCGCGCGCCCGCTCCTCCGCCGTCATCCCGCGGACTCCGGCTCCGTCGCCACGCGGACGTCGTCCACCCCGGCCTCGAGCGACCCGCTCCCCGGCGCGGCGTACGCGATCAGCTCCAGCGCGACCCGCTCCCCCGCGAAGCGCGGATCGAGGGCGATCGCGAGGTTCCGCAGCCGCGCGACCCGCGGGCTTCCGTTCCCGGCCACCGCGAGGAGGACCTGGGGCTCGATCGCGGGATCCTCCGCGACGATCCGGATCGTCAGCCCGTCCCCCGGTCCTGTCCCCGCGCCGAGGCCGAGCCACCACGCGAGACGGACGGTCGTCGTCCCCTCGGCGGGGATGAGGAAGGTGGGGGAGCGGACGCTTGTCGTCCCGTCCCGGACCGGGTCGTCCGGAGCCGGACCGGTGACGAGCGCATCCCGGCCGGATCGGACCCGCCCGGGCTGGAGGCCGTCCGGGCGCGGATCCGCGCGCCGCCAGATCCCCACGGTCGCATCGTCCGTCCCCGCCGGATCGACCGTCCAGCCGGATCCGCCCTCGAGGTCATCCGCGAAGGTCCCGCACCACTGGGACGCGGCGCGCGTGAGGGACCAGGGGCAGCCGGCCGCCTCGATGAGCGTGAGGAGCGCGGCCCGGGGACGGCGGAGGAGCCCGGGGAGCCGCTCGTCCGGCAGGTAGTAGCGGTCCGATGTGGCGATCGCCCCGCGCGCCGGGGAGAGCTCGAGCGTGAAGGAGTGGATCCGCTGCCGCGCGTACATCCAGTCGATCATGTCCCCATCCGTGGGGTACATCGCGCTCGACTGCATCGCGCGGTAGCCGGCCTGGGCGGCCATCCGGCGGGCGAGGAGGCGGAAGGCGGAGAGATCGAGACGGGTCATCTCCGGGCCACGGTCGGCGCGGGTATAGGCCCACGGGTAGAGGACGAGCTCGCCGGTCGTGTGGAGGCTGGCGTGCGTCCGGATCCGCTGCCGCCCGTCCACGATCCGGGAGAGGACGAAGTCGCGGAGGACCCGGACCTCCGGCGCCTGCCACGGCCGGGTCCCGCGGTAGTTCTCCGAGGCGGGGATCCCGGATGAGCCGCCGCAGCAGCCCCAGCGGTAGCCCCAGGTCCGGTTCAGGTCCAGGCCCACGGCGGAGCTCCCCGGGATCGGCTGGCGGTTCTTCCGCCATGCCGCGTACCACGAAGCCCCACCCGGGCCCCAGGGGCGGACCGGCGCGGAGAGGTCGTAGGCGAGCCCATCCGGGTCGAGCATCGGGACGACCCAGATCACCCGCTCGTCCACGAGGCGCGTCACGCGCCGGCCGACCGGCGAGCTCTCCCCGTAGCGCTCCACGAGGAACCGGACGAGGTCGAGCGCGGCTTCCGCGGAGAGGTGCTCGCGGGCGTGGTGGAGGCCGTCGACGAGAACCTCCGGCTCCCCCTCGTCCGCAGGGTCGTTCGCGCCGTCCGTGATCTTCGCGAGGAGGATCGGGCGGCCCTCCGCCGTGCGGCCGATCGCGCGGACGTGGAGGATCTCCGGGTGCGCCCTCTCGAGCGCGGCGAGCTCGGCTGCGACCTCCGGGTACGAGTGGTATCCCGAATCGCCCGGGGGGTAGTCCGGATCGGCGGCGCGTCCCACGACCGGGAGGATCGCGACCACGAGGGCGGCGATGGCCAGGGCGCCGAGGATCCGGGGCCGGCGCTGCAGGCGGGTCATGCGGTCGGACACCGGCGCATCCTATACTCCCCACGGGTCCGACCGGACCGGAACGAGCGGGAGGCACGGGTGCCGGAACCTGCGCCGATGGCCCCGATGGGGCCGCGGGTCGCGGTGATCGAGGATGACGCGTCGATCCGTCGTCTCCTCGTCCGGATCCTCGAGGCGGAGGGGTACGGCACGATCGCCGTCGGCGACGGTGACGCCGGCCTCCGGGCGATCCACGAGCATCAGCCCGACCTCGTCATCCTCGACCTCAGCCTCCCCCGGATCGATGGCCACGAGCTGATCCGCCGGCTGCGTGCCGATCCGCGCACGGTCGCGCTGCCGGTCATCGTCCTCACCGGCCACACCGCGAGCGCGGACATGATCGCCGCGCTGGATGCGGGAGCGGACGATTTCGTCGCGAAGCCCTTCCAGCAGCTCGAGCTCCTCGCCCGGCTGCGCAGCGCGTGGCGGATGCGCCAGGTGACGCTGAAGATGGAGGATGCCCACGCGATCGTGGTCGCCCTCGTCAACGCGGTCGAGGCGAAGGACGTCGACCTCAAGGACCACTGCCGGAACCTCGCCTTCCGGGCGGCCCGCCTCGGTGCCTACGTGGGGCTCCGGGACCAGGAGCTCGACGAGGTCGCCTTCGGCGCCCTTCTCCACGACATCGGCAAGATCGCGCTCCCGGAGGCGATCCTCCACAAGCCCGGCCCCCTCACGGAGGACGAGATCCGGGAGATGCGCCTCCACCCGGTGATCGGGGAGCGGATCATCGGCCCGCTCCGGATCGCGCGCGACTTCTCCCCGATCATCCGCCACCACCACGAGCGCTGGGACGGGCGGGGCTACCCGGACGGCCTCGCCGGGGAGGCGATCCCCCTCGGTGCCCGGATCGTGGCGATCGCGGACGCCTTCGATGCCATCGTGCGCGGCCGTGTCTATCGCGCCGCGCGCACCCTGGACGAGGCGATCGAGGAGCTGCGCCGTCACTCCGGGAGCCAGTTCGACCCCGGGCTCATCCCGCTCTTCATCGACGAGATCGAGCGGGTCGGCTCCGGGACGCCGCCCCCCGTGGAGCTGCCGAGCGTCGCCCGTCTCGCGGTCGCCGTCCCGATCCGCCCCGACCCGGTCCCCGCACGACCGCGCCCATGAGCGCGGCGGGGCGGCCCTCCCCGTTCGTCTACCACTTCGTCCGGATCGTCCTGCGCGTGATCTGCGGCGCCTACGTGCGGATCCGTGTCGAGGGCACGGAGCACCTGCCTGCCGGGGAGGGTGGCTACCTCGCCTGCTTCAACCACCCCTCGTGGGTCGACCCGATCGTCCTCTCCGCGGCGTGGCCGGATGGCCGGCGCCGGCAGCGCGTCTTCGGGCCGCGGGAGGAGACGATGGCGGTGGGGGCGCGGAACCGGATCATCACCTGGACCGGACGCGGGATCCCCTTCCGGCCCCACGGGGCGGACGCGCTCGATGCGACGCGCCGCGCAACCGCGGCCCTCCGTGCGGGGGATGCGGTGATGATCGCGGGGGAGGGGAGGCTCTCGGACCACGAGGGGGTCGTCCGGCCGATCGAGACCGGGGTCGGCCACTTCGCGCAGCTCGCGGGGGTCCCCGTCGTCCCGGTCGGGATCATCGGGACCCGCTGGGTCCACTTCGGGAAGACGATCCGGATCGTCATCGGCCGGCCGGTCGACCCGGCCGCCTTCCCGCGCGGCAAGGCCGGGGTCGCCCTCCTCACGCTCGCGATCCACGACGCCGTCCAGGAGCTGGTGGACGGAACCGATGACGGGCCGGTCCCCGGTCGCTTCGGCGCATGGCTCTCCGATCTCTTCAACGACCGGCCGTGGCTCGAGGAGGAGACGCGATGACGGACGAGCAGGGGATCGTCTTCCGCGGCCCGGGGGCGCCGCTCGTCCCGGAGCCCCTCCGGCTCGATCCGCCCGGTCCGGGCGAGGTCCGGGTCCGGATCGTCGCGTCGGGGGTCTGCCGCTCCGACCTCCACGTGGTGGACGGCGACTGGGAGCGCCCTGCGGGGGTCGTCCTCGGCCACGAGGGGGCGGGGATCGTCGAGGCGCTCGGGCCCGGCGTCCCGGAGCGCCCCGCGGATCGGCCCGCGGGGAGCGGCGGGCTGCGCACCGGCGATCTCGTCGTCCTCGCCTGGACCGCCCCCTGCGCCACCTGCCCGGCCTGCCGGCGCCTGGAGCCCTGGCTCTGCGCCACGCCCCGCGGCGGGACGCACCGGACGGAGCCGGAGCTCGTCCGGCTGCGCCGCCCGGACGGGAGCCCGGTCGGGGTCTACAGCGGCGTCGGCACCCATGCCACGGCCCAGGTCGTGGATGCCGCGGCCGCGATCGCGGTCGACCCCCGCACGCCGCACGACGTGGCGGCGCTCATCGGCTGCGCGGCGACGACCGGGGTCGGGGCCGTCCGGTGGACCGCGGGCGTTCGGGCGGGGGAGCGGGTCGCGATCCTCGGCATGGGCGGAGTCGGGCTCTCCGCCCTCCTCGCCGCGATCGCGGCCGGGGCGGAGGTGACAGCCGTCGACCCCGTCCCGGAGAAGCGCGCCCGCGCGCGGGCGCTCGGAGCAGTCGACGCGGTCGATCCCGGGGATGACGCGCACCTCGCCCGGCTCGGCCGGCCCTTCGACCACGTCCTCGAGTGCATCGGCCTCGCGAGCGCCGTCGAGGGGGCCCTGCGGCTCGTCCGCCCCGGCGGCACGGTGACCGTCGTGGGGATGCCGCCGCAGGGGGTGACGGCGGCTGTGGAGCTCTACTCCTTCGTCGTGGACGGGATCCGGCTCCTTGGCTCGAACTACGGCTCGCTCGTTCCGGAGCGGGACCTGCCGGAGATCGCCGCGGATGTCGTGACGGGACGGCTCCCGCTCGGACGGCTCATCGACGCCCACCTCCCGCTCGCCGCTCTCCCGGACGCGCTGGCGGCGATGCGGCGCGGCGAGGGAGCCCGCCGGATCCTTCTCCCCGGGGGCTGATACCGAACGGACGTTCGATGCTCGCGAGGACCGCGACGGGGTCCCCGTGGTAGCCTTGTCGACGCGGATGAGCATCGCCCCGAACGACTTCACCCACCTCCACGTCCACACCGAGTTCAGCCTTCTCGACGGGCTCGGGCGGATCGACGACCTCGTCGGGCAGGCGTCCGCGCTCGGCTTCGATTCCCTCGCGATCACGGACCATGGCGCGCTCTACGGCGCGGTCGCCTTCTACCAGGCCTGCCAGGCCCGGGAGATCAAGCCGATCATCGGCGTCGAGACCTACATGGCGCGCCGTTCGATGCGCGACCGGGACCCCAAGCTGGACAGCCAGCCCTTCCATCTCGTCCTCCTCGCGAAGGACTGGACCGGGTACCGGAACCTCTGCCGGCTCGTCACGGAGGCGCACGTCGAGGGCTACTACTACAAGCCGCGCATCGACAAGGAGCTCCTCGCGAAGCACGCCGAGGGCCTCATCGGGCTCTCCGCCTGCCTCGGCGGCGAGGTCCCCCGCGCGCTGGAGACGGACGACTTCGCGGCCGCCCAGCGGATCGCCGGCGAGTACACGGAGATCTTCGGCAAGGACGGCTTCTTCCTCGAGGTCCAGGACCACGGGATGAGCGAGCAGGCGGCGCTCACCCGGAAGCTCCTCGAGCTCGGGCCGCGCGCCGGGCTCCCCTTCGTCGCCACGAACGACCTCCACTACGTCCGCCGGGATCAGCACGAGGCCCACGACGTCCTCCTGTGCGTCGGGACGGCCTCGAACCTGAGCGATCCGAACCGCTTCCGGATCGAGGGCGAGGAGCACTACCTGAAGAGTGCCGCGGAGATGGAGGCGCTCTTCCGCGACATCCCCGGCGCGATCGCGAACACGCGCCGGATCGCGGAGATGACGGACCTCCGGATGACCTTCGGGAAGCACCGGCTGCCGAACTTCCCGGTCCCCCCGGGGCACACGGTGGAGAGCTGGCTCCGGGCGGAATGCGAGCGCGGGCTCGTGGAGCGCTACGGGATCGTGACGGACGAGATCCGGAAGCGCCTGGACTACGAGCTCGGGATCATCGTCTCGATGGGCTACGCGGCCTACTTCCTCATCGTCGCGGACTTCGTCCGCTTCGCCAAGGAGCAGCGGATCGCGACCACCTGCCGAGGCTCCGCGCCCGGCTCGATCGTCACCTACACGCTGGGGATCACCCCGGTGGACCCGATCCTCTACCAGCTCCCCTTCGAGCGCTTCCTCAACCCGGACCGGGTGACGATGCCGGATATCGACGTCGACTTCGAGGATGCCCGGCGTGAGGAGGTCATCAACTACGTCACCCGGAAGTACGGCCAGGACCACGTCGCGCAGATCATCACCTTCGGCACGATGCTCGCGCGCGCCGCGATCCGGGACGTGGGCCGCGTCCTCGGGCTCGGCTACAGCGAGGTGGACCGGATCGCGAAGGCGGTCCCGGAGCAGCTCGGGATCACCCTGAACGAGGCGCTCGAGACCTCCTCCGCGCTGCGCGAGATCGTGGAGGGTGACCCCCAGGTCGCCCGCCTCATCGAGATCGCGAAGCAGCTGGAAGGGGTCGCCCGGAACGCGTCCACCCACGCCGCGGGCGTCGTCATCTCGGACGAGCCGCTGACGGAGCTGATGCCGCTCCAGAAGGCGACGAACTCGGACGCGCTGATGACCCAGTACGAGATGCACGGGGTGGAGGCGCTCGGGCTCCTGAAGTTCGACTTCCTCGGGCTCTCCAACCTGACGATCCTGCGCCAGGCGGTCGACCTCATCGCCGAGACGCGCGGGGAGGAGCGGATCGACCTCGACCGGATCCCCCTGGACGATGCGAAGACCTTCGAGCTCCTCGGCTCCGGCGAGACGACCGGCGTCTTCCAGCTCGAGTCCGCGGGGATGCGCCGCTACATCAAGGAGCTCCGCCCGAGCTCCGTCTACGACCTCGCGGCGATGGTCGCCCTCTTCCGCCCGGGTCCGATGGACAACATCCCGGCCTATATCCGCCGCAAGCACGGCCAGGAGCCGGTCACCTTCCTGCACCCGCTCCTCAAGCCCTACCTCGAGAAGACCTACGGGATCTTCGTCTACCAGGAGGACATCATGGCCGCCGCCGTCGCGCTCGGCGGCTTCACCGGCCCGGAGGCGGACACGCTCGGCTACGCGATCCGGAAGAAGAAGGCGGCCGTCCTCCGCGCCCAGAAGGAGAAGTTCATCACCCAGGCCGGGGAGCGCGGGATCCCGGGCGAGACGATCGACGCCGTCTTCAAGGCCTTCGAGCCCTTCGAGCGCTACGGGTTCAACAAGGCTCACGCGACCTGCTACGGGATGATCGCCTACCAGACCGCCTACCTGAAGGCGAACTACACGGTCGAGTACATGTGCTCGGTCCTCACCGCCTTCCGGGACAACACGGACAAGGTGGCGGCGGGTGTCGCGGAGTGCCGCCGGCTGGGGATCACCGTCGAGCCGCCGGACCTCCTCCGCTCCGGGCTCCACTTCACCGTGGAAGGCGCCTCGATCCGCTTCGGGCTCCTCGCGATCAAGAACGTCGGTGAGAGCGCGATCGTCTCGATCATCGCGGCGCGCACCGCGGACGGCCCCTTCCGCTCCCTCGCGGACCTCTGCTCGCGCGTCGATCTCCGGCTCGTCAACAAGCGCGTCCTGGAATCGCTCATCAAGGTCGGCGCCCTCTCCGGGCTCGGCCATCCCGCCCAGCTCCTCCTCGCCCTGGACGATGCGATCGCCTACGGCCAGGCCCAGCAGCGGGACCGGGTCTCCGGCCAGGTCTCCCTCTTCGATGGTCTCGCGACCGAGGAGGTGGAGCTCGCCCGGCCGCTTCCCGTCGCCACGCCCGCCTCCTCGCGCGAGCGGCTGCGCTGGGAGAAGGAGCTCCTCGGCCTCTACCTCTCGGACCACCCGCTCGGCGAGCTCGCGGCGGAGATCGGGCGCTACGTGAACGCCTACGCCGGGGACCTCGGCGCGGACCTGGACCAGCAGCGGGTCGCGATCGGCGGCGTCGTGACGGCGATCCGCAAGGTGATGACGAAGAGCCGGGCGGAGATGGCGGTCGTCACGCTGGAAGACCTCCAGGGCCCGGTGGAGGTCGTCGTCTTCCCCAAGACGTACGAGCAGACCGCGCCGACCTGGGTGGATGGCGCGGTCCTCATCGTCGCCGGGCGCGTGGACCACAAGGGCGACGAGACCGTCGTCCTCGCGGATGCGGTCTGGACCTGGGAGGACGCGGTCGAGATGGGGCCGGAGGGGTTCGCCGCAGCCGTGGCGGCCGGTGACCGGCCCCGGCGGAACGGCCGCGACCGTGGCGCCTGGGGTGGCGAGGGCGCCTCCCGGAACGGAGCTCCGCCGGCTGCCTCGCGTCCGCCCATGAACGGCTCCGCGCCCCGTCCGTCCGCCGCCCCCGCCGCCGTGGACGCGCCGGCGGCTCCGCGCAGCCCCGCACCGGCGCCGGCCGTCCCGCCCGCCGATCTGCCGATCGTGCGCACGATCCAGGACCTCTCCCCGCTGCGGGGCGGCGGTGTCCGGGGGATGCTCGAGGTGACGATCACCGGGACCGCCCACGAGACGCGCCGGATCGGCCTCCCGGGACCCACGCCAGGCCCTGCTGCGCCCGCCGAGCCCGGCACGATCGCCCCCGGTCCCGCATCGCTGGAGGCGATCGGCGAGGGGCCCGCGGATGACGAGCCGCCGTGGCCGGACGAGACGCGCGCCGAGGTGGCGCGTGCCGCCGAGGAACCGACGCCCGCCGTGGAGGCGCCCGCCGGGGGCACGCTCCATGTGCGCTTCCCGGACGACCGCGCCGATGCCGTCCTCGCCGCCTTCACGGCGCTCCGGGAGCTCTTCTCGGCGCGTCCCGGGGGGACCTCCGTCGTCCTCCACGTGCCGGCCCCCGGTGGGATCCAGCCGATGGCCCTGCGGACGGGGGTCGCCTACGATGCCGAGCTCCTCGCCGAGGCGCAGCGACGGCTCGGCGCGAGCGTCGCGCTCGAGATCGCCTGAGGCCGCTCAGCCGGCCGGGGCGGGGCGTCCCACGACGCGGCCGTCCGCATCCACCCGCATCCGGACGAGCTCCGGGCGGAGGAGCAGGACGATGACGAGCGCCACCATGATCCCGAGCCCGAAGAGGAGGAGGGTCGTGAGCGCGCCCACGTTGCTCGCCACGATCCCGCCGAGGATCGCGCCGAGGGGCATCAGGCCCCAGTAGAGGAGCGAGAAGAGCGCCGTCAGGCGGCCGCGCACGGCCGGGGCGCCAAGCGCCTGGATGAGCGCGAGCGTCGTGGCGCCATAGATCGCGAAGCCTGCCCCTGCGATGCCCATCGAGAGGACGGCGAGCGGAAGGGTCGGGCTCAGGCCGCACAGGACGAGACCCGTCACGACCGCCGCCGCACCGAGGACGATGACGCCACCCTGGCCGATCCGGCGCATCAGCCGCTCCGCGATGCTCCCCGCGAGCAGCCCGCCCGCACCGACCGCCGCGACGAGCGCGCCGAAGCCGTTCGCGCCGCCGCCGAGCTCGGTCGCCGCGACCGGCAGCTGGTAGTTGAAGGCGAGCCCGAGCGTGCCCATCACGGAGGTGAGTGCGATGAGGGCGGCGATCGCGGGGTCCCGGAATGCGTGCCCCGCCGCCTCGAGGAGGGGGGCCACGAGGGCGCCGCGCGCGAGCGGCGCGCGGACGGGCGAGGCGATCGGGAGACGCACGATCGCGAGCGCGGTCCCCACGGACATCAGCCCGGCGATGAGGAGGGTGACGCCGCCGGGGTAGAGGGCGAGCGTGACCCCCGCGAAGAGGCCGCCGGCGATCCGGCCGAAGTTCACGGTGATCCAGATGAGCGTCATCGCGCTCGGCAGGAGCCCGGGCGGGACGAGATCCTGGGCGATCGTCATCCCCGCGGGCGACCCGAGCACGGAGAGGGTGCCGATGACGACCGCGGCGACCGCGATCGCCGCCCACGGCAGACCGGCGACGAGCGCGAGGATGCCGAGCCCGGCCACGGCCGCGCCGGTGAGGGCGAGGGAGAGGGCGAGCATCCGCTTCCCGCCGAACCAGTCCGCGAGGAGGCCGGCATGGAGGGTGAGGAGGGTGAAGGGGAGGGCGAAGAGGAAGCCGACCCCCGCGACCCCGGCCGGGCTCCCCGATGCCTGGAGGGCGGCCCAGTTGATCCCCGCGCTGAGGATGAAGGTGGCGGTGTTCGAGACGAGGGTCGCGCCGAAGAAGGTCCGGAACGACGGGAAGGCGAGGGCGCTCCAGCCGAGCCGTTCGGCCCGGCTCCGCGCCGGAGCGGCATCCATCCCTGCAGGATGGCAGACCCCGGGGGGCGCGATGCGGTCAGGGCGCGGGGAGCACCCCCCGGCGGCCGGCCCGCGTCGGGCGTCCCTCTCCATCGACCCGCATCCGCCGGACGTCGCCGCCCGCGATGAGACCGGCGAGCGAGACGAGGAGGATCGCGACCCCGAAGACGAGGAGGGTGTGGAGCCCGCCGATCGCGCTCGCCATGACCCCGCCGATCAGCGCGCCGAGCGGCATCAGCCCCCAGTAGAGGAGGGAGAAGAGCGCGGTCAGCCGCCCCCGCAGCTCGGGGGCCGCGAGCGCCTGGAGGAGGCTCAGCGTCCCCGCCGCGTAGACCGCGAAGCCTGCCCCGGCGATCGCCATCCCCACCGCCGCGACGGCGAGCGTCCCGGCGAGCCCGCACACGATCATGCCGCCGCTCGCCAGCCACATCCCGAGCCACAGGATCCGTCCGTGGCCGAGCCCGCGCATCATCCGCTCGAGGAGGAGCCCGGTGATCAGGCCGCCGACCCCCACGACCCCGGTGAGGACCCCGAGCCCGTCCGCGCCGGCCCCCAGCTCGACCGCGGCGAGCGGGAGCTGGTAGTTGTAGCCCTGCCCGAGCGAGCCCATCACCGCGGTCATCAGGAAGAGGAGGGCGAGCGAGCGATCCCGGAAGGCGAACCCGGCGGCTTCCCGGAGGGGTGCCACGAGGGCGCCCCGGAGGACCGGGATCTCCGCGGGCGGGGGTGTCCGGAGGCGCCGGATCGCGAGCGCGGGCGGGATCATGAGGAGGCCCGCGAGGATGAGCGTCCAGCCGCCGGGGAGGAGCGCGAGGGTCACGCCGGCGACCGCCCCGCCGAGGATCCGGCCGAGGTTGACGTCGAGGAAGATGAGCGAGACCGCGCTTGGGACGGCGGCCGGCGGGATGATCTCGTTGACGAGCGTGAAGGACCCCGGGGAGCCGATCACCGCGATCGTGCCGAGGACCGCCGAGGCGACGCCGAGGACGAGGAAGGGGATCCCGCCCACGAGGCCGAGGAAGCCGAGGACGACGAGCGCGACCGCGCTCAGGAGGAGGGAGGCGACGACCATCCGCCGCGCCCCGAGCCGGTCCGTGAAGAGGCCGGCATGGAGGGTGAGGAGCGTGTACGGGATGACGTTCAGGAAGCCGATCGCCGCGACACCGGCGGCGGTGCCCGTCACCTCCCAGGAGATCCAGCCGATCCCGGCCCCCTGGACGAACTGCGCGCTGTTCGTCATCAGCTGCGCGGTGAAGAAGGTCCGGAAGGCGGGGAAGCCGAGGGCGGTGAACCCGTAGCGGGCGGCGCGTCCGGGGCGGGGGGCGGTCACCGGGCGAGCATCGCAGAGCGGCGTCCGGACGGCGCGCCCGATCCGCATCTCGTTGGTGCCGGAGGAGGGGATCGAACCCTCACGACCTTGCGGCCAACGGTGTTTGAGACCGTCGCGTCTGCCGATTCCGCCACTCCGGCCCGAGTGCAGATGGGAAGACTACCCGGTCAGCCGCCGCTCCCCGGCCGGCCGCGCTCCCGGCCCCGGATCATCGCCGCGGAGCGTGCGACCCGTGCCGCGCGCGTCTCGGGGCGCTTCGCCTCCTCGATCCAGCGGGCATGCTCCCGGCGGTGGCTGGGCGCGAGGGCCGCGAGCCAGGCGAGCGACGCGGGGTCATCCGCAAGCGCCGCGAGGAGATCCTCCGGCATCTCCACGGTCCGCGGCGCGTCGTCCGCCACGAGCTCCACCTCGATCGTCTCGCCGCCCCGCAGCCCGGTCGCCGCGCGCGCACCGGCGTTGACGATGAGCAGGATCCGGCCGCGGTAGGGCCCCACGGTCGTCCGCCAGGCGTACCCGTCCACCGTGGCGACGACGGCGACGCGCCGGCCGCGCCCGAGGCCCGCGAGGATCTCCTCGGGGACATCCACGCCGGTCGCCTCGGGGCCCAGGCGGAGGAGCTCGGTCCGGAAGCGCATGGGCGGGAAGGTAGCGCGTCCGGCCGGGCCGCGCCCCGGTGCTAGACTCGCCTCCCGGCGACCGTGCGCAGGGAGGATGGAGGAAGGTGGGCGAGGATCCGGCCGTCGGGGGAGAGGTGCGCGATCCCGTCCTCTCGCCCGCGGATCTCCGCGACCGGGCCCTCGTCGAGCAGGCGCTCCGGGGCGAGACGGAGGCCTTCGACCGGCTCGTGGAGCTCCACCAGGACCACCTCTTCGCGGTCGTCTACCGCGTCGTCGGGGACCGGGACGCAGCCGCGGATGCCGTCCAGGAGGCCTTCCTCTCCGCCTGGCGGAACCTGCCGCGGATGCGGGGTGAGCGCTTCCGGAGCTGGCTGACGCGGATCGGGCTGAATGCCGCCACGGACGTCCTCCGCCGGCGCAAGCGCCGTCCCGCCGATCCCTTCCCCGAGTGGGAGGATGATTCCTGGCAGCCCCCGGCGGGGGAGGAGGCGAGCCCGGAGCTCCAGGCCCTGCTGCGCAGCCGGAGCCGCCTCCTCGCCGAGGCCCTCGGTACGATCACGCCGGACCAGCGGGCCGCGATCGTCCTCTTCGACGTGGAGGGCTACGACTACGCGGAGATCGCGACGATCACCGGGGTCTCCGTCGGCACGGTGAAGTCCCGGATCCACCGCGGTCGCCTCGCCCTCCGCGACCGCCTCGCGGATCACCTGGAGCTGCTGCGCGGATGAGCAGGGAACCGGATGCGCGGCTCCGGCGTCAGGAGGGCGTGACCGCCCATCCCCCCGTGCCGGACCACGCCGCCCACGACCGCCTCCTCGTCCTGCGCCATGCCGCCGGCGATCCGCTCGACCCGGTCGAGCAGCGGGACGTCACGGCGCTCCTCGCCGGCTGCCCGGCGTGCGCCGCCCTTCCGGATGAGCTGGCCCGGATCGCGGCGGCCGTCCGCGCCGTTCCGGCTCCGTCCCGGCCGCGGGACTTCCGGCTCGGGGCGGAGCAGCTCGCCGCCCACCGGCCCGGCCGCCTTGCGCGCCTCCTCGCCGGCCTGCCGGGGATCGCGAGCCCTGCGCTCCAGCCCCTCGCCGGTGCCGCGATCGCCGTGGGCCTCGTCGTCGCGGGTCTCGGGGCGCTTCCCGGGATGCCCGCTCCCGCCCCGGAGCCCGCGATCGTCATGAGCGACGCGCCGGACGGGAGCCCCGCCGCACCGGAGATCGCGGGCGATGCCCGTGCCGCCGCCTCCGCCGCGTCGGATGCCGCCGCCGGTTCCGCCCGGATGGCCCCCGCCTCGGCGGTGCCGGAGGTCGCGCTCCTCATGACCGCCGCCTCGCCGGAGGCCGACCCGAACGCCGCGACCGTGGCGGCAGCGGATGCACCCCCGGAGGCAGCCGCGGCCGATGCCGCCGCCGGGAGCGCTGCGGACGCAGCAGCGAAGAGCGCGGTGGCACCCGGGGATCCGCCCGGTCCGCCCCCACAGGTCGTTCTCGGGCTCGTCCTCGTCCTCGTCGGGCTGGCCGGGCTGGCCGCCGGACGCCTGGAGCGCCGGGGGCGCGACCCGCTCCTTCGCTGACCGCGTCCCCCGGTGGTAGGCTCGCCGGGATGCCCCGGCTCATGCTTCTCGATGCCCACAGCCTGATCTACCGCGCCTATTTCGCGCTGCTCGAGACCCCGCTCACCACGAGCAACGGGACGCTCGTCAACGCCGCCTTCGGCTTCTGGAGCATCGTCCTGCGCGGCTTCGCGGACGTCCGGCCGGACTACGTCATCGCCTGCTTCGACCTCGGGCGCTCCTTCCGCAAGGACGACTACGCGGGCTACAAGGCGACCCGCCGTCCCACGCCGGATGATCTCCGGGCGCAGATCCCGATCGTCCGCGAGACGCTCGCCGCCTTCCGGATCCCGGTCGCCGAGCTCGACGGCTTCGAGGGGGACGACGTCATCGGGACGCTCAGCCGGCTCGCCGAGGCGCGCGGCGTGGAGACGACGATCGTCTCCGGCGACCTCGACATGCTCCAGCTCGTCTCCGCCCACGTCGCGCTGATGACGACGCGGATGGGGGTCGGGGCGACGGTCGTCTACGACCCCGCGAAGGTGCGCGAGCGCTACGGGCTCGATCCGGGCCAGATGATCGACTTCAAGGCGCTCAAGGGCGACCCCACGGACAACATCCCCGGCCTGGCAGGGGTCGGGGACAAGACGGCAGCCAAGCTCCTCGTCGACCACGGCAGCCTCCCCGACCTCCTCGGCGAGATCGATTCGGTCACCCCGGAGAAGCTGCGCGACAAGCTCCGCGAGCACCGCGACGAGCTGCTCCTGTGGCGGAAGCTGGTGACGATCGAGCGCGACCTCCCCCTCCCGCTCGACCTCGAGGGGGCGCGTCTCGGCGACTACGACCGGGCGGAGGTCCTCCGCCTCTTCCGCGAGTACGAGTTCCGGACCCTCATCGACCGGCTCCCGCGCGCTGCCGGTGACGCGGCCGGCCGGACGGACGGGGGAGGGGAGGAGGAACCTGCCCGGGCCGCGCGCGTCCCCGGACGGAAGACGGCGCCGCGCGCTCCGTCCGGATCCGGGAGCGGGATCCAGCTGACGATCGACTTCGAGGGGACCGGTGGGCCCCAGGCGCCGGCCGCCGGTCCGCCCCCCGCCGGCGGCGGGTCCGGGATGGAGGGCGGGCCGCTCGGGCGGCTCCGGCGCTTCCTCGACGGCACGGAGGGCCCGGAGCCGTTCCGCACGGATGACGCGGAGCTCGCCGGGCGGCTCGCGGCGGCGGACGAGCTCGCGATCGGGGTCCGCTTCGACGACATCCACCCGCGGCGTGGGCGGCCGGTCGCGTGCGCGGTGGCGACCCCGGATGGGCGCGTCGTGGCCGCCGCCGGCGGGGAGGCGGAGCAGCTCGCGGCGATCGCCCTTGCCGCGGGACGGCCGGTCGCGGGGCACGACCTGAAGACGCTCCTCACCTGGGAGCTCGGGCGGCGCGACCCGGACGCCACGACGAGCCTGAGCGTCTCCGGTGCGAGCCTGCCGCCGATCGGGCTCGACACGCAGCTCGCCGCCTACATCCTGAACGCGGCCCTGCGCGCCCAGTCCCTCGCGGACATCTGCGGCGAGCGGCTCGCGGTGGAGCTCCCGGCGGTCGTGCCGGAGGGTGCGGCCGGTGCGGCGCTCGAGGCGGTCGCGGTCGCCGCGGTCCGGGAGGCGCTCGGGGCCGCGCTCGCGGACGAGCCGGCGCTCGGCCGGATCCTGCGCGAGCTGGAGCACCCGCTCGTCCCGGTCCTTGCGGACCTCGAGGCGGCGGGGGTCGCGATCGACCGGGCCGCGCTCTCCGCCCTCTCCGGGGAGTTCGCGACGGAGATCGGGCGGCTGGAGGAGGGGATCTTCGGCGCGGTCGGCCATACCTTCACGCTCGGCAGCCCGAAGCAGCTCGAGCACGTCCTCTTCACCGAGCTCGGCCTCCCGCCCGGCAAGCGGACGAAGACGGGCTACTCCACGGACGCCTCCGTCCTCGAGGACCTCCGCGATGCCCACCCGATGGTCGGGATGCTCCTCGACTGGCGCCTCTACACGAAGCTCCGGAGCACGTACGTGGAGGCGCTCCCGGCGCTCATCGACCCGGTGACCGGGCGCCTCCACACGACCTTCCAGCAGGCGGTCGCGGCCACGGGGCGGCTCTCCTCGACCGACCCGAACCTCCAGAACATCCCGATCCGCACCGAGCTCGGCCGGCGGATCCGGCGTGCGGTCGTCGCCGGGGACCCCGGACACGTCCTCCTCGCCGCCGACTACTCCCAGGTGGAGCTGCGCATCCTCGCCCACGTGAGCGGGGACGTCCATCTCCGCCAGGCCTTCGCGGACCGGGTCGATATCCATCGCGAGACGGCGGCGCGCGTCCTCCACAAGGACCCCGCGGCGGTGACCGCGGACGAGCGCTCGATGGCCAAGATGGTGAACTTCGGGCTCGCCTACGGGATGAGCGACTTCGGGCTCGCCTCGCGCGCGGGGATCGCCCGCCAGGAGGCGCGTGCCTTCATCGATGCCTACTTCGCGGCCTACAGCGGGATCGCCTACTACATGATCCACATCCGGGATCTGGCACGGACGCAGGGCTACGTGGAGACCCTCCTCGGGCGGCGGCGGCGGATCCCCGAGCTCGCCTCGCCGAACGCATCGCTGCGGCAGGCCGGCGAGCGGATGGCGATCAACATGCCGATCCAGGGGACGGCGGCGGACATCATGAAGATCGCGATGATCCGCCTCCACGACCGTCTGCGCGCCGAGCGCTCCCCGGCCCGGATGCTCCTCTCCGTCCACGACGAGGTCGTCCTCGAGGTCCCGCGCGACGCGGTCTCCGCGCTCATCCCGGTCGTCCGCGAGACGATGGAGGGGGCGCTCGCCCTCGATGTCCCGCTCGAGGTGGAGATCAAGGTGGGCGATGACTGGGAGGCGATGACCCCGGTCCCCCGGGGCTGAGCGATGCCCGAGCTCCCCGAGGTCGAGACGATCGCCCGTGAGCTGCGCCCGCTCATCCTGGGCGAGCGGCTCGCCGGATTCCGCACCGACTGGCCGCGATCGGTCCGCCACCCCGAGCCGGCTCTCTTCTCCGCGCGCGTCGCGGGGCGGCGGGTCGAGCGGGTCGAGCGCCGTGCGAAGTGGATCCTCGTCGACCTGGACGACGGTGCCGTCATCGCGATCCAGGTGAAGATGACCGGCCAGCTCTTCGTCCTCCCCGCGGATGCGCCGGCGGACCCCCATGTCCACCTCGTCTTCCCCCTCGGGAGCGGCCGGGAGCTGCGGATCCGCGACGTCCGGAAGTTCGCCCGGGTCGCCCTCTACGAGCGCCAGCCCGGCGGCGGGATCGTGGGCCCGGGCGGGGTGGACCCGCTCGCCGAGATCGGCCCGGAGCCGCTCGCCCCGGACTTCACGGTCGCCCGCTTCCGGGAGCGGCTCCGCGGGCGCCGCTCCCGCCTGAAGCCGCTCCTCCTCGACCAGTCCTTCCTCGCCGGGGTGGGGAACATCTACGCGGACGAGGCGCTCTGGCGGGCCCGTCTCCACCCGCTCCGGAGCGCGGCCACCCTCCGCCCTGCCCAGGAGCGCGCCCTTTGGATCGCGATCCGCTCCGTCCTCACGGAGGGGATCGAGCGGCGCGGGAGCTCGATCGACGACTACACGGCACCCGGCGGGGATGGCGAGATGCAGGAGCACCTCGCGGTCTACCAGCGGACCGGGACACCCTGTCCGCGCTGCGGGCGGCCGATCCGGCGGATCGTCCTCGGGATCCGCTCCACCCACTTCTGCGGCTGGTGCCAGCGGCTCCCGGCCGCCGAGCGGAGCGCGGGGAACCGGGCGCTCCTCGCGGCGGCCCGGCGGACGACGCGCCGGGGCCCGCGCTGGAGCGAGCTCCCGACCGGGGCGGGGGCGGTCGGTGCGCGCCCGGCCGCCCGCCGGAAGGGGAAGCCGGACACTGCGCCGGCCCGCGCCGGCGGCCCGGCCGCGGGAGGGTCGCGGTGAGCACGCTCCGCCTCGATGCCGTCCGCCGCGAGATCGGCGACTTCGTCATCCTCGACTCGGTGAGCGGGGCGATCGCGCGCGGCGAGCGGGTCGGTCTCGTGGGGCCGAACGGGGCAGGGAAGACGACCCTCCTCTCGATCGTTGCGGGCCGCGACGACCCGGACACGGGGAAGGTCCATCTCGCGGCGGGGACGCGGCTCGGCATCCTCTCCCAGGAGGCGAACCGTGACCCGGCGATCGTGGGCGCCCCATCGGCGCGGACCGCGGTCCGCAGCGGCGCGGTCGAGGTGGAGGAGCTGGAGCGCCGCCTCCGCGAGCTGGAGGCCGCCGGCGCCTCCGCCGTCCAGGGGCCGGAGTACGCGACCCTCCGCGATCGCTTCGAGCTCCTCGACGGCTACCGGCTCGACCAGCGGGTCGAGGAGGCGCTCGCCGGGCTCGGGGTCGCGCGCGAGGACCGGGACCGCCCGCCCGCCGAGCTCTCCGGTGGCGAGCAGACGCGGGTCGCGCTCGCCCGGCTCGTCGTCTCGGATCCCGACCTCCTCCTCCTCGACGAGCCGACGAACCATCTCGACCTCGGCTCGCTCGAGTGGCTCGAGGGGGCGCTCATGCGCCGCTCGGGGGCGCTCCTTGTCGCCTCCCACGACCGCGCCTTCCTCGACGCGGTCGTCACCCGGATCTGGGAGCTGCGCGATCGGCGCCTCTCCGCCTTCCGCGGGGCCTACTCCGCCTACCTCGTCCAGCGTGAGGCCGCCGATGCCCGGCAGCGGACGGAGGCGGAGCGCCAGTCGGACGCGATCGCCCGCGAGGAGGAGCTCGTCGGGCGTTATCGGAGCCAGCGCAAGCACGTGAAGATGCACGAGCACGAGCGGCGGCTCGCGGCGCTCAAGGCCGCACGGACCGAGGCGCCGCGGGAGGCCCGTCGGCTCGCCCTCCCCGGGTCCGCGCTCCTCGGCCGCGGCCCCGAGCGCTCCGGGGAGATCGCGGTCTCCCTGGAAGGGCTCGTGGCGGGCTTCCCGCGCAGCCCGGAGCGCCCGGAGGGCACGCCGATCCTGCGCGTCGAGCGCCTCGAGGCGGCCCGCGGTGACCGGATCGGCGTCGTCGGCCCGAACGGGGCGGGGAAGACGACCCTCCTGCGCACCGTGGCCGGCGTCCTGCCTGCGCTCGAGGGCTTCGTCCGGATCGGCCACGCGACGACGCCCGGCTACCTCGCCCAGCTCCGCGAGGCCACCCTCCCCGGCACGACCGTCCTCGAGGCGCTGAGCGCCGCGGCCCACGTGGAGAGCGGTGCCGCCCGCTCCTGGCTGGCGCGCTTCCTCTTCCGGGGGGATGACGTCCTGAAGCCCGTCAACGAGCTCTCCGGCGGCGAGCGCTCGCGCCTGGAGCTGGCGATCCTCGGGGTCGGCGCGACGAACCTCCTCCTTCTCGACGAGCCGACGAACCACCTCGACCTCCCGGCCCGGGAGGCGCTCGAGTCGTTCCTCCGCGAGACCCCGGCCACGGTGATCGTCGTCTCCCACGACCGCCGCCTCCTCGAGGTCGTCTGCGAGCGTCTCTGGGTCGTGGAGCCGGGGGTCGGTGACGCGCCCGGCCGGGCCGCCCCCTTCGAGGGCGGCTATCGCGCGTGGCGGACGGCGACCGCGGAGGGCTGGACGGTGGAGGGCGAGCTCGCGCGCCGCGCGGCCGGGGTCCGCACCGGGATCCCTGCCCCGGCCCCTGCCCCACCCGCCGGCGAGCGCCGGACCCCCGCCCGCCCGGCAGCGGCCGCGCCCTCGGCCGGTGCCGGGCCGCTCTCCAAGGACGCCTGGCGGCGGCGGATGACCCAGGTCGAGGATGACCTCACCCGGCTCGGTGTCCGGAAGTCCCAGCTCGAGCTCGCCCTCGAGGATCCGGCGATCCAGGCGAGCTTCCTTGAGCTCCGGCGCGTGACGAGCGAGCTCGCGGATGTCGACCAGGCGCTTGCGCAGGCCGAGGACGCCTGGCTGGCGCTCACGGAGCGGGCGCCGCGATGAGCGCGTCCGGAGATCCGGTGGTGGCGCCCGAGGGCCTCTTCGTCATCGGCCTTACGGGGCCGATCGGCTGCGGCAAGTCGACGGTGGCGCGGATGCTCGCCCGCCTCGGTGGCCTCGCGATCGACGCGGACGCCGAGGCGCGCGCGGTGACGGCACCCGGATCGGGCACGCTCCCGGCGATCCGCGCGCGGTTCGGGGCGGAGGTCTTCGCCGCGGACGGGTCGCTCGACCGGGCGGCGCTCGGCCGGATCGTCTTTCCGGATCCCGCGGCGCTGGCGGACCTGGAGGCGATCGTCCACCCCGCGGTGCGGGCCCGGATCCGCGAGCGCCTCGCCGGGCCGGAGGCCCGGGAAGCGCCCTTCGTCATCATCGAGGCGATCCGCCTCGCGGACGGTGGCCTGGCGGCGGCCTGCGACGAGATCTGGCTCATCCGCTGTGCGCCGGCCACGCAGCGGGCGCGCCTTGCCGGCCGAGGGATGGACCCCGCGGATGCGGAGCGCCGGATCGCGGCCCAGGGGGACCTCGTCGCTCGGGTCGCGCCGATCGCGCACCGGACGATCGAGACGGACGGGAGCGAGGAGGAGACGCGGGCTCGGGTGGAGGAGGCGCTGGCGGAGGCGCTCGTCCGCGTGGTCATGCCCTTCCCGATCCGGAGCGAGCGCCCCGGGCGCAGCTGACCGCGGCCCGCGCCGGGCGGCGCGGGCCTGGATCAGGCCGCCGGGCTGGCGGCGGGCGTCGGCTCCGGTGACTGGCCGGGCGCGAAGGCGGGGGAGGGGGTCTCCTCGAGCGTCCGCTCCGGGATCCGCGGGTAGCGGTCGATATCGATGACCTGCGGGAGCGGGTTGCCGTAGCGATTGAGGATCCGGTCCAGCGTCTCGCCGTAGCCGTCCCGGTCCACGACCCGGTTGTCACCCTCGGGGCGCAGGACGAAGGAGAAGGTGACCGGCGAGGAGTCCTCGGCGACGAGCGCCATCATCTCCTCCGCCTGGTGGAGCTCCGCCTTGAGGACGTAGGCCCCGGCGTCCGGCTCGGCGGCGAGGACCTCGATGTCCTGGAAGACGACCTTGGTCGACATCCCGGAGGTGAAGCCCTCGTCCGTCGTCCCGTCCACGAGCGCCCCGGTGGGGTCCTCCACGAGGATCCGGATCTTGATGCTCGCGATGACGTCCACGCGCTGGCCCGCCTCGACCTTGCCGGCGACCGCGCGCTCACGCGGCACGCTCAGGCTGACCGCGCGCCAGACGGGCGAGTACGGGGAGATCGTCTCCGTGGGGGCGAGGATGCTGAAGGGGGCGGTGGCGTCGCCGGTCTCGATGAGGTTGAGCGCGATCGGCTGGCCGGCCGCGATCGGGACGGCGGTGACGCGGCCGGTGACGAGGGCGGGGTCCTCGATCGCGCTCAGGAAGGACGGGTCGTCCGGGACGGTCCGCGCGGCGAGCATCGAGGGGTCGATCACCGTGCGCGCCGGGATCTCTGCGGCGGCCACGATGATCCTGCGGGTCGGGACCGGCTCCGGCGCCGTCCCCTGGTCCGTGGGGCGCGAGCCCGAGCTGAGGACGAGGCCGGCGGCCACGACCGCGAGGAGGATGCCGAGCAGCAGGAGGAGGCGTCGCCGTCGCCGGCCGCCGTCCGAGAACTCCATCTCCATCCGGTCGCGCGCTCCTCGTCTCTCGGGCCGGCAGGTCACGCCGGCGCCACCGCGAAGGTTGGGGCCTTCCGGACGCGACCGCCATGGCCCGTCCGGCGCGGGCCACCCCGGACCCTCGTCCCGGTCGCACCCTAGCACACCCCCGCGACGCGGTGCGCGCGCCGGGGCAGCGGGACCGAACAGGCGTTCGGTCTCCCTCGCGGCGGCATGGTAGGCTCCGGCCATGCCCGACTTCCGGCTCGCCTCGCCCTTCCCGCCGACCGGCGATCAGCCACAGGCGATCGAGAAGCTCGTCACCGGGCTCGCGGAGGGGATGCGCCACCAGGTCCTCCTCGGCGCCACCGGGACCGGCAAGACCTTCACGATCGCGAACGTCATCGCGCGCGCCGGGAAGCCGACCCTCGTCCTCGCCCACAACAAGACGCTCGCGGCGCAGCTCTACCAGGAGCTCCGCGACTTCTTCCCGGAGAACGCAGTCGAGTACTTCGTCTCCTACTTCGACTACTACCAGCCGGAGGCCTACCTCCCGCGGAGCGACACCTACATCGAGAAGGATTCGCAGCGGAACGACGAGATCGACAAGCTCCGCCACGCGGCGACCCGGGCGCTCTTCGAGCGCCGGGACGTGATCATCGTCGCCTCCGTGAGCTGCATCTACGGCCTCGGTGCCCCGGTCGACTACGGCGCGACGGTCGTGCGCATCCGGAAGGGCGGCCGCTACCGGCGGGACGGGATCCTCCGCCAGCTCGTGGACCTCCAGTACCAGCGCAACGACCAGGAGCTCCGGCGCGCCCGCTTCCGGGTCCGCGGGGACACCCTGGAGCTGATGCCGGCGTCCGAGGAGACGGTCGTCCGCGTGGAGCTCTTCGGGGACGAGGTGGAGCGGATCACGGAGGTCGACCCGCTCACCGGCGAGATCGTCGCGGAGCGGAGCGAGCTGAACGTCTACCCGGCCTCCCACTACGTGACGCCCGCGGACAAGCTCGTCGCGGCGGTCGCGGATATCGAGGCGGAGCTGGAGGTCCGGGTCGCGGAGCTCCAGGCGAACGGGCGCGTCCTCGAGGCGGAGCGGCTCCGCCAGCGGACGACCTTCGATGTCGAGCTGATGCGCGAGCTCGGCTTCTGCTCCGGCATCGAGAACTACTCCCGCCACCTCTCCCGGCGTGAGCCCGGCTCGCGTCCGTGGACCCTCCTCGACTACTTCCCGCCGGACTGGCTCCTCGTCGTGGACGAGAGCCACATGACGATCCCCCAGGTCGTGGGGATGTACAAGAACGACCGGACGCGGAAGGAGGTCCTCGTCGACTTCGGCTTCCGGCTCCCCTCCGCGCTGGACAACCGGCCGCTCACCTTCGAGGAGTTCGAGACCCACCTCCACCAGGCGATCTTCCTCTCCGCCACGCCGGCAGCGTGGGAGCTGGGGAAGGCGGAGCAGGTCGTGGAGCAGCTGATCCGGCCGACCGGGATCGTGGATCCGGCGATCTCGATCCGGCCGACGGCGGGCCAGATCGACGACCTCCTCGAGCGGGTCCGGGAGCGCGTCGCGCGCGGCGAGCGGGTGATCGTGACCACGCTCACGAAGCGGATGGCGGAGCAGCTCGCCGACTACCTCCACGAGATGGGCGTCAAGGTCTCCTACCTCCACAGCGAGATCGACACGCTCGAGCGGGTCCAGGTCCTGCGCGACCTGCGCCTCGGGGTCTATGACGTCCTCGTGGGGATCAACCTCCTGCGCGAGGGGATCGACCTGCCGGAGGTGACCCTCGTCGCGATCCTCGATGCGGACAAGGAGGGCTTCCTGCGCAGCGCCTGGTCGCTCATCCAGGTCGTCGGCCGGGCAGCGCGGAACACGAACGGCGAGGTCGTGATGTACGCGGACCGGATCACCGATTCGATGCGCCTCGCGATCGACGAGACGGACCGGCGCCGGGCGATCCAGGCGCGCTGGAACGAGGAGCACGGGATCGTCCCGCGGACGATCGTCAAGGAGATCCGGGACCTCAACGACCGGCTGCGCGCCGTGGCGGAGGCCCAGCCCGTCTACGGCTCCGGGGCAGGCGAGCTGGCGGGGATGACGGAGGGCGAGGTCGAGAAGCTCGTCGCGCGCCTCGAGGCGGAGATGCGCAGCGCGGCGAAGGAGCTCGAGTTCGAGCGCGCGGCGGCGATCCGGGACGAGATCCAGTCGATCCGCCTGCGCGTCCTCGGCGACGACCCCGAGGAGCGCGTCCGCACGGCGGCCGAGGCGGCTGCCGGAGGCGCACGCCGGCCCCGCACGAAGGACGCCGCGCTCCCGCCCTCCCAGCGCCAGGCGGCGAAGTCCGCCGGGGACCGTGCCGGCCGTCGCGCCGGCGGGGAGGGGAGCGGGAGCCTTCTCGAGGTGACCGAGGTCACCGTCCTCCCGGCCGGGGAGGAGCCGATGGAGCCCGAGCAGGGGACCGCCGCGGACCTCTTCCCGGGCCTCCGCGACGAGCACGACGACGCGGACGACCCCGCGGCGGCCGCACGGCGCCGCGAGCTTCTCGAGCGCCCCACCTGGGACGTCCGCGTCACGCCGAACGTGCGCCGCCGGACCGGCGGCCGCAGCGGCCGCCCCCGCCGCTGACCCGCGGGCTGCAGGGTAGACTCCGGCCGTGCCCCAGGATCGCCTGATCGTTCGCGGCGCGCGCGAGCACAACCTCAAGGACATCTCCGTCGAGCTCCCGCGCGACCGGCTGATCGTCATCACCGGCCTCTCGGGGAGCGGCAAGTCGAGCCTCGCCTTCGACACGATCTACGCCGAGGGTCAGCGCCGCTACGTGGAGAGCCTCTCCGCCTACGCGCGCCAGTTCCTCGGCCAGATGGAGAAGCCGGACGTCGATTCCATCGACGGGCTCTCCCCGGCGATCTCCATCGACCAGAAGGGTGCGAGCCGGAACCCGCGCTCCACCGTGGGCACCGTGACGGAGGTCTACGACCACCTCCGTCTCCTCTTCGCCCGCGCCGGACGCCCGCACTGCCCGGAGTGCGGCCGCGAGATCGCACGGATGAGCGTCCAGCAGATCGTGGACCGGATCCTCGGCCTGCCGGACGGGACGCGCCTCCTCGTCCTCGGACCGCTCGTCCGGGACCGGAAGACGGAGGGGGAGCGGGTCTTCGAGGCGATCCGCAAGCAGCGCCTCCCGCGCGTCCGCGTGGACGGGATCACCTACGACCTGGACGGCGATGACCTGCCAACCCTGGACCGCTACAAGCGGCACACGATCGAGGCGGTCGTCGACCGGCTGATCGTCCGCGCCACGGACGACGAGGGCCGGCCCTACGGACCGGAGAACCCGTATCCGGACCGGGCCCGGGTCGCGGATTCCGTGGAGACCGCGCTCCGGCTCGGGGAGGGCGTGATGGTCGTCGCGCCGATGGACGCGGGCGCCTTCGACGAGCAGCGCTACAGCGAGCGCTACAGCTGCCCCTTCGACGGCACGACGATCGACGAGCTCGAGCCGCGCAGCTTCTCCTTCAACTCGCCGCACGGCGCCTGCCCGGCGTGCACCGGCCTCGGGGTGCGCCTCGAGCTCGACCCGGCGCGGATCATCCCGGACACGGGACGGAGCGTGGCGGACGGCGCGGTCGCCCCGTGGCGCGCGCTGCCGGCCGAGAGCTCCTGGCGTCTGAAGATGACGGCAGCCGTCTTCCGTGCCCACGGCTGGGACGTGAAGGCGCCGGTCCGCGACCTGCCGCCGGAGGCGCTCCAGTACCTCCTCTACGCGGAGAAGGAGGAGAAGGTCATCGTCCGCTACCGCCACGAGCGGGGCGAGAACTCGTACAAGGCCACCTTCGAGGGCGTGATCACGAACCTCGAGCGGCGCTACCGCGAGACCGAGTCCGAGTACATCAAGACCGAGCTCGAGAAGTACATGGTCGAGCGACCCTGCCCGGGCTGCCAGGGCCGGCGTCTGAAGCCGGAGATCCTCGCGGTCACCGTGGATGAGCGGACGATCGCGGACGTCACCCGTCTCTCCGTCGTGGACGCGCTCACCTGGGCGACCGGCCTGCCGGAGCGGCTGGGCGAGCGCGAGCGGACGATCGCCCGCCAGGTCCTGAAGGAGATCGTCGCCCGGCTCGGCTTCCTTGTGGACGTGGGCCTCGACTACCTCACCCTCGATCGGACGAGCTCCACGCTCTCGGGTGGGGAGGCGCAGCGGATCCGGCTCGCGACGCAGATCGGCTCGAGCCTCGTGGGCGTCCTCTACATCCTGGACGAGCCCTCGATCGGGCTCCACCAGCGCGACAACGCGAAGCTGATCGCGACGCTCACCCGCCTCCGCGACCTCGGCAACACGCTCCTCGTCGTGGAGCATGACGAGGAGACGATCCGGACCGCGGATTGGGTCGTGGATATCGGCCCTGCTGCAGGGGAGCACGGCGGCGAGGTCGTGGCGAGCGGACCGCTGGAGACGATCCTCGCCGAGCCGCGCTCGATCACCGGTGCCTTCCTGCGCGGCGAGCGTGCCGTTCCCGTGCCGGCCGAGCGCCGCGCGGGGAACGGGAAGGGGATCCTCGTCCGGCGGGCACGGGAGCACAACCTGCGGGGGGTGGACGTCCGCTTCCCGCTCGGGACCTTCACCGCCGTGACCGGCGTCTCCGGGTCGGGGAAGAGCACGCTCGTGACGGAGATCCTCTACCGGGCGCTGGCGCGGACGCTCTCCGGAGCGCGCGAGGAGCCGGGTGCCCACGACGGCGTCGATGGGATCGAGGCGATCGACAAGGTGATCGAGATCGACCAGAGCCCGATCGGCCGGACGCCGCGCTCGAACCCGGCCACCTACACCGGGCTCTTCGGGCCGATCCGGGAGCTCTTCGCGGGGGTCCCGGAGGCCCGGGTCCGCGGATATGGCCCCGGCCGCTTCAGCTTCAACGTCAAGGGCGGGCGCTGCGAGGACTGCTCCGGGGACGGGATCCTGAAGATCGAGATGCAGTTCCTGCCGGACGTCTACGTCCCGTGCGAGGTGTGCGGCGGGAAGCGCTACAACCGCGAGGCGCTGGAGATCCTCTACCGCGGCCACTCGATCGCGGACATCCTCGGGATGACCGCCGAGGAGGCGCTCGAGACCTTCGCCGCGGTCCCCTCGATCCGGAACAAGCTGCGCACCCTCGTGGACGTGGGCCTCGGCTATGTCCGGCTCGGTCAGCCGGCCACCACGCTCTCCGGCGGCGAGGCGCAGCGCGTCAAGCTCGCGACCGAGCTCTCCCGCCGCTCCACGGGCCGCACGATCTACCTCCTGGACGAGCCGACGACCGGGCTCCACTTCGCGGACGTGGAGAAGCTCCTCCAGGTCCTCCACCGTCTCGTGGACGCCGGGAACACGGTGATCGTCATCGAGCACAACCTCGATGTGATCAAGACCGCGGATCATGTCATCGACCTCGGTCCGGAGGGTGGGACCCGCGGCGGCCGGGTCGTCGTCGCCGGGACGCCGGAGGAGGTCGCCGCCACCGCGGGCTCCGCGACCGGGGAGTACCTCGCCCGCGTCCTGGCCGGCGAGCCGCTCGTCCCGCTCAGCGACGTCTCCTTCGCGGAAGCCGCGGGCCGGCCGAAGCGGCCCGCCCGGATCACGGCCGGGGCACCCGCGCCGCGCAAGCGGGCGAGCGCCGCGCGCCGCCAGGGCTGACCGGGCGCCGCGCGTCCCCGGGGTGACGATCCGGCGCCGCCGCCTTCCGGGGGTCCGGTCGGCCGACCGGGCGGCCTCCCGATAGACTCCGCAAGCCCCACCCTCCGCCACAGAGGCCGACCGCATGCTCCCCGGCGTCGACATCGAGCAGCTCATCCTCACGATCGGCCTGGTCGGCCTCTTCGCGATGGTCTTCGCGGAGTCCGGCCTCTTCTTCGGGTTCTTCCTGCCCGGGGACTCGCTCCTCATCACGGCGGGGGTCCTGTCCGCAGCGGAGCCGGACCACTTCCCGATCGCCGTCGTCTGCGCCGGCTGCTTCGTGGCGGCGGTCGCCGGGGACGCGGTGGGCTACTGGTCCGGGCGTCGCTTCGGCCGGCGGCTCTACGAGCGCCCCGAGTCGCGCCTCTTCAAGCGGAGCCACCTGGAGGCCGCCGCGGCGTACTACGAGAAGCACGGCGGCAAGACGATCGTCGTCGCGCGCTTCATGCCCTTCGTGCGAACCTTCGCGCCGATCGTGGCGGGGACCGCGGGGATGCACTACCGCACCTTCGCCCTCTACAACTTCACGGGGGCGGCGATCTGGGCGATCGGCCTCCCGCTCGCCGGGTGGGCCCTCGGCCAGACGATCCCGGCCGAGACGCTGGACAAGTACCTCCTCGTCATCCTCGCGACGGTCGTCGTCCTCTCGCTCCTGCCGACCTTCATCCACGTGGTCCGCGCGAACCGCGGGGAGATCCGGGCGCGGATCGCCTCGCTGGGGCGCTCCGGGGCTCCGCGACCCGGTGACGGAGAGCCCCCGGCCGTCTGACCGGCGGCGGCCCGCCCGGGGAGGCGCGCGTCCGGCCGCGGCCGCCAGCTCGGCCGGGTCGAAGGCCTCGCGGAGGAAGAGGGAGGGCGCCCACGGGTCGTGGACGAGGGTGAGCGTGCGCCGCGCCCGGGTCCAGGCCACGTAGCAGAGGCGCCGTTCCTCCTCCAGCGCGCGCTCCGGCTCTGGCGCCTCCGCGACGGAGCGGTCCGAGGGGAAGGTCCCGGCATCCATCCCGATCACCGCCACGTGGTCGAACTCCAGCCCCTTCGTCCCGTGGACCGTGGCGAGGACGAGACGCGCATCCGGCCGGCGCAGCTCTCCCTCCCGGGCCCGCGCGTCCGTGATCCGGCCCGCCAGCTCCTCGCCGCCCTCCCGGCCCGCACCCCACGCGGCGAGGAGACGTGCCGAGCGCCCGGCGTCGTCCCGAGTGCGCCCGGCCCGCGCGAGCGCGGCGGACGGACGACCTGCGACCGCGGCCTCGATCGCCTCCGGCAGCGCAAGGAGGTCCGGTGGCCCGTGCCATGGGATCCCCCGTTCCAGGGCCAGCGCTGCGAACGGGGCGAGCTCCGCGTTCGTCCGGGCGAGGACAGCATGGATGCCCTCCCCGTCGGGAAGCCACCGGTCGAGGAGCCGGCGTGCCCGCGCGAGCGGATCGCCGGGGTCCGGGGCAAGGAGGAGCCGGCCCTCCGCGCGCGGCGAGGGGAGGATCCGCTTGGGGAACCGCTCCCGGCCGTGGGCCACGAGCCGGGCGGCACGGCGGACGACCTCCGGTGGGCAGCGGTGGTTCGTGACGAGGTCGACCCGGCGGAGTCCCGGCAGGAGGGCCACAAGGCCGAGGATGCGGCGGACGTCCGCGAGACGCCAGGCGTAGATCGTCTGGTCGTCGTCCCCGACGATGAAGAGGTCGCGCTCCTCTCCGGCGAGGAGGAGGGCGAGGTCGAGCTGGGCGCGGTCGAGATCCTGCGCCTCGTCGAGGAAGAGGACCCGGCAGCGCGCACGCCAGCGAGCGAGGAGCGCGGGGTCCGTGCGCAGCGCGGGGGCGGCACCCGCGACGAGCTCGTCCAGGTCGAGGAGGCCGCGCCGGTCGAGGAGGGCGCGATAGGCGGCCCACGCCGCCCGGAGTGGAGGGTCCGCGGGGGCCCGCTCCGGATCGAGGGCGAGGCGCGAGAAGCCGTCCTCGAGGCGGCGCCGGGCAGCGGGGGAGAGCGGTGTCCCGGCGAGCTCGTCCAGGAGGGTGGTCCGGTCCGCAATCGCCGCCACGTCCCGGCCGGCGTCACGGAGGATCTCCCGTCCGAGGGCGTGGAAGGTGCGGACCCGCACCGACCCGGGCCGGACCCCGAGCGGCGCGAGGGCCGTCTCCAGCCGCTCCCGCAGCTCGACGGCCGCGAGGCGGTTGAAGGTGAGGGCGCAGATCGACGCCGGGTCCGCCCCGTGGGCGATCCGCCACGCGATCCGCGCGACGACCGTCGTCGTCTTCCCCGACCCTGCCGGGGCGACGCACAGGACCGGTCCCGCGGGTGCCGTGGCGGCGGCGCGCTGGTCCGGGGTGAGGGCGGCGAGGCGGGCGCCGAGCGCGCCGGGAAGGGCGGGATCCACGGCGCTCACGATGAGCCGCCGCACTTCACCCGCCCTTCACCGATCGTGGATGGCGAGGGATCCGGGCCGGCGGCGTCACCACCGGCCCGGATCGGTCAGCGGATCTCGACGGTGGCCGGCATCCCGAGGGTGATCCGCTCCAGGGCCAGCGCGGGCTGGACGAGGACCGGCTCCCAGGCGTAGAAGCCGGGGGTCACGACGCGGGCCGCGTACGCGAGCTCCCTGACCGGGTGGTCCCGGTCCGGGCCGAGGCACCAGGTGACGCGCCGGCCGTCGATCGAGATCGGCAGCTCCGTCTCGTCCCGGTGGCGCCAGGTGATCGTCGTCTGCACGGGGGCGAGCCCGGACGGAACGAGATCGGTGACGAGGGTGCAGCCCGGGACCGGGCTCTCCCCGAGGTCGACCCGGATCCGGACGACGACCTCCGCATCGGAGGCGATCGGCCCGCTGGGCGTCACGCTCCGTGCGATCGTCACCGCCGGGTCCCCGATCACGCTCGCCGGGTCGATCGCGGCGCGCCACGTGGCGGCCAGGATCGGGGCACCGGCGATCGGCTCGATCGTGGCGCCGGCCTGGTCGGTCGACAGGAGGCTCGCCGACCAGTGCTCGCCCGCCGCGAGCGTGACCTCCGTCCGCTCGCCGGCGATCGTGACGGCGAACGCGGCCGGCTCGGAGCCCGAGCGCGCGAGGCGGGCGCGGGCGATGGCGACGCGGTGGAGCTCGGCCGGGAAGTCGGCCGGCGGGTCGACGGCGAGCCATGCCTCCACGGCGTCGCTCGTGGCGAGGTCGCCGGTCATCGCGGCGAGGATGCCGAGGAGCGCCGTCGCGGCATGGTCCGGGCTCGCGGCACCGGTCCGCAGGCGGAGGAAGGCGCCCATCCGCTCACCCCGCTGCTCGATGACCGAGCGCGCGATGGAGCGGGCGAGCGTCTCGTCGCCGATCGACGCGGCCGCGATGCCGATCGCCAGCCGGTCGACGATCGTGAGGTCCGCACGGGTGGCCACGTCGGCGAGCTCGTTGCCGATCCGCTCCCCGAGGACCGCCCGGCCCGCGGTGGCGGTGACCGGCTCGCCCTCCTCCCAGTCGGAGAGCCACGCGGCGAGCGCGACGCGGTCGATCCCCGCCGGATCCGTGAGGGCGACGAGGAAGGAGACCGTCACATCGGGCGGGCCGTAGGGGAGGATCGCGAAGCCGCCCGAGGGGGTCTGCCAGGCGGCGATCGCGGCGGGCTGGCTGCCGAAGCGCTCGGGTCCGATGCCGAAGCTCTCGGCGAGGATCCGGCGTGCCTCCGCGGCGGCGAGGACCTGCTCGGCGCGCAGGCCGTTCGGCTCCGCAAGCTCGAGGAGGACGGGGAGGAGCGAGCCACGTCCGGCGTCCGTGACGAGGTAGTGGACGAGCCCATCGGCGGCCGGCAGGGGAGCCGGCCCGGTGACCGGCGCCCACGCGGTCCGGGTCGCGGCGAGCCGCGAGGGGACGACGCGGATCGTCCGGACGAGCCCGTCCGAGCGATCCGGATCGCTCGTCACCCAGGCACGCACGGTGAGGGGGTGCTCCCCCTCGGTGAGCGCCGGGAGCGGGATCGTGACCTCGGAGAAGGCCGTCCCCTGGCGGGTGGCGAGGCCGAGGCCGAGGGAGGGCGCGGAGAGCTCGACCGTCACCGCCTCGCCCGCGGCGAGGTCGGCGCCGTTCGTGCGCACGCGGATCGCCGCGCGGTCGCTCACGAGGAGGTCGGGCGGGGCGACGATGCTCACGAAGAAGGGGAGGCCGACCGGCAGGAGGGTCGTCCCCTCGCCCGCCCGGAGCGTCCCGTCGAGGGCCATCCCGCTCACCCGCCACGAGGTGAGATCGTCGGGCAGGTCGAAGGAGACGGTCGCGGTCCCGGAGGCGTCCGTGCGGACGACCTGGAAGAGCGCCTGGTCACGGAAGTCCGTGCGCAGGTCGGCGCCGCCGCCCGTGTCGCCCCCTTCGCCGCGGGATCCGCGGCGGGGGAGCTGGTGCGAGGCATAGGTCCGGGTCGTCCCCGTCGAGACGGAGGAGTAGAGGTCGCCGAGCGGGTCGATCGCCGTCGCGGCGCCGATCGCGTAGAGCTTCTCATCGACCGCCCGGAGCGTGACATCGGCGGCCACGGGTGCGCCGTCGCGATCGCGGACCGTGACCGTCACCGTCGCCCGCTCACCCGGGGCGTGGCGCGGCGCATCCGCGGCGATCGTCACCTGGAGGCCGCGCGAGGCGGGATCGAAGTCGACCGCGAACCCGTCCGGGATCGCGACATAGGTGCGCCCGGTGAAGCGGACGCCCGTCACCTCGAGGAGGGGCGGGTCGTCCTTGCCCAGCGTGACGGTGACGCGCGGCTCGCGCCCGACGACCGCGTCGCGGATCCCGCGCTGCTCGGTGAGGAAGAGGTAGCGGTTCGCGCCGCCCGTGGGGACGACGCCCTCGGAGGTACGCATCTCCACGGTGACCGGGCGGCCGAGCGGGACGGAGATGTGTGGCCACCACGGGTCCGCATCCGCGCCGGTCGCGGTGAGATAGGCGCCCCAGTCGACCCAGCCGAAGTGGCTCGAGGCCCACGTCTCGAGCGTCGTCGTCCGGCCGGACGGGTCGCTCGCCGAGAGGTCGATCTCGTAGCTCTTCTCCGGATCGGCAGGGAGCTCCAGCCGGAAGCGCCCCTCCGTGTCCGTGACGAGCCGGCGGTCGAGGATGATCGCCCGCTCCTCGCTGTACTCGTAGAGCGGGACCACCTCGCGGGCGATCCAGTCGTAGTCGGTTCCGACCTGGCGCCGGATCGGCGTGATCTCGGTCACGATCGCCCGGACGGAGCCACCGGCGATCCGCTTGCCGCGCGGGTCGAGGATCCCGTCCGCGGTGCCGCCCAGCTCCTTCTCGAGGCGCGGGCGATCGACCTGCGAGAGGTCACCGGCAAGGATGACGAGGTCATCCGCGATCCGGGCCTCGGCGTCGAGGACGACCGCGGCCTGGAAGAGGACGATCCCCGTCACGCCCTCGATCTCCGCCTCCTCGGCGCGCGCCGGCCGGACGCGGAGATCCCCGTAGGTCCACTGGTCCCAGGAGGCCGCGCTTGCGACGAAGCCGAGCTCTGCCGAGCCGTCGGCACCGGTCGTGGCGCGCGCCCGAGCGGTCCGCTCGCCCGCGTAGAGGGTCCCGACAAGGGGGACGGCGGGGACCGTCGTCCCGTCGAAGGTCGTCGCATCCACCGCCGCGCGGACGGTCTCGCCGGAGATGTAGACCCGGCGCGGGGTCGTGGCGAAGAGCCGGTACTCCGGCTTCACGATCTCGGCGATCTCCATGCCCGTCCGGCGGAGGATCCGCTCGCCATCGAGGAGGTCGAGGTCGTACCAGCCGTGGGGCAGGTCGACGATCGGCAGCCGGGCCTCGTAGCCGCCCGTCTCCGCCGACGGAGTGACGGCGAGCTCGGCCACGGCGACGGGGTCGTCCGCGTCGTCGGGCCAGTAGCTGAGGCGCAGGGTGAGGGGGCGCGGCACGCCACCGTCGCGGAGGCGAGCCATCCCCCAGATCGCGACCGTGTCCGTCGTCCGGTAGATCGAGCGGTCGGTGTAGAGGAGGGACCACCAGGCATCGGAGAGCGGGCCCTCGTCCCAGGTCCGGACGATGTCGCCGCCCTCCCAGCCGCTCGTGCCGAAGGGAACGAGAAGGGTGTCGGCCCCGCGGCGGATGACGAGGATCGGCTGCGGAACGTCCCCGGGGATGAGCGCCTCCGGGGTCTCCGCCAGGAGGAGCCCGTCCGCGCCGGTCGTCCCGAGCGAGGCACCACCGAGGACCTCGACCGTGGCCCCTGCGGCGGGCTTCCGCGTCGCAAGGTCATGCGCCCAGACCGCGGTCCGGGTCCAGCTCATGTGCGTGTAGGCGGCGAGGTCGCTCACCTGGAGGAGGAGGTCGAGATCCCCGCGCGGATCGGGGATCCGCACCAGGTACCAGCCCGGATCAAGGACGCCGGGCAGGACGAGGATGTCGTTCTCGCCCTCGGCCTCGTTCCCCTTGCGGAGGCTGACCTCCTGGGCGAGGACCCGGACGAGGCCTTCCGTGGACAGGACGACGGGTGGCTGCTCGCCGTCCACGTCGCGCGCCTGGAGGGCGCCGGCCGCAGCGGCCGCGGCGGCGATCCCGGGGTAGCGCCAGATCTCGAGCGGGACGCTCGTGATCCCGGAGCGCCAGATGCCGATCTCCAGGACCGCGGGCTCGCGCGGGGTGGTCTCCGCCACGTTCCGGGCGAAGGCGCCGATCCGGCCCCGGCCTGCGCCCGGACCCTGGGTCGTGAAGTGGATCGTCTCGTCCTCGGGGAGGACCTGGCCGGTCCCCGCGACGGGGAGGCCGGCGGTGATCGTGACCGCGTACTCGGTCCCCGGGGCGAGATCGCCGGTGGGCAGGAAGACGAGCGTGCGTCCCTTCGTCAGGACGCTTCCGGCGACGGGCGGGGAGATGAGGAGGTGGTCGAGGAGGTCGGTGACGCCCTCGACGTCGAAGGTGAGCTCGATCCCGGTGGTCACCGGGACCCCGTCCGACCAGTCGCTCGGGAGCGTGGAGACGAGCCGGAGCGGGCCGCGCGTGACGAAGCGCCACGAGCGCACGAGCGCCCCGTCCGGATCATGGAGGCGGAAGACGTAGGCGGTCGACGGGGCGAGGGATGCGGTGGGACGGAGGGTGACGACGCCCAAGGCGTCGGGTCCCTCGATCGCCAGCGCGATCGCGGGCTCCACGGTGATCCGCTCCGCCAGCTCGCGGGCCGGCAGCCCGGTCGAGGTGAGGAGGAAGCCGGCGTCGAGGGCGACACCGCCCCGGGTCTCCGTCGGGGTGAGGTCGACCGGGCTCTCCTCGGGTGGGAGGCCGGCCGGCCGCCAGGAGGCGGCCGGGGAGGGGGCCGGGCTGGCGGCGGCGGCCGTCGCCCCCGGCAGGAGGACGGAGAGGAGAAGGATGAGTGAGACGATGCTCGGCCCGATCGCGGACCTGCGCCGACGCGCGCCCATGGCACACCCCCGTCTGCCGGCGACACCCATCCGGGCACCGCTCCACCCCTGAATCCAGCCGGTCGCGCCCGCGCGGCGCCAGTGCCGGTCGGACCCTCCGGCCCGTGCCCGGCGCCGGGATACGATGCACCGGTGACCCCGCAGCTGCAGGCCGCCCTCGCCGGGCTCCCCGACCACCCCGGCGTCTACCTTCTCCGCGACGAGCGCGGCACCGTCCTCTACGTCGGCAAGGCGCAGAGCCTCCGTTCGCGCGTCCGCCAGTACTGGCAGGCGAGCCGCGGCACGGTCGCGCCGATGCGCATCGAGTCGGCGATCGAGCGCGTCGCGGACGTGGAGTGGACGCTGACGGACACGGTCAGCGAGGCCCTCCTCCTCGAGGCCACCCTTGTGAAGCGCCACCAGCCGCGCTTCAACGTCCGGCTCAAGGACGACAAGAGCTACCCCTGGATCCGGATCACCCTCGGGGACGACTTCCCGCGCATCGAGCGGACGCGCAAGGTGATCCGCGACGGGAGCCGCTACTTCGGCCCCTACCCCTCGGCGAGCAGCGTGGACGAGGCGATGGAGCTGATCCGCCGCCTCTTCCCCTTCCGCACCTGCACGATCCCGATCCGCGAGGGGGTCCGCGCGCTCGACCGGCCGTGCCTCCTCTTCCATATCCGGCGCTGCCAGGGGCCGTGCGTGGAGGCGATCGACCGGGCCGCCTACCGGCGCGACATCGACCAGGTGATCCTCTTCCTCGAGGGGCGCCAGGAGCAGGTCGTGCGCTCGCTGCGGACGGAGATGGAGGCCGCCTCGGACGAGCTCCGCTTCGAGCGCGCCGCGGCGCTCCGGGACACGATCCGCGCCGTCGAGCGGACGATGGAGACGCAGAAGATGGCCGGGCTCGGCCGGCGCTCGCTCGATGTGCTCGGCTTCGCGCGTTCGGGGGCGGAGGCGGCCGTCCAATGCTTCGTGGTGCGCGAGGGGCGGACGATCGGGCGGGATGTCCACGTCGTCGAGAACGTCGCCGACGGGAGCGACGAGGAAGCCCTGGCGGTCTTCGTCGCGCAGTACTACGCGACCGCCTCGTCGATCCCGCCGCGCGTCCTCGTCCCCTTCCCGTTGCCGGAGAGCGACGCGCTCGAGGAGCTGCTCGGCACGCGCCGTGGGAGCCGCGTCCGGATCGAGGTCGGGCAGCGCGGGGTCGGGCGGCGGCTGGCGGATCTCGCGGGCCGGAACGCGGCAGCGGCGCTCGCCCGCGAGCAGGCGCGCTGGCTCGCCGACTCCGGGCGGACCCTCCATGCGCTCGAGGAGCTCGCGGCCGCGCTCGACCTCCCCGGCCCGCCGATGCGCATCGAGTGCTACGACATCAGCACGATCCAGGGGACGAGCACCGTGGGCAGCATGGTCGTGGCCCAGGAGGGACGCCCCCGGAGCTCCGACTACCGCCGCTTCCGGATCCGGACGGTCGCCGGCCAGGATGACTTCGCGAGCCACAGCGAGGTCCTCCGGCGCCGCTTCGGACGGGCGCTCGCGGCGGAGGAGGGGAGCGAGGATGCGCTCCGCTGGCGGCTGCCGGACCTGGTGATCATCGATGGCGGGAAGGGCCAGGTGAGCGCCGCCGCCGCCGTCCTGCGCGAGGTCGGCCTGGAGGCGATGCCCCTCGCCGGGCTCGCGAAGGAGCGCGAGGAGCTCTTCCTCCCCGGTCGCTCGGACCCGATCGTCCTTCCCGCGACCTCGCCGGCCCTCTACCTCCTTCAGCGATTGCGCGACGAGGCGCACCGGTTCGCGATCGGCTACCACCGCACCGTCCGCTCGAAGGCCCAGACGCGCTCGATCCTCGATGGGATCCCCGGCGTCGGACCGGCCCGCCGGAAGGCCCTCCTGCGCGTCTTCGCCTCCGGGCGCGGCGTGCGGGAAGCGTCCGCCGAGGAGATCGCCGCGGTCCCCGGGATCGGCCCGGAGCTCGCGGCCCGGATCCGCGCCCACCTCGACGCCTGACCGCGGCAGGCACCCGCACGCCGGACGGCGCGCGGCGCCGGAGCCTCTGCTATCGTTCCCCGCGATGCAGCGGGCCCTTACGATCTTCGTCCTCATCGCGTTCGTCGCGGCGATCTTCGCCTCGGCGGCGCCCACGATCACGACCCACCTCGGCCTCGACCTCGTCGGCGGGCTGCGCGGGGAGTACCAGGTCGTGGCCACGGACGACCAGCCCGTGACCAAGGAGATCCTGGAGCAGACGCGCGTCATCATCGAGAAGCGCGTGAACGCCACCGGCGTCGCCGAGCCCGTCGTTCAGACCCAGGGTGCGGACCGGATCTCCGTGGAGCTCCCGGGCGCCGAGAACGAGGAGCAGATCCGGGACCTCATCGGAGCCACGGGACGGCTCGACTTCGTGCCCGTGCCGCCGCAGTTCCGGAACCAGATCGTGGACGGCGCCCCGCTCCCCGTCGGGATGGACACGACCCCGATCTTCAGCGGCAACGAGATCGATACCGCCGGCCCCACGACGGACCAGCAGGGACGCCCGGCCGTCGACCTTCAGCTCAAGCCCACCGGCGCCCGCCTCTTCGACGAGTACGCGAGCGCGAACGTGGGCCAGCGGTTCGCGATCGTCCTGGACGGTTCCGTGGTCTCCGCCCCGGAGCTCCAGGTGGGCAAGTTCAACGGGCGGGCCCAGATCACGGGCCAGTTCACGCCCGAGGAGATGAACAACCTCGTCACGGTCCTGAAGTTCGGCTCGCTCCCCCTCGAGATCCGCGAGGTCGGCTTCAGCAGCCTGAGCGCGACGCTCGGCCTCGGCTTCCTCGCCCAGACCGTCCTTGCCGGCGCGATCGGCATCCTCCTCGTCTTCGCCTTCATGCTCATGAACTACCGGCTGCCGGGGCTGATCGCCTGCCTGGCGCTCATCTTCTACGCGATCGTGAACTACGCGCTCTTCCGGATGATCCCCGTCACGCTCACCCTCGCCGGCATCGCGGGCTTCGTCCTCTCGGTCGGCATGGCCGTGGATGCGAACATCCTCATCTTCGAGCGGATGAAGGAGGAGCTGCGCCAGGGCAAGTCGCTCGCGGCCGCGGTGGAGGCCGGCTTCAGCCGGGCCTGGAACTCGATCCTCGACTCCAACGTGTCCACCCTCATGACCGCCGGGATCCTGTGGTACTTCGGGTCCTCGGTCGTCAAGGGCTTCGCGCTCGTCCTGATCATCGGCGTCCTCGTCTCGATGTTCACGGCGATCACCCTCTCGCGCCTCATGCTCCGCTGGGTCGTCCGCCAGGGCTGGGCGCGGAAGGCGACGCTCTACGGCGTCTCCGAGGAGGAGTTCCTCGCGGGGCTCCCGGCGCGCACACGCCGCTCGCGGGAGGTGGACGTCCGTGCTTGACATCATCGGCCGGCGCCGCTGGTTCTACCTCATCAGCGCCGTGGTCACGATCCCCGGCCTGATCTTCATCCTGCTCACCTTCGTCCCGGGCAGCGGGATGGGCCTCAGGTTCTCGATCGCCTACACCGGCGGCACGATCTGGGAGGTCCACTTCGCGGACGGCGCCCCGGCTCCGGCCGACGTCCTCGTCGTGCTCGAGGAGCAGGGCCTGGAGGGCGAGGTGAACCGCACCTCGTTCGGAGACCGCGACTACATCCTCATCCGCACGGAGGCCCTCGGCCTGCGCGAGGCGATCGAGGTCGAGCCGGCTGCGGGTGCCGTCGCCTCCGCCGCCCCCGGGTCGAGCGCCGCTCCTGCCGCGAGCACAACGCCGGCCGCCAGCCCGGCCGTTGCCGCCGTCGCTGCCGCTTCACCCGCTCCGGACCCCTCGGCTGCTCCGGTCACGGAGCTCCCCACGGAGGGGCAGATCGGCGCTCTCGCCACCGCGCTCGTCGAGCGCTTCGGACCGATCGACGAGGTCCGCCAGCAGACCACGGTCGGCCCCGTGGTGAGCGGCGAGCTCATCCAGCAGACCTTCCTGCTCATCCTCATGGGCGCGCTGGTCATCATGCTCTGGATCACCTTCCGCTTCGGTGACTTCCGGATGGGCATCACCGCGCTCGGTGCGCTCCTCCACGACGTCATCGTCGTCGTCGGCATCTTCGCCATCCTCGGGACCTTCCTCGGCCTCCAGGTGGATGCGCTCTTCGTCACCGCCATGCTCACCGTCATCGGCTTCAGCGTGCACGACACGATCGTCGTCTTCGACCGGATCCGCGAGAACCGGGTGCGCCACGCCGGCGAGCCCTTCGACGCGATCGTCAACCACAGCATCCTGCAGACGCTCGGCCGCTCGATCAACACCTCGATGACGGTCGTCCTCACCCTGACGGCGCTCTTCCTCCTCGGTGGCGAGGCGATCCACGCGTTCGTCCTCGCGCTCCTCATCGGCATCGTCTCGGGGACCTACTCGTCGATCTTCAACGCCTCCCCGATCCTCGTCGACTGGCACCTGCGCGACGAGCGCCGCCGGGCGCGCGAGCTCGCCGCGGCGCCGCGCACGCGTCCCGCCTGATCCGATCCGTCCACAGCCGGTGAAGGCGCGGTCGAGCCCGCGTCGTCAGGATCGGCGGCGATGACCGAGATCTCGCCGCGCACCCCCTGGACCCTCGCCGACCCGGCGCCCATCGACCCCGATACGATCGCGGACGCGCAGGCGCGCGGCCTCTCCGCCCGGCTCGTCCGGATCCTCTCCCGGCGGGGTCCCGTGACACGCGAGACGCTCGCCGCGTGGTTCGACGACCCGGTGGACGCCCTCCACGACCCGGGTCTGCTTCCGGATGCGGATCGCTGCCGGGCCCGGGTGGATCGCGCGGCGGAGACAGGTGAGCGCGTCCTCGTCTTCGGGGACTTCGATGCGGACGGGCTGACCGGGTCCGCGATCCTCGTCCTCGCCCTGCGTGCCCGCGGGATCATGGCGGACCCGTGGATCCCGCACCGGACGGAAGAGGGGCACGGCCTCTCCGTGGCCGCCGTGCGCCACGCGATGGAGGAGGGGGTCGGCCTCATCGTCACCGCGGATACCGGGACCACGAGCCATGCGGAGATCGACCTCGCCGCCGGCCGCGGCATCGACGTCATCGTCACGGACCACCATGCGCTCCCGCCGAGCCTGCCGGAGGCGGTGGCGGTCGTGAACCCCCACCGCGCGGATAGCCGCTATCCGGACCGGTCCCTCTCCGGGGCCGGGGTCGCGTTCAAGGTCGCGCAGCTCATCCTCGCGGATCTCCCCGGCGGGCCGGAGCGGGCGCTCGGGCTCGCGGACCTCGCCGCGGTGGGGACGATCGCGGATGTCGTCAGCCCGGAGGGGGAGAACCGCGCGATCACGCGCCTCGGCCTGCGGCGACTCGCGGAGGGCCCGCGGCCCGGGCTCCGCGCTCTGCTCGAGAGCGCCGGTGTCGCCGGTGATCCGGTCGGCCGTGAGACGGTGAGCCATCGGCTCGCCCCGCGCCTCAACGCGCTCGGTCGGGTGGAAGGATCGGCGGATGGGGCGATCGCGCTCCTCCTCGCCGAGGACGCAGACGAGGTCGTCCCGCTCGTGGAGCGGATCGAGGAGGCGAACCGGCTCCGGCGCGACCTCACGGCGCGCGCGCTCGCGGAGGCGCGCGAGCAGCTTCCCACGGCAGCCGCGGACGGGATCCTCGTCGTCGCCGGACCCTGGCCGGCGGGGGTGATCGGGCTCGTGGCCGGCCGGCTCGCCGAGGAGACCGGTCGTGCCGCCCTTGTCCTCTCCACCGTGGCGGCCCCCTGGCGGGGTTCTGCCCGCGGGAACGGGGAGACGGATCTGGCAGCGGCACTGCGCGCCTGTGAAGGGTTGCTGGTGAAGCACGGCGGGCATGCCGCCGCCGCCGGATGCCAGGTCGAGCCCGATCGGGTCCCGGAGCTGCGCGAGGCGCTGATGGCCTTCGGGAGGGCGGAACCGGAGCGCGCCACGAACCCGCCGCTGGCGCTCGATCTCGTCGTCGGCGGGGATGCGGTCGATTTCGTACTCTTGTCGGAGATCGCGCCGCTCGAGCGCGAGGGTGACCCACCGCCGCTTCTCGGGATCGCCGGGCTGATCGTCCGCCGGGTCCGGGAGGTCCGGGGTGGCCACCTGCAGCTGACGCTGGAGAAGGGGTCCCGGGTGTTCGACGCGATCTGGTTCGGAGGGGCGGCCCTCGGGGGCAGCCTGGAGGCGGGCGCGGAGGTCGACCTCGCGGCCCGCCTCGGGGCGCGTACCTGGAACGGGGTCGAGCAGCTCCGTCTCGAGATCCGCGACCTGGCGCCCGCGGGCTACCTCCGCTCGCTGCGCGCCGGCAGCGGGAGCGCCGCGTGACGGGCCGCAGGCCCCCGCAGCAGGCGACCCGCCAGGAGCGACCGGCCCGGCCCGGGTCCCGCGGACCGCGCGCGCCGCGTCCCCCGGTGATCGCCCCGGCGATCTCCGCGGTCGGCGTCATCGCGCTCCTCGTCGGGAGCTGGCTGGCGATCGCCGTCTGGGGCCCGTCCGGCGGGTCCGCCGAGCCGACGGAAGCGCCGCTCGCCTTCGGGACACCGGATGCGAGCGGGAACCTGCCCGAGGAGCCGGTCGCAACGGCGACCCCCCGCGCGACGATCGTCATCACACCGCCCCCGGAGCGGACCGCCGAGGTCATCGGCCAGATCCTCTTCACCAAGGGCGGCGACATCTACCGGGTGACGGGCAAGGGGGATATCCAGGCGCTCACCCGGAAGGGCCTCGACTCCGCTCCTTCGTGGACTCCGGATGGCAAGCGGATCGTCTTCGTGGAGACGCGGGACAAGACGGTCCAGGCGCCCTGGGAGGGGCGGCTCGCCAAGTACCGCTTCTTCTACCCGAACATCATGAGCATCGCGGCGGACGGGTCGGACCGGAAGCAGATCTACGAGTCGATCTTCCCCTCGGGCGGGGGCCAGTGGCACAGCTGGGTCCTCCAGCCGGATGTCTCCCCGGACGGGGAGCGGATCGCGGTCGTGAGCGACGGCAAGGACGGCTACGGCGAGGTCGTCCTGCATACGATGTCCAGCGATGGCGGCCGTCTCCAGGCGCTGGACCTCGAGGTGATCGACGCCCAGGGCCACAACGACCCGGACTGGAGCCCGGACGGCAAGCGGATCGCGTTCACCTACAACATCCGCAGCGGCCAGATCGGGACGCCGAAGATCGGGATCGTGACCGTCCGGAGCGAGAAGATGGAGCTGCTGCGCGAGGGCTATGCCAACCCGTCGTGGTCCCCGGATGGGCGCTGGATCGCCGCCGAGCGGACCACGGGGACCGGCCGTGACATCGTCATCCTCGACCCCGAGAGCGGTGCGGAGGTCGCCCGCCTCACGAACGACGGCGACAGCTTCGCACCGACCTTCTCGCCGAACGGGAACCAGATCGCCTTCCTGCGCCGGAAGGGGCTCGGCGTGGACCTGTGGGTCCTCACCCTCGACCCGGCGCGCGGCTTCACCCGCCTGGAGCAGAAGCCGGTCACGGAGGATGGCGGGCTGGACGCGGAGTCTCCGCCGAGCTGGTTCATCCCGGAGGAGCTGATCGTCCCGATGGCGACCCCCGAGGTCGTTGCGGAGCCGGTCGAGCCCGGGCCATCGGCGGGGCCGAGCCCGGCACCGTGAGCGTGGCGTCGCCCGTCCCGCGCTATGCGGCGATGCTGGCCGCGCGGACCGAGCGGACCGGCTCGGTCCTCTGCCTCGGGATCGACCCGGACCCGGTCGCCGTCCCGCCCGCCCTCGGCACCGGGCTGGCGGGGATCGAGCGCTTCGCGCGGCTCATCCTCGAGGCCGCCGGCCCGATGGCGGCCGCGGTCAAGGTGAACGTCGCCTTCTTCGAGGCCTGGGGGAGTCCCGGCGTGGCTGCCCTGGAGCGCGTGCGCGCAGGGGTCCCGTCCGACCTGCCGTTCATCGCGGATGCGAAGCGGGGTGATATCGGATCCACCTCGGAGCGCATCGCGGAGGCGCTCTTCGACCGTCTCGGGGCGGATGCGATCACCGCCAACCCGTACCTCGGGGCGGATGCGATCGCGCCGCTCCTCGACCGCCCGGACCGGCACGTCTACCTCCTCTGCCGGACCTCGAACCCGGGCGCTGCCGAGCTCCAGGGGCTGCGGGTCGCCGCCGATCCCATGGACGGGGCGCCGGAGGAGATCCTCGCGCTCCGCGTCGCCCGTCGCGCCGTCGGTTGGGAGCGTCATCCCGGGACCGTCGGGCTCGTCGTCGGCGCGACCGCGCCGGAGGAGATGAGCGCGATCCGGTCGGTCGCCCCCGGCCTTCCCTTCCTCGTCCCCGGGGTCGGTGCCCAGGGAGGGGACGCCGCGGCAGCCGTCTCCCGTGGGCGGGCCACGGCGGGGCCGGCCTTCTCGCGTGCGCCGGGCGGGGGCCTGCTCGTCAATGTCTCGCGGGGGATCGCCGCGGCGGCCCACGACGCCGCGGATCCGGGTGCCGCGATCGCGGCGTCCGCACGGCGCTGGGCGGCCGATCTCCGAGTGCTACGATGACCCCCTCGGCGGGGACCCGCCGACCCGATCAGGAGAGGGAACGGAGGACCGCATGGGACTGCCGAATATCGGACCGGTCGAGCTGATCATCATCCTCGTGATCGCGCTGCTCGTCCTCGGGCCGGGGAAGCTGCCGGAAGTGGGTGCCGCGTTCGGCAAGACGATCCGCGAGTTCCGCAAGGCATCCACGGAGGTCCAGGAGGCGACGACCGCGGTGACCAAGCCGCTGAGCGCCCCCGCCGCAGCGCCCGCGCCTGCGCCCGCCCCGGAGTCCGTGCCGTCGGACGCGCCGATGGGCACGCCCGCGGACCCGGCGACCGACCGCGCCTGACCCCTCCGTTCGACCGCGCCTGCCGCGCCGGCCCCATGCGATGACGAGCTCCGACCGCGCCGTCGCTCCGGGCGCCGGTGCGCCCTCTGCGGAGGCTGCCGAGGATCCCTCGGTGATGTCGCTCGTCGACCACCTCGCGGAGCTGCGTCGACGGCTCGCGATCTGCATCGCCGCGATCCTCATCGGGGGGATCGTCGGCTTCTGGCTGGCGCCGCAGATCATCACGATCCTCGCCGACCCGCTCCCGGACCGGGGTGAGGCGACGAAGGTCCAGTTCCTCACCGTCAGCGGCGGGTTCTTCCTCTTCATGAAGATCTCGATCGTGGTGGGGATCCTTCTCTCGCTCCCGATCCTCCTCTACCAGCTGTGGGCGTTCGTCTCGCCCGGCCTGACGGACAAGGAGCGCCGCGCCGCGCTGCCCTGGATCCCCGCGGCGGTCGTCTTCTTCCTCCTCGGCACGATCGTCGCCTACGTGACGATGCCGTACGCGATCGCCTTCCTCACGAGCTGGAACGTGGAGGGGATCGCCGAGACGGTCCCGAGCGCCGAGGCCTACTACGGCTTCGTGACGATGATCTTCCTCCTCTTCGGCGCGGTGATGGAGTTCCCGATCGTGCTCGTCCTCCTCAACCGCCTCGGGATCCTCTCCGTGGAGAAGCTCCGCTCGAGCCGGCGGCTCGTCCTCATGGGCTCGGTCGTCTTCGCCGTCGTGGCCACCCCGGGCGGCGACCCGATCAGCCCGCTCGTCATGGCCGGCACGATGTACCTCCTCTACGAGTTCACGATCTGGATGCTCCAGCGCTCCGGAGCGCGCGGACCGGCGGATGCCTGAGCGGGCGCTGCCCGCGTCGGACCTGCCGGCGGGCACGCCGGACCGTGCCGCCCCGGCGGATCCCCGGGAGCGCCACGTGGTCATCCTCACGGGGCTCTCCGGGGCAGGGAAGACCGCGACGAGCAAGATCTTCGAGGACCTCGGCTACACGGTCGTGGACAACGTGCCCAGCGCGCTTCTCCGCGAGTTCGCGGAGCTCGTGGCGACGGATGCCGAGCGCTATCGCCGGGTCGCCCTCGTCCTGGACATCCGCTCCGGCAACGCGCCCGAGGCGTTCGCCGCCACGATGGATGCCCTGAACGCCCACGGGATCGAGCCGCAGATCGTCTTCCTCGAGGCGGAGGACGACATCCTCATCCGGCGCTACTCCGAGACGCGTCATCGCCATCCGCTCGACGACGGACGCCAGGGGGTCGCCGCCGCGATCGCCCAGGAGCGGGCGATGCTCGAGGAGGTCCGTGCCCTCTCCTCCGTGATCATCGATACGAGCCGGCTCTCGGGCCGCCAGCTGCGGGAGCGGATCGCCGCCTCGCTCCACCCCGATCTCGAGGTGGACGAGCTGACGATCCAGGTCATCAGCTTCGGCTACAAGCACGGCATCCCCCTGGAGGCGGACATCGTTCTCGACGTGCGCTTCCTCGAGAACCCCTTCTACCGCAGCGAGCTGCGCGACCTGACCGGCCGCGAGGCCGAGGTGCGCGAGTTCGTCCTCGGCCAGCCGATCACGCGGCGCTTCCTCGCCGCGGTCGACGACCTTCTCGGCTTCACGATCCCGGCCTATCGCTCCGAGGGCAAGTCGCGCCTCACGATCGCGATCGGGTGCACCGGAGGGGTCCATCGATCCGTGGCGATCGCGGAAGCCCTCGCCGAGGCCCTCCGGCGCGCCGACCACGGGCCGGTGGGGCTCTGGCACCGGGAGCTCGGCGGATGAGCGGCGGCGCTGCGCCGGCCGGGCGCCGCTGGGACCGGGTCCGGCGCTGGCTGCGGCCCGGTACGGGGATCGTCGGCTGGCTCCTCGTCGTCCTCCTCGGCCAGCTCATCCTCGCGGTCGCGGGCGCCTTCGTCATCCGGATCGCCTTCCGGGAGATCCCGGACAGCAGCCTTCTCGGTCAGATCTTCGGTGTCGCCAGCCTCCAGTTCCTCCCCGGTCTTGTCCGTCCGCTCGTCGTCCTCGTCATCGGCCTCGGCGTCTTCCTCTACGGTCTGCGCCGCCTGATGGGGGTCCTCCTCGAGCCCTTTCCCACCCCGAACGCGCCCCTCGTCGAGCTCGTCTACCAGAAGCGCTCCCTCGCACGGGGGCCGCGCGTGGTCGCGATCGGCGGCGGCACCGGGCTCTCCACCCTCCTGCGCGGGCTGAAGGAGTCGACGAGCAACATCACCGCGATCGTCACCGTGGCCGACGACGGAGGCTCGTCGGGGAAGCTCCGGGAGGAGCTCGGGATCGCGCCGGTGGGCGATCTCCGGAGCTGCATCACCGCGCTCGCGGACGCGGAGCCCGTGATGACCGACCTCCTCGCCTTCCGCTTCCCGCCGGACCAGGCGGGGGAGGGGGGCCTGGCGGGTCACGCCTTCGGCAACCTCCTCATCGCGGCCCTCTCGGAGATCGCCGGGGACTTCGAGGAAGGGGTCCGGCTCACGAACCGGGTCCTCGCGGTCCGGGGGCAGGTCGTCCCCGTCGCACCCGTCCCGCTCACCCTCCACGCGGAGCTCACGAGCGGCGAGATGATGGACGGCCAGTCCCGGATCATGCGCGCCCGGGGGATCCGCCGCGTCTGGATCAGCCCTGCGGCCGTGGAGGCGAGCGCGGACGCGGTCGAGGCGATCCGGGAGGCGGACCTCATCGTCCTGGGGCCGGGCAGCCTCTTCACGAGCCTTCTGCCGTCCCTCCTCGTGCCCGGGATCCGCTCGGCGCTCGCCACCGCACCGGGCCTCCGGGTCTACGTCGCCAACGTCGCGACCCAGCCCGGCGAGACCGAGGGCTACACCCTCTCGGAGCACCTCGCGGCGCTCGCGGCTCACGGGGTCGGCACGCTCGTGGATGTCGTCCTCGCCAACAGCAACATGCGCGCCCGGCAGCCGGAGGGCTACCCCGCCGGGCCGGTGCGCATCGACCTCTCTCCGGATCTCGTCCGACCGCGTCTCGTCACGGCCGATGTCGTGGATGACGGGAACGCGCATCGCCATGACCCGGCGAAGCTCTCCGCCCGGCTCCTCGCGCTCGCCGAGGAGCGAGCCCTCGCGCGCGCCGCGGACGTGGCGCGTCCGGCCTGAGCGTCGCGGCCGGCGCCCGCGCCGGCGGCTCGGAGCGGGATCGTGACCTCGTCACCGCCATCCGCGCGGAGCTCGCGGCGATCGCACCGGCGCGTCCCTGCTGCCGCGCAGCCGAGCGGGCCGGCCTGGGGCGGGCCGCGGATGGCGAGGCGCGCACCCCCGCCGTGGCACGCCTGGCCGTCCGGCTGGATGCCCCGCCGGCCGGCGGTCGCCGCCGGGTCCGTCCGTCCGAGGCCGACCGTTTCGACTGGACAGCCGTCGCGGATCATTGCCGGACCGCGTGGCTGCGGGGCGCCTTCCTGGCCCATGGCTCGCTCAGCCTCGGGACGGGGCGCTCCCACCTGGAGCTCGTCCTGGACCCGGAGGCCGCCGCGGAGCTCGCACCCCGCCTCGTGGCCCTCGGCCATCCGGCCGCGATCCGGACCCGGCGGGGGAGGGGTGTCCTCACGTGGAAGTCCGCGGACGCGATCCTCGAGCTCCTCCGGCGACTCGGCGCCTCGGCTTCCGCGCTGGAGCTCGAGACGCGCCTCGTCACCCATCAGCTGCATGGCCATCTCAACCGCGTCCTGAACGCGGAGACCGCGAACCTCCGGCGCTCCGCGGGTGCTGCGGCCCGGCAGGTCCTGGCGATCGATCGCCTCCGGCGCGGGTCCGGCTGGGCCGAGCTCGCCCCCCACGAGCGCGCGGTCGCGGAGGCGCGCGTGGCCGACCCCGGGGCGACGCTCGCGGAGATCGCCGATGCGCTCGGCATCGGGCGGGCGCGGGTCCAGCGGGCCTTCGTTCGCATCGAGCGGCTCGCCGAGGAGGAGCGGCCGGACGTGGGATGATTGGTCGATGAGAGAGGTCATCGTCGCCGCGAACTGGAAGATGAACACGACCCCTGCCGATGCGCCGGGGCTCGCCCGGGCGATCGCCGCGGCGATCGCGGAGCCGGAGGTGGTGCGGGTGATCTGCCCGCCCGCGATCTCGCTCGCGGCCGTGGCCGCCGCGCTGGACGGGACCGGGGTCGCGGTCGGTGCCCAGAACGTCCACGCCGAGAGCGCGGGCGCCTACACCGGGGAGATCTCGGCGTCCATGCTTGCGGGCCTCGCCACGTGGGCGATCGTGGGTCACTCCGAGCGGCGGCGCGACCAGGGGGAGACGGACGAGCTGATCGGCCGGAAGATCGTGCGCTGTGTCGAGGCGGGTCTCCGTCCGATCCTGTGCGTCGGTGAGCAGCTCGCGGAGCGCGAGGCAGGGCACGCCGACCGGACCGTCCGTGGCCAGGTGGAGGCCGCGCTCGCCGTCGCGCTGCGGGCGGGACCCTTCCCGGCCGGCCTCGTCGTCGCCTATGAGCCGGTCTGGGCGATCGGGACAGGGCGGACCGCCCGGGGTGCGGATGCCGCGGAGATCGCGGCGGTGATCCGGGCGGCCATCGGGCATGTCGCATCGGTCGCCGCTGCGGAGGCGACGCCCGTCCTCTACGGGGGAAGCGTGACGAGCACATCCGCCGCCGAGTACCTCGCCGAGCCGGCGATCGACGGCGCCTTTGTCGGGGGCGCGGGCCTGAAGCCGGACGAGATGGCCGCGATCGTCGGACGCGCAGCGCTCACCGCGCGCGCGCGGCGCGGCGCCTGACGGGTCACGAGATGGCTGCGGGAGCGCAGACGGCGGGCCGGCCCTCTCCGGTCGTCCTCGTCGTGATCGACGGCTTCGGGGTCGGTCCGCGACCGGCGGACGACGCGATCGTCGCGGCCGGGATGCCGCGCTGGCGGGCGCTCGTCGACCGCTGGCCGAACACCCTCCTCGATGCCTCGGGACCGGCGGTCGGGCTCCCCGAGGGGCAGATGGGGAACAGCGAGGTCGGCCACCTGAACCTCGGTGCGGGCCGCCCCGTCCTCCAGGACTACCCGCGGGTGGATGCCGCGATCGCGGACGGATCCTTCTTCACCAACGAGGTCCTGCTCGGCGCCGCGCAGCGGGCGGCCACGAGCGGGCGCCGGCTCCATGCGATCACCCTCCTCGGACCCGGCGGGGTCCACGCCCACGACCGGCACGCGGTCGCCTTCGCCGAGCTGGCACGGCGCGCGGGCGTCCGGGAACTGGTCGTCCACCTCCTCCTCGACGGCCGGGATACCCCGCCCCGCTCGGCGGAGGGCTTCCTGGACGATTTCTCCGCGCGCCTGGCGGCCGCGCATCCGGGGGCCCGGATCGGGTCGGTCGGGGGCCGCTACTTCGGCATGGACCGCGACCAGCGCTGGGACCGGGTCGCCCGGCACTGGGCGGCGCTCGTGGATGCGGAGGGCCTCTCGGCCCCCAGCCCGCAGGCTGCGCTTGCGGCGGCCCGCGAGCGGGATGAGAGCGACGAGTTCGTCACGCCCACCGTCATCGCCCCGGAGACCCCGATCGAGGACGGCGATGTCGTCGTCCACCTGAACTTCCGGGCCGACCGGGCGCGCCAGCTGACCCGGGCGCTCTGCGATCCGGACTTCTCCGGCTTCCCGCGTCCGCGAGTCCCGGCGGGGATCGCGGTCGTGACGCTCACGGAGTACGAGGCGGGGCTCCCGGTCGCGGTCGCCTTCCCCCCGCTCATCGTCACCAGCCTCGCGGAGATCGCGGCAGGGAACGGCTGGACGCAGCTCCACGTCGCGGAGACGGAGAAGTACGCCCACGTCACCTACTTCTTCAACGGCGGCGTCGAGGATCCCTGGCCGGGCGAGGATCGGCTCCTCATCCCGAGCCCCCGGGTGGCGACCTACGACCTGCAGCCCGGGATGAGCGCCGAGGCCGTGACGGATGCGATCGTCGCGGCCGTCGCTGCGGGCCGCCATGACCTGATCGTCGCGAACCTCGCGAACCCGGACATGGTGGGCCACACGGGCTCGTGGGACGCGGCGGTCGCCGCATGCCGGATCGTGGACGCCTGCATCGGCCGGATCGCGGACGCGGTGCTCGGGGGTCCCGAGCCGGCGTCCGAGGCGCTCCTCGCGATCACCGCGGACCACGGCAACGCGGATGTGATGCGCGATGCGCAGGGCGGGATCGTCACTGCCCATTCGCTCAGCCCGGTGCCGTTCCTGCTCGCCGGGAGGAGCGTGGAGGGACGCTCCCTCCGCCCCGGGGTCCTCGCGGACGTGACGCCGACCCTCCTCGAGATCGTGGGCCTCCCCGCCGCACCGGGGATGACCGGCCACTCGCTGCTCCTGCCGGCCCGAGGGTGACGGCCGCCGGGCGCGTGCTATCCTTCGCGCTCATCCAGCCCGATCCGACGGAGGTCCGGACCGTCCCGTGAACCTGATCCTCGCGCTCGCCCTCTTCATCTCCTGCTTCGGCCTCATCGCCGCGATCCTCCTGCAGTCGCGTGGCGCCGGTCTCGGCGCCACCTTCGGCGGCGAGTCCTCCGTCTACCGGAGCCGGCGCGGCGTGGAGAAGCGGCTCTACCAGTTCACGATCATCCTCGCGATCCTCTTCGTCGGCGTCTCCCTGATCGCCTTCCTCGCCTCCGGGAGCTCCCTCTAGGGTCATCTCCGGCGGGCCGACGCGGCGCGGAGGACGTGGTATCCTTCGCGCTCGGTCCGTTGCGACCGGGTTCGCCCGGTCGTCGTCCACGCCGAGGTGGCGGAATGGCAGACGCGCCAGCTTCAGGAGCTGGTGGCCGCAAGGTCGTGTGGGTTCGAGTCCCTCCCTCGGTACCAGACCCTCGACGATGGGCGACGGACAGACACCTTGCCCAGGTGGCGGAATTGGTATACGCGTACGTTTGAGGGGCGTATGAGGCAACTCATCCGGGTTCAAGTCCCGGCCTGGGCACCACCTCGCTGATCGACACGGCGGCCGAGCGGGCCGCCGTTCTCCTTTCCGGGGCCGGACGGGTCCCCGCTACCATCGCGACCGGGGGCGGTTAGCTCAGCTGGTCAGAGCGCCTCGCTTACACCGAGGATGCCGGGGGTTCGAGTCCCTCACCGCCCACCACGCCCCCCGGTCCGGCTGGACCGCCCTGATAGACTCGCTCGGGGAGCTCCGTGGCTCCGATCGCAGGGAGGGTGAGATGGACTCGACGCTGATCATCGTCATCGCCGTCGTCGTGGTCGTCGGCCTGGTCGTCGTCCTCTACAACGGGCTCGTCCGCGCCCGGCTCCGGGTGGACGAAGCCTGGTCGCAGATCGAGGTCCAGCTGAAGCGCCGCTGGGATCTCATCCCGAACCTCGTCAACGCGGTCCAGGGCTACATGGGCTTCGAGCAGAAGGTCCTCACGGACGTGACGACGGCCCGTGCCTCGGCGGTGGCAGCGGGCGCGAAGGGGCCCCACGAGGCGGCGATGGCCGAGAACGCGCTCTCCTCCACGCTCCGCTCGCTCTTCGCGGTCGTGGAGGCCTACCCGGAGCTGAAGGCGAACGAGAACGTCCTCCAGCTCCAGGAGCAGCTGACCACCACGGAGAACCAGATCAGCTTCTCGCGCCAGCACTACAACGCGACCGTCCTGGACTACAACACGCGGATCGCGACGGTGCCGGCGGTCCTCATCGCCGGCCTCCTCGGGTTCACAAAGCGGGAGTTCTTCGATGCCGAGCCGGCCGCCGAGGCGACCCCGGTGGTGAACCTCGGCTATCCGCCGGCGGGTGGGGCGGGGACACCGCCCTCGGCCTGATCGCGGCCCGGCAGCCCGGGAGCACGGCGTGATCGCCCGCGAGACCTTCCACGACCAGATCGCCGCGAACAAGTGGCGTTCCGTCCTCCTGCTCGTCGTCCTCACCCTCCTCCTCGTCGTCTTCGGGGCCGTGGTCGGCTTCGCCTGGCTGGGGAGCGTGGAGGGCGTGATCATCGCGATCCCCGGGGCGCTCGCCCTCGCGCTCATCCTCTCGGTCGGGACCTGGTTCGGCGGGGATGCGGTCGTCCTTGCCGCCTCGCGGGCGCGGCCCGCGACCGAGGCGGAGGCGATGACCCTCCTCGATGTCGTGCGCGAGCTCTCGATCGCGGCCGCGATCCCCATGCCGCGGACCTACCTCATCGATGACAGCGCTCCGAATGCCTTCGCCACCGGCCGCGACCCCGCGCACGCGAGCATCGCCGTGACGACCGGCCTGCTCGAGAAGCTCGACCGGGAGGCGCTCCAGGGGGTCATCGGTCACGAGCTGGCCCACGTCCGGAACTTCGACATCCGGTTCTCGCTCCTCGTGGGGGTCCTCGTGGGGAGCATCGCGCTCCTCTCGGACGCCTTCCTCCGGAGCCTCCGGTACGGGGCGGTCGGGGGTGGGCGGCGCTCCAGCTCGCGTTCCTCCGGGGGTGGCCTTGTCGTCGTCATCTACCTCGTGGCGATCGTCCTTGCGATCCTCGCCCCGATCTTCGCGCGCCTCGTCCAGCTCGCGGTGAGCCGCCAGCGGGAGTACCTGGCCGACGCCACGAGCGTGGAGCTCACCAGGAACCCGGCGGGGCTCGAGCGGGCCCTGGAGGTGATCGCCACCGACCCGGAGCCGCTCGAGGTCGCGAACCGCGCCACGCAGCACCTCTACATCGTCAACCCGATCAAGAAGCTCGACGAGCGCTCCGGCTCGCTCTTCAGCACGCATCCACCGCTCCTCGACCGGATCAACCGTCTGCGCGCCCTGACCGGCCAGCCGCCGGTGGACGGTGCGGGGGTGCGACGGCTCGCCGGCCACAGCTGAGCGCCATGGTCCCGCCGGGGCACGGTGGTTGCCGCCCGGCCCGGTCTGTGGTTTAATCCGGTGCGCCGCGACAGCGGGCCGAGATAGCTCAGTTGGTAGAGCACGCGACTGAAAATCGCGGTGTCGCCAGTTCGAATCTGGCTCTCGGCACCAACTTCCCCTCGGGGAAGGTCACGGCAGGTGTTCCGGGCGGAAGTGGCTCAGTTGGTAGAGCATCACCTTGCCAAGGTGAGGGTCGCGGGTT
>JAFMJV010000089.1 GCA_017853275.1 Chloroflexota bacterium
ACCCCCAGCCCCACCCCCGCGCCGACGATCGCTCCGACCCCGTCCCCGACCCCGGCTCCCACGCCCGTGCCCACGCCGGCGCCCACTCCCGTCCCGACCCCGCCGCCCACGCCGGCTCCGACCCCGACCCCGAGCCCCGCTCCCGTCCTCCCCCCGGGCTGGAGCGCCGCGGATATCGGCGTCACGGGCATCGCCGGGGGCGGTGGCTGGATCGCAGGCAACGACAGCTGGGCCGTCTCCGGTGCCGGGAGCGGCATCGAGGGGACGAGCGACTCGTTCCGGCTCGTCTGGACGTCGATCGACGGGAGCGGCTCGATCGTCGCCCGGCTCGACGCCTGGTCCCCGGCGGCCGGAACGGCCCCTGCGGGCCTGATGGTGCGCGCGAACGGGAAGCTGGGGGCCCAGTACCTCTTCATCGGGCGACGCGGCAACGGGGAGATCGTCCAGCTCTATCGGTCGAGCCTCGGCGGCGTCGTGCGCAAGAGCGTCCTCGGCGGGAGCGGGACGCCGGTCTGGCTCCGGATCGTCCGGACGGGCGACAAGTTCCGCGCAGGGTGGAGCATGGATGGCAGCACCTGGAGCACCACGGCCGTCCAGGCGGTCGTCATGCCCGTGGTGGCCCGGGCCGGCTTCGCCGCCACGAGCGAGGACAAGACCGCGGTCGCGACCGCGCGCTTCGCGGAGCTCACCTTCATCCCCTGACCGGGAAGCCCCCGTGAAGCGGGTCCGCGGTATCATCCGCGATGCGTCCCCCCAGTGGCGCGACCGGACCTCCGGACCCCCGGCCGGAGGACTTCGGTACTACCTTCTCCGGGACCTCCGTGTCCTCCCCGAGAACCGTGCCAGCGGAGAAACTAGCGGCCATGCAGAACCGCCGTGAACGCCGAACCGTCCTGACCGTCCTGCTCAGCCTGAGCCTTGCCCTCCCGGCGGTCGCCGGGATCGCGGGTCCTGCTGCCGCCAAGCGCTTCGACGCGCCCGGCGGGACACGGACCTTCCAGGGCGGTGGCCGCGGGATCATGACGGATGCGATCCTCGTCTCCTACCGCCCCGGCTTCCAGCCGGCGGAGAAGGCGCGCGCGCTCGGAGCCGTCGAGAACGGCAAGGTCTCGCGCCTCGCGGGCAAGGTCGTCCGCTATCGCTTCGCGAGCCGCTTCCATGCCAAGGGCGCCCTCGAGGCGCTCGCCGCGGATCCGCGTGTCGAGTACGCGGAGCCGGACTGGTGGATCGAGAACGACCGCAAGCGGCGCGGCGCCATCAGCCCCGCGGACGCCTCCAACGATCCGTACTTCACGGGTTCCAGCCTGTGGGGGATGTACGGCGACACGAGCTCCCCGGCGAACCAGTACGGCTCCGGCGCTGCGGAGGCCTGGGCCAAGGGCTACACCGGCTCGCGGAACGTCTACATCGGCATCATCGATGAGGGGATCCAGGTCACCCACCCGGATCTCGCCGCGAATATCTGGACGAACCCGTACGACCCCACGGACGGCGTGGACAACGATGGCAACGGCTACATCGACGACACGAACGGATGGGACTTCTACTACCGCGACCGGACCGTCTACAACTCCGGTGAGGATGCCCACGGCACCCATGTCGCCGGGACGATCGGCGGCGTCGGCGGGAACGGGACCGGGGTCGCGGGCGTGAGCTGGAAGGTCACGATGATCTCCGGCAAGTTCCTTGGTCCGCAGGGTGGCTACACCTCCGATGCCGTCGCTGCCGTCGACTATTTCACGGACCTGAAGCAGCGCCATGGCCTGAACATCGTCGCCACGAGCAACTCCTGGGGCGGCGGCGGCTTCAGCAGCACCCTCCTCGCCGCGATCAACCGCGCAGGCGATGCCGGCATCCTCTTCATCGCGGCCGCCGGCAACTCGAACGTGAACACGGACTCGGGCGCCCACTACCCCTCGAGCTACACGTGCACCACCTCGGCGCGCAGCTGGGACTGCATCGTCTCGGTCGCCTCGATCACGAGCAGTGGCGCGCGCTCCTCCTTCTCGAACTACGGTGCGCGGACCGTGGACCTTGGCGCCCCCGGCTCCTCGATCACCTCCTCCGTCCCCTCGAACAGCTACGCCACGTACAGCGGGACCTCGATGGCCACGCCGCACGTGAGTGGCGCGGTCGCGCTGTGCGCGTCGATCGACCCCTCCCTCTCGGCCCAGCAGATCCGGGCCAAGCTGATGAACACGGTCGTCGCCACGAGCTCGCTCTCCGGGATCACCGTCACCGGCGGGCGCCTGGACGCGGCCGCGCTGGCCGACTCCTGCGTGCCCGCGGCGCCGACGCCGACGCCGGTCCCGACGCCGACGCCGGTCCCGACGCCGACGCCGGTCCCGACGCCCGTCCCCACCCCTGCGCCGACTCCGGCTCCCACGCCCGTCCCCACCCCGACCCCGGCTCCGCCGACCTCCGACCTCCCCGCGGGCTGGAGTAGCGCGGACATCGGGTCCGTCGGTGTCGTGGGATCGGCCGCCGCGAGCAACGGAACGTGGAGCGTGGCAGGCGCGGGCGCCGGCTTCGTCTCCACCAGCGACGCCTTCCGCTACGCGTGGACCTCCCTTTCCGGAGATGGCTCGATCGTGGTCAAGCTCACCTCGATCTCGGGCAGCTCCAGCAGCCGGACCGCGGGTGTGATGATCCGCGACGGCGCGAACGCGAGCGCGCGCTTCGTCTACCTCGGCCTCAACGGATCCGGCCGCATCGAGTGGACCCGGCGGACGACCGCCGGTGCCAAGTCGAGCGTCTCGACGCTGACGCGCGGCACGGTCGCCCCGGTCTGGCTGCGGATCACGCGCACAGGGAACAGCTTCGTCGGCGCCTGGAGCACGAACGGGACGAGCTGGACGAACACCTCGTCCGTCTCGATCACCCTCCCGGCCGACCTCTCCCAGGGGGTCGCGGTGACGAACCGCTCCACGAGCTCCGCTGCCACCGCCGGCTACACGGACGTGACCGCCACGCCCTGAGCCGAGCTCCACACGCAACGTCAGACGGACCCCCGGCCGACCGGCCGGGGGTCCGTCTCTTCATCGCCGCGTGCGTGGTCAGGGGAGGCGGTCGGTCACCTCGGCCAGGTCCCACGGGCGGTACCAGCCGGCGGAGGTGAAGATGCGGTCCGGCTGCAGCCTCCAGTCACCCTCCCAGCCGTGGGAGAGGAGGACGGCAAGGGCGTTGACCGGCGTGATCCCCGGATAGGGAGGGATCGCGCCGGGCCGTGGCTCGCCGGGGAGGAGGAAGGCGGTGAGGATCCCGTACTTCGTGACCAGCTCGTCGGTCGTCGCGGTCGCCCAGTCGAAGGTCGCCTGGCTCGCCGCGTAGCGGTCGGGGTAGGGGCCCTCGTCCGCGGTGAGCAGGACGATCGGGCGCTCCTCTGCGGGGACGTCGAGGAGGCGTCCGAGGAAGGCGCGGATCCGCTCGTCCGTATAGCGCATCTGCCGGCGGTAGCCCTCGTCCAGCCCGCGGGCGAGGCGCTCGTCGCGGCTTGGGTAGCTCCCGTCCTCGTCGAAGACATACGGCTCGTGCGGGAGGAGGAGGTGCGCGACGACGAGCTTCGGCCCCGGCATCTCCCGGATCCGGTCGAGCTCCCGCAGCCCGAAGAGCCCGGCCGTCCGGTGGAGGACGTGGTGGGCCGGGGGGCGTGGCAGGCCGAGCAGGCGGTCGAGGGCCGGTCCCGCGCTCGTCGACTCGAGAAGGGCGCGGAAGTCGCTCGCCCCCGCGAGCCGGAGGCTGACATCCGCGATCCGGGAGGTCTTCGTGGGGACGAACCACGACCCGAGATGGAGATAGGTGTAGCCGCGGCCCTGCAGGAAGCGCCCGAGCAGGTGGTCCTGGAGGAGCGCATCGACCGGCCCGGTGTCACGGCTCCCGGGGTCCATCCGTGCCGCCTCCGGCTCCAGCGTGCGTCCGTTGAGGAGCGTGGCGAGCGACATCGAGGTCCGCCCGTAGTTCGCGTGCGCATCCTCGGCGACGAAGAATCCCTGCTCCGTGAGCCACTCCGGCAGCTCGCTCTCGAACCCGCCGAGCGCCTCGAGGGAGGCCTGTGACCCGTAACGGTCGAGGACGATGACCCAGACGTCGCGGCTCCCCGGTGCCGCCGCCGGGCGGCCGTCGGCGCGGCCGGCCGCACGCGTGGTGGCGGTCAGCTCGCCCAGCCCGGCGGGGACGATCGGGACGAGCGCGAGGACGACGAGGACGGCGAGGAGCGCCGTGAGGCCCCGGCCCGCGCCGGCCACGATCCGCTCCGGGAGGCGTGCTGCCGCCAGGACGAGGACCAGGACGAGCAGGCCGAGGATGGCGAGGACGAGCCCCTCGTCCATCCCCGCGGGGGCGAGCAGGTTCACAGCGTGCCCGAAGAGCGACCACGCGCCGAGGAGCCCGGTCGCGGCGAGCGCACCCCGGCGGAGATCGCGGAAGAGGATGCCGAGGCCGAAGAGGAGCGCGACCGCGATCGCAAGCCGCTCCACGAGCGGCGGAAGGAGGTCGCCGACGGGAACCTGCCCCGCGTTCTCGGCGGCGAGGAAGAGGACGGGCCAGGCGGCGATGAGGAGCGCGTGCCACGGGAAGGGGCGCCACGGCCACGGACGGGCGCGCGGTGCGCGCCCGCGGATCCTGCGGCGGACGCCGGTCACCGCGGCTCGCCGTCCTCCGCCCGGTCGACCATCTCGAGGCTCCCGTGCGTCCGGGCCGCCGCGGCGCGGACCATCGCCTCGCGCCGGTAGGGGACGTTGGCGACGACCGTGTTCGGCCGCCCGATGAGCGCAGCACGCAGGCGCTTCGCCGTCTGGTTGTAGAGGATCCGCTCCCACCAGTTCACCGCGACGTACTCCGGGATGACGATCAGGTCGATCGCCTCCGGATCCTTCATCGTCACGTCCAGATAGGTCACGAGCGGCTGGACGAGCGATCGGTAGGGCGATTCCACGATGACGAAGGTGACGCCCGGGAACTGCCGCTCGAACTGGGCGCGGAAGAGCTCGGCGTCCTCCATGTCATCCGTGATGTGGACCACCTGGAGGTCATCGGAGATCGAGCGTCCGAACTGGATCGCCTGGACCACGGCGCGGGTCAGGCCGGGGGCCGGGATGACGACCCGCTCGTGGCGCACGGGCTCCGTGAAGATGAGATCGGTCCGGACGTGGAGCTCCTCCGCTGCATGGGCGTACTGCCGCGCGATGAAGAGCATCACGCCCACGATCACCGGGATGAGGACGATGACGACGAGCGACTGCGGCGCCTTGACGACGGTGACGACGACCGCGACGACGGCGGTCACGAGGGCGCCGGACGCGTTGATCGCGAGCCGCCGGCGCCAGCCCGGTGAGCGCTCCCGGAGCCAGTGGCGGACCATCCCGGACTGGCTGATCGTGAAGTCGATGAAGACGCCCAC
>JAFMJV010000011.1 GCA_017853275.1 Chloroflexota bacterium
CGCCGGAAGCGGGGTTGCCGGACGAGGGTGTGGCGCATCGCGCTGAGGGCCCGTTCGCGCTTCCCGGGACGCGGCGCCGGGACATCCGGTCGCTCGAGGGTGACGACGATCGGGAGCGAGAGCAGAAGGAGGCCGGCGACGACCAGGGCCAGGGCCGGTCCGGCGAGGTCGGCGATGAGGCCACCGGCGAGGCTTCCGAGGGTCCACCCCGTCGCCCCGGCGATCCCCTGCCAGGTGAGCGAGACGGCGAAGGGGGTCGTCCGGAAGAAGGTCTTCACGAGAAGCGGGTGGTAGACCGACTTCACCGTCCCGGGAACCCCCACGGCGACGGCGAGGATGAGCATCGCCCGGACCGGGTCGTCGCCGAGGACGGTGGCGAGCCCGCAGCCGACCGTTGCGATCGCGCACAGGACGAGGGCGCCGCTGTAGGCGCGGGCGATCCCGACCTTCCGGCCCACCGTGGGGACCCACGGCACCCAGAGCCCCGCGAGGAAGGCGAGCGAGAGGTAGAGGGCCGTCCGCTGCGCGGCCGTATCGGGGTCGCCGTTCGTGGCGATGATCGTCGTGGCCGCGAGGTAGAGCATCGCGGAACCCGCGGCCGAGATCGCGATCGCGACGACGAAGAGGTTCCGTGCCCGGACCTCGGCGGGCGTGGGAGCGGGGAGGGCCGGCGGGCCCCCCTCCCCCGGGGTCTCCCCCGGTTCGGGGGTGCCGGTCATCGGCTGCCGGCGTCCACGGTGCGCGCCCGCTCCGCCGCGGCACGCAGCTCGCCCGCCAGCGCGGGAGCAACGCGCCCGCTCACGCGGACCTCGTCCGGGCGGTAGTCGATCTCCACGGTCCCCCGCTCGCGCACGCGGCTGAGCAGCTCCCCTTCGCGGTACGGGAGGGTGACGTCGACCTCCTCCCAGAGGTCGGCGAGCTCGGTCGCGATCCGTGCCCGGAGGGCGTCCAGGCCGAAGCCCGTGCGGGCCGAGACGAGGACGGAGTCGCCGATCACCGGGGCCACGGCGTCCGGGTCGGCGGTGGCGCTGCCCAGGAGGTCGGACTTGTTCCAGGCCACGACGCGTGGCTTGTCGCCGGCACCCAGCTCGTCGAGGACCGACTGGACGGTCTTGCGGTGCTCCTCGCGGTGGCGGTCCGCGACGTCCACGACCTCGAGGAGAAGGTCCGCCCGGGCGACCTCCTCGAGCGTGGCGCGGAAGGCGTCCACGAGCTGGTGGGGCAGCTTGTGGATGAAGCCCACGGTGTCCGTGACGATCACGCTCTGGCCGTCACCGAGGCGGACCGTCCGGCTCGTGGGATCGAGGGTCGCGAAGAGCTTGTCCTCCGCGTGCGCCGCCTCCGTGCCGCACAGGGCGTTGAGGAGGGAGCTCTTCCCCGCGTTCGTGTAGCCCACGATCGCGACCGTGCTCGTGAGGCGCCGGTCGCGGGCCCGCGCGGTCACCTCGCGGGAGCGGCGGACATCGTCCACCCGCTCCTTCAGCTTCGCGATCCGCGCGCGGATGAGACGCCGGTCCGTCTCCAGCTGGCTCTCGCCGGGGCCGCGCGTCCCGATCCCGCCGCCGGTCCGGGAGAGGTGCGTCCACATCCGGGTGAGGCGGGGCAGCTGGTACTCCAGCTGGGCGAGCTCCACCTGGAGCCGCCCTTCGTGCGTCCGCGCATGCTGGGCGAAGATGTCCAGGATCAGGCCGCTCCGGTCGAGGACCTTGACCCCGAGGAGCTCCTCGAGCGCGCGCTGCTGGCTCGGGGAGAGCTCGTCGTCCGCGATGAGGAGGGTGAAGCCGGTCTCCGCCCGCGCCTGCTCGAGCTCCGCGGCCTTTCCCTTGCCGAGATACCAGTTGGGGTCGATATGGCGCCGGTTCTGCCACTCCGCGCCCACGACCTCCGCCCCGGCCGTCACCGCGAGGCTGGCGAGCTCCGCGAGCGATTCCTCGGCGCTCCAGCCGGGGTCCTTCCCCTCGTCCACGGCGATGAGGAAGGCCTTCTCCTCGGGCGGGGCCAGGTCGATCGTGCGGTCGCGGGAGCTCACCGGCCCATCCTACGCCGGGTTCCGGGGGGATGCGCCGGCGAGGAGAGCCTCCGCGACCGGGAGGGCCCGGGCGAGCGCCTCCCCTCCCCCGGTCGCGGGCAGATCGATCCAGTCGATCCCCGGCTCGGCGCGGAACCAGATCGCCTGGCGGCGGGCGAAGGCACGGGTCCGCGCTGCGTCCGCGGCGATCGCCTCGTCCAGGGTCGCCGTGCCATCGAGGACGGAGAAGGCTTCCCGGTAGCCCATCGCGGACCAGGCCCGGAGCGATCGGTCCGGGTAGCGGCGGAGGAGCGCCTCCGTCTCCGCGAGGAGCCCGCCCGTCAGCTGGGCCGCGGCCCGCTCCTCGATCGCCCGATCGTGCTCCACGATCTCCCGGCGCAGGCCGATCCAGGCGACCGGCGCGGGGTAGCCGCGCGGCGGGGGTGGAGGATGGTCACCGCCCAGGTGCGCGCGCTCGAGGGCGCGGACGACCCGGCGGTGGTTCGCCGGATCCGTTGCGGCGGCGATCCCCGGGGCGATCCGCCGCAGCTCTGCCACGAGGACGGGGAGCCCCTCCGTGCCGAGGCGCGCTTCCAGGGTGGCGCGGAGCGCATCGTCCCTGCCGGTCTCATCCAGGGGGAGACCGCGGGCGATCGCGCGCAGGTAGAGGCCGGTCCCGCCCGCGAGGATCGCGAGCCGGCCACGCGCGGCGATCCCGGCGAGCGCGTCCAGCGCGTGGCGCCGCCAGTCCGCGGCGCTGAAGGGCGCGTCCGCATCCACGAGATCGATCCCGTGGTGGGGAACGGCGGCGCGTTCCGCGGCGGTCGCCTTCGCGGTCCCGATATCGAAGCCGCGGTAGACCTGGCGCGAGTCCGCGCTCACGACCTCCACGGCGCCGAGCCGCTCGGCGAGGGCGAGCGCCAGCGCGGTCTTCCCGGTCGCGGTGGCGCCGGCGAGGACGAGGAGGGGCGGCAGGGGCGTCAGGATGCTCCCGCGTCCGCGAGGCGGCCCACGAGCGCGTAGGGGCCGCTCCGCTCGATCGTCACCGCGACACGCCGGCCGATGAGCGACGCGTCCCCGGGCAGGTGGATGAGGCGGTTCTCCCGGTTCCGCCCCGTGAGCTGCGTCAGGGGAGCGCCTCCGTCCGATGCACCCCCCTCCCCCTCCGCATCCCCGTGGCCGTGACCCCGCGCCGGTCGCAGCTCCTCCACGAGGACCTCCGTCGTCCGGCCGACCCAGGCCGCGTTCCGCTCGCGCGAGATCCCCTCCTGGAGGGCGAGCAGCGCGTTCAGCCGCTCCCGCTTCGTCTCCGCGGGGACATCGTCGGGGAGCCGCGCTGCCGGTGTTCCCGGGCGCGGGGAGAAGGCGGCGGCGAAGACGCCGTCGTAGCGGACGGTCCGGAGGAGATCGAGCGTGGCCGCGAACTGGGCGTCGGTCTCCCCGCAGAAGCCGACGATGACGTCCGTGGTCAGGGCGATCCCCGGGATCGCGGCACGGAGCTGCCCCACGAGCTCCAGGTAGGCGCTCACGCTGTACTGGCGGCCCATCCTCCGGAGCACGGTGTCATCCCCGGCCTGGACCGGGAGGTGGAGGTGCTCGCAGACGGACGCGCACTCCGCCATCGCCGCGATGAGCCGCTCGGAGAGGTCCCACGGGTGGGAGGTGATGAAGCGCAGCCAGGGGATCGCCGGGCGCCCGTCCGGGTCGCGGATGGCGTCGATGGCACGGAGGAGCTCGGCGATATCCGGGCGGCCGTCGAGTGGCAGGTCGCGGCCGAGGGTGCGCCCGTTGCGCACCTGGGCGAAGCGCGGATCGGCCGGCAGGTCGTGGCCCCAGGAGTTCACGTTCTGGCCGAGGAGGGTCACCTCCGCGTAGCCCGCCTCGGCGAGCCGGGAGGCCTCCGCGAGGATGTCGTCCCAGGGACGGCTCCGCTCCGGCCCGCGGCTGAAGGGGACGATGCAGTAGGTGCAGGTCTTGTCGCAGCCGTAGATGATCGGGAGCCATGCGCGCGGGCCGGCTGCGCGGGCCACCGAGCCCGCGGCGACGGCAGCGGCGCGGGTCGTGGTGAGACGGTCGGCGGTCGCCGCCACGGACGCGCGGACGGGCGCGAAGGAGGGCGCCGGGGCGAGCGCCGCGGGGGCGGTGGGCGCGAGGAGGCCGAGCCGGGCGACGAGCTCCGGCTCCTCGTCCGGACGGAGGAAAAGATCGACCGCGGGGTAGCGCCGGCCAAGGATCGCGGTGTTGTCCGCGCGGACGGAGCACCCCGTGAGAACGACGCGGAGCCCCGGGTTCGCCGCCTTCAGCCGGGAGAGCGCCCCCATCCGCCCGATCACCTTCTGCTCGGCCGCCTCCCGGATCGCGCAGGTGTTGATGACGATCAGCTCCGCATCCTCGAGGCCCGCCGCCTCCCGGCAGCCGGCAGCGAGGAGGGCCCCGGCCATCTCCTCCGCATCCGAGCGGTTCATCTGGCAGCCGAGCGTCCAGAGATGGAAGCGCGGCTGGACCTGGTCGTCCGTGACGAACTCGGCGAGCGCCGGATCGGGGTCGGGCATGGCCGGCCGCGGCACACCCGGCGCGGCCGGCAGGGCCTCGAGGATGGGAAGCGCGCGGCTCGTCATGCGGCGAGCGCCGCGAGGAGCCGGTCGCCGACGGCCGCCGGGATCCGTGCGCCGGCCACGGCGTCGCGGTAGCCCGCGGGGTCGGCACCGTGGAAGTCGCTCCCGCCGGTGACGAGCAGACCCCGCCCGGCGGCGATCGCGAGGAGCGCGGTCACGATCTCGTCCGGGAAGCTGCGGTAGTGCGCCTCGATGCCGGCGAGCCCTGCCTCCACGAGCGGATCGAGCGCGCCGGGATCGTCCGCGAGCCCGAAGGGATGCGCGAGGACCGCGAGCCCGCCCGCCTCGCGGATCCGCTCCACGGCTTCCAGCGCGTCGATCCCGCGCCGCGGCACCCAGGCCGGCCCGCCGGGGGCGAGGAACCGCGCGAAGGCATCGTCCATCGAGGGCGCCGCGCCCGCCTGGACGAGCGCGCGGGCAAGCAGCGGCCGGCCCACGGCGTGGGCGTCGGGGACATCCTCGACCTCCTCCGCGGTGAGGGGAAGCGCCGGCACGGCCGCACGGAGCCGCTCGAGCATCGCGAGGATCCGCTCCCGGCGGAGGTCACGCTGCCGAGCGAGGACGGCATCCATGCCGGGCGCGTCGATGCGCACGCCGAGGCCGAGCAGATGGATCTCGCCGGGTGCCCGGCCGGTCCCCTCCCCCGGGAGCCGGGCGCTCGGGGCGGCGTTGATCTCCAGCCCCGGAACGAGGACGGGGCCCGCGCTGCCATCCGTGACGGCCCCGCTCGTGGCGAGGCTGCGGAGGCCGGCGAAGGTGTCGTGGTCGGTGATCGCAGCGACCCGGAGGCCGGCCGCGCACATCGCCCCCCAGAGCGCCTCCGGGCTCAGGCCGCCGTCCGAGGCGGTCGTGTGCGCGTGGAGGTCGACCCGGACGGCCTCGTCCACCTCAGGCCTCGATGAGCTGCGCGATCCGCTCGGCGGCGACCGCCCGTCCGCCATCGAGCGGATCGAGGTCGACCAGGAGCGCGTTGAGGATGACCGGGCCCTCCGCGACCTCGAAGCGGGTCGGGAGGCCGGTGAGGAAGCGCGGCAGGACGCTCTCCGGCGCGAAGCCGATGACGCTGTCGATCCCCCCGGTCATCCCGAGGTCGCTCACGTAGGCGGTCCCCCGCGGGAGGATCCGGAGGTCCGCGGTGGGGACATGGGTGTGCGTCCCCGCGACGACGCTGACGCGGCCGTCCAGGTGGAGGCCGAAGGCGGTCTTCTCGCTCGTGATCTCGCAGTGGAAGTCGACGAGACGGAGGGGCGGCAGCTCGTCCGCGCTCTCCTCGAGGAGCCGGTCGAGCTCCGTGAAGGGGTTCTCGATCGGCTGCATCCAGGTCCGTCCCTGGGCGTTGATGACGACGATCTCGCTGCCGTCCGCGGCGTGGAAGATCCCCCATCCGCGGCCGGGGACGCCGACGGTGCCGTAGTTCAGGGGGCGCAGGATCCGCTCGTCCCGGTCGAGCTCCGGGAGGATCTCCTTCTTGTCCCAGATGTGGTTCCCGCTCGTGATGACATCCACCCCGGCATCGAAGATCTCGCGCGCCGTGGGTGGCGTGAGGCCCATGCCCCGCGCCGCGTTCTCGCCGTTCGCGGTGACGAAGTCGATCCCCCGGGTCTCGCGCAGCTCCGGGAGGTGGCGCTGGAGGACGGCCCGCCCCGGGCGACCGATGAGGTCCCCGACCATGAGGATCCGGACGATCCCCCGGCCCGGCCGGGGCGGCGGGACGGGAAGCGTCTGGGCGGCGAGCGTGGGGCGCGCCGCGCGCAGGTCGCTCACGGGAGCGGCGACCGCCGGCTCACTTCGCGTACTCCACGGCGCGGGTCTCGCGGATGACCGTGACCTTGATCTGGCCCGGGTAGGTCAGCGATTCCTCGATCTTCTGGACGATCTCGCGCGCGAGGCGGGTCTGGGCGATGTCGTCGATCTCCTCCGGCCGGACGATGATCCGCACTTCGCGGCCCGCCTGGACGGCGAAGGAGCGCTCGACGCCCGTGAAGCTCTCGGCGATCGCCTGGAGGTCCTCGAGCCGCTTCACGTAGGTCGCCACGGTCTCGCCGCGGGCACCCGGCCGGGAAGCGCTGATGGCGTCCGCGATCTGGACGATCGGCGACTCGATGCAGGTGTACTCCACCTCCTGGTGGTGCGCGGCGATCGCGTTCACCACCCGGTCCGGGAGCTTGTGCTTGCGGGCGATATCGGCGCCGATCGCGGCGTGCGGCCCTTCCACCTCGTGATCGACGGCCTTGCCGATGTCGTGGAGGAGGCCACCGAGCTTCGCGATGCCGACGTCCGCACCCACCTCCGCGGCGATCACCGCGGCGAGGCCGGCGGTCTCCGTCACGTGGCGCAGGACGTTCTGGCCGAAGCTCGTCCGGTAGCGGAGCCGTCCGAGGAGCCGGATGATCTCCGGCGGGAGGCCCGGCACACCGGTCTCGTAGACCGCCTGCTCGCCGGCCTGGCGGATCGCGGTCTCGACCTCGGCGCGCGCCTTGGCCACGACCTCCTCGATCCGGCCGGGATGGATCCGTCCGTCCTGGATGAGCTTCGTGAGGGCGAGCCGGGCGACCTCCCGACGGACCGGATCGAAGCCGCTCACGAGGACCGATTCCGGGGTGTCGTCGATGATCAGGTCGATCCCGGTCGCCTGCTCGAGGGCGCGGATGTTCCGGCCCTCGCGGCCGATGATCCGCCCCTTCATCTCGTCCGAGGGGATCGGGACGACGGTGACGGTCATCTCGGCGGTGTGGTCCACCATCACCCGCTGGATCGCGGTGACGACCACGTCCCGGGCCTTCTCCTCCGCGGTCTCGCGGGCGGACCGCTCGATCGAGCGGGTGAGGCGGACCGCGTCATGCTCGGCCTCCTCGCGGACCTGCTCGAGGAGGATCGACTTGGCCTCCGCGATCGACATCCCGCTCACGCGCTCCAGCGCGGCGAGGTGCTCGGAGCGCGCCTGGGCGAGCTGGTCGCGCTGGTCGTCCAGCTCGCGCTCGCGCCCGGTCAGCTTGCGGTCGCGCTCGGCAAGGACGTCCGTTCGCTGATCGAGCTGCTCGTCGCGCTGCTGGAGGCGGCGTTCGAGGCCGGCGAGCTCGTTGCGGCGCGCGCGGCTCTCCTCCTCCATCCGGCGCTGCAGCTCGACCTGCTCATCCTTGGCCTGGAGGATCAGCTCCTTCTGCTGGGCGCGCGCCTCGGCGACGATCCGGGCAGCCTTCTCGCCGGCCGCTTTCACGGCCTGGTTGGCGATCAGGCCCCGGGCGACGAACCCGAGAACGAGCGCCCCGGCGCTCGCGGCCACGAGGACCGCGAGGACGACGGGATCGGTCATGTCAACCTCAGTTCCACCCGCACGGGCGGGATCGATTCATGGAGTGGGGGCGAGGACGGACTGGGCCTGCCGGGCGCGGGATGCGCCGAACAGCCGAGGGGGCCATCCGCCGCCGCAGCCCGGGCGACCCGGACCCTGGTGGGCGGAGCGACCGGTGCTCGGTCTCCGTCGAGGGGAAGCCTAGCGGCCCTTCGGAAGGAGCGTCAAACGGCCCCATCGCGCGCAGCGACGGCAGCGAGGATCGCCTCCGCGGCGCGCTCCGGACCGCCGGCCGCGGTGTCCAGGATGAGGTCTGCCACCTGGGCGTAGAGCGGCCCGCGGCGCGCCAGCTGGGCCGCGAGGAAGGTGGCCGGGTCGTCTCCATAGGCCGGGCGGTGGGCGGCGTCGGCGAAGCGTGCAGCGAGCGCCTCCGGATCGGCCCGGAGCCAGGCGACAAGGAGCCCGGGCTCCCCGAGCGCGGCGCGGCAGGCCGGGTCCTCGATCGACCACGCGGACGGGGTGATCACGCGCGGCCGCGGTGCAGCCAGCGCGAGGAGGAGATGCTCCGCCTCGAGCGTGTGCATCCCGTCCGTGCCGATCTCGTCCCGGAGCTCCTTCACCGTCCGCCCCGTCCGGGCCCGGATCTGCGGGTCGGAATCATCGAGCGGCCAGCCGAGCCGGTCCGCGACGATCCGTCCGACGCTCGTCTTCCCCGCGCCCATCAGGCCGAGGAGGACGATGGCGCGCACCGGGACCCGGTCAGGCGGGCCGGCCATCCTCGCCTGCGGGCTGCTCCGGGACCGGGTAGAGGGTGGCGACCGCGGAATGGTCGAGGTCACGTCCGCCGGGGCGCGCGAAGAGGGTCTCGAACCGCTCGCGGACGGTCTCGAAGAGCGGCAGCTCCAGGCCGCTCGCCGCGCAGATCTCCGCGATCGTCGCGATGTCCTTCTCGTGGAAGGAGGCCCGCCCGCCGGGGGCATAGTCGCCGGTGAGCATCCGGACGCCGTGCATCTCGAGGATCGGGCTGTAGGCGTAGCCGCCGAGGAGGACCTCGCGGACGACCCACGGGTCGAGCCCTGCGTTGGCCGCAAGCCGGAGGGATTCCGCCACCGCCGTGACCGTGCTCATGACGATCAGCTGGTTGCAGGCCTTCGTCACCTGGCCCGCACCCTGCGGCCCGCAGTGGATGACGCGGCTGCCCATCCCCTCCATGACCGCCCGGCCACGAGCGAAGTCAGCGTCCGAGCCCCCGACCATGATCGAGAGGGTCCCCTGCTGGGCGCCGCGCGGACCGCCGCTGACCGGTGCGTCCAGGAAGGCGGCTCCCACGGTGGCACACCGGGCAGCGAGCTCGCGCGCCTCGCCGGGACGGGTCGTGGTGCAGTCGACGACGAGCCCCGGCCAGCGCCCGCCGGCGAGGAGGCCACGCGGGCCGGCGAGGACGTCCGCGACGGCATGGCCATCCGTGAGGCAGGTGACGACGAGATCCGTCCGCTCCGCGAGCGCCGCCGGGTCGGCGACGATCTCGGCACCCGCGGCAAGGACCCCCTCCGCCTTCCGGGGATCACGGGGCGCCACGATCACGCGCCAGCCCCGCGACAGGAGGGTCCGGACCATCGGGTCGCCCATCGCGCCGAGCCCGAGGAACCCGGTGACCATCTCGCTCATCCGACCTTCTCCCCTCGTGCCACGGCTGCGGCGACGCCCGCGCCGATCGTGCGTGTCTCGATCGCCCACAGTGAGCTCGAGGCGGTGATGAAGAGGCGGCGACCGTCCGCGCCGCCGAAGACGCAGTTCGCGGTGGGCTCCGGGACGCCGATCCGCCCGAGCTCCGTGCCGTCCGGCGCGATGATGTGGATCCCGTCCCCCGCCGAGGTCCAGACGTTCCCGTGCACGTCCACGCGCAGCCCGTCCGCGACCCCGGGGTCGATCGAGGCGAAGAGCCGCCCGGGGCCGGCGACCCGGCCGTCCGCCATCGGGAAGGCGAGGATCGGGCGGGATGCCGTGGGGTCCACGGCGTAGAGCGTGTCCGCGACGTAGAGGATCGTCTCGTCGGGCGAGAAGGCAAGGCCGTTGGGATGGCCCATCGTCTCGATCTCCACCACGGGTTCCGTGGCGCCGGGGGCGAGCCGGTAGACATGGCAGGCCGCCTGCTCCATCGGCGCCGCGTAGCCTTCGCGGTCGCTGAGGATGCCGTACGGCGGGTCCGTGAACCAGATCGACCCGTCCCGGGCCACCACGACATCGTTCGGGGAGTTCAGCCGCTTCCCGGCGTGCCGATCCACGAGGGTGGTCCGCGCACCGTAGCCGTCGCTCCGTGTCACCCGGCGCGGTCCGTGCTCGCAGTGGATGACGCGACCCTCACGGTCGAGCGTGTTGCCGTTCGTGAAGTCGTTCGGCCGGCGGTGGACGACCGCCCCCTCGCGCTCGTTCCAGCGGATCGCGCGGTCGTTGGGGATGTCGCTGAAGAGGAGCGTCTCGGTGGCCGGAAGCCAGACCGGCCCCTCTGCCCAGGTGCAGCCGTCCGCGAGGCGGACGAGCGGAGCCGCAGGGTCGATCAGCGCGGCCAGCCGCGGGTCCCCGACCCGGACGACCGGCTGGAGGCTCTCCCCGACGGCGGGGAGGCTGGGCGCGCTGCTTCCTTCCATGCCGCAGAGCCTAGCCGGTCCGCCGGGCGGCCGCGACGATGCGCGTCACCCGCCGCCCTCCGGAGCCTCGTCGTCCGCGGCCTCGCCGGTGGCGCGGGCCGCCTCCGCGGCGAGCCGGCCGGCGAGGGCCGGGTCGAAGCCGTTGCGCACGAGCAGACCCCAGGCCTTCGCGCGACGCTTGCGGGGGTCCCCTTCGCGCGCCAGGGGGGCAGCACGGCGGTCGAGGAGGCTTCGTGCCGCCGCCTCGTCCGTCCCCCCGCCCTCCCCTGCCCCGGGTCCCGGTCCCGATCCGGCGAGGGCGGCGGGCTCGCGCCGGCCGGCGAGCACCTCATCCACGATCTCCCGGGCCACCCCGCGCGTCAGGAGCTCGCGGCGGAGCGCCGCCGATCCCCGGGGCCGGCTCCGGTCCCGGGAGGCGACCCATCCCTCGGCGAAGGCCCGGTCATCGAGATAGCGCCCCTGCTCAAGACGGAGCAACGCCGCCTCGACGGCTTCGGCGGGGTACCGCCGGGCCGTGAGACGGCGCCGCATCTCCATCACCGTCATCGGCCGGGCGGCGAGAAGCGCCGCCGCGGCCGCGATGATCCCCGCCGGGTCCGCAGGCTCTGCGCGCTGCGCCCCCCGGCCCCGGCTCCGTCCCGCGGCGGATCCCTCCGCCATCCGGGGCTACTCCGCCTCGGTGATCCCCTCGACGGGGACCTCGATCGTGGCGACCTTGCCGCGGATCTCGCCCTCCAGGCGGGCCGCGATGTCCGGGTTCGTCTTCAGGAACTCCTTGGACTGCTCGCGTCCCTGGCCGAGCCGGGTCTCCCCGTAGGTGAACCAGGCACCCGTCTTCGAGACGATGCTCGAGGCGACACCCACGTCCAGGAGGCCGCCCTCGCGGGAGATCCCCTCCCCGTACATCACGTCGAACTCCGCGACGCGGAAGGGAGCCGCGACCTTGTTCTTGACGACCTTCACCCGGGCGCGGCTGCCGATCGCGTCCGTGCCGGACTTGATCGTCTCGATGCGCCGGATATCCAGCCGGACGGACGCGTAGAACTTCAGCGCCTTGCCGCCGGGGGTCGTCTCCGGGTTCCCGAACATGACGCCGATCTTCTCGCGCAGCTGGTTCGTGAAGATGAGCGCGGTGTTCGAGCGGCTCACCGCCCCGGTCAGCTTCCGGAGCGCCTGGCTCATCAGGCGCGCCTGGATGCCGACGAAGGAGTCGCCCATCTCGCCCTCGATCTCCGCGCGCGGCACGAGCGCCGCGACGGAGTCGATGACGACGCAGTCCACCCCGCCGGAGCGGATGAGCGTCTCGGCGATCTCGAGCGCCTGCTCGCCGGTATCCGGCTGGCTGACGAGGAGCTCGTCCACGTTGACGCCACACGAGCGGGCGTAGTGGGGGTCGAGCGCGTGCTCCACATCGATGAAGGCAGCGACGCCGCCGCGGCGCTGTGCTTCCGCGATCACGTGCTGGCAGACGGTCGTCTTGCCCGAGGATTCCGGGCCGAAGATCTCCACGATCCGGCCGCGCGGGATGCCACCCACGCCAAGGGCAAGGTCGAGCGCGATCGATCCCGTGGGGATCGCGTCGATCTGCTGCTGCTCCGCGCTTCCGAGCCGCATGATCGACCCGCGGCCGAACTGCTTCTCGATCGCCAGGATCGCCGACTCGACGGCCTTCCGTCGCTCGGCGACCGCCCGATCCGTCCCGGTCTCCGCTGCCTGCCCGGCTCCACTCGTGCTCATCCGTGGTCTCTCCTGCGCATCTGGCGCCGAGAGCCGTTCGCCGGGCCCCGGGCTACGCGTCCCCTTCGGGCTCCTCCCGCGGCTTCCGCTTCGGCTTGATCACCTCGACGGACTGGGGCGGGGCATCGAGCAGGGACTCGAGCCTGGGCTTCGGGCTTGCGGCCTTCGGCTTCTTCTTGGTCTCTCGGCGAGAGGGTGTCTTGCCGGCCATGGGTCCTCGCGTTTCCATGCGGCACCGCCCACGATGAGCGGTGCGACTTCACGTTCGCTTCACCGGCCGTCTGATGGATCGTGGGCGTCCGCTGTGACGGCTTCCCTGTCACGACGGTAGGTCCGTTCGCTCGGGGTCGCCGATGCGCTTCGCTCGCTCTTCACGCAGGAGCCGGGGAAAGGAGCCGTCGGCGATCGCCGTCCGGATCCCGGCCATGAAGTCTAGGGTGAAGGTCAGGTTGTGACAAGTCGCGAGGCGGTAGGCGAGGAGCTCGTTCGCGCGGAAGAGATGCGCGAGGTAGCCCCGGGTGAAGGTGCGGCAGAGGCGGCAGCGGCATCCCTCCTGGACCGGCCGCTGGTCGTCCAGGTAGCGCGCGTTGCGGAGGTTCAGCCGGCCTTCCGGGACCCACAGGCTGGCGTTCCGGGCCACCCGGGCGGGGAGGACGCTGTCGAACATGTCCACGCCCGCATCCACCGCCTCGATCAGGTCCGCCGGTGAACCCAGGCCCATCAGATAGCGCGGGCGCGGGTCATCCGCGAGGAGCGGGACGACGACATCCAGCGCCGCGCGACGCTGCTCCGGGGTCTCATCGCCCGCGAGCCCCCCGATGCAGAGCCCGTCGAAGGGAAGGTCGGCGAAGAAGCGGGTGGACCGTTCCCGCAGGTCCGCTTCCAGCCCGCCCTGGATGATCCCGAAGAGCGCCTGGTCCGGACGGCGATGCGCCTCCAGGCAGCGGATCGCCCAGCGGTGCGTCCGCTCCGTGGCGTCCGCGACCTCCGCCCGGTTCGAGGCGTGCGGCGGGACCGGGTGGTCGAAGCAGACCGCGATATCCGCGCCGAGCGCCTCCTGGACCGCGATCGCGTGCTCCGGCGTGAATCGCTGGAGGGATCCGTCCAGGTGCGAACGGAAGGAGGCGCCGCCCTCGTCGATCGAGCGCTGTGCGGCGAGGCTGACGACCTGGAAGCCACCGGAATCGGTGAGGATCGCGCGGTCCCAGCCCATGAAGCGGTGGAGGCCGCCGAAGCGGGCGACCCGCTCATGGCCCGGCCGCAGCGCGAGGTGGTAGGTGTTGGAGAGGATGATCCGGGCGCCGATCTCGCGCAGGTCGTCCGGATCGAGCGCCTTCACCGTCGCGTTCGTCCCGACGGGCATGAAGACCGGGGTCTCGACCTCGCCGTGAGGGGTACGCAGGCGCCCGGTCCGGGCCCGCGACCCGCCGCCGGCGTGGGCGGTGACGGTGAAGCCGATCGGGCTGGGGCGGCGGGTGAGCGGCTCCGCGGCGCTGGTCACCCGGCGATCTCCGCGCGGGCGGCGGCGAGGGCCGCGATCGCGATCGCCGCGACGAGATAGGCCGCGACGACGACCGCCGCGATCCCCGGATCGACGGGCTCACCGAGGAGGCTGCCGAGGTTCCCCGAGGGTCCGGGGGCGATCGCGAGGAGGCTGTCTCCGATCCCGAACGGCAGGTACTGGAACCACTGGGTGGCGATCGGATCGCCGTCCCCCTGGCGGAAGGAGAGGGCAAGGAGGACGGTGGAGAGGATCCCTTCCCCGATGGAGAAGAGGATCCCGACCACGACGCCGGCGAGCTGGCTGCGCAGGACGATCGCGACCGCGAAGCCGATCGCGGCGCGCTGGAGGAGGACGAGCGTCCCCGCCGCGATCGATTCCCCGAAGCCGGAGAGGGAGCGGGCCGCGAGCGGATCCCCGGCGCTGCCGCCGAGGAGGCCGGCCGCGAGCATCGTGAGCAGGATCCCCGCGAGATACGCGATCAGGACGGCGATGACCAGCGCGAGCGCAAGCGCGATCGCCTTGGCGAGCACGTAGCGGATCCGGCCTTCACCGCGGGCGACGATCACGCGGATCACGCCCCAGTTCCAGTCGCCGCCGGCGAGGGCTGCGGCCCAGGCGACGGCGAGCAGGCTCCCGAGCCCGAAGACGAACTGGTTGATCACCCCCGAGGCCGCCGGGAACCGGGTCACGAAGCCGGTGGCATCCGGGCGCGCTCCGCCACCGGTCAGCCCGACGAGGAGATAGACGAGGGTCATCATGCCGAGGAGGAGCACGAGGACGACCCAGGTCGCCCAGCGGCGGGTGAGCTTCAGGATCTCCGCGCGGATGAGCCCGGTCATGCGTGATCCCCGGGCGGCGCCATCCCCCAGCCGCTCCGGTCGTGACCGGTGGGCGCTTCCGCGGTGAGCGCGAGGAAGACCGTCTCGAGGTCGCTCTCCGTGGTCAGGCCCTGGAGCCAGATGCCCGCATCGCCGAGGATGCGCGTGACCTCTGCGCTCCGGCCGGCGGCGAGACGGAGCGAGAGAAGCCCCGGATCCGCACCGGGGATCGCCGGCAGGTCCACCGGCGCGAGCCCCGCAAGGAGGGCGATGGCGCGGTCGCGCTCCGCCGGCTCGACGCGCACCCGGATCCGCGAGCCTTCCGCAAGGATCTGCTGGATCGGGCCCTGCCGCACGAGCCGGCCATGCGCGATGATCCCCACCACGTCCGCGAGGACCTCGATCTCCGACAGGATGTGGCTGGAGACGAGGACGGTCTTCCCGGCCGCCGTGAGCGAACGGAGGAGCTCGCGCATCGCGACGATCCCCGCCGGGTCCAGGCCGTTGGCCGGCTCGTCCAGGAGGAGGAGCTCCGGGTCCGAGAGGAGCGCGACCGCGATCCCCAGCCGCTGGCGCATCCCGAGCGAGTAGCCCTTCACCTTGTCCGCGGCCCGCCCGTGGAGCCCGACCGCGTCCAGGACCTCGTCCACGCGCCTGCGTGGCGTCGGGGGGCCGGCAGCCGCGATGACCGCGAGGTTCTCGCGGCCGGAGAGATAGGGATAGAAGGCAGGCGTCTCGATCATCGAGCCGATCCGGAACATCCGGCGCCGGTCCCGCCAGTCGTACGGGGCACCGAGGACGGAGATGCTGCCGGTGTCCGGCCGGATGAGCCCGACGAGGATGCGGAGGGTCGTCGTCTTCCCCGAGCCGTTGGGGCCGAGGAAGCCGTAGATGCGGCCGCGGGGGACGTCCAGGTCCAGCCCCTCGAGCGCGACACGAGAGCCGTAGCGCTTGCCGAGGCCGCGGGTGACGATCGCGAGGCCGGGGTCGCGCAGCGCGTCCTCCGTGCTCACCGGTCCTCCTCGGCGTCGATCCGGCCTTCCGTGGTGAGGCCGTCCCAGAGGCCGGCATCCATCCGGTCCCCGCGCCGCGGCGGGGGGATCTCGTAGCCGAGCGAGGCGAGATGGCGGCGGGCGGCCTCCGTGGCGACCCGGCCCTGTGGGGTGCGGTCGAGGAAGCCGAGCTGCAGGAGATACGGCTCGTAGACGTCCTCGATCGTCTCCACCTCCTCCCCGATGACGGCGGCGACCGCCGCCCCGCCGACGGGACCGGAGGCGAACTTCTGGACGATCGCGGCGAGGAGCCGGCGGTCCGTCGTGTCCAGCCCCTGCTCGTCGATATCCATGGCGCTCATCGCGACCTCCGCCTGGGCGCGCGTGATCCGTCCGTCCCCGCGGACCTGGGCATGGTCCCGGACCCGCCGGAGCAGCCGGTTGACGATCCGCGGCGTGCCGCGTCCCCGGCGGGCGAGGACCTCCACCGCGGCCGGCTCGATCTCCACGTCCAGGATCCCCGCCGAACGGCGGACGATCTCCGCCAGCTCCGTCTCCCCGTAGTAGTCCAGGCGATGGATCGCCCCGAAGCGGTCCCGCAGCGGCGCCCCGATCCGGCCGGCCCGCGTGGTGGCACCGACGACGGTGAAGGGCTTCACCGAGAGGCGGAGGCTGCGGGCGCTCGGCCCCCGGCCGATCATCACGTCGATCGCGAAGTCCTCCATCGCCGGATAGAGGATCTCCTCCACGCTGTGGTTCAGGCGGTGGATCTCGTCGATGAAGAGGACGTCCCGCTCGTCCAGGTTCGTGAGGATCGCCGCGAGGTCACCGGGTCGCTCGATGGCGGGGCCGCTCGTGGTGTGGAGCCGGACGCCGAGCTCCCGGGCGATGATCGATGCGAGCGTGGTCTTGCCCAGGCCGGGCGGGCCGTAGAGGAGGACATGGTCCGCGGCTTCCTCCCGAGCGCGGGCCGCATCCAGGAGGATCGCGAGGTTCTCCTTCACCTGCTCCTGGCCGATGTACTCGGCAAGGAAGCGCGGCCGGAGGCTCGATTCCACGGTCCCCTCGTCCCCGAGGGAGCCGGGCGCGACGATCCGATCGAGCTCGTCCATGCGCGAAGTCTAGCAGGTCCCGGCGCGGATACCGAACGGGCGTTCGACTCCGGATCGAACGGTCATTCGCGGCGCAGGGTGCGCAGCGCCGCCTTGACGCGCTCCTCCAGCCCGGGGCCGGTCGCGGGGTCCGCCACGGCGAGCCGGGCGGCCTCCCGGGCTTCCCCCAGCGAGTAGCCGAGCGCCTGGAGGGCACCGGTGACCTCTCCCTCCGCGGCACCCGTGCCCCCGCCTCCGCCGAGCGCGGTGGCCCCGGCCGCGACCTTCTCGCGCAGCTCGAGGATGATCCGGGCGGCAAGCTTCTTGCCCACCCCGCTCACCGCGGTGAGGATCGGCTCGTCCCCGCCCACGATCGCGAGCTGGAGGTCTGCCACGGGGCGCGAGGCGAGGATCGCGAGGCCGACCTTGGGGCCGACACCGGAGACCGTCGTGAGGAGCTCGAAGAAGGCGAGCTCCTCCTCGGTCCGGAAGCCGTAGAGGGCCTGCTGGTCCTCGCGCACGAGGTGGTGGATGTGGAGCGTCACGGTGTCGCCCACGAGGAAGGAGGCGAGCGTCCCGGGACCGGTGTAGACCCGGTAGCCGACACCGCCGGCGAGGATGACGACCGAATCGGCGCGGATCGCCACCGCCTGGCCCACGAGGAGGGCGATCACGCCGGGACCCGGGTATGCGCCGCGCAGATGGCGACGGCGAGGGCGTCCGCAGCATGATCCGGGCGCGGCGGGGCCGCGAGCGAGAGGATCGCCTGGACCATCCTCTGGACCTGGGCCTTGTCCGCGCGACCGTAGCCGGTCACCGCCATCTTCACCTCTGCGGGCCCGAGCTCGAGGACGGGGAGGCCGCGGGCGGCGGCCGCGAGGAGGACGACCCCGCGCGCCTGCCCTACGGCAAAGGCGCTCTGGACGTTGCGATTGAAGAAGAGGGATTCCACGCCGACGAGCTCCGGCCCATGCTCCTCGATGAGCTCGGAGATCCCCTGGTGGATCGTCAGCAGCCGCTCGGGGAGGCTGCGGTCCGGGAGCGTCTCCAGGCAGCCGTAGTCGAGCAGCCGGATCCGGCTCCCCTCGCGGGAGACCAGCCCGTAGCCGGTGTTCGCCGTCCCCGGGTCGATGCCGAGGACGATCACGGGATGCGCCGGGCGCGCATCGTCAGGCGGTCGCCTCCGCGAGGACATCGTCCGGGATGTCGAAGTTCGCGGTGACGCGCTGGACGTCGTCGTGGTCCTCGAGCTGGTCGATGAGGCGGAGGTTCTGGCGCGCCTGCTGGCTGTCCACGCCGACGGTGGCCTTGGGGCGCATCGTCATCTCCGCGGACTCGACCTTGACGCCTGCGGCTTCCAGGCCCTTGCGGACTGCCTCCAGCGCCCCGGGCTCCGTGCTGATCTCCATCGGGTCGGTCGTGGTGTCCACGTCCGTGGCGCCCGCGTCGATGGCGAGGAGCGCGATCTCATCCGGGTCCTGGCCGTTCCGGGGGATGCTGATGATGCCGAGCGGCTCGAACTGCCAGGCGACCGCGCCGGCGCCCGCGAGCTGACCTCCCGCCTTGGAGAAGATCGCCCGCACGTCCGCCGCGGTCCGGTTCCGGTTGTCCGTTGCGGTCTCGACGAGCACGGCCACGCCGCCGGGGCCGTAGCCCTCGTAGACGATCTCCTCGTACTCGGCGTCCTTGCCGGCGCCGGTGCCGCGGTCGATCGCCCGCTTGATGTTGTCTGCGGGCATGTTGACGGAGCGGGCCTTGTCGACGGCGAGGCGGAGCCGGTAGTTGGACTCCGGCTCACCGCCCCCCATCCGGGCCGCGATCGCGATCTCGCGGGCGATCTTCGTGAAGATCGCCCCCCGCTTCGCGTCGTTTGCCCCCTTTTGGCGCTTGATCGTGGACCATTTGGAATGTCCGGACATGGGACGGAAGTTTATACGATGCAGGCAAGGCGACCCGGCTGGCCGGAGTGACCCGGGCGGACTCCCCGCCCCGGGCTCCGGGAACGGGCGCAGGAGGGATGCCATGACCGCCGGCGAACGAGCTGGGCTCCGGACCGTCGTCCTCGCGGGTCACGCAGGCTCGGGGAAGACGACGCTCGCGGAGCATCTCCTCCATCGGACCGGTGCGCTCGCGCGCATGGGAAGCGTGGACGATGGGACCGCGAGCATGGACAGCGACCCGGAGGAGCAGAGGCGCCACCTGAGCCTTTCCCTCCACGTGGCCGCGATCGAGCATGACGACCACCGGATCGTCCTCGTGGACACGCCCGGCTACGCGGACTTCGTGGGCGAGATGATCTCCGGGATCGGGGCCGCCGACGCGGCGATCGTGTGCGTGGACGCCGCGGGAGGGGTCGAGCCGGGGACCGCGGCCGCGCTCGGCACGGCACGGTTGCTGGAGCGCTCCACGCTCTTCCTCCTCACCCGCTGCGACCGCGAGACGGCCGATCCGCTGCGCACGCTCGATCTCCTCCGCGCGGAGCTCGGCCCGCGCGTCGCGCCGCTCCAGATCCCCATCGGGTCGGGCGAGGAGCTCTCCGGCTACGTCGATCTCGTCCATCGGCGCGCCTGGGCCACGGAGGGCGGTGTCGACCGGGAGGTCCCCATCCCCGAGGCCCTCGGCGATGAGGTCACGCGGCGGCGCGAGCAGCTGCTCGAAGCGGCGGCCGAGGTGGATGACGAGCTGATGGCGCGCTATCTGGATGGCGCGGAGATCCCCGATGCCGATCTCGACGCCGCGATCCACCGCGGCGTCCGCGACCGCCTCCTCTCCCCCGTGCTCATCGGCTCCGCGGCGCGCGATGTGGGGGTCGCCGGCCTCCTGGACGCGATCGTCCGGTACCTGCCGTCCGCGGACGAGGAGCCGCCCGTCCACGCCCGCGATGGCTCCGGCGGCACGGTGGACCTCCCGCCGGCGCCCGACGGACCGCTCCTCCTCCAGGTCTTCAAGACGACCGCCGACCCGTTCGTGGGGCGTCTCTCCTGGTTCCGTGTCTGGTCCGGGACGCTGCGCGCCCACGACCTCGTCTGGAACGCCGCCCGTCTCGGCGAGGAGCGGATCGGCCAGGTGCTCGCCCCGCGCGGACGCGAGCTCGTCCAGGTGGGCGAGATCCGGGCGGGCGAGATCGGCGCCGTCGCGAAGCTCAGCGTCACCGCCACGGGCGATAGCCTCTCCGGCCGGGCGGCGCCCTACGCGCTGGCGCCCCTCGTCTTCCCCGAGCCGAGCCTGCCGATCGCGGTCGAGCCGGCCTCCAAGGCCGATCTCGACCGGCTCGGCCAGGCGCTCAACCGGCTCGTGGAGGAGGATCCGACGCTCCGCCTCGAGCGGCCGGTGGAGACCGGCGAGCAGATCCTGTGGGCCCAGGGCGAGAGCCAGATCGCGGTGGCCGGTGAGCGGCTGAAGAGGAAGTTCGGGACCGCGATCATCACCCATGCGCCGCACGTCCCCTACCGGGAGACGATCCGCGGGCGTGCGCGCGCCGAGGGGCGCCACAAGAAGCAGACCGGCGGGCGCGGGCAGTTCGGCCACGTCTGGCTGGAGATCGAGCCGAACCCCGGCGGCGGAGTCGTCTTCGCGGACCGGGTCGTGGGCGGGGTCGTCCCGCGCGGCTTCTTCCCCGGGGTCGAGAAGGGGGTCCGGGACGTGGCCGAGCGCGGCCCGATCGCCGGCTTCCCGGTGGTGGACGTGCGCGCGACGCTCGTGGATGGCTCGTTCCACGAGGTGGACTCGGACGAGATCTCCTTCCGCATCGCGGCGCAGCTCGCGACCCGCAAGGGGATCGAGGAAGCCTCCCCGGTCCTCCTCGAGCCGATCATGGCGCTCACGATCCGGGTTCCGGATGCGGCGGTCGGGGACGTCAGCCGCGATCTCTCCGGCCGCCGGGGCCGGCTCCTCGGGGTGGAGGGTGGTGACGGCTGGGAGACGATCCATGCCCACGTCCCCCAGGCGGAGCTCTTCACCTACGCCACGGAGCTGCGCTCGCTCACGGCGGGCCGGGGGACCTTCCAGGGACGCCTGGAGCGCTACGAGGAGGTCCCGCCACACGTCGCCCAGCGCGTCATCGCACAGGCCCGTCAGCCCGGTGAGGGCGGCGGCCGCTAGATCCGGCCGGCCTCCCGCGCGACCGCAAGGGCGTCCGGGAGGCCGAAGCGGCGCTCGTAGAGCGCGCGACCGAGGATCGCCCCGGCGTAGCCGAGGCGTGCCAGCGTCCGGATGTCATCCAGGGTGGCGACGCCGGCCGATGCGATGACCGCTGCCTCCGGCGCGGCGGCGGCGATCTCGGCGAGGAGCGCGAGGTCGGGACCTTCCAGGAGGCCGTCCCGGGCGATCGCGGTCACCGCGAGGACGCCGACCCCCTCCCCTGCGAGGCGGGTGGCGAGGGCGACGGCCGGCGTCCCCGCCGCGCCCGGCACCCAGCCGTCGCCGAGCGCGGCTCCGTCCCGGACGTCGATCGCGGCGACGATGGCGGCTGCCCCATGGCGCGCCACGAGGCGTCCCGCGAGCGCCGGCTCGCGGACGAACGCGCTGCCGAGGATGGCGCGTTGGGCTCCCGCATCCAGGACGGCGGCCACGGCGTCCGCGTCCCGCAGGCCGCCCGCGACCTGGCACGGGACGCCCACGCTGCGCACGATCCGCCGGACCGTCTCTGCCTGGACCGGGCGCCCGGACCGCGCGCCGTCGAGGTCGACGAGGTGGATGCGGGTCGCCCCGGCCTCGGCCCATCCCGCGGCGACGCGGACCGGATCGTCGTCGTACGCGGTGACCCGGTCGTAGTCGCCCTGGCTGAGCCGGACGACCCTGCCGCCGAGCAGGTCGATGGCGGGGATCGGCTCGAAGGTCATCGCTGGATCTCCTGCTCTGCTAGCATGGTAGTATGCTAACACGACAGGGTGGCACTCGCCGCCCGGCACACGATGATGAGCACGAGCGATGACGGCCGAACCGAGCGACTGGCGCACCCCCGAGACGGACGCCCTCCTGGACGCGATCCTCGCCCTCCCGGACCGGGCGGCCGCGGAACGCTTCTTCCGCGATCTGTGCACCCTCCGGGAGCTCCATGACCTCTCCCAGCGCTGGCAGGTGGTCCGGCTCCTGGAAGCGGGACGCCACTACGCGGAGATCTCCCGCGAGACGGGCGCGAGCACGGCCACGGTGACCCGCATCGCCCAGTGGCTCAACCACGGGACCGGTGGCTACCGGGAGGCGCTCCGGCGTGCCTCCGCGCGTCCGGTCCGACCCGGAGGTGGATCATGACCACGGAGCGCGCGCTCTCCCCGTCCGCCTTCGCGGAGCTCGGTGAGCCGGGCCGGCTGCGGATCGCGATCCCGAACAAGGGCCGACTCATGGACCCCATCGTCCTTCTCCTGCGGGATGCCGGGCTCGTCTTCGCGGATACGAGCCGGGCGCTCTTCGCACGGGTGGAGGATCACCCCATCGACATCCTCTCGGTGCGCACGGACGACATCGCCGAGTTCGTCGCGGACGGGGTGGCAGACCTGGGGATCACGGGGGCCAACCTCCTCGTGGAGGCGGAGGTCGATCTTCCGATCGAGCTCTCCCTGGGCTTCGGGCGCTGTCGCCTGGAGGCGGCGGTCCCGCTCGCGCATCCCGCGACGTCACTCGCGGACCTGGATGGCCTGCGCATCGCGACGAGCCACCCGGCGAGCGCCCGGCGCCTCCTTGCCGAGCGCGGCGTGCAGGTGGAGATCGTGGGGGTCAGCGGCGCGGTCGAGGTCGCCCCGCGGCTGGGCCTCGCGGACGCGATCGTGGATCTCGTCTCGTCCGGGTCCACGCTCGTGATGAACGGCCTGCGCCCCGTGGGCGAGCTCCTCCGGAGCGAGGCCGTGATCGTGGGCCGGAAGGAGTGGGACCCGGAGCGCCGGGCCCTCGCGGACGAGCTCCTCATGATGCTCGGTGCCGTCCTCGCCGGCCGTCGGGTCAAGTACCTGATGATGAACGCCCACGTGGACGACCTGCCCGCGATCGAGGCGATCCTCCCCGGGCTGGAAAGCCCGAGCGTCATCCCCCTCGCGCAGACCGGGATGGTCGCCGTCCACGCGGTCGTGGGCTCCGCCGAGGTCTCCTCCCTCCTCCCCCGCCTGAAGGGCGCCGGCGCGTCCGGCCTGCTCGTCGTCCCCGTGGAGAAGCTCCTGCCATGACCACTCCGAGCGATGCCCCCGCCTCCCAGGTCTACTCCTGGGAGCCGTCGAACAGCTGGATCGCGGCCCGCTATGGCTGCGATCCCGCATCGATCCTGCGCTTCGATCTGAACACCTCCACGACCACCCCCGGCTGGGTCGCGGACGCGCTGCGGGCGACCTTCGACCCGCCGCTCCACGAGTACCCGGACAGCCTCTACGCGGAGCTCGCGGAGGCCGCCGCCGCCTACACCGGTGCCGGCCGCTACGAGATCCTCGTGGGGGCCGGGATGGACGAGGTCCTGGACATCATCGCCAAGACCTTCATCCGGCCGGGTGGCCGGGCGATCGTGCCGATCCCCACCTACTCGATGTACGGCGTCCTCACGGGCCAGCGGAGCGCGACGATCGACGCCATCCCCCGCCGTCCTGCAGCGGAGGGCTTCGCGCTCGATGTGGACGCGATCTGCGCCCGGCTCGAGGGCGCGGACCTCGTCTGGCTCTGCTCGCCGAACAACCCGACCGGCGCGGCCGAGGACCCAGCGGCGATCGTGCGCATCCTCGACGCGGCCGCCGCGCTCGGGAGCGCCGGCCCGGTCGTCGTGGTGGACGAGGCGTATCACGAGTTCATCCGCAGCTCGTTCGTCCCGCAGCGCGAGCGCTACCCGCACCTGATCGTGACGCGGACGCTCTCCAAGGCGTTCGCCCTGCCCGGGATGCGGGTCGGCTACGCGGTCGCCGTCCGCCCGACGATCGAGCGGATGGAGCGGAACCGGCCGCCGGGGAGCGTGACCACGGTCTCGGCGGCGCTCGCAGCGCGGGCCCTCCGCGAGCCCGCCTACGCGCTGGCGACCGCCGCGGCGATCCCCGCCGAGCGTGCCTGGCTCGGTGAGGCGCTCGGTGCCGCGGGATGGCCCGTCTATCCCAGCGTCACGAACTTCATCCTCGCGCGCGTCGGCTCGCCGGAGCGCACGGAGGCCGCGACCCTCGCGCTCCTCCGGGCCGGGATCGTCTCGCGCACCTTCGGGCCCGCGCATCCGCTGCGGGGGCATCTGCGGTTCACCGTCCGGACCCGGCCGGACAACGAGCGGCTCGTCGCGGTGGCGCGGGCCTTCATGGAGGAGCAGGGAGCATGAGCGAGCGACGCGCGGTCCGGGAGCGGGTGACGCGGGAGACGCGGGTGACCGTCCGGCTCGACCTGGACGGGACGGGGACCGCCCGGATCCGCACCGGGATCGGCTTCTACGACCACCTCCTCACCTCGCTCGCGACCCATTCCCTCATCGATCTCGAGGTGGAGGCGGGCGGCGACCTGGAGGTCGACGACCACCACACGGTCGAGGATGTCGCCCTCGTCCTCGGCGATGCCTTCGCCGCCGCTCTCGGTGACCGGGCGGGGATCGGACGGTTCGGGGAGGCGGTCGTCCCGATGGACGAGGCCCTGGCACGCTGCGCGCTCGATTGTTCCGGGCGGCCTTACGCCGTCCTCGAGATCGCCTTCCGCGGCGAGCGGATCGGCGAGCTCTCCACCCAGCTCATCGAGCACGCCCTCGAGTCGTTCGCGCGGACCGCCGGGATCACCCTGCATCTCTCCGCGAGCGGCCGGAACGACCACCACGTCGCGGAGGCGGCCTTCAAGGCGCTCGCGCGCTCGCTGCGCCGCGCGGTGGAGCCGGATGCGCGCCGGGCGGGGGCCGTCCCCTCTTCCAAGGGCAGCCTCGGGTGAGGCCGGACGCCCCGGTCCGCGTCGCGATCGCGGACTACGGGGCCGGCAACCTCGTGAGCATCCGGAACGCGCTCGTCCGCCTTGGAGCGGAGGTGCGCGTGGCCACGGAGGCGGACGGTCTCCGGGACGCGGATCTCATCGTCGTACCGGGGGTGGGGGCGAGCGCGCCCGCGATGGCCCGGCTCCGGCGGCGGGGCCTCGCAGAGGCGATCCCGGAGGCCTTGCGCACGGGCGCCTGGTACCTCGGGGTCTGCCTCGGGATGCAGCTCCTCTTCGACCGCTCCGAGGAGGACGGGGCGCGCATGCTGGGGATCCTCTCCGGGGAGGTCCGGCGGCTCACCGGTGCGCCCCGTCTGCCGCACATCGGCTGGAACCAGCTCGAGGCGGTCCGCCCGGACCCCGTCCTCGCCGGCCTTCCTGACCACGCGCCCGCCTACTTCGTCCACTCCTACGCGCCGATTCCGGAGGACCCCGCGGTCATCGTCACCCGGACCGTCCACGGCGACCCCTTCACGAGCCTCGTGGCGAGCGGCAGGATCGTGGGCTGCCAGTTCCACCCGGAGCGATCCGGAGCGGACGGCCTCCGGATCCTCGGCAACGTGCTCGGGCTCGTGGCCGCGGACCGAGGGCGCTGAGCGTGCTCCTGCGCCGCGTCATCCCCTGTCTGGACGTCTCGGACGGCCGCGTCGTCAAGGGCGTCCGCTTCGTCGATCTCTCCGATGAGGGCGATCCGCCGGAGCTCGCCGCCCGCTATGCCGCGGAAGGCGCGGACGAGATCTGCTTCCTCGACATCGGTGCGGCGCCGGAGGGTCGCGGGACGATGCTCTCGATCGTGGAGCGGACCGCCCGCGAGGTCTTCGTTCCGATCACGGTGGGCGGCGGGGTCCGCACCCCGGCGGAGATGATGGCCGTCCTCCGCGCGGGGGCGGACAAGGTGGCCGTGAACAGCGCCGCCGTCGCGGATCCCACCCTCCTCTCGCGCTGTGCCCGCCGCTTCGGGCGCCAGTGCGTCGTCATCTCGATCGATGCGCGACAGGACCCGGCGCGCCCCGGGAGCTGGGAGGTCGTCGTGATGGGCGGCCGCCGGCCCACCGGGCGGGATGCGATCGCGTGGGCGCAGGAGGCGGTCGCGCTCGGCGCCGGCGAGATCCTCCTGACCTCGATCGACCGGGACGGGACGCAGGGAGGCTTCGACCTTGCCCTCCTCCGGGCGGTGGGGGCCGCGGTGGACGTGCCGGTCATCGCGTCGGGCGGTGCAGGCACCCCCGCGGACATGGTGGCCGCGCTCGCGGAGGGCGGCGCGGATGCGGTGCTCGCGGCCTCGATCTTCCATCGCGGGATCCATTCCATCCGGAGCGTCAAGGCAGCGATCGCGGCTGCCGGGCTCCCCGTGCGCACCCTGGAGGACGACCGATGAATCCGGCCGATCCGGCGCTCGCCGGCTTCGATCCCACGCGCGTCCGGTACGGAGCGGACGGGCTCGTCCCCGCGATCGCGCAGGACGCCCGCGACGGGCGGATCCTGATGGTCGCGTGGCAGGATGCCGAAGCGCTCTCGGCGACCCTCGCGAGCGGCGAAGCCCACTTCCATTCGCGCTCGCGCGGCCGGCTCTGGCGGAAGGGCGAGGAGAGCGGGAACATCCTCACCGTCACCGGGATCGCGCTCGACTGCGATGCGGATACCGTCCTGCTCCAGGTGGTCCCGGCCGGGCCGGCCTGCCACACGGGGGCGGAGAGCTGCTTCGATGCGGGGCCCACTGCCGGCGCAGCGCCGCTCTCGGCGGGCTTCGGCTGGCTCGAGGAGCTGCGGCGGACGGTGGCCGAGCGCGCCCGGACCCGTCCGGAGGGCTCGTATACCGCCCGTCTGCTGGCGCGCGGCGTGGACGGCCCGGCGCGCAAGGTGACGGAGGAGGCGGTCGAGGTCCTGATGGCCGCCAAGGACGACGCGGTCGCCCAGGCCACGGGTGCCGCTCGTCCCCGGGCAGAGCTCGCGGGTGAGGTGGCGGATCTCCTCTACCACCTCATCGTGCTGCTCGAGGAGCGCGGGCTCGACCCGGCCGACGTGATCGGCGTCCTCCGGGAGCGGCATGGCCGTCCCGGGGAGCGGAATGGGGCCTAGGCGCCCTCCGCGCGGCCGACCGCGAGCCGCTTCCGGCCGACGCGCACGACGAGCCAGCGTCCGGCGATCCGGGACGGTACCGGACCATCCGGCCCCAGGCGCGCCCCGTTGACCGTCACACCACCCTGCTCAAGGAGCCGGCGTGCCTCGCCGCGCGACGCCGCGAGCCCGCTCGCCACGAGGAGGTCGATCGGCGCGGGCTCCTCGGCGGGGAGGGCGAAGCCCCCGACCTCGCGGTGGACGACCGCGAGCACCTCGGGGTCGTCGATCGGCTCGCCGCCGAAGACCGCCGCGGTGACCCGCTCCTGGAGGGCCGCCTCCGCCTCGCCGTGGATGCGGGCCGTGAGGTCGCGGGCCAGGGCCCGGTGGGCGACACGCGCCTCGGGCCGGGCGGCATGCTCCGCCTCGACCGCGGCGATCTCGTCCGCCGTGCGCAGCGTGAGCCAGCGCAGGTGGCGCACGACGAGCTCGTCCTCGTCCGCGAGCCAGTACTGATAGAACTCCCACGGGCTCGTCAGCGCGGGGTCGAGGAAGACGGCACCGCGCTCGCTCTTCCCCATCTTCAGGCCCGCCTTCGTGAGGAGGAGCGGGCTGCACAGGCCGAAGGCGGACGGATCCGCCCCTTCCTCCCGGCCCTCCACCCGGCGGATCAGCTCCAGGCCCGCGGTGATGTTCCCCCACTGGTCCGCGCCGCCCATCTGGAGATCGACCCCGAGCTCCCGGTGGAGGTGGAGGAAGTCCGCGGCCTGGAGGGTCATGTAGCTGAACTCGGTGAAGGACATCCCCGCCTGGAGGCGCGCCTGGACGGAATCCTTGCGCAGCATGTAGGGGACGGTGAAGTGCTTCCCGATCTCCCGCAGATAGGTGATGACGGACATCCCCGCGAGCCAGTCGCGGTTGTCCACCATCCGCGCCTGGGCGGGGCCCGGGGAGAAGTCGAGGAACCGCTCGAGCTGGCCGCGGAGCGCCGCGGCGTTCGTCTCGATCGTGGCGTCGTCCAGGAGCTTGCGCTCGCTGCTCTTCCCGGACGGGTCGCCGATCATCCCCGTGGCGCCGCCGATGACGACGACCGGCCGGCCGCCGGCGCGCTGCAGATGCGCGAGGAGGAAGACCTGGAGGAGGTGCCCCACGTGAAGCGAGCGCGCGCTGGCATCGAAGCCGATGTAGGCGGAGACGGGTCCGCGGGCGAGACGGGCATCAAGGCCGTCCGAACGCTCCTGCGCAAGTCCGCGCGCGTCCAGCTCGGCGAGGAAGTCATGGGACATCGGGATCAGGGGGCCTCCTGCGGGATCGCCGGATGACGCCCGGGCGGCCGGGCCGGCACGGACCCCTATGCTAGAGTCCCGGCCACGATGATGCCGAACGGAGCCGGAGGTCGTCCCGATCCCGCGCGCTCCGGTCCGGGTGCGTCCGATCCCTGGGGATCGCCCTCGGGATGGGACCCACAGGCTCCGGCGCAGGATCCCTGGGGCCCTCCGCCCGGACCGCCGCCCGGTCCACCCAGCGCCCCGTGGGGCCCTCCCCCAGCTCCGTCCGGGACGCCCTGGGGGCCGCCGCCCGCGCAGTGGTCGCCCGGTCCCCCGTCCGGACCCTCCTGGGGCCCGCCACCGCCCGGCTGGAGCCCCGGCCCGTCCGCACCCCCACCGGGTGGGCCACCACCCCCATCCGCGCCTCCACCCCGTCCGCCGCGGCGGGGCGGGATCGTCTCCACCGGCCTCCCCTTCCTGGCCTTCATCGCGCTCGGCCTCGTCGCCGCGCTCCTCTTCAGCGGGATCCTCGCCGTCTTCCTCCGGTTCGGCAGCGGCCTCCCGAGCCCGCGCGAGCTGGAGCTCATCCGGTTCACCCAGGAGACGATCGTCTATGCCCGGGATGGGCAGGAGCTCGCCCGCTTCTCGGCCGGTGAGCGCCGGGAGATCGCCGAGTTCGCGGAGATCCCGCCGATCCTCATCGACGCGACGACCGCGATCGAGGACAAGTCGTTCTGGACGAACACCGGCTTCGATCCGCTCGGCATCCTCTCCGCCGCGATCGATTCGCTGCGCGGGAACGCCCGCGGCGGATCCACCGTCACCCAGCAGCTCGTGCGCCAGCGGCTCCTGCCCGCGGAGGTCGTGGCGAACGCGGGGCTCGCCGAGCGGAAGGTCCGGGAGATCCTCCAGTCGATCCGCGTGACGGAGGCCTACCCGGGCCGGGAGGGGAAGGAGCGGATCATCGCCGCCTACCTGAACCAGAACTTCTACGGCAGCAACAGCTACGGCGTCCGGACCGCGGCGCGCACCTACTTCCGGAAGTCGCTGGACGAGCTGACGATCGCCGAGGCCGCGATCCTCGCCGCGATCCCCCAGTCCCCCTCGGCGTATGACCTGGCGCGGAACGCGATCGAGACCGAGCCCGGCGATCCGCGTTGCCCGCCGGATGACGCGGACGGGATCTGCCTCGTGGTCCCCGAGGATTCGCCGATCGTCCAGCGCCGGAACTACCTCCTCGGGCTGCTCGCCTCCGACCCGTCCCGGCGCGTCCTCACCGGATCCACGTTCCGGACGGAGGACTTCCAGGCTGCGATGCGGGAGCCGGTCGTGATCTCCGACCTCGGGCTCCCCGACTGGCGCGCCCCCCACTTCGTCTGGTTCGTGCGCGAGGAGCTCGCGCGGCTGGTGTGCGGGGAGGCGGAGACCTGCCCGCGGCTGGAGGAGGGTGGGCTGCGCGTGACGACGACCCTCGACCTGCGCATCCAGCGGATCGCGGAGAAGTGGGTCCAGGGCGCAGCGATCGTTCCGCACCGCAAGGACCCGCAGGCGTCCGCGGCGGCGATGCGCATCCCCTCGTCCGGCACGCCCGTCGGGATCCCCTACACCTCGTGGATCGCGAACCTGCGCGCAGACGACGTCTGGAACGCCGCGGCGACGGCGCTCGACTACGAGACGGGGGAGATCCTCGCCTACGTGGGATCCGCGAACTACTACGAGACGCGGCGAGCGAGCAGGAAGCTCCAGCCGCAGTTCGATGTCCTGCGGCTCGGCTGGCGCCAGCCCGGGTCGGCCTACAAGCCCCTGAACTACGCCACCGGGATCGATGCCGGGACGCTCACTGCGTCATCCATGCTCATGGACGTGACGACCGACTTCGGGAGCGGCGGGCGGCGCTATGTGCCCACGAACTTCGACCGCTACGAGCGCGGCCCCCTCCGCCTCCGGCTCGCGCTCCAGTACTCCCTGAACATCCCCTCGATCAAGGCCCTGGAATGGACCGGTGAGCAGCGCGTCTTCGACAAGACGCGGGAGATGGGGCTGCGCTACCTCGTGGACGGGCCGCAGGGTCCGTCGATGGCGCTCGGGACGCTCGAGGTCCACCCGCTCGACCTGGCCACCGCGTACGGCACGCTCGCCAACCGCGGCACCTACCTGGGCCATGCCGCGATCCTGTCCGTCAAGGACATCCGTGGCGAGGATGTCGTCCCGCCCTATGTCGTGCCGGAAGGGCGTCGGGCGATCTCCGCGCCGGCCGCCTACATCGTCACGGACATCCTGGCCGGGAACACGGACCCCGGTGTGAACGCGATCTGGGGCCGGATGCAGATCCTCCAGGGTGGTGTCCGCCGGCCGGCCACCCTGAAGACGGGGACGAACAACGACGCCAAGGACCTCAACGCCTACGGCTACATCGCGCCACCCACCGCCCAGGGGCGCACGGCGGGCGAGCACGCCCTCGTTCTCGGCGTCTGGGCAGGGAACAGCGACAACACGCCGGTCGGCTCGGTCGTCTCGCTCGATATCGCGGCGCCGCTCTGGAACGCGATCATGACCGAGGTGACGAAGGGCTGGCAGGTGAACGACTTCGCGCGACCGCGGGGCGTGACGAGCGCCACCGTCGATGCCTTCACGGGCTATAGCCCGAGCGACTGGTCCCGGCGCCAGGTCCGGGAGCTCTTCGTGGAGGGCTACCCGCTCCCCGGCGCGGACCCCTGGATCCGCGGGCTCCCGGTGATCACCGGCGCGGATGGCAAGGACTACCGCTGGAAGGAAGGCTGCCCGGGCGAGCCGCGCGTGGAAGGCTACCTCGTGCTCAACGAGGCCGAGGCTGCCTTCCCGTCCTGGAACGAGGCGATCCGCGGCTGGATCACCCGCGCCCGGCGTGGCATCGGCGTGGGCGGCGGCCCGGATCCGGATGGGCCGACCCAGACGATGTACTTCCTCCAGCCCGGCCTCTTCCCGTACGGCGCCTCGTGGGGCGCGCCGATCGCGCCGTCCGCCTCCTGTGATGCCGCGCCATCCCCGGCGCCGTCCACCTCTCCCTCCCCGTTCCCGTCCGCGCCCCCGTCCGGCGAGCCGCCACCCACGGAGCCGCCGCCCACGGACGAGCCACCGACCCCGGAGCCGACGAAGACGCCGAAGCCCACCCCGCCGCCGACGCCGACACCGGAACCGCCGACGCCCGAGCCACCGACCCCCGAGCCGCCCACGCCGGAGCCGCCCCCCTCCCCCGGCGGCTGACCCGCCGCGATCTCAGAGGGTGACGATCGTCGCCCCGTCTCCTCCTTCGCCCTGGGCCCCCGGGCGCCACTCACGGACGAGCGGGTGCTTCGAGAGGAGCGCGCGCACGGCGTCGCGGAGCGCACCGGTCCCATGGCCGTGGATGACCGTCAGCCGGGCCGCTCCCGCGAGGCCCGCGCGGTCGAGCAGGTCGTCCAGGAGCGCGAGCGCCTCCTCCACCCGGGCGCCGCGGAGGTCGAGCGTGGAGGGGACCGCGCGGGACGAAGGTCGCGCGCCGATCACGGGGGCGGGGGTGCGCGGCTGGGGGAGCGGGATCGGCTCGAGGGAGCCGCGCCGGCCCGCCGGGAGCCGCCCGGATCCGGGCTTCCCCGGTGCGGGCGCGGCCCCTTCCGCGGTGACGAGCTCCGCGAGGGGGACCTCGATCCGCAGCTGGCCCGCTTCCAGCGTCGCCCGGCCCCGCTCGGCATCGATCGATGCGATCCGGCCGGTCCAGCCGGCGGCGGAGCGGGCCATCATCCCGGTCCGCCACGCGCCGGCCGGGAGCGCGACCTCTTCGCCGGTCGGGACGGGCATCCCGGCAAGGAGCGCCTCCAGCCGCTCGATCGTGGCGTCGAGCCCGGCCTCCGTGAGCGTCTGGCGGGCAAGGAGCCCGCGCGCGGCGGCGATCTCCTCGCCGATCGCGGCGACCGCGGCCTCCGCCTCGCGTCGTGCCTCGGCGACCGCGGCATCCCGTTCCGCCCGTGCGCGCCGGCGCTCCTCCTCGGCCACGCGGCGTGCCTCCCGCGCCCGGACCTCGGCGTCCGAAGCGCGTGCCTCCGCCTCGTCGATCCGTCCCTGGGCGGCCTTGATCGCGGCGAGCGTCTCCTCGAGCTCCACGGCGGAGCGCGAGACCCGCGCTCTGGCGTCCGCGACGAGCGCGGGCGGGAGGCCGAGCCGTTCGGCGATCGCAAAGGCCTGGCTCGTCCCGGGAAGCCCGATCGTGAGACGGTAGGTCGGGGAGAGCGACTCGAGATCGAACTCCACGGACGCGTTCCGCGCCTGCGGGGTGTTGTGGGCGTAGATCTTCAGCTCGGCGTAGTGGGTCGTGGCGATCACCAGGGCCCCCGCCTGGAGGAAGTGGTCGAGGAGCGCCTGCGCGAGCGCCGATCCTTCCGTGGGGTCCGTGCCCGCGCCGAGCTCGTCCAGGAGGACAAGGCAGCCCGGGCCGGCCCGATCGACGATCCGGACGATCGAGCGCAGGTGCCCGCTGAAGGTGGAGAGCGACTGGGCGACCGACTGCTCGTCCCCGATATCCGCGAAGAGATCGCGGAAGACCGGCATCCGGCTCCCCGTGGCGGCGGGTAGGTGGAGGCCGGACTGGTGCATCGCCGCAAGGAGCCCGAGCGTCCGCAGGGCGACCGTCTTGCCGCCGGTGTTCGGGCCGGTGATCACGAGGGCGCGGAACTCCCCGCCGAGCCGGAGATCGATCGGCACGACCCGGCCGGTGAGGCCGGGGTGACGGGCAGAGAGGAGGATCACCTCACCGGACGGAGATGCTTCGGCGCGGACGCCATCCAGCTCCGCGGAGAGGCGAGCGCGGGCCATCCACAGGTCGAACCGGGCGAGCGCATCCAGCGTCTCCCGGAGCTCCCCTGCGGCGGCGGCCACGAGCCCGGAGAGCTCGTCCAGGATCCGCTCCTCCTCGGACTGGACCTTCAGCTGCGCCTCCCGCCACGCATTCCCGAGCTCGACGGCGACGATCGGCTCCACGAAGAGCGTCTGGCCACTCCCCGACTGGTCGTGGACGATCCCCCGGACGCGGCCGCGGGCGTCGGCCCGGACCGGGATCACGTAGCGCCCGTTGCGCACCGTGACGATCGGCTCCTGGATCGCGCTCCCCAGCTCGCCGTGCACGAGCTGGTCGAGCCGGCTGCGGAGCCGCTCGAGCGCGATCCGGACCGCGCGCCGGAGCCCGCCGAGAAGGGGGGATGCCGAGTCGAGGATCTCCCCCGAGGGGTCGATGCTCTGCTCGAGGCGGATGCGCAGCGCCGGAAGCGGGTGGACCTCGCGGGAGAGCGCATGGAGGAGCGGTGCGGTCACGTTCCGCAGGCCATCCGCGAGCCGTCCGGCGGCGGCGAGCGTCTCGGCGACGGCGACGAGCTCGGCAGGATCGAGCCGGCCGCCGCGGGTGGCCCGGATGAGGGCCGGGGCGAGGTCACGGGCGCCCCCGATCCCGAGCTCCGGCCGCTCGGCGATCAGGCGCCGCGCCTCGTCCGTCTCGTCGAGGAGACGGTTCACGACAAGGGGCTCGTTCGACGGCTCCATCGCCTCGGCAAGGCGCCGGGACGGGGGAAAGGCGGTGAGGTCCGCGAGGCGTTCGCGGATGCGCGGATACTCGAGCAGCTGGAGCGACTTCGCGTCCATCAGCGCGCCGGGAAGGGGCGGGAGAGGCCGGGACGTCCGGCGATGCCGAGCCGCCATGGAAGGGCGACCGCCTCGGGGCCGGCACCCTCGATCCCGATCCGCGGACCGCGGAGCACACCGGCGGAGCGCACCTCGGCGCGGAGCGCCTCACCGGGGTCCACGAGCCGGAGGCCACGGTGCCCCAGGAGGTCGGAGCCGCCGGCGGTCCGGTCCACCTCGAGATGGCGTGTCAGCCGGCCGGGCCCTGCCGCGCAGCGCGGGTCGTCCGCGACCTCGGGGTCGAGCCCCCGGATGAGGACGGCGCCGGCTTCCCCATCCGCGTGCGCGACGACATTCAGGCAGTGATGGATCCCGTAGATGAGATAGACGTAGGCGAAGCCGGGTGGCCCGAACATCGGTGCGCAGCGCGCGGTCCGCCCCGCCCGTGCATGGCTCGCCCGATCCTCCGGCCCCCCATAGGCCTCCACCTCCACGATCGTCCCGGCCCGCCGCCCATCCGACGAGACGATGCGCATGCCGAGGAGCTGCTCCGCAGCCACGAGCGGATGGACGGAGAGCAGGTCACGCGTCGAGGACATGAGCGAGCTCCCGGCCGGGACGGCCGTCAGCGGCTCCGGGCGGACCGAACGGATGCCGGGAGCGCGGGATCCAGGACGACCCGCAGGACCGGGACCACCTCGCGATGGATCCGGCCGCCGATCTGCGACGCGATCGCGGCCCGGTAGACGACGGCCGGGGCTTCCCGCGAGACGGAGCGCGCACCCGCGGCGGATGTCCCGTAGCCCATGGAGAGCGCGAGGTCCGTGGCGGCGAGCAGCAGGATCGCCGCCACCACCGCGATCGCGCCGCCGCCGAGCCGGTCCACGAAGGCCGGGCCGACCCGCAGGTCGCGGTCGCGCGTCCGGAGCCAGGCGATCACGATCACCGCCACGGTCCCCGCGATGAGCAGGATGAGGAAGGCCGCCATCTGGGCATACCCGATCTCGCGCTCCGCCCATTGCCGGACGAGGTAGCCGGAGATCGGGGCCGAGAGGAGCGCGGCCGCTGCCACGACGAGCGTCTCCGCGACGAGGAGCGAGATGGCACGCACGATCCCGGCCCCTGCGCCGGCGAGGGCCGCAGCAGCGAGGACCAGGAGGATCGCCAGGTCCCCGGGCGTCATCCGACAGCCGCTCCGGCGGCGACAAGGTCAGGACCGGATCCTGGCACCGAGCTCGTCATGGAGCGACGCTACCACCGCCCCGATGAGGGAGTCGATGGCCGAATCGTCCGGGGGACCATCCCCCGGGTCGATGCGGAGCCGCCACGCGAGGCTCACCTCGCCGGGGGCGAGCGGTGCGCCCCGGTAGCGATCGAAGAGACGGAGCGCCCCGAGCGAGGGACCGGCTGCCGCCCGGATGACCGCTTCCACGCGACCGGCGGGTAGCGTCTCGGGAACGACGACCGCGAGATCCCTCTCCACGGAGGGCTGCCGGGACGGGAGACCGATCCGGCGCCGCCCGGGGACGAGCGTCTGCAGGGCGGCGACCGAGAGGTCCGCCCAGGCCACCTGGCCGGCGCGGATCTCCATCGCCGCGAGATAGCGGGGGTCGAGCTCGCCCACGGTACCGATGACGATCGTTCCCTCGGGGCCTTCCACGGTGACCTGTGCGGTCCGGCCGGGATGGTCGATCCCCGGGCGGGGCTCGGCGGGGAGGAAGCGGACCCTGGCCTCGCCGAGCCGGTCCGCGAGCCACGCGACGAGCGCCTTCAGCTCCCCGATCCCGGCCTGCCGGGCGGGCTCATCCCAGCCCGCGGGATCGATCGCGCCGGCGGCGAGCACGCCGAGGCGGCGTTCCGCGTGCGGCTCACCGAGCGCGAGACGGTGCCGCTCGCCGATCTCGAAGATCGCGATCTCGTCCCGGCGCTGGCGCTCGTTGTCCGCGAGGACATGGACGAGCGAAGGGAGCAGGTCGCGCCGCAGCTCGGAGTGGTCGAGGGTGACGGGGTTCTCTGCGCGGATCGTCTCGGCATCGTCGAGCGCCAGCCCGAGCCGCCGGTGATCCTCCGGTCCGATGAGGGCGTGCGTGACGACCTCCGAGAAGCCGCGCCCGGAGATGAGATGGCGCAGCTCATCCGTGAAGCGCCACGGATCCTCGCGGTAGGCCGGCATGATCGTGGAGGGGAGCCGCCCGAGGAGCGCGTCGTATCCGCGCACCCGGGCGATCTCCTCGGCCAGGTCGGCCTCGATGACGAGGTCACGCCGATGGCCCGGGATCGTCGCGATCCAGACCTGGTCCTCCGGGGCGGATGCCACCGGCGGCTCCCCGGGGAGGACCGGGATCGGCGTTCCCGCTGGTGCGGATTCCGTGGTCACCTCGACCCGGGCGAGCAGCTCGCGCTGATCGGCGTCGGGGAGGCTGGTGCCGAGCAGACGGTTGACACGGCCGCTCCGGAAGGCGACCCGGATCGGCGCGGGCTCGGCCGGATCGGTATCCACGACGCCGACGGCCGCCCGGCCCCCCGCCCACGCGAGGATGAGCTGCGCCGTGCGGTCCGCCCCGGTCCGCGCGAGCGCGTGCTCCTGGCCTTTCTCGAAGCGGAGGCTCGCCTCCGAGCGGAGGGCATAGCGGAACGCGCTGCGGCGGATCGCGACGGGATCGAAGATCGCGGACTCCACGATCACGCTCGTCGTCCCCGGCCCGACCTCGCTGCTCGCCCCGCCCATCACACCGGCGATCGCCAGCGGGCCCGCGGGATCGGCGATGAGGAGGACCTCGGGATCGAGCTCCCGCTCCACGTGGTCGAGGGTCTCGATGCGCTCCCCCGGGCGTGCGGCACGGACGACGATCCGTCCCTCGTGGACGGCTTCGGCGTCGAAGGTGTGGATCGGCTTGCCGAGCTCGAGCATCACGTAGTTCGAGGCGTCCACCACGTTGCTCACCGGGCGCATCCCGGCTGCCATCAGCCGGCGCTGGATCTCCAGGGGGGACGGACCGACGCGGACTCCGTCCAGCCACCGCCCGACGAAGCGTGAGCAGCGCGGATCCTCCACGCTGACCGCCAGGTGATCCTCCGTCCGGTCCCCGCTCTCGGCGACCACGATCTCCGGGCGCCGGAGCGGTGCCCCGGTCGCTGCGGCGACCTCCCGCGCAAGGCCGACGATGCACAGCGCGTCGCCGCGGTTCGGCTTCACGTCCACGTCCAGGACGACGTCGCCGAGCAGGTCCGGGAGGGCGACGCCGATCGGGGTCTCGGCGGGAAGGATGAGGATCCCGTCCGCGTCCACCGTGAGCCCGAGCTCGGCGCCGGAGCAGAGCATCCCGGCGCTCTCCACGCCGGCGATCCGGGTCACCTCGATGCGCCGGTCGCCGGGGAGGACCGAACCCGGGAGGGCCACCGGGATCCGCTGTCCGGGCGCGATGTTCGTGGCGCCGCAGACGATGCTCCTCTCGCTCCCCTCCCCCGTCCGGATCCGGGTGAGCGAGAGCCGGTTCGAGCCGGGGTGCGGGGCGACCTCGAGGATCTCCCCCACCACCACGTGCTCCCACTGGGCACCGATCCGCTCGATCCCCTGCACCTCCATCCCGAGGAGGGTGAGGCGGTCCGCGAGCTGCTCCGGGGAGAGCTGGATCTCGACGTGCTCCCGAAGCCAGGAGAGCGGGACGCGCATCTAGAGCCTCTCCAGGAAGCGGAGGTCGTTGGCGAGGAAGGCACGGATGTCGCGGATCGCGTGGCGCAGCATCGTGATCCGGTCCGTCCCCATCCCGAAGGCGAAGCCCTGGTAGCGCTCGGGGTCGATCCCCCCGTTGCGCAGGACGACCGGGTGGACCATCCCGGCGCCGAGGATCGTCATCCAGCCGGAACGCCCGCACGCCGGGCAACCGCTCCCGTCACAGACGACGCAGCCGATGTCGAAGGCGACCGAGGGCTCCGTGAACGGGTAGTAGCCGGGCCGGAAGCGCGTGGGCCTGCCGGCGCCGAACATCGCATGGGCGAAGGCGTCCAGGAGGCCACGCAGGTCCGCCATGCTCGTCCCTTCGTCGATCATCAAGCCTTCCACCTGGAAGAACTCGAACGCGTGCGACGCGTCCACGGCCTCGTACCGGAAGCAACGGCCCGGCGTGAGGATGCGGATCGGCGGCGTGGAGGCACGCATCGCGCGGATCTGGCCGGGGGAGGTGTGGGTCCGGAAGAGCCGGCGGGGCGCTCCGGCCGGGCGCTCGGTGGGCTCCCGGAGGTAGATCGTGTCCCACAGGTCCCGCGCCGGATGGTCCTCGGGGATATTCAGGGCCTGGAAGTTCAGCTCGTCCGTCTCCACCTCGGGTGACTCCACGACGACGAAGCCGAACTGTCCGAAGATCCGCGAGATCTCCCGCTCGGTCTCCCGGATCGGATGGAGCGATCCGCGATGGAGCGGACGGGCCGGCAGGGTGACGTCCAGCGCCTCGGCTGCGAGGCGCGCCTCCACGGCGGCCAGCTCGAGATCCTCACGGCGCGCCGCGATCGCGGCCTCGAGGCGCTCCCGGATCGGGTTCGCGAGCGCGCCGACGCGCGGACGATCCTCCGTGGGGAGCGCGCCGATCCCGCCGAGGAGCTCCCGGAGCTCCCCTTTCCGGCCCAGGATCTCCGCATCCACCCGGGCGAGGTCATCCGGCGAGGCGGCAGCGGCGACCGAAGAAAGCGCCCGCTCCTCGAGCGCCTCGAGGGAGCGGGCGAAGGAAGCGAGATCCACCGGTTGGGGTCGCGCGGCCGTCAGCGGGCCTTGGCGACCTCGGCGATGCGGGCGAAGGTCGCCGCATCGCGCACCGCGATATCGGCCATCACCTTGCGGTCCAGCGTGACGCCGGCGGCCTTCAGGCCGGTGATGAACCGGGAGTAGGAGAGTCCGTTCAGGCGCGCGGCGGCATTGAGCCGGACGATCCAGAGCGCCCGGAGCTGCCGCTTCCGCTCCTTGCGGCCGCGATAGGCATAGGCCATCGCGTGGAGCTGGGCCTCGTGGGCCGGCCGGTAGAGCTTGGACTTCGTCCCGCGGCGGCCCTCGGCGGCCTTCAGGAGACGCTTGTGGCGCTTGTGAGCGGCGACGCCGCGCTTGACGCGAGCCATGGCTGGGCGGGCTCCCTAGAGGTACGGGAGCAGGCGGCGGACCTGCTTCTCGCTGGTGGAATGGACGAGCGCCTTGCCGGCGTAGCGCCGCGTGCGCCGCGACGACTTGATCTCGAGGTGGTGGCCGCGCCACGACTTGACGCGCATCAGCTTGCCGCTCCCGGTGGTCCCGAGGCGCTTCTGCGCACCCTTGTGGCTCTTCAGCTTCGGCATCTCAGTCTCCTGCCGCCTGGTCCGTGGGGACGGACTCGATCGTCGTCCCTGCTGCGGGGGATGCGTCGGGGGCGGGGGCCTCATCGGCCGTCCCGTCCTCGGCGCGCCCCGCGGGCGCATGGACCTTGGGTTTATGGGTCGACACGACGGTCATCGACATCGACTTGCCTTCCAGGAGCGGCTGCCGGTCCACGGTGCCATGTTCCCGGATGAGATCGGCGAACCGGTTGAGAAGGTCCCGGCCGATGAACGCATGGCTCACCTCCCGGCCCCGGAACTGCACCGCCACCTTGACGCGATCGCCCTCCTCGAGGAACTCGATCGCCCGTCGGACCTTCGTGTCGAAGTCGCCCTTCCCGATCTTGGGCTTGAGGCGGATCTCCTTGAACTCGACGGACCGCTGGTGCCGGCGCGCTTCCTTTTCCTTCCGCGCCTGCTCGTACTTGTAGTGCCCGTAATCGAGGAACTTCACGACCGGAGGCGCCGCATTCGGCGCGACCTCGACGAGGTCCAGGCCACGCTCCAGAGCCATCTGGAGCGCCCGGGGCGTCGGCAGCACGCCGAGCTGCGACCCTTCCTCATCGACGACCCGTACGTTGGGCACACGGATCATCTCGTTGACGCGCAGGTCTCTGCTCAGGCCGATCCCCTCATGACTACGGTTCCTTCGTCCGGTCCCTCACACGCCGAAACGGCGCGCGCGGAGCCGCGAGCGAGGAGGATAGCACGGGCCACCGCGGGCCCGCAACGCTCACGCCCCGGGTCCGGCGCCCAGCCACCAGTCATAGAGCTCGGGGTAGCCGCCACCGGCGATCGTGCCCACCGCGAGGAGAAGGCTGCCGGGGTCGGTCCAGGCGATGACCCGCCCTCCCCCGGCGGGGCGATCGAAGCAGACGACCCGGCCGGTCGGCTCGCCTGCGACCGACCACGCGACATCGCTCGGGCCGGCGCTGCAGTCCCGGCCGGGGGGTCGGACACCCGCATCCGCCACGAGGCGGTCCAGGGCCCCGCCGAGCGAGATCCCGTCCGCGAAGCGGTAGTACTCGACCTGCTCGGCCTCCGCCGCGGGGGCGCATGCGATCCCGGCGAGGGCACCGGGGACGGAGAGGGCGCCGGTCGGGACGCAGTCGCGCCGCCAGGCTTCGGGGGCGCCGGCGAGGAGCTCCGCGACCACGGGATCGAGGCGGGTCGCGCGGTAGGCGCTACCCACGAGGGCGCGGACGTCATCCGCCACGACCCCCACCGGCAGGGTCTGCGAGGCCGCGAGCACGCCGGCCCGATCCCACGGGCCGTGGCTGCTTCCCGTCAGGCGGTCTGCGACGAGGATGCGGTCGACCCACAGGGCGACCCGGTCCCCGTCCGCGGTCCCCGTCCCGGCGCATTCCAGGATGAGATGGACGTCTCCCGCACCGCGGAAGGGATGGTCCGGAGGGAGCGGACCCTCGCCGATGACCCGTGTCGCACCGTCCAGACGGAGGATGACGCTCCAGCCCCCCTGCGCATCGATCCGCCCCGAGATCTCGGGGAGACCTGCGCCGGGGCCACTGCAGACGAGCCCCGCCTCTCCATCACCGGCGCCCATCGTCAGGGATGCTTCGGCGCGCACCACGACCGCGGGGTCGCCCACCGAGCGCGAGGCGACGATCGTGGTCGCCCGCTCCGACACGGTGAGCCGGAGGGCGCCCTCCTCGACCGTCGCGCGCCCGTTGGCGCCGGAGGGAAGGGTCCAGGGGCCGCTCGAGACGAAGGTGTCGTCGAAGGCGAGCAGATCGGCACCCAGCCCGCCGAGCGGGGCGAGGGTCGGCGCGGCGGTCGCGGGGGCAGTGGGGGCCGGGACGGTGGGAGCTGCGGTCGGCGCCGGGCTGGCAGACGGGGTGACCGGGGACGGCGCGGCCGTGCGCGCCGGGACCCGGGTGGGCGCCGCGGTGGCGTCGGGAGTGGCAGTGGGACGAAGGGACGTGGGACGGGGACCCGGTGAGGTCGAGGCGCTCGCCCCGGGGGCCGCCGAGACCGCCGCTGCGATGGGTGCGGTGGACGCCGGGGCAGACGGCGAGGGGGAAAGGGGCAGAGGCGACGGGACGTTCTCCGGCGATGCCCCCGGATCCGGCGACGGTGAAGGCAGAGGCGCGGCCGAGGCGGCGGCGGGCGACGCAGAGGGAGGCGGAGTCGGCGAAACGGCCGGCCGGCGCGTGGCGGTGGGTGTGGGGCTTTCGATGGCGATCGCTGTGGCCGACGCGTTCACGCTCGGCGCGGGTGCGGGCTCCCCGCTCGCGCAACCGGCCAGAAGCATCCCTGCGACGACGGCGCCGAGAACCCCGAAGATCCGCGGTCGCACGTGGCGACCGCGGTCGCGGGCGCTCGACGGATCGTCCGTCCGCATCGGGTGACCGGTCCCTCCAGGGTCGGGAGATATGCCGGAGCCCGGCAGCCGGCCTATCGTACGCGCCCGCAGCGAGCGTCCGCGACCGAAGGCACCGCGCCGGCCGGTCTGGATCGTGCGCTCAGTCCGGACGGCGGGCGGCCGCTTCCGCAGCAAGGCGGTCCGCCAGCGCCTCCCAGCCGAGCGGCTCCTGCTGCTCTCCGGAGCGTGTCCGCGGCGCGGCGGCACGGGCCGCCACCTCGCGGTCTCCGAGGACGAGCATGTAGGGGATCTTCTGCTCCTGGGCCGCGCGGATCTTGTAGTTCATCCGGTTCGAGGAATCGTCCACCTCGACCCGGATCCCCCGGGCCCGCAGGACCTCCGCGAGCTCGGCGCCCGCCTCGTTGTGGCGGTCCGCGATCGGCACGACGACCGCCTGCACGGGTGCGCACCAGAAGGGGAAGGCGCCCCCGAAGTGCTCCACGAGGATCCCGATGAAGCGCTCGAGCGAGCCATAGATCGCGCGGTGGATCGCGATCGGCCGCTGGGGGCGCCCCTCCTCGTCCACGTAGTGGAGGTCGAAGCGCTCGGGCAGCATCATCAGGTCCGCCTGGATCGTGGCGAGCTGCCACTGGCGGCCGAGGGCGTCGTCGATGTAGATGTCGATCTTGGGCGCGTAGAAGGTCCCGTCACCCGGGTTGATCACGAAGTCCACCCCGGCATCCCGGAGGGCCGCGAGGATCAGACCCTCCGCGCGCTCCCAGACCGCCGGATCGCCGAGCGCCTTCTCCGGGCGCGTGGCGAAGGCGAAGCGGGGGGAGAGCCCGAACCATGCGTAGGTCGTGCTCACCTCGCCGAGCAGGGCGCGGATCTCGTCACCGAGCTGGTCCGGTCGCACGTAGATGTGCGCATCGTCCTGCACGAAGTGCCGTACCCGGGTGAGGCCCGAGAGGGCCCCCGAGCGCTCGTTGCGGTGGAGCCGTCCGTACTCGCTGAAGCGGAGCGGGAGGTCCCGGTAGGAGCGGACCCGGCTGCGGTAGATGTAGGTGCTCTCCGGGCAGTTCATCGGCTTCAGGCTGAAGGTCTGCCCCTCCGCCTCCACGCGGAACATGTTCTCCGCGTAGTGGTCCCAGTGCCCCGACTGCTCCCAGAGCTTGCGATGGACGAGGATCGGCGTGCTGATCTCCTGGTAGCCCCGCGCCTCCTGGACCTCGCGCATCGCGCCTTCCAGGGTGCGCCACAACCGCTGCCCCTTGGGGTGCCAGAAGGCGGATCCCGGGCTCACGTCGTGGAAGCTGAAGAGGTCGAGCGCCACCCCGAGGCGGCGATGATCGCGCTTCCGCGCCTCCTCCCGCCGCCAGAGGTAGGTGTCCAGCTCCTCCTGGGTGCTCCAGACCGTCCCGTAGATCCGCTGGAGCATCGGACGATCCTCGCGTCCGCGCCAGTAGGCGCCCGCGACGGAGAGGAGGCGGAATGGTCCGATCCTCCCCGTGGACGGGACGTGGGGACCCCGGCAGAGGTCGATGAAGGGTCCGTGCTGGTAGGTCGTGACGACGGGGGGCTTCTCCCCCTTCAGGCCGGCCGCGGTGCGGAGATCATCGAGGATCTCGACCTTGTAGGACTGCCCCTTGGCGGCGAGGAAGGTCCGCCCCTCGTCCGGGTCCCACTCCTTGCGCACGAAGGGATGGTCCGCGGCGATGGAGGCGCGCATCCGCTCCTCGATCGCCGCCAGGTCCTCCGGGGTCAGCGGGCGGGCGACCTCGAAGTCGTAGTAGAAGCCGCCATCGATCGCGGGCCCGATCCCCAGCTTCGTGCCGGGGAAGAGCTCCAGCACCGCCTCGGCCATGACGTGGGCGGCAGAGTGGCGCATCGGGTCGAGCGGGTCGTCGTGGGCGTTCGCGTCCAGCAGCTCGTCCGCCGAGCCCTTGGCGGGCGCAAGGAGGTCGAGATCGTCGTCGTGGGCCTGATCGTTCATTCGGGGGGTCAGCCTCGGCGGAAGAAGGAACGCCTCCCATCCGCCGCGGGATGAGAGGCGCGGTTCCCGCTGGTCCCCGTCCGGTGGTGACGGGGGGATGGTGGGCGACACTGGACTCGAACCAGTGACCTCTTGCATGTCAAGCAAGTGCTCTAACCAGCTGAGCTAGCCGCCCGTGGCGGGCATTGTAGCGTCCTTTCCCGGGTCGGGTGCCCGAGGACGCGTTAGCATCCACGGGGGCGGATCGAACGCCCGGAAAGGATGCCGATGTCGACCCGGATCGCGCCACCCGCCGCGCCGTCGCTCTCGTCCGAGGAGCTCGCCTGGGTGGGCACGGTCGCCGAGCGCTACGACGCCCTCGTCTTCCACTGGGTCGGGCCGCTCACGGGCTCGTACTTCTTCCTCATGCCGCGCCGCCTATGGCGCGTCCCGGGCGCTCCGCCGCCATCCGCCCGGGGCCGGGCCCCGCGGCGGCCCCGTGGAGGGGGCGAGGAACCGGGCGGGTGAGCACGTCCGGGGGAAGCGCAGCATCCACGCTCATCGACCGTGCCACGCTCGGCGACCGGCTTGCCGCGCTGGACCCCGTCGCCGCGGCCGATCCCTCCACGATCCGGGCGGTCCGGGCGCCGGGTCGCGTCAACCTGATCGGCGAGCACACGGACTACAACGACGGCTTCGTCCTCCCGGCGGCGATCGATCTCGAGATCCGGATCGCCTATCGGCCCACGGATGACCGGCGGGTCGTCCTCGCGAGCGACGCCGACCCGATCCTCGCGGAGATCGACCTCGAAGCTCCGCCTCCGCCACGCGGAGACTGGACCGACTACGTCACGGGCACGGCGCTCGCGATGCGGGCTGCCGGGCTTCCCGTCACCGGGTTCCGGGGCGTCCTTGCGAGCACCGTTCCGGTCGGCGCCGGGCTTTCGTCGTCCGCGGCGCTCGAGCTCGCCGTCGCCTGGGCGCTCTCGGGCGAGGCGCCGCCGCGGATCGCCCCGCTCGACCTCGCGCGGATCGCGCAGCGCGCGGAGAACGAGCACGTCGGGGTCCGGTGCGGCCTCATGGACCAGTTCGCGTCCGCTTCCGGCCGGCCCGGGGCGGCCGTGCTCCTGGACTGCCGGACCCTCGCGTCGCGACCGGTCCCCCTCCCCGACGGCCTCGTGCTCGTCGTGGCCCATACGGGTCTGCCGCGCGCGCTCGGGGCCTCCGCGTACAACGAGCGGCGCGCCCAGTGCGAGGCCGCGGTCGCCACCCTGGCCCGGTACCGGCCGGGGATCGGCGCCCTCCGCGACGTGGATGAGGCGCTGCTCGACGCGCACGCCGCAACGCTCGATCCGATCGTGCTGAAGAGGGCGCGCCATGTGGTCCGCGAGAACGCCCGCGTCCTTGCCGCGGAGCGGGCGCTCGGGGAGCGCGATCTGGGGACCGTGGCCCGTCTCTTCGCGGAGAGCCACGCCTCCCTGCGGGATGACTACGAGGTCAGCTGCCCGGAGCTCGACCTGCTCGTCGAGATCGCTGCGGGGTCCCCGGGCGTCCACGGATCCCGGATGACCGGCGCCGGCTTCGGCGGCTGCACGGTGACCCTCGCCGAGGCGGGTGCCGTGGACGCGCTGCGGATGCGCATCCTCGGCGAGTACGCGGACCGATCCGGACGCGAGCCGCGTGTCTGGACCGTGGACGCGGTGGCGGGGGCAGGCGAGCTCGCATGAGCCTTCCCCCGGCCATCGGCGCCGTCCCCCATCGCCGCCACGACCCGCTCCGCGACGAGTGGGTGCTCGTCTCCTCGGGCCGCACCCGCCGGCCCTGGCAGGGCCGGCGTGAGGAGGCCGCCGCGGTCCGCCCGCCCGCCTACGACCCCACGTGCTACCTGTGCCCCGGCAACGAGCGGGCCGGCGGGGTGCGCAACCCTGCCTATCGGGGCACCTGGTCGTTCGAGAACGACTTCGCCGCGCTGCGCCCGGAGACGCCCCCCGGCGCCTGGTCGCAGGGTCTCCTGCGCGCCGAGGCCGAGGCAGGGAGCTGTCGCGTGCTGTGCTACTCCCCCCACCATGACCGGACCCTCGGATCGCTCGCACCTGCCGAGGTCCGCGCGGTCGTCGATCGCTGGGCGGAGGAGAGCGCGACGCTCGGGGAGCGCTGGCCGTGGGTCCAGGTCTTCGAGAACCGCGGTCCGGAGATGGGCGCCTCCAACCCCCACCCCCACGGCCAGATCTGGGCAGGCGAGGCCCTCCCGCGGGACGCGGTGCGCGAGGACCGGACGCAACGGGAGCATCGGGAGCGGACGGGGAGCCTGCTCCTCCGCGACGTGCTCGACCAGGAAGCCGGCGGGCCGCGGATCGTGGACGAGAACGACGGGTGGGTCGTGCTCGTCCCCTTCTGGGCGACCTGGCCCTACGAGATCCTCCTCCTGCCCCGCTTCCCGGCCGCCCGTCTTCCCGAGCTCTCCGGGGAGCAGCGCGATGCGCTCGGCCGGATCGTGCGCGCCCTCTACCGCCGCTACGACGCGCTCTTCGGCCGCCCCCTCCCCTTCTCCTTCGGCTGGCACCAGGCCCCGTTCGGCCGGGATGGCGCGCACTGGCTTCTCCACGCGCATGCCTTCCCGCCGCTCCTGGGACCCGACGTGCGCAAGTTCATGGTCGGCTACGAGCTCCTCTCGGAGGCGCAGCGCGATCTCGATCCGGAGACGGCGGCCGAGCGGCTGCGTGCCGTCGATCCGGGAGAGCGCGCGGGATGAGCGACCCGATCGCCGAGCGCGAGGCATCGCTCCGGCGGCTTGCCGATACGCGTTGGCCCTTGCTCATCGTGGGCGGCGGGATCGTGGGGACCGGGGCACTCCTTGACGCCGCGTCCCGCGGGATCGGGGCCGCGTGCATCGAGCAGGAGGACCTCGCCGTCGGGACCTCATCGCGCTCGTCCCGCCTCATCCACGGGGGCCTGCGCTACCTGGAGCGGATGGAGATCCGCCTCGTGCGCGAGGCGCTCGCGGAACGCGGGCGGCTGCTGCGTCTGGCGCCGCACCTCGTCACCCTCCAGCCCTTCCTCTTCCCCCTCTACGGGCCACCGGTCCTCCCGCGCCTCTTCTACGGGGCGGGGCTGACCTTCTACGACCTCCTCGGCGCTGCGGCGGATGGCGGACGCTCCCGGCATCTCGGTCGTGGCGCCACGCTGGCCGACGCTCCAGCCCTGCGCCCCGGCGGGCTGCGTGGCGCCATCCGCTACCACGACGGGGTCGAGGACGATGCCCGCCTCGTCATCGCGGTCGCGCGCACCGCGATCCGGCAGGGCGCCACGCTCGCCACCCGGGTGCGCGCCACGGGCCTCCTCACCGGGACGGACGGGAAGGTCGCCGGGATCCGCGCCGTGGACCGGGAGACCGGCCGCGAGCTCGAGATCCGCGCGGATGCCGTCCTGGACGCCACGGGCGTCTGGATGGGGCGGACCGACGCGCCCCTCGGCGGCTCGCGCGTTCCCATCGTGCCCAGCCGCGGGACCCACCTCATCGTCCCCCGCGAGCGGATCGCCGCAGCCGGTGGCGTCACCCTGCGGATCCCAGGCAAGGTCCTCTTCCTCATCCCGTGGCCCGGCTCCTGGATCATCGGGACCACGGACGAGCCGGACAGCGGGCCCCCCGACCACCCGGCCCCCACGCATCACGAGGTTCGCAACCTCCTCGAGACGGTGAACCGGTTCCTCGACGTCGACCTGGGTGAGAAGGACGTTCTCGGCACCTACACCGGGCTCCGCCCGCTCGTGGGCGCTCCCGGGGCGGGTGGGACGGTGCGCGTCAGCCGGGAGCACCGGATCGGCCGGGAGGAGAACGGGCTGACGCGGATCTCCGGCGGGAAGTACACGACCTACCGGCTGATGGCCGAGCAGGCGGTCGATGCCGCGCTCCCCGGCGGCGCCGCGCGCTCCGGGACCGCCGGCCTCCGGCTCGTCGGCGCGCTCACCCCCGCGGAGATGGGTCCCCTCGCGGATCGGATCGCGGCCGAGACCGGCCTCGACCGCGCGCGGTGCGCGATGCTCGTGGCCCGCCACGGCACCGAGGCACCGGAGGTGGTCGCGCTGGGCCGCTCCCTCGGTCTCCTCCGGCCGCTGGGGGGTTCGCTCCACCTCGAGGCCGAGGTCGCCTGGGCGGTGCGCGAGGAGCTCGCCGGCTCGATCGAGGACATCCTGTCGCGACGGATGCGCCTCTCCATGCTCCTCGCCGATCGCGGTGCGGCCATCGCGGACCGGGTGGACGAGATCGCGGGCGCCGAGCTCGGCTGGGATGTCGCAGGCCGCGGGGAGCGTGTTGCCAGCTACCTCGCCGCGGCCCGGCGCGAGCATGATCTCCCCTCCCCCGAGGCGCGGGGGTGAGCGAGCGGCTCGTCCTCGCCCTCGACCAGGGGACGACCTCGTCGCGGGCGATCCTCTTCGGCGCGGACGCGCGGCCCGTGGGCAGCGACCAGCGCGAGATCGCGCAGTCGTATCCGGTCCCGGGGCACGTGGAGCACGATCCGGAGGAGATCTGGGAGAGCCAACTCGCCACGGCGCGCGGGTCGCTGGCCCGGGCGGGGCGCGCTGCCGCGGATGTCGCCGCGATCGGCATCACGAACCAGCGCGAGACGACGATCGTGTGGGACCGGGAGACGGGTGCTCCGGTCGCGCCGGCGATCGTCTGGCAGAGCCGGGTCACCGCCCCGGCCTGCGCGGCCCTCCGCGCGGCCGGCCACGAGGAACGCTTCCGGTCGGTCACCGGGCTCCCGCTCGACGCCTACTTCGCCGGCCCCAAGATCGCGCACATCCTGGACGGCACGCCGGGGCTGCGGCGCCGGGCCGAGGCCGGCGAGCTCGCAGCGGGGACCGTGGACAGCTGGCTCCTCTGGCGGCTCACCGGGGGGCACGTCCACGCCACGGATGTCTCGAACGCCGCGCGGACGCTCCTCATGGACCTGCGCACGCTCGGCTGGGATGCCGCGCTGTGCGAGCTCGTGGGCGTGCCTCCTGTGGTCCTCCCGGAGATCCGCTCCTCCTCCGAGGTCTTCGGCGTGACGGACGGTGCGCTCCTCGGGGCGGAGATCCCGATCGCCGGGATCGCCGGCGACCAGCAGGCCGCGACCTTCGGCCAGGCCTGCCACACCCCCGGGATGGCGAAGGCGACGCTCGGCACCGGGGCCTTCCTCCTGCGCAACACGGGCGAGCGGATCATCCCGTCGGCGCACGGCTCCCTCACCACCGTCCTGTGGCAGCTCGGGCCCGGCGCCGAGCCGGCCTATGCGCTGGAAGGCGCCGTCTTCATCGCGGGTGCGGTGGTCCAGTGGCTGCGGGACGGTCTCCGGGCGATCGGAAGCTCCCGGGACGTGGAGGCGCTTGCTGCGGAGGGGCCGCCCGAGGAGGGTCTCTACCTCGTTCCGGCCTTCACGGGGCTTGGGGGACCGCACTGGGACCCCGATGCACGCGGCCTGCTCATCGGGATCACACGCGGCACGGGGCTCCCCCAGATCGCCCGCGCCGCGGTCGCCTCGATCGCGCTCCAGGTGCGCGATGTCCTCGAGGCGATGGCGGGCGATGCGGGTGCCCCGCTCGGCGCGCTGCGCGTGGACGGGGGCGCCGCCGCGAACGACGCGCTCCTCCAGCTCCACGCGGATCTCCTCGGTGTTCCGGTGGAGCGGCCCACGGTCACCGAGACGACCGCTCTCGGGGCTGCCTTCCTCGCCGGGCTGGCGACCGGCGTGTGGGGGTCGCCGGCCGAGATCGCCGCCACCTGGCGGCTCGATCGGCGCTTCCTCCCAACGATGGCCGAGGATGAGCGCCGGCGCCTTGTCGCCGGCTGGCATGCCGCGGTCCGGCGCTCGCTCGGCTGGGAGCGCGACCGGCGCGCCTGACCCGGAACGGATCGACCCCCCGGTCACCCGGGGGGTCGATCGCATGGTCTTCGCGGGGGGCCCGAGCCCCGGGATCAGGGGTAGACGAAGGTGTCGCTGTAGATGATCGTGCGGTAGTTCTCCGCCTTCGTGCCGATGACGATCACCTGGTAGCTGTGGTTGGAGAGGAAGGTCGCCACCTGCGGCTGGATCACCGGGTTGCCGGTCGCGGACGCGAGCGCCGCGAGGATGTACAGACCACCGTCTCCCGGCAGGGGGAGCGTCGTCTCCCCGCGACCGAGGCCGAGCGCGACCGGTCCGGCGGTGGGGTACTCGTTGATCGCCGCAGCCCACACGTCCACGCGCGGCGCCTTGGCGGCATGGGTGACCTGGAGATAGATCGGATCCGCCGGCCCCACGTAGCCCTCGCGGAAGTTCACCCACTTCATCGTTACGGGCTTGCCGGACTCGAGGGCGAAGAGGATGGAGACACTCTTGGATCCCGACATCACGACGCTGGCGCGCGCGATGAGCTCACCGGTGCAGTCCCCGCCGGAACGGGCGCGGGCCTGGATCAGGTGACGACCATCCTCGAGGTCGTACCGGAAGGAACGACCGTAGTTGAAGACCTTCCGAACGGCGACCCCGTCGATGCACACCTCGACCGTGGCATCGGGGATCCCGTGGGAGATCCAGACGTGGGGGGACTCGGGCTGGGCACCGGCAGCGACCGGCGGCGCGCCCGCGGAGAGGGCTGCCAGCGCCAGCGAGAGCGTGACGGCGACCCTGCGCGTGATCCTCATGGATATGACCTCCTGCGATCGTTCTGCGCCGCAACACGGCAGCGACGTGGGGGGATGCTGCCACAGATCACCGAGCCGTGAGGGCCGGAGGGCACATCACCCGGGGTCTGCACCGCCTGCCGTCCAGGCCGGCTCCCCGTCCACGAAGGTGATCGACGGCCGGCAGGTGGCGAGCGCGCCCCCGGGCCGGACCTTCTCGCGGAGCGCCGCCAGGGGGATGACGATCGCATCCGCCCGGTCGCCCACCCTCAGCCTCCCCTCGTCCCGGACGCCGAGCGAGCGCGGAGCCCCACGGGTCGCCGCCCGGAGCGCCGCGCTCAGCGGGAGCGCGTGGTGCGCTGCGAGCGGGCGGTCATCGCCTCCCACGCGGTGGACGGACGCCGCGATCCCGGGCCACGGATCCGGCGGCTCCACGGGGGCGTCCGTGCCGAAGGCGATCACGCCGCCGGCCCGCGCCAACGGGCTCAGCGGGAAGGCGCCCTCGGTTCGCCCTCCCCAGGCGGCCCGTGCGGCCGGGGCGTCCGTGATGAGATGGCAGGGTTGCACGGAGGCGACCACCCCGAGCGCCGCGAACCGCTCCCGGTCGGCGCGAGCGACGAGCTGCGCATGCTCGATCCGGTGCGTCGCCCCACCCACGCGCGGCAGGTCCGCGAGGAGATCGAGCGCCACCCGCACGGCGCGGTCGCCGATGGCGTGGGCCTGGGTGGCGATCCCGGCCTGCGCGGCGCGGCCGGCCAGGCGTGCGAGCTCGGCGGGCTCATGGAGGAGGAGGCCGATCGGCCCCACGGCCGGGGGCCCCGCCGGATCATCGTCTTCCCACGGGGCGAGGAGAGCTGCCGTCCGGGAGCCGAGGGATCCGTCCGTGAAGAGCTTCAGCCAGCCGTCGCGGTAGCGTGCGGCCCGCCCCTCCGTCTCGCCTCGGCCCGTGCGAAAGCCCGATGCGATCGCGATCTCCAGCTGCTCGGCACGGATCGACCCGACGACGCGCAGGGGAAGCAGACCCTCGGCCGCCAGCCGGCGGTAGAGCTCCGGTCCACCTGCGAGATCGGGACCCGGCACGACCTCCCCGGGATCGTGGACCGTGGTGATCCCGAGGGCGAGGAGCGTGGCCGCGTACCGCCGCACCGCCGCCTCCCGGACCGCGCCACCGGGGCGCGGGATCGCCGGGTCCACGAGGGTCGCCGCCTCCTCGAGCAGGACGCCCGTCGCGTCCCCGTGCGCATCCCGCACGATCCGCCCTCCCGGCGGGTCGGTGGTCCCTACCCCGATCGCCGCCATGCGCATCGCCGTCGCGCTCACCCAGCGCCCATGGTGATCCGCGGACCAGAGCGCGACGGGCCGGCCGGGCGTCACCCGCTCCAGGTCATCGGCGCAGGGCGATCGCCCCAGGGCGTCGAGCGACCAACCCGCCCCCAGCAGCCACCCGTCCGTGTCGCCCCTGGCCCGGAGGCGCGCATCCGCCGCAGCGAGCGCGGCGAGCACCGTGTCCGGGCCCCGCAGGCCGCGCAGATCGACCTGCTCGGCGGCCAGGGCCGCGTCCACCAGATGGAGATGCGCGTCCGCGATGCCCGGGAGGAGGAGGTGATCGGGCGGGATCCGGGTGATCGCCGTCCGCGCGCCGCGGAGAGCGCCGAGCTCCGACGCCGGACCCGTGGCCACGACGCGGCCGTCCCGGATCGCGATCCCCTCGCTCCAGCGGCGGCCGGCGCCACCCGGCTCGAGGAGGACCGGCCCGAGGATGATCCGGTCCGCCGGTCCGTGGCCCGGCCCGATCACACCGGGGGGCCGGCGAGCAGCCGTGCGAGCTCGCTTCCGTGCAGCCCGGCCCCCAGACCGAGCGCGAGCGCGATCCGCGCCTTGGAGGGAACGAGCGTGCCGCAGGGAAGCGCACCGGCGGCACGCCAGCGGGCGCCCGCCCCGGGGAAGCCATACGCGCCGCTCGCATGGCCGGCCGCCACGCGCGAGGCATGGACGACCGGCAGCCCCGCCGCCATCGCTTCCTCCGCGGCGGCGAGGATGTCCGGGTCGCCGTTTCCCGTCCCGGTGAGGGCCACCACGATCCCACGGGCGCCGGCAGCGATCGCCCAGCGGAGGGGCGCTCCATCCATCGCCGCCGTGACGGTGACGATGGGGATCGGGCCCGGGACCGACGGCGGCAGAGCACCGAGCCGGCGCCGCGGACCTCGCGCCCGATCGAGGTGGACGATGGCGCCCTCCACCCGACCGATCGGTCCGAGGTTCGGCGCGCGGAAGGTGTCCACGGCGTGGGTATGCGTCTTCAGCGCGTCATCCGCCGGCAGGATCGTCCCGTCCAGGACCACGAGGCAGCCGGCATCCCGCAACCGGGGATCGGCCGCCACGCGCACCGCGGCCGTCAGGTTCGCCGGCCCATCCCAGGCCGGATCGCCCGCGTTCCGCATCGCCCCGGTGACCACGACAGGTGGGCCGTCCCCGGAGAGGAGATCCCAGGCGAAGGCCGTCTCCTCGATGACATCGGTCCCCTGCACCACCACCACACCCGCCACCTCCGGGTCCGCCTGAGCCTCCCGGATGCGCGTCGCGATGTCGAGGATCTGCGGGAACCCGAGATGCGATGCGGGGACGAGGCCCCAGTCGACCGCCTCGAGCTCGGCGATCCCGTCCAGGCCGGGCGTCCGCTCCAGGATCCGGGCCCCGGAGAGGGCGGGGACGGCGGCACCGGTGACGGGATCGGGGAGCATGGAGATCGTCCCGCCGGTGAAGATCACCCGGACGCGGGGCAGCGCAGGCGCGCTCATCCGTCCACCCCCGGTCCGTCCGTCCCGGTCCCGGACGGGTCCGGATGCGGACCGGCGACCCCGGGGATGACGCGACTGGCCGGGCGGATCGGCGCGTCGGGATCGTCCGCCAGGTAGCGCAGCCGGACCGGGCGCATGAGCGTGGAGCTCGTGGTCGCCACCGTGATGGGGTCCGTGCTGCCGAGCTGGGTCGTCACCCCGGTACCGCTGATCGGCGTCCCGAGGAACCACGATCCCACCGCCGTGGCAAGGACGACGAGCGCGCTTGCGGCGATGACGGCGGGCGTCCCCACGAGATCGGCCACCGGCCCGACGATGATGATCGGCAGGAAGCTGGCGAGGCTGACGAGCGTGTTCAGGACCCCGAAGACCCGCCCCCGGACCTCCGGGGGAAGCTCCTCCTGCAGGGCGGTCTGCGCGGGGACCGCGACGAACGCGTAGGTCACGCCCGCGACGAACGCCGTGCCGATGACGACAAGGAGGAGCGTCTGGGCATCCCCCTGGACGAGCTCCTGGGCGAGCGCGAGCCCGAGGAGAGAGAGGGCGAGGACGACGAGCCCGGCCTCGATGAGCCGTCGGCGGCTGAACCGCTCCCCGACCCGGCCGAGGAGGACGATCCCCGCCACCAGCCCGGCCCCGAGCGGCATGACGATGACGACGAAATCATCCGAGGAGAGCCCGAGCACCTGTTCCGCGAAGGCCGGCCCGAGCGTCCCCAGGACGCCGATCAGGGAAGCCGTGATCGCGAGGTAGGCGAGCGACCAGAAGATGCTCCGGTGGCGCCGGATGTAGACGAGCCCCTCGCGGAGCTGGGAGAAGGTCGCCCCGATCGCCTTCTCCGCCTGGTCGACCGGCGGCCCTTCCACGCGTTCCTCGCGACCCGGGGGCGCCTTGGGGAGGATGACGAGGACGGCGCCGGCCGCGAGGTAGCAGATCGCGACGATGAGGATGACGAGCTCTGTCCCGAGGAAGCGGTTGAGCAGCGGACCGAGGACCGCGAAGCCGAGGGCGAAGGAGGCCTGGAGGCCGAAGATGAAGAGACCGTTCGCGGTGAGCAGCTGGCTCCTGGGAACGACGAGCGGGATCATCGCCGTCTCCGCCGGCGCGAAGAAGGTGGAGAGCGTCGCCACGATCACGGTCACCGTGTAGATGACCGCGAGCTGGTCGTCGAGGAAGATGAGGGGGATGAAGAGGAGGCCGCGGAGGAGGTTCGTGGAGATGAGGATCGCCCGGCGGTCGTAGCGATCCACGAAGACGCCGGCCACCGCGCCGAAGACGACCGCGGGGACGAGGAAGGTGAGCAGGAGGACGCTCACCGAGGTGTTCGTCCCCGTCAGGTCGTAGACGAGGATCGTGAGCGCGAAGAGGACGATATTCCCGCCGACCTGCGTCAGCACCTGGGAGGCGAAGAGGGCGAGGAAGCGCGGGTTCGCGAGCACGCTCCGCGCGCCGCGCAGGTCACGCCCGTCGTCCGTGATCACCGCGTCGTCCACCTGGTCGATGACGGGCCGCTCCATCCTCAGGCCTCCGTGGCGCCGGTGAAGCGGAAGCTGCCGATGCGCACCGCGGGGGCGAGGACGACACCCGGATCCATCGCGACGAGCCGGCGCTCGCGGCCGATCGCCTCGATCCCCACGAGCGCGTCGAGGTAGCTCTGGGTGAAGCGCAGGTCCCGCACGGGGCGGGTGATCGCCCCGTCCTCCACGAGGAAGCACCCGTCCCGGGTCATCCCCGTGACGAGCGCGAGGCGCGGATGGACAGGGTTCGTGTAGTGGAAGCGCCGGATGTAGAGGCCCCGCCGGATCGGGCGCAGCAGGTCGGCCTCCGCCGCCTCGCCTGCCGACATCGCGAGGTGGCGCGGGACCGGACCCCAGGGGTTCGGGGCCGGCAGGCCGTGTCCCGTCGAGGCGCGTCCGGCGCGGCTCGCGGTGCCGAGGTCATGGACCACGGCGCGGCAGACGCCCCGCTCCACGAGGGTGACGCGCTCGGTCGGTGAGCCCTCGTCGTCGAAGGAGGCCGGGAGAAGCCCCGGATCGCGGGCGTCATCCACGATCGTCACCCCGGGCGCCCCGATCGTGGTCCCGGGGACCGCGAAGGAACGCCCTTCCTCGAGCGCGAGCCCGGAGAAGCCGAGCAGCCCGAGCGTGAAGATCAGATCCGCCACGGCGTACGGACCGAGGACGACGGGCAGATCGCAGGGACCCAGGTCGGTCGCGCCGCCCCCGCGTGCCGCCCAACGACCGGCCTCGTCACCGAGCGAGCCGGGGTCGATCGCACCAGGTCCGCTGCCGACCGCTTCGGCATAGCCGGTCCCGCCGTCCGGGTGGCGCATCACGGTGAGGACCCGGGTCCGGCTGCGTCGCTCGGCCGCGGAGCAGCCGTTCGTCGTGGCGATCGCGACCGTTGCCCGATCCTCCTCCCACGATCCGAAGCCGACGGCCCCGTGCGCCGCTCCGGCAGCGACGAGCCGCGACACCCCGTCCGCTCGCGCCTCGGGATCGGAGGTCCCGGCGCCTTCCGACCAGGCACCCTCCACCGGCGCGATCTCCCGCGCGCCCGCGAGGACCGCAGGCGGTTCGAGCCGGGGAGCGAGGCGCGCCAGCCGCACGGCCCGATCGGCCAGCTCGGCGAGCCGCTCCGGGGTGGAGGCGTCGCCGGATGCGATCCCCATCCGGCCGTCCACCAGCGCGCGCAGACCGACCTCGGTCCCGTCTGCGGCGACGTTCTGGTGGATCGCACCGTTCGCGAAGCGCGTGAGCGCCGCGTGGCTCTCCTCGACGCGTGCCTCCCCGTCATCCGCGCCGGCCTTCCGCAGCGCCGTCACCCCGGCCTCTGCAAGGTCGCGTATCCGGGCCACGCTCTCCGGGGTCACGATCGTCCCACTCCCACGTCCACGTTCCGGAACCGGGCGCCGCTCGCCCCGTGGCCCACGATCATCGACTGCACGGGTTCCCCCTTGCCGCAGTTCGCGAGCCCGTTCATCACGTAGGAGCGGGCATCGCCGATCGCGTCGCACGACGCCCAGAACGAGGGGGTGTGCCCCGCGTAGGTGGGGTTCCGGTAGAGCCGGCCGAGCTTCCCACCGCGGATCTCCCGCGCGATCTCGGTCGCGAACTGGAAGCTGAGCCGGCGATCGTCGATGCTCCAGCTCCGGTTCGTCGCGAAGTAGATCCCGTCGTCGGTCTCCGCGATGATCTCCTCGAGGCTCCGCCCGGGGACCGGCTGGAGGTTGATGTTCGTCATCCGGATGAGCGGCAGCCGGTCATGGCCGTCTGCGCGCATCCCCCCGCTGCTCCCGCGCCCGATCCGGGGCGCCGTCTCCCGGCTCGTCTGGTAGCCCACGAGGATGCCGTTCCGGACGAGCTCCACGCGTTGTGCCGCGACCCCCTCGTCGTCCCAGCCGAAGCTGCCGGCGCCCCCCGCCTCCGTCGCGTCCGCGACGAGGGTCACGATCTCCGACCCGTAGCGGAAGCCCTGCTCGAGACGGTCCGTGGTGAGGAAGCTCGTCCCCGCGAAGCTCGCCTCCGTGCCGTAGACGCGGTCCAGCTCGGTGGGGTGACCGCAGCTCTCGTGGACCTGGAGGGCGAGCTGGGCCGGATCGAGGACGATCGTGCGCCGGCCGGCCGGGAGCGGCGGAGCCTGGAGCAGCTCCACCGCCTCCGTGCCCACCCGCTCCGCGTTGCCGAGCAGATCGAGCCCGCGGACGTATTCGTACCCGGCGCTCCGGTAGCCTCCGCCGGCATCCGGCCACGACCGCCGCTGATGCTCGTCTTCCGCGACGGCGTTCGCCTCGATCGCCGCCCCCGTGTGGGTGAGGACCTGGCTGGTCGCCGAGCCATCGGTGGCGGCGTACTCCTTCCACTCGCGGCGGGCGGTGGAGAGTGACTCGGTGAACGCGACGCCGGGGACCCCGCGCATCGCCTCGTCCGCGGCCGCAAGATCGGCGATCCGTTCCTCGAGCGGAACGGTGAACGGATCGACCGTGCACGGTGTCTCCCAGCGTCCGCGGGCCGGCGGGCGATCATCCAGCCGGACGGGGAACGGCTGGACGCGCGCGGAGGCACGGGCGATCCGCACCGCGAGGGCCGCCACCCGGTCGATCTCGGCCGGCGCGAGCCGGTCCGTCGCCGCAAAGCCCCAGGCGCCATCCACGAGCACGCGGACCCCGATCCCCTCCCGGTCGGAGATCGTCAGTCCGTCGATCCGGCCGCTGCGGATCGTGACCGTCTCCTCGCGCCGCCGGACGAGCCGGGCGTCGGCGAACGAGGCACCGAGGGACGCGGCGGTGTCGAGCGCGCGCTGGAGGAGAGGCTGCATCGTGCCGGTCAGGATACCGGTCCGTCTGCTCTCCACCCCGGGGGGAGCGGGCCCACCGGTGCCGGGAGCGGCCCGGCGGGCTCGCGTTCCCGCCCACCGATCGCTGCCAGCCAGCCGGCCTCGAACTCCGCGATCCCGATGCCCAGTCCCGAGCGGAAGGCGGCGTCGTCGCCGAGCCCCGCTCCGTACGCGCGGACGACGGCGGCGAGGCCCTCGCGACCCCAGCGGGCGACGAGGTGGTCGATCGCCGAGGCCGAGGTCGCGTAGGCGAGGCTGAAGCGGGACGGGGTGGTGGGGAAGTAGCCGGCAAGGCCGGAGAGGGGGATGAGGGTCCCGGCGCGTGCAGCGCTCTCGACCCGGGCCCGGTCCTCGCTCGTGTAGCCCTCCGTGAGCCAGACCGCGATCCCCTCGTTCAGCCAGCGGGGCGGAGCCGACCAGGGGTTTCGCGTCACCTCGGCGAAGACGAGGTGGGTGAGCTCGTGCGCGACCACGATCCGCACCCAGGGTGAGCCGACCTGCGCCGGTTCGATGAGCGCGTACATCGTGCGGGTCTCGTCGTTCGCCTGACCGCCCACGTTCTCCCGCGTGCCCGGCCCGAGCGCCGCGTAGAAAGCCTCCTCGTCCGCATAGACGAAGAGGTCCACGAGCCCGATCTCGCCGCCTCCGAAGAGCTCCCGTGCCGCGGCCACGGCCGCCACGCCGTCCTCGAGCGCCTGTCGGGCGAACGCATCGTCGCCCTCCGTCCAGTGGAGGGAGATCCCGGTGTCGGTCAGCGTGCGCCACGCGAAGCGCTCGTCCGCCACGGTCACCGTGGCTTCCGGGCTCTCGACCCGCGAGCCATCGGGCAGGAGCGCCCGGAAGCGGAAGCGCCACGTCGTGTTCGGGAGGGTGTGCGAGGGATCGGTCAGCTGCGCCCGGCCGCCGTCCTCGGTCATCGCGGATCCGGCGACCCGGACCTCCCACGGGTCATCCGGCCGGAGACGCCGGAGAAGCTCCACGCGGACGGGCGCCGGTCCGGACCAGGCGGCCTGGAAGACAGCGGGCTCCCCGAGCCGCGCGGTCGCCGTGGGCCCTTCCCAGCGGAACGGTTCCGTGACCCCGGCCGCGGACCCTGTGGCGGCCGCGGGGGTCGCGGTGGCTCCGGGCGCGGCCCCGCTCGCGGGCGCTCCCGCCAGCGAGACCAGGACGAGCGAGACGAGGAGGAGTCGTCGGCCCACGCTCGCTCCCCACGGGTACCGCGTGCTCATCGCCCGTCCGTCCACGCGAGGCCGGAGAAGCGAACGGAACCGAGGCCGCTCGGCTGGGCGCCGGCCAGCCCCTCCCGGGTGAGGGCCCACGTCTCCCCGTAGCGCATCGGGATGACGGGGACCTCGTCCCGGACGATCCGCTGGGCTTCCCGCCACGCCGCAGCCTCGCTCTCGGGATCGGGTGCGCCGGCGGCCGCGGCGAGTGCTGCATCGAAGCGCGCATCGCTCCAGCCCCCCTGGTTCGTGGGGCTCCCCGTCTCCAGGAGAAGACCGAGGAAGTCCTGCGGGTGGGGATAGTCCGCGATCCAGTCGAGCGACCAGAGGTCGGGTGGGTCCGTCGCGATCCGGTCACCGAGCTCGGCAAAGGGGACGACCTCCCGGATCACCTCGATCCCGAGCACCTCCTCGATCGACGCGGCGACCGCCTCGTCCATCTCGCTCCCGGTGGTCGCCATCACGATCGGACCGAGCCCCGCCCCGCCCGGGTGGCCCGCCTGCGCGAGCTCCGCACGGGCGAGCTCCGGGTCGTAGGGCGGCCCAAGGTCGTCGTCGGGACGGAAGGGGATGCCGGGAGGGACGATCGACGTGGCTGCCCGGGCGAGCGGGTCCCGGAGGGTCACGATCCGCTGACGGTCGATCGCGTGGGCGACGGCCCGCCGGACGAGCGGGTCGTCGAAGGGCGGCCGCCGCGTGTTCAGCACGTAGAGCGAGACCGCGAGATCGCTCGTTCGCCGGAGCTGGGGACCCAGGGTGCCGTCCCACCGCAGCCAGGCGGCATCTCCGCGATCCACGGCGACCCAATCCGCGGCTCCCGACGTGAAGAGCTCCACCGGGCTCCGGCCCCCGGTCCCGGGGAGGAGGCGGATCCGCTCGATCGGTGGCTCCCCGCCCCACCAGGTCCCCGTGGCCGCGAGCACGATCCCCTCCCCGTCCGCCACGACCGGCCGGTAGGCCCCGGAGACGACGAGACGGGCCGGTTCCACCGGGGTCCCGCTCCCCTCGCGCAGCGCGGGCGGCACGACCGCGAGGATCGGCGCGGCGGCGATCGCGGGGAACCAGCGGGCGGGACGATCCATGCGCACGATCACCCGGTCTCCGTCCGCCCGCAGACCGACCGCATCGGGCCCCACCTGCCCGGCGAGCCGGTCCCGCGCTCCCTCCACGTCGCCCAGCAGCCAGGCGAGGGGTGCCGGATCCTCCGGGTCGAGGAGGCGGAGCCAGCTCTCCACGACATCGCCCGCGCGAATGGGGCTTCCGTCCGAGAAGCGGATCCCCGGCCGGAGCGTGAAGACGATCTCCCGGCCGCCATCGCGGACCTCCCAACTCGAGGCGAGCGCCGGCTGCAGCGCCCCGTCCGCATCGAAGGCCGTCAGGCCATCCCAGACCTGGGCGAGGATCGCGGCGCTCGTCGCATCGTCGATCCGGCCCGGGTCCCACGACGCGGGCCGACCGAGCACGACGACGAGCTCCGCGTCCGGGTCGCGGGCGACCGGCTCCCGTGTCGGCGCCGGTGTGACGGACACGAGCGCGAGCAGGGCGACCGCGACGATCGCCGCGACGAGCGAGAGGACGAGGATCCGTTCCGGCCACGGCGAGCGGCGCGGCTCGGGACCCGGATCCTCCTCCGGCTCCCCGGCAACCTCCCTGGCGAGCGCGGGCAGCTCGGGATCGTCACGCTCCTCGCTCATCGAGGGAGTCTAGCGCCGGAGGACGGCGCCCCCGGCGCTCGTGGTTCCCCCGCGCTACCCTTCGCGCGATGGATGCCGACCTCGACCACCGACTCCGGGACCGCGTGCTGGACGGCGCTGCCCGTTACGCGCCGTGGCGCCCGGGGGTCCCCTGGTGGGTCGTGGGCACCCAGGGAGCCGTCCTCCTCGGGACCGGGCTCGTCCTCCTCCTCGTCCAGGGGGCCACCGCGGGTGTGGTCGCGCTCTTCGGGCTCGTCCTGCTCGTCCTCGCGATCGCCTGGGCATGGTCGGCGATGCGTGGAGGCCTGCCGGCCGCGATCCTGCCGTGGCGCGCCTTCCGGGCGGGAGCCGGCATCGCGGTCGGGTCGATCCTCGTCCTCGACCTTCCCTTCGGCCTCCTCGGGAGCGCCGCGTCCCTTGGCGTGCTCGCGGTCGGCCTCTTCCTCGTGGGAGCGCTCGGGTGCGTGGAATGGGCGGTCGGCCGCGATGCCATCGGCTGGCGCTGGCCGTCCCTCATCGGGCCGGTGATCGCGCTCCTCTACGGCCTCATCGTCCTCGTGAGCCGGCTCCAGGCGGGGCCGCTCTTCGTCCAGACGGTCGCACTCCTGCTCCTGGCGGCGGGAGGGATCCTTCTGGTCCGGGCGGGCATCCTCTGGCAGCAGATCCGCGCCGCCGCGGCGGACGACCTCGCGGCGGCCGTCGAGCGGGAGCCCGCGGTCCGTCCGACCGAGCCGCCGCCCGGAACCTCTCCCGCCCCCCGGGTCCCCGGGCGCGCCACCCCCGTGCCGCCGATCACCCGGAACCCGGCTGGGCCGGGTGATGGCGGGCCCGCACCGCTGAACTAGGCGCCCGGCTCTCCCTCCGCGCGGGGGGCGCTCCGGAAGGACTCGCGGTTGTGCGAGCCGTCACAGAACGGCTTGGACGCCGAGTGCCCGCAGCGGCAGAGGAAGACCGGCTTCCCCTCCTCGAGCGGCCAGCGCGCGCCGGTCGCATCCACGACATCCACCGGCCCGCTCGCGCGGAGGCTCCCGTCGTCGCGCACCGTGATCGTCGTCCGTTCCATCGCTTCTCCTTCACCTGGGTCTGGTCAGGGACGGTTCGGCGGGGCGGCAGGTCGCGGATGGGGTGCGGGTCCGGTTGACAGGCTCCCCTCCCCCCTCGCATCCTCCCCCTGCAGCCGATCTCGCTGCGCCCGCGAACCTCTGGGGGACGGATCACGGATGACCCGCTGGGAGTACGCCTGGTTCAACGTGAACCGGGAGATGGTCGTCTTCAGCACGAGCGGCGGCGGCTGGGAGCACCTCTCCCGCCAGCTCGGTCATGCCTGGTTCCAGGAGGTCTTCCGCGTCCTCGGGGATGACGGCTGGGAGCTGGTCACGATGAAGGGCGGCTGGAACAGCGACACCGAGTACCTCTTCAAGCGTCCGCGCCAGGACGCACCGCCGCCCGTCCCGTGAGCGCCGGGAACGCGCCCGTCCGGATCGCGCCGGCCGTGGCGGCACGCCTGGACGCGGACCGGATCGGCTGGCTCACCACGGTCAGCCCGGAAGGGATGCCGCAGGCCTCGCCCGTCTGGTACCTCCGCGAGGAGGACCGGATCGTCATCACCCCCACGCGGGTCCGCGCCTGGTAGCGGGCGCGTCACGCGCCCCACCCGGAAGCAGGTACCCTCTCTCCATGCCCGCCGAGTTCATCTACACCTGCTACAAGCTCGCCCGCCACTACCCACCGGACCGGACGGTCCTGGAGGACATCTCCCTCTCCTTCTACCCCGGCGCCAAGATCGGCGTCATCGGCTCCAACGGGGCCGGAAAGTCGAGCCTCCTCCGGATCATGGCGGGGCTCGATGACGGCTTCGTGGGCGATGCCCGCCTCACCCCCGGGTTCACCGTCGGCTACCTCCCCCAGGAGCCCCAGCTCGACCCGGCGAAGGACGTGCGCGAGAACGTCATGGATGGCGTCCGACCCGTGCAGGACCTCCTCGACCGCTACAACGCGGTGATGGCGAAGTGGGCGGAGCCGGATGCGGACTACGACGCGATCGGTGCCGAGCAGAGCGACCTCGAGGCAAGGATCGAGGCGGCCGACGCCTGGAACCTGGAGCGGAACGTGGAGATCGCGATGGACGCGCTCCGCTGCCCTCCGGATGACGCCGCCGTGGATACCCTCTCGGGTGGCGAGCGGCGCCGCGTGGCGCTCTGCCGGCTCCTCCTCCAGCACCCCGACCTGCTCCTCCTGGACGAGCCCACGAACCACCTGGATGCCGAATCGGTGGACTGGCTGGAGCACTTCCTCCAGGAGTACACGGGCACGGTCATCGCGATCACCCACGATCGCTACTTCCTGGACAACGTGGCGCAGTGGATCCTGGAGCTCGACCGCGGGCGCGGGATCCCCTTCTCGGGGAACTACTCCAGCTGGCTCGAGCAGAAGCTCGCCCGGATGGCCGTGGAGCAGAAGAGCGCGGATGCGCGCCAGCGCACGCTTGCCCGCGAGCTCGACTGGGTCCGTCTCTCGCCCAAGGCCCGCCAGGCCAAGGGGAAGGCGCGCCTCACCGCCTACGAGCAGCTGATGGCGCAGGCGCAGGACGAGAAGGTCGTGGCCAGGGAGCTGGAGATCGCGATCCCCCCGGGACCGCGCCTCGGCGAGACGGT
>JAFMJV010000040.1 GCA_017853275.1 Chloroflexota bacterium
GTCGGCGGAGGCGAGCTCCGCGCGCGGGGCGGCGATGCGGGTCGGATCGTCCATGCCGGCGATTCTACGGCGGGCGCCACGGGGTGCCGCTCCCGCCCCTATCATCCGCGCGGTGTCCCGCCTGATCACGACCGACGACCTCCCCGACATCGCGCGCGGCTGCTCCGTCCTGGGCGCCGGTGGTGGGGGCGAGGCGTACACCTCCACCCTCATGGCGACGCAGGCGATCGCGGACCACGGCCCGGTCCGGCTCGTGACCTACGACGAGCTGCCCGCGGACGGGATCGTCATGGCCTGCGGCTTCCTCGGCGCGCCGACCGTGACGATCGAGAAGCTCTCGAACGGCAACGAGGGGGCCTGGCTGCGCGAGGAGGTGGAGCGCCATCGCGGCGCACCGGTCGTCGCTCTCGTCTGCGCGGAGATCGGCGGCTCGAACGGGACCCGCTGGCCTGAAGGGGGCGGCGGTCAGCTGACGCGCAGCTCCGGCGACGGGAGCGGAGCGCTGACCTCGCGGTCGAACTCCTCCTCGCTGAGCTGACCGAGACGGACCTGGGGTACCCGGACGTGCTGCTGGACGAGGGCGCCGGCACGCGCCGCATCGCCGTCGCGAACGGCATCGAGGATCGCGCGGTGCTCGGCGATCGATGATTCGATGTTCCCGCGGAGCCGGGCGGAGGGGCGTCGGTACGGCGCCATCTGGGTGATCAGGCGCCCGTGGACCTCCACCAGCTTGCGGTTCCGGGACGCCTCCATGAGGACGCCGTGGAAGGCGAGGTTCGCGTCGAAGAAGAGATCGAGATCGCGACGCGACGCGGCCTCGTGCATGCGCGCGATGGCCCCCTCCATCCGGTCGAGCTCGAGGGGTGTGATGGACGGGACGGCGAGCCGGGCAGCAAGCTCCTCGAGCACCTCGCGGACCTGGTAGGCCTCGAGGAACTCGCCCTTGGAGAGCTGCGTGACGACCGCGCCACGGCGAGGCGTGATCGTGACCAGCCCTTCCGCGGCCAGATCGCCAAGGGCCTCACGGAGCGGACCACGGCTCACTCCGAGGGACTCGGCGAGCGGCACCTCCTGGAGGACGGTGCCGGGCACGATCCCCCCGGCAAGGATCTCCTCGCGAAGGTGGAGGTAGACCCGCTCCCGGAGCGTCCGGTTATCGAACCGCTCCATGCTCACCGCGCCTGCCTCCCTCCGGTGCCCCGATGCTCCGTCCGTCGGTACGTTTCTTTGTTGACTGTCAACACGAGCCTCTCCATACTAGCTTCCGTGATCTTCGATAGCCATATGCACGTCGGCGACTTCCCGGCCTTCAACGTCCGGCTGGACGGTGACGGCCTCGTCACGCTGATGCGCGAGCAGGGGATCGCGACCGGTCTCGTCTTCCACCCCGACAACGCGCTCATCCGTTCCGCGCTACTCGAACGGCCGGGGATCTACGGCCTGGTCTGGGCGAACCCACGCCTGCCGGATGCGGTCGAGGAGACCCGGCGCCTCCTCGATGAGCCGGGATCGCGCTTCCGCGGCGTGAAGCTGCACCCCCTCCTCGACGGCTACCACCCTGACGACCCGATCGTCCACCCCATCATCGAGCTCCTGATCGAACGCAGGCTCCCGGCGCTCATCCACTGCGGCCATCCGATCTTCACGCTCCCGTGGAGTATCGAGGAGCTGGTCCGCCGATTTCCGGACGCCCGGATCATCCTCGGCCATATGGGCCACGGGAACATCGTCTATATCAACGCCGCGATCGATGTGGCTGCGCGGAACCCCAACGTCTACCTGGAGACGTCGGGGATGCCGATGCACACGAAGATCCGCGAGGCGGTGGAGCGCGTCGGACCGGACCGTGTCCTCTACGGGTCCGACGCCCCATTTCATCATCCGTCGGTGGAGCTCGCCAAGGTGCGGGTGAGCGGCCTGACGACGGAGCTGGTCGACCGGGTCCTCGGCGAGAACGGCCGTCGGCTGTTCTTCGGCGAGGTCGCACCGGACGCGGTCATGTGACCGTTCGACCGGACCATCAGGGCGGCGCCATCCGCCGCCGTATCGGGAGGCTCCGCTCACGGACCCCCCGAGACCATCGCGCACCGGTAGGAGGAAGTCCGATGTCCAAGTCGAGGGTCCTGGCCATGGGCCTGGGCGCCACGCTCGCGCTGGGAGCCGTCGCGTTCCCGGTCGCCGCGCAGACCGAGATCATGAAGATCGGGTACATCTCGCCCGAAGCGGCCACCGACTACGGCTGGAACCAGCAGGGCCTCATCGGCGCACAGGCTGCCGCCGCGAGCATCGGGGCGGAGCTCATCCAGGCGGACAACTCCGGCTACGGAGACCCCGGCCCGGTGCTCGGCCAGCTCAAGGATGACGGCGCGCAGCTGATCATCGCCCAGGCGTCGGGCTACACGACGGTCGCCGCCCAGTTCGCAAAGGACTCGGGCATCCCGGTCATCGTCTTCGACCAGCCCGAGATGACCGCCGCCGACCTCGTCGCGGACGTCGCCACGAACAGCCAGCAGGGCGGTTACCTGGCCGGCGTCCTCGCTGCACACGCCTCCAAGACCGGGGTGCTGGGCATCGTCATCTCCGCGGATGACACGAACTGGCACAAGCAGGCGGGCGGCTTCGTCGCCGGCGCCAAGTCGGTGAACCCGGAGATCCAGATCCTCCAGGCGCAGGTCGGCCCGGCCGGCTATGGCGACGCAGAGGGTGGCAAGACGACGACCGAGACGCTCATCGCGGGCGGGGCGGACATCGTGTTCGGCATGGGCGACGGCTCGTCCTTCGGCATGCTCGCGGCGGTCGAGAACGCGACCCCTCCGGCCGGCGCGGACAAGGTCATGTTCATCGACGTGATCGGTGACAAGACCCCCATCGACGCCAAGGACGTCCTCCTCTCGTCCGTCCTGTGGGACTTCACCGGGACCTACACCCAGGCCGTGGCGGATATCGCCGCGGGCACGTTCGGCGACGCGGGCTACACGCTCGATGCGGCGAACGGGGGGATCTCGCTCCTGCGCACGGACAACGCTTCGGACGAGGCGTGGGCGGCGGTCGATGCGGCCGCGGCCGGCATCGCCGACGGCTCGATCGAGGTCCCGCTGACCGCGACCCAGGCCGACGTCGACGCGCTGATCGCGCAGTAAGCGGACGCCGGGCACGCGGGCGACAGGGTCCAGGGGAACAGGCTTCGCCCGCGTGACCGGATCGAACGATCGGATCGGCAGCTCGACCGTGGGGGTCTCCACCCCTGCGGTCGAGCTGTCGGGTATCACGAAGGCCTTTCCCGGGGTCATCGCGAACGACCGGATCTCCCTCCGCGCGCTGCGCGGAGAGGTCCTGTGTCTCCTCGGGGAGAACGGCGCCGGCAAGTCGACGCTGATGAGCATCCTCTCCGGCCTCTACCAGCCGGATGCGGGCTCGATCAGGATCGATGGACGCGAGGTGCGGATCGGCTCCCCCCGGGATGGGCGCGAGCTGGGGATCGGCATGGTCTACCAGCACCTGAGCCTCATCCCCACGCTCACGGTGCTGGAGAACCTGATGCTCGGGTCGAACCCCGGGATCGTGCTGGACGAAGTGCGCGCGCGCGCACGACTCGGCGACCTCGCGGCGAGGCTGGGCGTGCACGTGGACGCGGATGTGCGGGTCGGTGCTCTCTCGCTGGGACAGCAGCAGCACGTGGAGATCATCAAGGCTCTCTGGAAGGACTCGACGGTCCTCATCCTCGATGAGCCCACCTCCATGCTCACGCCACAGGGGATCGAGGAGCTCCAGAAGGTCCTGCTCGGCCTGAAGGCGAGCGGCCTGGCGATCATCTTCATCACCCACAAGCTCCACGAGGCGATCGCGATCGGCGACCGGGTGGTCGCCCTCCGCCAGGGGCGGGTCGTCGGCGAGCTCGGCCCGGAGGTCCTTCGGACGGGGACGCCCCACGAGATCCAGGGGCGGATCGTCGAGGTCATGTTCGGCGAGGATCCGACACGCGGCCCGCAGATCGCCGAGCTGCGCGAGGATCTCGCCGCGGAGCGCTCGGACGCCCGTACGCGCCTTGAAGGAAGCCCCGAGATCCTCCGCCTGGACGGCGTCTCGGCGCCCGGCGCCCGAGGCCAGCACGGGATCGAGGGAGCGACGTTCGTGGTCCGCGAGGGGGAGGTCCTGGGGGTCGCCGGCGTGGACGGGAACGGTCAGCGCGCCCTTGCAGAGGCGATCGCAGGCCAGCGGCGTTCGTCGGTGGGAACCATCCACCTTGGCGGCGAGGAAGTGACGAACCTCTCGGTCGGAGCTCGCCAGAGGCTGGGACTCCGCTATGTGACGGATGACCGCCTCCACGAGGGCGTCGTGGGGCGCTACGCGGTCGGCCTGAACTTCGTTCTCAAGCGGATCGGAGACGAGCCGTTCTGGCGGAAGGGAACGATCGACCGCAAGGCGATCGAGACCACCGCGCGCTCGCTGATCACCGAGTTCGACGTCCGGACCCCATCCCCCGCCACGCCGATCGGGAAGCTCTCGGGCGGGAACATCCAGAAGGCGCTGCTCGCGCGCGAGCTCTCCTTCGACCCCCGGGTCGTGGTCTTCCACAAGCCGACGCACGGGCTGGACGTGAAGACGATCGCGGCCGTGCGGGACCGGATCCGGGCCCTTGCGGCGCGCGGTGTGGGCGTCATCGTCATCTCCACGGACCTCGATGAGCTCATCGACCTCTCGGACCGGGTAGCCGTCCTCTTCGCGGGTCGGATCGTGGGGGTCGTGGAGAACGGCCCGCAGGCAGCGACCCGGATCGGCGAGCTCCTGGTGGGTGGGGAGGCAGCGGCATGAGCGAAGCCGCAGGCCGGACCGCGGTGAACCCCAGGCGAGCCGACGGTCTGATCGGCCGCATCGGCCTGGCCCTCGGGCCGATCCTCCTCGCCTTCCTGACGACCGCGGTCCTCCTCGCGATCCTCGGCCGGGACCCCGTCGCCTTCTACCGGGACATCCTCCTCGCCGGGGTCCTGCGTCCCTCCGGGCTCCAGGACAGCATCACCAGGATGGCGCCTGTCCTCCTCGTGGGCGCCGGCCTGATCGTCTCCTTCCGGGCAAGCCTCTGGAACCTGGGAGCGGATGGCCAGTACCTGCTTGCGGTCGCCTTCGTCGCCGGAGTGGGCTCGCGCGTCATCGGGGACCTGCCGCCGGTCCTCGGCTGGGTCGTGCTCGCGGTGGCCGCGATGCTCATCGCCGGGGCGTGGACGTTCGTCCCCGCCCTTCTCAAGGCGCGCTACGGGTTGAACGAGATCGTCACCACGTTGATGATGTCGTTCATCGGGATCGCGATCGCGAACGTGCTCATCAAGGGCCCCCTCAAGGGCGATGAGATGGTCCCCCAGACGTTCGTCTATCCGGAGGGGACGATGCTCTGGGATCTGCCCGGAACCACGATCCACGTCGGGGTCGTCGCGGCGCTCGTGGTGGTCGTGCTCGTCCACCTGGTCCTGACCCGGACGTCGCTGGGGACCCGCCTGGACGTGCTCGGTGCCAACCCGCGCGCCGCGGTCCACATGGGCATCGACGTTCCACGCCTGATCGTCGTCGCCTTCTTCCTGAGCGGGGCGCTGATCGGGCTGGCCGCGGCCTCCGACATCATGGGGATCTTCGGGTACGTGCGCGCCGACTGGGACCCGGGCTACGGGCTGAAGGTCGTCCCGCTCGTCTTCCTCGCCGGCCTGAACGTCATCGCCTTCATCCCCATCGCCGCCTTCTTCGGCGTCCTCTCGATCGGTGGGGACTATGCGACCCGCAAGGCGGACCTCCCGAGCGACTTCATCCTCGTCTTCATCGGCCTCCTCTTCCTCTTCATGATCGTCACGCAGTACGTCTCGGCGCGACGAGCACGAGGCGAGCCGGTCCTGCCGGCGTGGTTCCGCCGGACGCTGCCGGCGCGGGACGCCACGGAGGGCGACGGTGGTTGACCTTCTCTCCCCCACCTTCCTCACCGCCGTCCTTGCGGCGGGGATCGTGGCCGGGATCCCGCTCCTGTTCGCGAGCCTCGGCGAGACCCTCGCCGAGCAGGCCGGGGTCCTCAACGTGGGGCTCGAGGGGATGATGATCAGCGGTGCCTTCGTCGCCTTCGTCACGGCGCTCGCGGTCGGCGACTACTGGATCGGCCTCCTGGCCGGGGGGATCGCGGGTGCGGTCGTCTCCCTCGTCATGGTCGTCTTCTGCATCCGGCTCGGGCTCGACCAGATCGTCGTGGGCATCGCGCTCGTCCTCACCGCCGAGGGCGCGACGAGCGTCCTCCACGACATCTGGTACTCGCGCTCCTATCCGCGACTCCCGAATGTGGAGCCGTTCCGGATCCCGCTCCTCTCGGAGATCCCCGTCCTCGGGGGCAGCCTCTTCAGCCAGCCGCTCGTCGTCTACGTCGCCCTGGCGGGCGTCGCGTTCGCCGCGTGGGCGATCCGGCGGACGCGCTGGGGACTGGAGCTCCGGGCGGCGGGCGAGCGTCCGGATTCGCTCGATGCGGCCGGGGTGAGCGTGGTCCGCACGCGTACGGTCGCGGAGCTCATGTGCGGGTTCCTCGCGGGGGTGGGCGGGGGCTACCTCGCGCTCGTCGGCGCGGGGACCTTCGTCCCGTTCGTCACCCACGGTGCGGGCTTCATCGCCATCGTCATCGCCATGCTGGCCCGCGGTCGCCCGTGGTGGTGCGTGCTCGGTGGTCTTCTTTTCGGGATCTCCCTCTCGATCACGACCGCCCTCCAGGTGGCAGGGATCGCGATCCCGGTCGACTTCGTCGAGATGCTCCCCTTCATCTCGGTCCTCGTCGTCCTCGTCCTCTTCGTCCGGGAGTCCCGGCTGCCGTCGGCGCTCGGCCTCCCCTACCTCCGTGGGAGCCGCTGATGCGCCTCGTCGACGAGATCCTCATCCCGGCACCGCCGGACCGGGCCTATACGTGGCTCCTCGACCTTCAGCAGGTCGCTCCCTGCGTCCCCGGTGGTGAGATCGGCGCACCGGATGCGGACGGGATCTACCCGGGGAAGGTCTCGGTGAAGCTGGGCCCGATGCGGTTCGTCTACGAAGGACGCGTGCGGATCGCAGAGCGCGACGCTGCGGCGCGGACCGCGCTGATCGAGGGCGAGGGGAAGGCCGGTGGCGCGGAGAGCGCCAAGGTCCGCGCGCTCATGGAGGTCGTCCCGGATGGCGAAGGATCGCGCGTCCGGATGACGACCGACCTCGAGATCCGCGGGCGTGCCGCCCAGATGGGAGCCGGCATGATCGGCACGGTCAGCCGGCAGCTCACCGCCCAGGCCGCCGCCTGTATCGCGGCCCGCATCGCTGCAGGAGGCGATGCCGGTGACGGGGCACTGCCCGTGGCGGGCGAGGTGAGCGGGATCGGTCTCATGGCCTCCGTCGCGTCGGCGAAGGTCGGTGACGCGATGCGCCGCCTGGGGCGGAAGGGGGAGGAGGAGAAGGGATGAGCGCGATCGACCCTGCGGACCTGACGCTCTGCGCCGGACCGAACGATGTCTCGGCCGAGGTGCGTGCAGCGCTCGGCTCACCGATCCTCTACCACTACGATCCGGCCTTCCTCGCCCGCTTCACCGCAGCCGAGCGTGCGATCGGGGCGATCTACCGGACGACGCGCCACGAGATCATCCTCATGCAGGGCGAGGCGGTCCTCGGGCTGGAAGCCGCCGCGCGCGCGCTTGCCGGACCCGGTGTCCCCTGCCTCAACCTCGTCTCGGGGGTCTTCGGCAAGGGCTTCGGCTACTGGCTCAGCGCGATCGGTGCCGAGCTCCACGAGATCGAGGTGCCGTACGACGAGGCGATCGATCCAGCGGTCGTGGACGCGTACCTGGACGCGCACCCGGAGATCCGGGTCGTCTCCATGGTGCACAGCGAGACCCCATCCGGAACCATCAATCCGATCCGGGAGATCGGGCCGATCGCGCGGCGCCATGGGGCGGTGACGATCGTCGACTGTGTCTCCTCGCTCGGCGGGATCGAGCTGGATGCAGAAGGCTGGGAGCTGGATCTCCTCGTGGCCGGTCCGCAGAAGTGCATCGGCGGCCCCCCCGGCATGTCGCTTGTCGCCGTGAGCCCGGAGGCGTGGGCCGCGATCGAGGCGAACCCGCATGCGCCGACCGGCTCGTTCCTCTCGCTGCTCGACTGGAAGCGCCAGTGGCACGGGCAGGGAAGGTTCCCCTTCACGCCGTCGGTCTCGGACCTGCACGGGGTCCTCGCGGCGGCGGAGGCGCTGCTCGCCGAGGGGCTTCCCGCCGCGCATGAGCGGCACCGCAGGGTCGCGGCGGCATGCCGGGCGGGGGTGACGGCGATGGGCCTCCGGCCATGGCCGGCACGGGCGACGATCGCAGCCGATTGCGTGACTGCGATCCGCGTCCCCGATCCCATCACGGACATCGCGCTTCGCGACCGTGTCCGCTCTACCTACTCGGTCCAGCTCTCCGCCGGCCAGGGGGCCGGGAACATCATCCGCATCGGGCACATGGGGGCCACGGCCCGGCCGATGCTGATGATCGCAGCGCTGGCGGCGGTCGGCCGGTCACTGATCGACCTGGGGGCTGACGTGGACCTGGGCAGCGGCATCGAGGCCGCGATGGCGAGCCTGGCGGAGCCTGCCGGATGACGACGCTTGCCCCCTTCGCTCTTCACCGTGCCACCACCGTCGCAGAGGCGACGGATCTGCTCATGGAGCACGGTGACGATGCCGTCATCTATGCCGGCGGGACCGAGCTCCTCCTCCTCATGAAGCTCCGGTTCGCCAACCCGGCCCACCTCGTCGACATCAAGCCCATCACGGAGCTCGGCGGGATCGACGTGGTGGAAGGGCACCTCCGGATCGGAGCAGGCGTCGCGCACCGGGAGATCGAGCGCTCCCCGATCGTCCGTTCCGGATGGCCGGGGATCGCGGCCATGGAGCGCTGGGTGGCGAACCTGCGCGTCCGGAATGTCGGGACCCTGGGTGGGAACCTCGCCTTCGCGGATCCCCATTCGGACCCCGCCGCGTATCTGCTCGCCTCGGATGCGCAGGTCGTGCTCGGCCGCGGAGAGTCGCGCAGGCGCCTTCCGATCTCGGAGTTCCTGGTCGGCGCATACACGACGGCCCTGGAGCCCGGGGAGCTGCTCGTCTCCGTGGACGTTCCGGCGCTGGAGACGGGGACCGGGTCCTCGCATCAGCGGTTCGCCTTCCATGAGCGACCGGCCGTCACGGTCAGCTGCCTCACCCAGGTGGTGGACGGGACGCTCCGCGCGGCTCGGATCGCGATCGGGTCGGTCGGCGCAGCGACCCTCCGGGTCCCGGAAGCCGAGGCCCTGCTCGCAGGCCTGGATGCACGCGATCCGGACCCGGACCTCCTTGCCCGGGCAGGAGCGATCGCCGCCCGAGTGAGCGACCCGGTGGAGGACGCAAACGGGTCGATCGACTACAAGCGACACCTCGTGACCATCCTGACCGGTCGGGGCCTGCGCGCGGCGCTCGAGCGCGCGCAGGCGGCCTGACGGGTCCGGCGATGACCGGTGAGCGGAGCCGCGCCGGGACCCGCAACGCGCTCGCCGTCCTCATCGCGGTGACGGCCGGCCTGACCTGGGCCTTCCTTGCTGCGATCACCCCGCCGCTGGCGATCGGCTGCGACCCCGCGATCCCACGTGAGATCTGCGAGGACACCGCCGACGCAGGCCTCCGGCGCGGGATGCCGAACCTGAGACCCCTGATCGTCCGCGCCGATGTGGCGCCCGGGCCGGCATGGCCGGACGGTGCAGGACACAAGGCGACCGTCGTCTACTCGATGCTGCCCGGCCCTGCCGTGACGGAGCGGATCTACTACGACGCGGGCTCCCACTGGGGCGTGGAGGCGGACCGCGGGAACGTGGAGCTCGCGATCTGGTCCCTGGTGCCCACCGTGCTGGCGGGGATGGTCGCGGCCGTTGTTCCCGCCGTGCGGCGAAGGCGCCCCCAGGCTAGGGCCGGAGGATGACCTTGACCGCCTCACGAGCGTCGAAGATCCGGTAAGCCTCCGCGGCATCGGACAGGGCGAACCGATGAGTGATCGCCGGGGTAGGGTCGATCTGCCCCTCGGCGAGGAGAGCGAAGATCCGGTCCCGGTCGTTGAAGGGGTGCCCCCAGGTGACCCGGAGGGTGAGCTCCTTCTCGAACATCAGGCCGAGGTTGAGCGGGAAGTCCGGCTCGAAGTGGGCACCGACGACCGAGATCGTGCCCTGGCCGCGTGCCATCCCGATCGCGGCCGTCAGCGCGCCGGCGCTTCCCGCCGCCTCGATGACGGCGTCAGCGCCGAGACCGCCCGTCGCGGCCGCGATCGCCTCGGCGGCCTGATCCGGCGCCACCGCCTGGGCCCCCAACCGAGAGGCGAGCTCCCGGCGGGCGGCGATCGCGTCGACAGCGATCACCCGGCGCGCCGTCCGCACGGCGAAGAGGATCGCCATGAGGCCGACCGTCCCGCATCCGACGACCACAACGACATCGCCGGGCGTGACGTCCGCGCGGCGGACGGCGCTGTAGCCGGTCGGAAGCATGTCGGAGACGAAGACGGCGACCTCGTCCGCGATCCCGTCGGGGATCACCCGCAGGCACCGCTCGGCATTCGGGATGAGCACGCGGTCCGCCTGCCCACCGTGGAGCTGGCGGTAGACCCCCGAGTAGCCGAAAAGGGCACGGTCAGGACACTGCGAGGACCGACCGGCGCGGCAGTGGGCGCAGGTCCCGCAGGAGATCGTGCTGGTGCAGGCCACCCGGTCGCCCGGCTTCACGGTCCGGACATGGTCGCCCACCGTCTCCACGACGCCGGCGAACTCATGGCCGAGGATGGTGCTCATCTCGAAGCCCGGCACATGGCCGTGGTACGGGAAGAGGTCTGCTCCGCAGATCGCGGTCGCGGTGACCCGGACCACCGCGTCCGTATCGGCACCGAGAGAGGGGTCCGCGACATCACGGACCGTGAGGACGCCGGGGGCGTCCAGGATGACCGCGCGCATCAGTGCTGCTCCACTTCCACGAGATATCCGTCCGGGTCGGCGACGAAGAAGCGGCAGCCGCCCCACGGCGGCTCGAAGGGCGGCGCCACGGATGCGAGACCGTCGGCAGCGAGCGCTGCATGCACGGACCTCGCATCCGCGACCTCCAGAACGAGAGCGACCTGGAGCTTCGTGGGGTCCAGGGGGGCCAGGAGGTCGATCCCGGGGCGGTCCGGGGCAGGATGCCCCTGCTCCGCGAGAGAGAGGCGGACCCCATCGCGGACGAGCGTCGCATAGCCCGGATCCTCGTAGACCGCCTCGACGGCGAACCCAAGGTGCCGGGTGTAGAACGCCACCGAGGCGCTGACGCTCCGGACCGCGAGGATCGCGCCGATCCTGGTCACCGGGAAGACTGCCATCCCTTCGCTCCCTCCCGAGCCGGCCCACGAGCCGGCCCACGTCTCATGGAGCGCCGCGCCGGACGGCGCGGCGCGGGTCAGCTGCGCGTATGCCCGCCGTCGACGACGAGCATCTGGCCGGTCACCCAGCCCGCCTCCTCCGAGGCAAGGAAGGAGACGGCCGGAGCGATGTCGTCCGCGTAGGCGCGACGCGGGATCGCCTGGAGCATCTGGACGAAGTCGAAGGCGTTCGCGTGCGGGCTGACGACCGTGCCCTCCGTCTCGGTCAGGCCCGGCGCGACCGAGTTCACCGTGATCCCGTGCTTGCCGAGCTCCGTGGCGAGCGCCCGGGTGAACCCGAAGACGCCACCCTTCGAGGCCACGTAGTGGGCGAGATTCGGCGTCCCGGCCAGGACGACGTTGGAGCAGATATTGACGATCCGGCCATATCCGTTCCGGCGCATCTCGTCCGAGGCGTGGCGGTTCGTGAGGAAGGTGCCGTCGAGGTTGACCGCCATGATCCGGCGCCACTCGGTGAAGTCGATCTCATCCCACGGGGTGAAAGGGACGATGGCCGCATTGTTGACGAGGATGTCGAGCTTGCCGTAGGCATCGACCGCCGTCTTGACCATCGCACGCACGCTCGCCTCATCGGAGACATCCGTGCGTACGGCGATCGCACGCGGCAGCGTTCCCGCCAGCTCCGCGACGCCGGCCTCGTTCAGGTCGGCGAGAACGACGGAGGCTCCCTCCTCCGCAAGCTTCCGGGCGATCGACTTCCCGATCCCCTGGGCGGAACCGGTGACGATCGCCACACGACCCTGGTGGTTCATCGCGTCTTCTCCTCCTCGCTCACTTGCCGTAGTAGTCGGGGGCATGCTTCCACGTCAGCCACGGCTCCATGTCGTGGCTGGGGAAGATCTCGGCGTCGTTCTCCCTGGCCACCTGGCGGATCCGCTTGATCGCACTGACGGAATCGACCGGATCGAGGTGGAAGCCGCCGATGATCATCCGCTCGAGGGTCTCGAAGGTATAGACCGCGTCCCCGCAGAAGATCATCGGCCGACGGCCCTCGGGCTCCGCGAGGAGCGAGTAGTGGGCGATCGTGTGGCCGGGGGTCTCGAAGAGCGTGAGCCCCTTTGCGATCTCGACGTCCCCCTCGATGAACTCGACCTTCGTCTGGCCGCGGGTATAGAAGGAGAGGTCCGAGTAGCCGAGCCGCTCGAACGGCTCGGGGACGAGACACGAGCGCAGCTCGTGCTTGCTGGTGATGAGCGTGGCGTTGGTCAGGTAGCGGTTGCCGCCCACGTGATCGAAGTGGAAGTGCGAGTTGATGACGTAGTCGATCTCCTCGGGCTTGACCCCGATCTTCGCGAGCTGAGCGGGGAGCGTCTGCTCCGGCGACTGCTCGGGAAGCTCGAAGGGCAGGACCTTGTTCACGTGGTCCAGGTCATACCCCGTATCGAAGATGAACTTCCCCTCCGGATGGTCGATGTAGACCCCGTAGACAGGGAACCGGACGGGCGTCCCGACATCGATATGCCACAGGACGTCCGAGCGGTCGATGACGAGCGACCCCAGGTCGAGCAGGTAGATCTTCACCGGTCCCTCCTCCCGTGGAACCCGGCCGGGGGTCTCCCCGGCCGGGACCTCTCCTCAGCCGCCGATCGCCTTGCGCACACGGACGAGGGCCGCACCCCGCTCTGCGCGGAGCTGCGCGATCTGCTCGTCCGTGTAGTCGAAGAGGCCGCCCTTCGTCTTCATCCCGAGCCGGCCCTGTGCCACCAGGTCGCCGATCGTCCGGCTCACGCCGGCCTCGTTCGAGAGGTCCTGGTTGAGATAGCTCGCGACCGCGGTGTAGATGTCCATGCCCGCCATGTCGAGGAGCTGCATCGGCGGGATCACGGCGAGCTTGTAGCCGATCCCCCACTTGACGTTGAGGTCGAGCTCCTCCCGGCCGACGACACCCTCGTCGACGAGCGCGAGGCATTCGCGCATGATCGCGTAGAGCACGCGGTTCTCGACGAAGCCGGGAACCTCCTTCTTGAGGAGACAGGGGTAGTAGCCGACATCCTCGATCACCGCGATCGTGGCATCCACCGCCGCCTGGCTCGTCCTCTCGCCGGGCACGACCTCGATCATCGGGATGAGGTGAGGCGGGTTCGACCAGTGCATCACGACGACCCGCTCGGGGTGCTTCAGGTCGGCGGCGATCTTCGTGGCCGGGATGCCCGACGTGTTGGAGGCGATGATCACGTCCGCACCGATGTGCTGCTCGTACTCGGCGTAGACCTTCTTCTTCAGCTCGAGGTTCTCCGGGATCGCCTCGATGACGAACTCGGCCCCGCGGAGGGCATCGGCGACGCTCGACTCGTAGCTCACCGAGCCGCCGGCGACGACGGGCGTCTCCAGCCGATCGAGAACGCCCCAGGCGAGCGCGTAGCCGGCCTTCGCCCGCTCGAGCGCCTCGGCGCTCGTGTCGTACATCGTCACCGTCATCCCGGCGCGGGCAAGGACCGCACCCATCCCGGGACCCATCGTGCCGGTCCCCATGACCGCGACGCGCGTGAATCTGCTCATCCCTTCGCATCCTCCTTGGGCTGTCCCTGGCTGCTTCGCCAGACTCGTTCCGGCGTAAGCGGTAGCTCGTCGACGCGGACACCGGCATCGGCGACCGCGGTGGCGATCGCCGCGATGATCCCGGCGAAGGCGCCTTCCCCACAGCCCTTGGCCCCGAAGGGTCCGGGGCCGTCGGCGTTCTCCACGATCACGCACACCTGCTCCGGCGGGAGATCCTCGATCGTGGGGATCCGATAGTCGAGCAGGCTATCGTTGAGAAGCATCCCCTCGCGATAGACCATCTCCTCGAGCAGAGCGTTGCCGATCCCCTGCATCGTGGCCCCCTCGTCCTGACGCTCCACGAGGAGGGGGTTGATCGCCGTGCCGACGTCGGCCACCGTCGCCGTCCGGCGTACGCTGACGACGCCGGTCTCGCGGTCGACGTGGACCTCGGCCGCACCGATGCAGACCTCCCAGAAGACGGGCCCTTCGGCATACGACCCGGTCCCCTCCGGATGGACGCCACCCTCCCCGATCAGCTGTCCGCCGGAGAGGCCGAAGCGTCGCGCGATCAGCTCGGGGTAGGAGCGGCGTTCACCCTTCCACCATGCGGCACCATCACGGAGCTCGACCGCGTCGCCGGCGTCCGGCCAGACCTTGCCGGCGATCTCCATCAGGTCCGCACGGACCTCGGCGGCTGCGCGCTGGACAGCGAGCCCGGCAAGCGTGGTGGAGCGACTCGCCCCGGTGGATCGGTCGTAGGGCGTGAAACGGGTGTCGGTCCCCTGGCAGCGGATGCGCTCCGCCGGCATGGCAAGCACCTCGGCGGCGATCTGTGCGAAGGCCGTCCGCTGCCCCTGCCCCATCTCGGTCGACCCCACGAGGACGATCGCCTCGCCATCCGCTTCGAGGCGGACGATCGCCGAGGAGACCGGGTGGGCTCCCGCAGCGAGGAGCCCGACGGAGATCCCGCGTCCGATGCCGGGCTCGCGTGGCTCGTCCCACCCGAGAGCGTCCGCGACCTTCCGGATATCCCCGATGAGGTCCGCGTCCAGGGGCTTTCCGCCGGGACGGACCTGCTCTCCTGGCGTGAGGAGGTTCAGCCGGCGGATCTCGACCGGGTCGATCCCCGCGCGCCGAGCGACCTCGTCGACCTGGAGCTCGCCGGCCCACTGGACGTGGCTGGCCCCGAAGGCTCGATAGGAACCGGATGGAGCCGTGTGCGTGTGGACACACGAAGCTTCCACGCGCACGCCGGACCAGCGGTATGGGCCGGGCGCGGAGTCCGCGCCGGTCGCGGTCACCCGCGGGCCGTTGTCGGCGTACGCGCCGGTGTCGAACCATACGCGTGCCTCTCGAGCGAGAAGCCGCCCGGACCGGTCGGCGGCGGTCCGCATCCACGTCTTCGCTCCGTGCCTGCGGGTGGTGACCATCGATTCATCCACCCGGTTGACGATGCGCACGGGGCGCCCTGCCTTCCGGGCGAGCGCCACCGTGATCGGCTCCATCTTCGTGTACGACTTGCTGCCGAACCCGCCGCCGAGATACGGAACGATGATCCGGACCCTGCCGAGAGGCAGATCGAAGAGCGCAGCGATCTCGGCGCGGACGAGGAAGGGGTGCTGGCAGGTGGCCCAGAGGGTCACCTCGCCCCCTTCCCATTGCGCGATGACCGAATGCGTCTCCATCGCGTACTGATAGACGCCGGGGAAGGTGTATTCGCCCTCGACGACGATCTCGGCCTGCTCGAAGACCTCGTCCACGGAGCCACGCTCGAAGCCATAGCGGTAGCAGATGTTCCCGTCGCGGTCGGGCAGGGTACCGAGGCCGTGGAAGAGGCCGGGCCGGATCGGACCGTCATGGACGAGCGGGGCGTCCGCGGCAAGCGCGTCATCCAGGGTCCCCACGACCGGGAGCTCCTCGTACTCCACGACGATCTCGGCGAGCGCCGCCTCGGCGGTCGCCTCGTCCTCCGCCGCCACGGCGGCGACCGGCTCACCGACGAAGCGGACCTCCCCGATCGCCACGATCGGCCGGTCCTTGATGGCGTGGCCCCAGTACGGATCGATATCCAGCGTGTCCTCCCCCGTGAGGACGGCGACGACGCCGGGCAGTGCGAGGGCAGCCGAGACGTCGATGGAGATGATCCGCGCATGCGGGAAGGGGCTGCGCAGGACCTTCCCGTGCAGCATCCCCGGAACGCTCATGTCACCGACGTAGCGCGCTTCGCCGCGCAGCTTCTCGCCTGCATCGACGCGGGGCATCGAGCGTCCGACCTGGGCGCCCTCACCGACGATCCGCTCCGGGGTCCGTATGGTCATCCGCCGGTCCCTTCCGAGGCGAGCTCGGCGACCGCGTCGAGGATCCCGCGGTACCCCGTGCATCGGCACAGGTTCCCGGCAAGCCCATCCCGGATCGATCCCTCGTCGGTGAGCTCCCCGTCACGGAGGAGCGCATGGACGGTGAGGACCATGGCAGGGGTACAGAAGCCGCACTGGGTGGCGGCGTGGCGCGTGAAGGCGCCGGCGATCCGCTCGAAGGCGGGATCCTCCCGGAACCCTTCGATCGTCGTGACCTCCCGGCCATCGGCCTCGACCGCCAGGTAGGTACAGGAGCTGACCGGCTGCCCGTCGACGAGAACGGTGCAGGTGCCGCAGACCTGGACGTCGCAGGAACGCTTCGCGCCGGTAAGCCCGATCCGCTCGCGCAGGACGTCGAGCAGGAGCTCGCGGGGCTCGACGTCGAGGCTCCGGCGCACCCCGTTCAGCTGCAGCGCGATGCGCGTCACGCTCCGGCTCCTGCTGAGGTCCGGGCGCGGGCGACGCGGCGTTCCCAGGCGGCCCAGTACTCGTCCAGGAAGACCTCCTGGTACTTGAACGGACGCAACACCTCGGCGTCGTCCGGAGGGATCGGGACGGGCGAGCCGAGCGTTGCCGCGATCGACTGGATCCGGATCGCCCGCTCGAGGGTGATGGCCGTCAGGACGGCCCATCGGACATCCTCGCCCGCCACCACGACCCCGTGGTTCCGGAGGAGGGCGACGCGCCGTCCGCCGAGCGCCTCGGCGACCCGCTCCGCCTGTCCGACCTCGGTGACGAGCGCGGGACCGTCTTCATAGACGCCGACCCCGTCCGTGAAGAGCACGGCATCGTGGGTGAGCATCCGGAGCGTTCCGTCCGTGGCACCGAGCGCCGTCCCATACCACGGGTGCCCGTGGATGACGGATCCGACGTCGGGTCGCGCGCGGTAGACCTCGAGGTGCATGACGGATTCGAGGTGGTAGCCCGCCCGCGGCAGCGCCTGGGGGTCGTCAAGGTCGATCGGCAGGACGTCCTGGGGCTCGACCTCATCGAGGGCCGGGCCCTTCCGCTTGATCCAGATCGTGCGCTCGCCGGGGAGGCGGGCGCTCACATGGCCGAGCGTGAGGTCGGTGTACCCCTCGAGGGCGATCAGACGGCAGGCGGTCGCGACGCGGGCGCGCAGCTCGTCCACCGTCCAGATGCCGGTCATTCCGGTCGCTCGGCGGGGCGCCGCTCGGTGGGCGGGTAGTCCGGGCCGGGGAAGACGAAGACCATCCGGACCGGCTCGTCACCGGTGTTGGCGACGACGTGCCAGACCCCGGCCGGGATGAACAGGGCGCTATCGGGTCCATAGGGCACGACCCGGTCCTCGAGCCACAGCTCACCGGTCCCGGAGAGGACGTAGGCGAGCTCGTCGGTGGCATGGTTGAGGGATGCGGTCTGGGTGTGCGGAGCGAAGCTGCTCACACCGAGAGCGGTCCCGGACCCCACCCGCGCCTCCGTGAGAAGGACGCGCGACCAGCTGCCGCCGGGGAGATCGATGGGCGCCACGTCGTCCCGGCGGACGACATGGACGTCGCTCAGACCTCCCACTTCCCGTCGCGCACGATGTAGCCGCCCCTGCCGCCCTTGACGATCTCCAGGGTCGCGTTCCGAACGACCCCGTCCAGGTGGAGCCGGCACGAGTTCTGACCGCCGGGATAGGCGTTCCGGTTGTCCCCCATGGCGAAGTGGACGTTGCCGATCCGGCCCTTCTCGGACGGCGATCCGAACGGGGAGATGTCGCTCGTGCCGAAGGCGAACTCCGCGACGACCTCGATGTTCGGGACGCCGGCGGTGACCCGAGCAAGCTCCTGCGCGTCGCGCTCGCCTTCGATCTTCACGACCTTGCCGTCCCGCACGTGCCAGAAGATCGGGCTGGAGACGACATCCACGCCGATCCCGAGCATGTTGCCCGTGATCGCGATGACGCCGTTCGTGCTGTTCTCCACGGCGGCATAGGCGACCTCCGCCCAGAGGGGCAGGGGCCCCATCATCCAGCCCCGCTGACGGATCGGGGTGACCTGGAGGGGCGGCCGCTCCTTGATGGAGACGGTGACGTCGGTCCCTTCCGGCGTCCAGACACGACAGGTCTCGACGCCTTCGAGCTTCTTCATCGCGGCGACCGCGCGGTCGGTCGAATCGAGGATGTTCTGGACGGTGATGTCCCAGTCACCCATTCCGCCTTCCACGGAGGCGATCTTCACGTTGTTCGCGCAGGACTCGCGGACCGCGTTGACGTGGGCGAAGCGGTTCGCCCACTCGAGGTTCGTCATGATGATGATCTCGTCCGCGGCGAGCATCGCGTCGTGGAGGTTCTTGGGCGGCGCCATCGGGAAGAGTGTGTCCGAAAGGCACCGAGCGACCTGCGTCTCGTTGTTCATGATGACCGGCCACGCGCCCTTCTCGGCCGCGACCTCGGCGACGACGCGCGCCAGGTGCGCGTGATCATCGTCCGTGATGATCGTGACGACATCGCCCTTCTCGACGGTGAAGCACGTGTTGACGATGAGCTCCGCGTGCTGGCGGACCTTCGACTCGCTCGGCATGCTCGTCCTCCCTACCTCCCCTGCTCCGGATCAGCCCTCGGCCCGAAGGACCGGAAGGACCTCCCGCGCGAACCGCTCCACCTGACCGAACTGGTCGAGCGATCCGAAACGGCAGATGAAGTGGTCCACGCCGGCCTTCCGGAAGGTCCGGAACCACTCGATGATCTGCTCCGGGCTACCCACGGGACCCCAGTTGGAGAGGTCCGTCATCTTGGAGAGCTCCGGGTAGTACTGGCCGATGTAGTCACCGAAGGCCTGGCGAGCCTGCGACTCCGAATCGCCGATGTTCAGCGTCACCTGGTAGCTGACCACCAGCCGGCTCGCATCGTCGCCGGTCTCTGCGGCCACGTCGCGCAGGTAGCCGAGCTGCTCCACGAGCTCCTCCGGGTGCTGAGCGCGGCAGCACGTCATCCAGCCTTCGCCGTACTTGAGGATGCGGCGGCACGCGTTCTTCATGGTGCGGACCATCTTCTCGTCCGCGGCGTTCGTCACGAGACGCGGGTTCGAGACGACCCAGAAGGGTGGCGGCTGCTGGATCGGCATGAGCGGACCCATCTCGGTCCCGGAGAAGAAGGAGACGTCCGTGTACTTGTACGTCTCGCCCTGGTAGCTCGTCTTCCCGCGGATCCACAGATCGCGCAGGATCTCGAGGCCCTCCTCGAAGATCTGGAAGCGCCGGTCGAAGTCGAGTCCGACCGCCTCGAACTCGCGCCGGACGCCGATCTCGGGGTTGCCGGCACAGCAGCCGAAGATCGTGCGGCCGTTGGAGATGACGTCCAGGGTCGCCCATTCGAGGGCGAGGTAGAGAGGCTGGCGGGGGGAGCTGACGAGGCAGGCGGTTCCGAGCCGGACCGACTTCGTCCGCTGCGAGATCGCCGACAGGAGGGAGATCGCCTCGTAGCGCGGCTTCGAGAAGAGGCTGTCCCCCACCCAGACCGAGTCGAACCCAAGACCCTCGACCGTCTGGGAGAGATCGAGGAGCTGGGGCATCCCGTAACCCGGGGCGATGAGCGGTTCGCGGTTGTTGAGGTTGACCCCGAACTCGACCGGCTTGAGCTGCGTCACGTGCCTCTCCCGACCTCGACGGGCCCGCGATCGTCGTCGAGGAAGACGGGATCCGAGCTCGTGTTGACTGTCAACACAAGCATCCTAGCAGGTGGTCAGCCGGGGGCCAACCCCCGGCGCGCGCCGAGTGCGAGGAGCGTGCCGGCCAACAGAGCGATGCGGTCCGGGAGCGAGGCGAGGTCGAACGACTCGTCCGCCGCGTGCATCCCGGAGCCGGGCGGCCCGAGCCCGTCGAGGACCGGCACGCCAAGCTCGGCGGCGAGGTTCGCATCGGAGGCTCCACCGGTGGCGACCGCATCGATCGGCAGGCCAAGGGGCCCGGCGACCTGGCGAACGGTGGCAAGAAGGTCATCTGTGGCCGCCGAGCGTTCCATCGGAGCGAACCGGCCCGCAGGCTCGAAATGCATCGTGACATCCGGCACCGCGGGGGTCCGGATCGACCGCTGGAGGGCCTCCTCGGCCCGGGCGAACGCAGCGGCCGTGGGCGCACGGAGGTCGATCCCCAGGGTGGCCGAATCCGGTACCACGTTCGGCCGCGTGCCGCCCGTGAACGTCCCGACCGTGCAGGTCACACCGGGGATCCCGCCCTCGTTCTCACCGAGGGCATGGAGCGCGATCGCGAGGTGGGCGGCTGCGAGGATCGCGCTCCGTCCCCGTTCCGGCTCGACGCCGGCATGGGCGGCGCGGCCTCGGACATGGATCCGTCCTTGCAGCATGCCCTTGCGCGCGGCCACGAGCGCTCCGTTCGCCCGAGCCGGCTCCAGGACGAGCGCCGCGGAGGCACCCGGGAGGATGGCACGGATCGCGATCGCGCCGACGGGCGAGCCGATCTCCTCATCCGGGCTTCCGATGACGACGAGGTCGCCGGATGGGACCGCGGCACCCACGACATCCCTGAGCGCCCGGAGGGCGTGGATGAGGAGAAGCAGCCCTCCCTTCATGTCCGCCGAGCCCGTGCCGTGTGCCCGCCCCTCCCGGATGCTCAGCCGCGGCGCGTCGGCCTCGCGGGGAGCGATCGTGTCGAGGTGGCCGAGAACGACGATACGACCACCCGGCCGGACCCCTCGCCCGCGTCCCACGAGGGTCGGTCCCGTGACGGCAGGATCCCCATCCCTGCGCAGCTCGGCTTCGAGGCCGACACCGGTCAGGAGGTCGGCCATCGCGACCGCGACTCGCTCGATGCCGGCCGGGTCATCCGTGCCGCTGGGGATGGCAACGAGCCGCTCGAGCTCCTCAAGGTAGGCGGGGATCGAGGCAGCCGCTGTCGCGCGGAGAGAGCGCAGAGTCTCGGGATCCGGGGTCACGACCACCTCTGCTCGGCGCCGAATGGCATCGTCTGGAGTCGGTGAGTGTAGACGGCACAACTGCGGCGGTGCCGCACCCGGCCCCCCCGACTACCGTCCCGGCGCCAGCACGAGCGCCCCGCCGATCGCACCGGGCGCATCGGTC
>JAFMJV010000090.1 GCA_017853275.1 Chloroflexota bacterium
GAGCGCAGCCGGGCCTGGACGGTGGTGTAGCGGTTCGTCTTCTCCACCACGTCATGGAGCGTGTGATAGGAGAAGTGATGGAGGGCGAGGTCGGGGTCCGCCGGCAGGGTGAGGACCCGGGCCCCCTCCACGGGGACGATCCCGCTGTGGATCTCCTGGCGCAGGTGGACCGCGCCGCGCCGGAAGAAGCGGGGCTTCGCGTTCGGCCACCAGCCGCCGTGACGGAGCCACGTGCCGAGGATGATGTTCTTCCGCGGCACGAGGACGACATCCCAGTCCCCGCTCTCGGCGATCGCGCGGAGACGGGGACCGAGCGCCGGGGCGACGAGCTCGTCCGCATCCAGCACGACGACCCAGTCGCCGGTCGTAAGCGCGACCGAGGCCTCGCGGACCGCCTCCACCCAGCCGGCGCGCGGGAGCTGCTCCACCCGGGCACCGGCGCGGCGCGCGATCTCCGCGGTCCCGTCCTCGCTGCCCTGGTCCACCACGACGACCTCGTCGCAGAAGGACCGGAGCGAGGCCACGGCGAAGCGGATGTTCTCCGCTTCCTGGAGCGTGTTGACGAGCCCCGAGATCCGGACGCTCATCGTGGTCCCCCCCTGGCACGCGTTGCCCGCCGGCGGGGGCTCGGCGCGGAAAGGACCGTATCACGGATGCGCGCCACCGCCTCCCGCGCGCCCGACCGCTGCTCCGGTGTCCGCTGGGCGAGGAGCGCACGCAGCTCGGCCTCGCGATCGAGCGCGCCGGTGACGAGCGCGGAGAGGCGGCCGGCGTCGATCCCCTCGAGGGGAAGGACGAGGTCGCCGATGCCGAGCCCTTCCATCGTCCCCGTGTGCTTCAGCCCGTAGCCCACCGCGACGCACGGCGTCCCCGCGGTCATCGCGAGGATCCCCGCGTGCATCCGGACGGAGACGAGAAGCCGCATCCGCCCGTAGAGCGCCCCGAGCTCGGCAGGGCCCAGGTCGGCCTCCACGACGGTGGCGGCCTCCGGATGCCGCATCCGCCGGACGACACGACGGGCGATCTCCACATCCGAGACGGGCGTGACGAGCGCCTGCGGTCCGAAGACGATCCGGGCGCCGCGCTCCTCCACGAGGCGGTCCGCGAGCGCGGCGAAGGCGCGGATCAGCGGCTCGCGCACGGCATCGCGTCCCGCGCCCTTCCGTGCCGGGGCATCGCGCACGACGATCCCCACGAGCGGCCCGCCGGCTGCGGCGGCCGCCCGGATCTCCGCGTCCACGGCCTCCGGCAGCCGGTCCGCAGGCGCGATGAGCCAGGCGAGATCGGGGACGACGGCCGTCCGCTCCCGGGGGGCACCGAGCGACTCGGCCCACACCGCGGACCGGCCCTCCCGGACCTGGATGAGCCGGGCACGCCGGAGGATCCGGGTGGCGGCCCCCCGCTGGACGGGAGGGAGCGGACCGATCGAGCAGGAAGCGAGGATCGTGGGGACCCGGAGCGCGTTCGCGATGACGAGGGGCGCGAGCGCCCAGATCCAGTCGACCTGGCGCGGATCATCGGCGAGGAGATACCCGCCGGGCATCGCGATCACCGCGTCCGCCTCCCGGATGAGGGCGATCGCGCCGCGCAGCTCGCGCCGGGCGATGAGACGTGCGAGGCGTGGGAGACGGACGGCGAGACGGACCCGCGGCCCGAGGAGCGCGAGCCAGGCGGAGGCCGCGCGCGCCGGGAGCGCGGGATGGATCGCCCCCAGCGCGGAGAGGATCCGCCGCGTGCCGGGCGCCCAGGGGGCGAGCGGCTGGCCGATCGTCCGTCCCCCGAGACCCACGGCGAGGCGGGGCGCGCGGAGGCTCCAGGTGAGAACGGCTTCCGGCATCTGCCGCTCCAGCTCTCCCGCGAGGGCGAGCGTGAGCGCGGCGTCGCCCTTGTTCGCGAAGGTGTTCCCGGCGACGACGAGGAGTCGCGGGGCGTGCCCGGCTTCCGGGCGGTCCGTCATCCCGAGGCGCGGGTCAGACGGCGCCGGGGAGGTGCCGCTCGGAGGGGCCGATGTAGCGGACGTCCGGCCGGATCAGCCGGTTCGCGGCGACCTGCTCGATGACGTGGGCGGTCCAGCCCGCCATCCGCGCAAGCGCGAAGGTGGACGGGAAGAGGTCCGGCGGGAGGCCGACCCCCTGGAGGACGGCGGCCGTGTAGTACTCGACGTTCGTCTTCAGCGGGCGGTCCGGCGACTTCTCGGCGAGCTTCTGGAGCGCGATGTCCTCCACCGCGACCGCGAGCCTCAGCCACTCGGCGATATTGCCCATCCCCTCGGCGACCTCGCGGAGCGCGGCGGCGCGGGGGTCGTAGGCGCGATAGACACGATGCCCGAAGCCCATCAGGCGCTCCCCGCGGGCGAGGGCGTCGTCGATCCAGGCCGCGGCATTCTCCGGGGTCCCGATCTCGTGGAGCTGGGAGACGACCTCCGAGGGGGCACCACCGTGGAGCGGGCCCTTGAGCGCACCGATCGCGCCGCAGACCGCGCTCGCGATATCCGAGCGGGTGGCGGTGATCACGCGCGCGGTGAAGGTGGAGGCATTGAAGCCATGCTCGGCGCCGACCATGAAGTAGGCGTCGAGCGCCCGGGCGCGACCCTCGTCCGCCCGGCTCCCGTTCAGCTGGTAGAGGAAGCCCGCCGCGAGACCGAGCGACGGGTCCGGGGCGATCGGGTCGAGCCCCTGGCGGATCCGCGCGAAGGCCGCGAGCGCGGACGGCGCAAGCGCGGTGATCGCGCGCGCCTGCTCCACGGTGGCGGGCCACGGCGGCGAGGTCTCCGCGCCCCAGGTGGAGATCGCCGTCCGGAGGGCGTCCATCGGGTGGGAGGAGGCCGGCAGGTTGCGGAGGGAGGCGATGACCCGGTCGCTCAGCGGAGCGCAGGCGAGGTGCGCCTGGGCGACCCACTCGCCCGTCCAGAGGAGCTCCGCGACCTGGGCATAGGTCCCGTTGCGCACGAGCTCCCCGATCGGGTAGCCGCGGTAGATGAGGCGTCCGTTGTTCCCGTCGACGAGGGCGATCGTCGTCTCGCCGGCGATGACGCCTTCGAGGCCGGGGGAGTAAGGGCGGTCGTCCACGGGGGCGGGGGTCGTCGCATCAGCCATGGTCGGGAGTCTAGTCGCTCGCCGGACCGTTCGCTGGACCCCGGTCACCACGCCCCACGAGGAGGACGGCGATCGCCGTGGTGAGCGGGACGGCGAGGACGATCCCGATGCTGCCCACGAGCGTCCGGACGACCTCGATGGCGACGATCTCGCGGTTCACCACGAGCGCCGCGGGAAGCTCGGCGACGGTGAAGAGGACGAGGAGGGGGAGGCTCGCCCCCACGTAGGCGAGGAAGAGGGTGTTCACCGTGGCGCCGATATGGGAGCGCCCGATCCGGAGGGCCGCGGCGGCAAGGTGGGCGCCCCGGAGCCGGCCGTCGCGCGCCAGCTCCTCCACGGTGGCCGCCTGGGTGACGGTGACGTCATCCAGGACGCCGAGCGCCCCGAGGATGAAGGCGGCGAGGAGGAGGCCGCGGAGGTCGAGCGCATCCCCGGAGGCGACGCGCAGGTAGGCGAGGTCGGCGGTCCCGGCACCCGCGAACGCCGCGAAGGCACCGACCGCCGCGGCGAGGATCCCGGTCACCGCGAGGGCGGAGATCGTCCCCGCGATCGCCGCGACGGCGACCCGGCCGGTCCCCTCGGTGAGCAGGATCGTGGCCACCGTGATCCCGCTCGCCACGAGGACCGCGACCGGCACGGGCGGCGCCCCGCCGAGAAGGAGCGGCAGGACGATGCGCACGACGACGAGCGCGGTGAGCGCGAGCGCCAGGAGGGCGCGCAGGCCGTGGCCGCGGCCGACGAGGAGGACAAGGGCGACGAAGAGCGTGCCGAGCACGAGGAGGACGGGGAGGCGCCAGCGCTCGCTGAGCGCGACGAAGGCCGGGCCGTCCGGCATCCGCGTCGCGGTGATCACGACCTCGTCACCGGGGAGGTAGTCGGCCGCGGCGGCATCCGTCTCCACCGAGGCGATCCAGACCCAGCGGAGCGCACCGGGCGTCTCGCCGTCCACGTCGCGCACGAGGAGGTCGCCGTCCACGGGGAGCGGGACCGGCTCGCCGTCCGGCGTGCTCGGGCCGCCGTACGGGTCGTTCTCCAGAGCGTCGGCGTCAGCCACGACCACCGCGCGCCACGCGGTGACCGGCTCCGTCCCCTCCGGGCGTGGCGCCTCCGGCATCGGCCCGAGGAGGAGGACGAGGATCGCCCCGAGCGCGACGACGATGGGGAGCGCGCTGCGGAGGCGCCGGCGGGAGTCCACGAGCGGAGGATAGCCGGGGGCCCGGCGTGGCGGACCGGGCGGTGGGCCGCGGCTTCCTGAGACCTGCTCTCATTGACAACCCGTCGGTCCTCGGGGAGGATATGAGACATGGTCTCGGAAAGACGATCCAGCCCCCACTCCGATCCCGCCGGCCACCCTCCCCTCATCGAGACGCTCGACCGCGCCGGCCTGCGGATCACCGGCCCGCGCCGGGCGGTCGCAGACCTCATCGATGCCCGGTCCGGTCTCTTCTCCGCCCAGGACCTGCTCGACGACGCCGGACGGAAGCGCGTCCCGATCGGACGGGCGACCGTCTTCCGGGCGCTCGACCTCCTGGAGGAGCTCGGTGTCGTGGAGCGGATCGAGCTGCCGGACGGCGGCCACGCCTACGTCGCCTGCGAGCCTGCCCATCACCACCACGCGGTCTGTGACGGCTGTGGCCGCGTCCGCGAGGTGGACGATCACGCCCTCACGGATGCGATCGCGGAGATCGAGCGCCATACCGGCTGGACGGTCTCGGGGCACCGCCTCGAGCTCTACGGCCGCTGTCCCGAGTGCCGGACCACCGCGCCGGCAGAAGCATCAAGGAGCTGAGCATGGATCCGGCCCGCCCCACCCCCCACGTCCGTCCGAGGCGCCGGGTCCGACACCTCGCGATCGGTCTCCTCCTCGCGGCGGCGCTCGCCGTCCCCGGGGCGGCCGGGGCGGACGCCCGCTCGGTCGTGGTCACCACCCCGATCCTCGGGTCCGTCGTCCGGGAGCTGGCGGGGGAGTCCGCGCAGGTCACCGTCCTGATGGAGCCGGGTGTGGACCCCCACGACTGGTCCCCGAGCGC
>JAFMJV010000041.1 GCA_017853275.1 Chloroflexota bacterium
GGTCCCCACCAAAGCCTCGCCTTCCACGACCCGACGCCAGGCGCGCGCGAGCTGGGCGAGAAGCGGCGTTACCTCGGGGTCTCGGATGATCGCGTCGAGCGAGGCGAGGAGGCGGTCCATCTCCCCGAGGCGCTGGTAGGAGCTGGCAAGCGCGAGGTGGACGAGGGTCCGCTGCTCGGGTTCGAGCGTGTCGGCGGGCAGGGGCTCGAGGAGGCCCACCGCCGAGCGGGGATCTCCACCCGCGGCGAGGCTGCGTGCTCTCAGGACGAGGACGCCCACCGCCGGCTCGACCTCGGGCATCCGTTCCACGAGCTCGAGGGCAGGGCCCCAGGTCCCCGAGCCGAGCGCCCGGAACGACGAGGCTCCGATCACGCGCATCGCGGTCTCCGGATCCCCGGCCTCGATGAAGTGATGGGCGGCCGTCGGCCACTCGGACGGCTCCACGGCCTCGGCGATGTCACGATGGATGGTGCGGAGCTCCTCACCCCGGACCTCGTTCCTCAGGTGGCCGAGCAGGAAGTCCCGGAGGAGCGGATGGAACCGCCGGCTGGCGCTCCCCCGCGCGCTCCGGCTCATCAGGCCAAGGTCATCCGCTCGATCCAGGAGCTCCGCGACCGCCTCCGACGGCAGTGGCTCCGGGCTCCGGGCGAGCGCCGCGACCGCGAGCGGGAGGCGGATCCGGTCCAGGAGCGCGGCCCGGGTGAGCAGGAGCCGCATCCGCGGATCCTGTCGGCCAAGCACCTCCTCCGCGAGGTAGTCGTAGATCGGCGCGTCCGTCCCCCGCAGGTCCCGGACGAAGCTGCGCACCTCCTCCTCGGGCCGGTCCCGGAGCGACGAATGGAGGAGCTGGAGGCTGGCGACCCATCCTTCCGTCCGCTCCCCGACGATCGCCAGGAGGTCCGCGCTGAGCGGCAGCCCGTAGCCGAGCGCGAAGAGGCTGCGCATCTCGTCACCGCTGAAGCGCAGGGCATCCGTATCGAGCTCCGCGATCGACCCCTCTGCGGCCAGGCGACCCACCGGGATCGTGGGGCGCGCACGTCCGCTCATCACGACGCGCACCGACTCCGGCCCGCGCTCGACGAGGAGGGCAAGGACCCGCCCGGCCTCCGCGCGGTCCGCGATCAGGTGGATGTCATCCAGGATCAGGACCGTCCGGTCCTCCAGCTCGCGCCCCAGCTCGGCGAGGAAGGAGCGCATCGCCTGTTCGGGAGTGGTCCCCAACGCCACGGCACGGGCGAGGAGTCGTTCCGATGCCTGCCCGATCCCCGGCTGGACCTCGCGGAATGCCGCGATCAGCCCCGCGATGAGCGTCATCCATTCGCCGTCCGAGGAGTCGAGCCGGAGCCACGCCACGCCCTCCGGCCGCCGCCGCGCCCAGTCCGCCAGGAGCGTCGACTTCCCGTAGCCCGCCTCCGCCGCGATCAGGACGAGCCGATCCTCCGCGTGCTCGTCCAGCCAGCGATGGAGGCGCCCGCGTGCGATCGTGCTCTCACGGACGAACGGCGACCGGACCTTGCTGAGCGGGACCGCGGATGCCGGGCCGTTCTCGAGGGCCGGCACCACAGCGGGGAGGACCGGCTCTTCCGGGTCTGCGGTCATCGTCCGGCCCGCTGCGGCGAGGGGGGCTTCCAGGTGGGTCGAGGTCGGCATGCGACCAGCGTGCCCGCGCGCACTTCACGGCCACTGCACATCACTGTGGATGGACCTCCGGACCCACGCGATCCCCCGCATCCCGCTCGCTGACCGCACGATCGTGCCACCTTCGCCCTCATCCCGGAAGCCCCGTCCGCGCCCCTGCTAGGCTCCCCGCGCGCCACGCATCCTTCCGCGATCGACACGCCCGGAGGTCACCGGTGAGGGTCTTCATCGCCTGCCTTGGCACCGAGACGAACACGTTCTCGCCGATGCCCACCGGGCTCGCCACCTTCGCCGGCACGATGCTTCACCACGGGGACGCCACCGCGCACCCCGCCTCCCTCTACTCCGGCCCGCTCCTCGTCTGGCGTCGCCTCGCCGAGGCGCGGGGCGATACGGTCATCGAGGGGCTCGCGGCGTTCGCGGAGCCGGCCGGACCCACGACCCGGGCGGTCCACGAGGCGTTGCGCGAGGAGCTCCTCGCGGGCCTGCGTGCCGCCCTCCCCCTCGACATCGTCCTTCTCCACCAGCACGGGGCGATGGTCGCCGTGGGTGAGGACGATTGCGAGGGCGACCTCCTGGCCCGGGTCCGTGACGTCGTGGGTCCCGGTGTGGTCGTCGGCTCCGAGCTCGACCTCCACTGCCACATCACCGCCCGGATGGTCGAGTCGGCGACCGCCATCGTCACCTACAAGGAGTACCCGCACACGGACACCGAGGAGCGGGCCGCCGAGCTCTTCGCGATCTGCGCGGCTGCGGCCGAGGGGCGCGTCCGTCCCGTGATGGCCGCGGCGCCGCTCCACATGGTCGGGATCTTCGAGACCACGCGCGAGCCGATGCGCTCGTTCACCGACCGGATGACCGCCCGCGAGGGACGCGACGGCATCCTCTCCATCTCCCTCGGCCACGGCTTTCCCTACGGCGACGTGCCCGACGTGGGCGCAACGCTCCTCGTGGTCGCGGATGGCGATCCCGCGCCGGCCCGGGCCCTCGCCGAGGAGCTGGGCCGGGAGGTCTGGCGGATGCGGGAGGCGATCGCGCAGACGCGGGTCCCCCTCGAGACGGCCCTCGCATCCGCTCTCGCGACGGACCGCCGGCCCACGGTGATCGCGGACGTCTGCGACAACGCCGGGGGAGGCGCCCCGAGCGATTCCACCTTCATCGTCCGCGAGCTGCTGGCGCGGGGGATCGGAGACGTCGCAGCGGGTCTCTTCTGGGACCCCGTCGCCGTCCGCTTCTCCATCGAGGCCGGTGAGGGCGCCACGATCGACCTGCGCATCGGCGGCAAGTGCGGCCCGGCCTCCGGCGATCCGCTCGACCTGCGGGTCACGGTCCGCCGGATCATCCACGATGCCGAGCAGACGTTCGGCCCCTCTCGGAACCCGGTCGGCGACCTCGTCCTCGTCTCCGCCGCGAACGGGGTCGACCTCGTCCTCAACAGCATCCGGACCCAGGTCTTCCACCCGGATGCCTTCACGCAGCTCGGGCTCGACCTGGCCACGAAGCGGATCGTGGTCGTGAAGTCGATGCACCACTTCTACGCCGGCTTCGCGCAGATCGCCGCCCAGGTCTTCCACGTGGCCGGCCCCGGTGCGCTCCCCTCGGACTACGCGGCGATGCCCTACACGAAGCGCAGCCTTCCCTTCTGGCCGGCGGTCGCGGACCCGCACGGACCGGACGGCCCGCGCGCGACGATCGTCACGCGATCGGCCGGATGACCCCCGGACCGTGCGCTCCGGCGCCCGGGGATCGATGGGTCAGAGGGCGTTGATCGGCGTCCCGCACACGAGCATCGTCGTCCCGCGCATCAGGCGCAGCGACTCCGCGGCGACCGATCCCCCGAGGCCGGCGGGTGCCGCCGTACTCTCGAAGACGATCCGGTCGACGAGCGCCCGGCCGGAAGCATCCGGTCGGAACCCGTATCGGCCCAGCAGGCTCCCGCCCGCCGGACAACCGCTGTTCCGCAGGACCACCGTGTGGCGGTCACCGGCGTTGAGGCCGGAGACCGAGACGACGGTCCGCCTTGTGCTCGTCTCGTCGATCACGGCAAGCCCACGCCCGCCCCGGAACGCGAGCTTGATGATCGCGATGCTCGGGTTGGGGCCACCCGCGGAGAGCGGGCGGCTATTGACGCACACGACCCGCGCGGAGGAGCCGGCACGAACGATGCGCACGGAGCGGATATCCGGGAGCGACCCGGCGATCGTGACCGGGTCCCACGCGACACCCTCCCCGTTCGTCGTGAACGCCCGCTCGAAGATCGCGATCCCGGCACCGCCGGAGCACCCGGCCGTGGAGCCGCGGAGGACGTAGGACGTGCTCGGTCGGAGACCCCACAGGTGGAAGGCGAGATCCAGACCTCCGCCGGAGGGATCGTTCACGGCGACGAGCCCGTGGGCTGCAGCGGTGTCGATCTTCCAGTACATCGTCTCGCCCGCGAGCGGTGTGGCGGCCGACCCCGGGGTGGCCCCGAGAGTCCCGGCCACGAGGGTGACCGTCGCCAACGCCAGGGTGAGCCGCTTCCCGATCCGCATCGGTTCCCCCTTTCTGGAACGCCGCAGGCTCGGCCGGGCGTTCCGCTGTCCCACGTCGCATGGGTCCCATCGGTCCCCGTCCCCGCATTCTCGCCGGGCGGCGGGCCGGATGCCGGGCCGGTTCGTCGCGCGCCGCAGCCGACGCGGATGACCGTTCCCTCCCCATCATCGCCGTCGTATCCTGCCGCGGTCGGCGTGGAGCGAGCGCCGCGTGTGAGGGATACCGTCGCGAGGAGGAGGGACCCGTGAACGTTCGTCGCAGCTCCGGGCGGAGGACGCTTGCCGCCGCCGTCGCCCTCGCCGTCGTGGCGGTCGGGGGGGCCGCACCCGTCGTGCCGGCCGCTGCGGCCGGGTGCTCGATCACCTGGGAGGGAGCGGGCACGACCTATTCCGCGCTGAGCCCCGCCGTCGCCGCCGCCCCCGCCACGACGACGATCCTCGTGACCGGGACCTGTCCTGCGACGACGACGATCGGCAAGCAGCTGACGATCCAGGGGACGCAGAAGCGCCGTGCCGCCCGGCTCATCTCGACGGGGGACGCACCGACGCTCTCCGTCACCGACGGCAGCCTGCGCCTCGTGAACATCACGGTCGAGGGGCGCTCCGGGGACTGCAGCAACCTCTGCTTCGGTGGCAGCCTCTCCGTCTTCAACGGGTCCGCGGACGTCGTCAACGCCACGCTCATCGGGTCCCGCGTGACGAGCGGTGGTGGGCTCTACCTCTACTCCGGCTCGGTCCGCCTCCTCGGTGGGACGATCGTCCGCGACGGGTTCGGGACCGCACAGGTCACGGGCAGGGGTGGCGCGATCGGGATCGCCGGCGGGACCCTCACGATCGCGGGTCGTACCCAGGTCATCGGGTCGCGGGCATCCGAGCAAGGTGGTGCGATCTCCGTCTACTCCGCCGCTCTCTTCATCCGGGGCAAGGCGCAGGTACGGGGGAACCGGACCACCGTCGCCGGGGCGGGTGGTGGCGGCATCTCCGCGGAGAGCTCCTTCGTGGCGATCTCCGGGAGTGCGCGGATCACAGGGAACCGATCATGGGGCGGGGCGGGGATCCGCCTGCTGGACGGTACCGCCCTCAGCCTCGCGGGGAAGGCGCTCGTCTCCGGGAACCGGGCGGATGTCACGCCCTCCGGCGCATCCGATCTCGGCGGAGCCGGGATCCTCGCCGATGGCGCGTCGATCACGATCCGCATCGATGACGATGCGCGGATCACGCAGAACCGCTCGCTCCTCCCGGGCTCCGGCGGGGGGATCCGGATGGCGACCGGAACGGTGCTCGAGGTGGACGGGAACCCCGTGTCCTGCAGCTCCGCTGCGCTCCGTGCGCACGTCTTCGACAACACCGGTGGGAACTGCGTGACCTTCTAGGCGGCTCCGGCCGCCGGTCCGCGGGTCGGGCCGCCCCTACGCCTCGTACTCGAAGTGGATCTTGAGCTGGACCTGGTACTCCACGATCCGGCCGTCCGCGACCTTCGCAGTGGACTTCACGACCTCGACCTCGCGGATGTTGCGCACGGTCCGTGAGGCGCGCTCCACGGCGGTCTTCGCAGCGTCGCTCCAGGACTCGGAGCTCGTCCCGACCATCTCCCGGATGATCATCACGCCCATCGGTCAGGACCTCCATCCATGCATGCGTTCGCGGGCGGTCAGTGTAGGCGGTCCGGGGGAGGGAACCCGAGGGCGCCCCGCAGCGTCATCCGCGTATGACTCCTCTCCCTTCCCGGTCCTGGACCACTCCGTGATCCGGGACCCGGGTCCCGTGACCACCACGACGGCGGGCCTCCTCCCCCGCCGTCGTGGTCTGTCCCGGGAGTGGCGTTGCGGAGCAGCCGCTCAGGCGTAGCTCTCGGCGGGGAAGCGGTCCACCTCCGCAGCGGAGACGAAGCGGGTCTGCCGCTTCCGGAACCAGAGGTCCGCCTGGCCCGTGGGCCCGTTCCGGTGCTTGGCGAGCTTCAGCTTCACGATCTCGCCCTCGCTCTCCGCCTCGTCCGGTCCGCGCTCCTTCTCACGCCACAGGAAGAGGACGAGGTCCGCGTCCTGCTCGATCGAGCCCGATTCCCGGAGGTCCGAGAGCCGCGGCTCCCGCGATTCCCGCATCTCCGCCTGGCGGCTCAGCTGGCTCAGCGCGATGACGGGCACGCTCAGCTCACGGGCGAGCGCCTTCAGGCCGCGGCTGATCTCCGAGACCTCCTGGACGCGGTTCGCGTCCTTGGACGACGTGGTGGCCTGCATCAGCTGGAGGTAGTCCACGATGACCAGGTCCAGCCCCGATTCCGCCTGGAGCCGCCGCGCCTTCGTGCGCAGCTCCGTCGTCGTGATGTTCGGCGTGTCGTCGATGAAGATCGGCGCCTGGGCGAGGGCGTTCATCGCCGGCGCGAGCCGGGTGAAGTCCATCTCCTCGAGGAAGCCGGTCCGGAGCCGCTGGGAGTCGATCGAGGCGACCGAGCTGAGGAGGCGCAGGACGAGCTGCTCCTTGCTCATCTCGAGGCTGAAGATGCCGACCGTCTTCCCTTCCTTCACCGCCGCGTGCTCGGCCATGTTCAGCGCGAGGCTCGTCTTCCCGATCGAGGGGCGGGCGGCGAGGATGATCAGGTCCGAGGGCTGGAGCCCGGTGGTCAGCGTGTCCAGGTCCGCGAAGCCGGTGCGGATCCCGCTCACCTCGCCGCGGTGCTGGTGGAGGTAGTCGAGGCGGTCGTACGCCTTGTGGAGGAGCCCGCGCAGCTCCTCGAAGCCCGATTCGATCCGTCGCTGGCTGACCGCGAAGAGCTCCTGCTCGGCACGGTCGATCGACTCGGAGATGTCCGTCCCTTCGTCGTAGCCGATCCCGGCGATCCGGCCGGCCGCGGAGATGAGGTTCCGGAGGACGGCCTTGCGCTCCACGATCCGCGCGTAGTGGACGGCGTTGACCGCGGTGGGGGTGAGGTTGATCAGGCTGCCGAGGTAGGCGGAGCCACCCACCGATTCCAGGTCCCCGTCCCGCTCGAGGACCTCGGAGACGGTGACCAGGTCCACCGGCTCCCGCCGCTCGAAGAGCGCGAGGACGGCCCCGTAGATCGTGGCGTGCTGGCGGCGGTAGAAGTCATCCGGGCGGAGGAGCTCCGCGACCTCGGTCACCGCGTCGCGGTCGATGAGGAGAGCGCCGAGGACCGACTGCTCGGCCTCGATCGATTGCGGGGGAAGGCGGTCGATGGACACCTGGGCTCCTGGGTCTGGGGCTCCGGAACGGACCGCTCCGGGCGTCAGCGTAGGGTGGCCCCCTCCGCCGGCTGCCGCCAGCGGGCTGTCCACGAACCTCGCGACGTTCCGCTCCGAGTCGTGGATGCGCTGTGGACGGTCCGCGACCGCCCGGGGTCAGTCGACCCGGCGGATCACGCCGATCAGCTTCCCCTGGATCCGGACCTCCGGGTAGAACTGCGGCGCGTACGCCTCGTTCGCCGGCTGGAGGCGGATCCGGTCCTTCTCGCGGTAGAACCGCTTCAGGGTGACCGCGTTCTCCTCCACCTGCGCCACGACGATGTCTCCATCCCGTGCGTTCTGCTGGGGGCGGATCACCACGAAGTCGCCGTCCGCGATGTGCGCATCCACCATGGAATCGCCGCGGACGCGGAGGATGTAGGCATCCCCGCCCGGCGCGAGGATCTCCGGCACGCTGAGCGTCTCGCTCGCGTCCGCGTAGGCCTCGATCGGCCCGCCGGCGGCGATCTCGCCGAGGACCGGCAGGTGGTGGATCGAGGCGCCGCCGGACTGCGGCACGAGCTCGCCGGAAAGACCACCCTGGAGGGCCGCGAGCGGCGTGAGCCGCAGCGCGCGCGACTGGGTGGCACCGCGCTCCAGGAAGCCTTCCCGCTCGAGCGCCTCGAGATGGTGGTGGACCGCCGAGGTGGAGGCGAGCCCGACCGCGGTCGCGATCTCGCGTACCGACGGGGGATAGCCACGCGCCCGAAGCGTCGCCGCGATGTAGTCCATGATCCGCTGCCTGCGAAGGGCGTCGTGCTTGGTCACCGCCACCTCCTTGACGCAAGGCTACCGAACGCCTGTTCGATTGTCAACCGGACGCTGGAACGTCCGTTCGGGTCCGGGGCTCGCGCTTGCTAGACTCCCGCTCCCATGACCCGCCGCTCTCCCCTCCGGCTCGGCATCTCGGCGCTCGGCCTGTGGCCGTTCCTGCCGGTGGCCGCGCGTGTCCCCACGTACGGCCGGCTGATCGCCGAGCTGGTCGTGGACCCGCGGGTGCCCGCGTCGCGCAAGGCGATGCTGGGGATCGCGGTGGCCTATCTCGTCTCGCCGATCGACGTCATCCCCGACTTCATCCCGCTCATCAGCCGGATCGATGACGTCGCGATCGTGCTCATCGCCCTCGACCTTTTCCTCGAGGGAGTGCCCCGCGACGTTCTCCTCGATAGGATGTACGCGCTCGGGATCGATGGCCGCGAGCTCGAGCGGGACATGGAAGCGGTCCGCCGCTTCCTCCCCGCACCGGTGCGTGCGGCCGTGATGCGCCTGCCCGACCTTGTCGAGGCAGGGATGATGCTCGTCCGGGACCGGCTCACCGAGGCCGGGATCATGCCGGACCCAAGGAGGAACGCCTCACAGTGAAGGTCATCCTGACCCAGGACGTCCCGTCGCTCGGGAAGAGCGGCGAGCTCAAGGAGGTCGCGGACGGGTTCGCCCGGAACTTCCTCATCCCGCAGAAGAAGGCGGTCTCCGCCAACGGCGGCGCCTACCGTGCCTGGCAGCACGACATCGCCAGCCGCGAGGAGAAGCGCAAGCGGGAGCGCGAGGAGGCGGAGATCGCCGCCACCCGGATCTCGAGCACGACGCTCACGATGGGCGTGAAGGTCGGCGAGGGCGGCAAGCTCTACGGCTCGATCACGGCCAAGGACATCGCGGACGCGCTCGCCCGCCGTGGCATCGTCGTGGACAAGCACAAGATCGACCTCGCCGAGCCCCTCAAGTCGCTCGGTACCTACAAGGTCGCGATCCGCGTCTTCTCGGGCATGGAGCCCGAGGTCACGATCGCCGTCGAGCCCAAGGGCTGACGCACGGGCCGCCCGGCCCGGAACGGGGGATGATGGCGCCGCGATGAGTGGCGCCACGATCCTTCACGTCGACCTCGACGCCTTCTTCGCCGCGGTCGAGCAGCGCGACCGCCCGGAGCTCCGCGGCCGCCCCGTCATCGTCGGCGGGGGACCCGGCGACCGGGGGGTGGTGAGCGCCGCCTCGTACGAGGCACGCCGTTTCGGCGTGCGCTCCGCGATGCCCCTGCGGACCGCCGCCGCCCGCTGTCCCGAGGGTGTCTTCCTCCCCGTGGACGGGGTCCGCTACCGCGCGGCGAGCGCGGCGGTGATGGAGATCCTGCGGCGCTTCAGCCCGCGCGTGGAGCAGGTCTCGATCGACGAGGCGGTCCTGGATGTCGCCGGGAGCGAGGCGCTCCACGGGGACGGCGAGGCGATCGCGCGCGCCATCCGCGCCGCGATCTCGGGGGAGCTCGGTCTCACCGCATCCGTCGGTGTGGCCACGACCCGGCTCGTGGCGAAGATCGCCTCGGACCTGCGCAAGCCGGACGCCCTCGTCGTCGTCCCGCCCGGCACGGAGGAGGCCTTCCTCGCGCCGCTCCCCATCGACCGCCTGTGGGGCGTCGGGGAGAAGACCCGCACGGCGCTCGCCGACTACGGCGTGACCACGATCGGCGAGCTCGCGGCCCTCCCCGAGGACATCCTCCGCCGCCGCTTCGGGAACCTCGGGCCACCGCTCCGCGAGCGTGCGCGCGGGATCGATCCCACACCCGTCGGCGGCGGGGAGGCCGCGAAGTCGGTCGGCCACGAGCACACCTTCGACACCGACACGAACGACCACGCCACGATCGACCGCACCCTCCTCGCCCTCGCGGAGGGGGTCGCGCGCCGTCTCCGCGCGGGGGGCGTGAAGGCCGGCACGGTGGCGGTGAAGGTCCGGGACAGCAGCTTCGAGACGCACACCCGGCAGCGCACGCTCCCGACGCCCACGGACCGCGCGGACGAGATCCGCTCCGTCGCAGCCGAGCTCGCCGCACCGCTCGTCCGGGGCGCCCGGATCCGGCTGCTCGGGATCTCCGCGACCGGCCTCACGGACCGCGAGCAGCTCGGGCTCTTCGACGATCCCGATGGCCGGCGTGCCCGCGCGGACCGCGCCCAGGCCGCCGCCGATGCCGTCCGCCGGCGCTTCGGGCCCGGCGCGATCGTGCGGGCGGGCCTCCTGGACGGCGGCATCGCCGACCCGTTCGAGCGGGACAGCACCACCGCCCCGGAGGCCCCGCGGATCGGCCGGGAGAGCGACCCCCCGCCCTCCGGCGGAGCCGCCGGCACGTCGTGACACGGTAGGTGGCACGGAGGGGGGCGAGGCTTCGCATCGTCAACGCGGGGCTTGACGCTAGAACAGATGTTCTGCTACGGTCCCCACGGCAATCGAACGGATGTTCTCTCGCCACCGATGTGCCCCGGTCCGAGGAGCCGCCGAACGTCCCAGACGGAAAGGAGCCCTCAGATGTCGATGGTCGAAGTGAGCCCCACCCGGATCCAGGTCGCGTGCGACCTCTTCTCCGGCACGCCCCGCACGATCCGCGCCGCGGGCGATGTCATCCCCGTCCTCGAGCTCGAGCGCGTGCGCGACGAGTCCAGGGCCTACCCCGTGGCCACCGGCCCGCGGACGATCTTCGTCGTGCGCACGCCGAGCGCCCGTCTCCGCCTCTCGTTCACGCATCGCGATCGCAGCTGGGCGGTCGTCGGCGTGGATCCGATCGGGAGCCCGGTCCGCCTCGCGGCCTGACGCTGCCCGCCTTGCCGGGCATGGGACGATACGGCGCATGAGCACCGATCCCACGCGCTTCGCGGACCGCACGATCTCGGCCTTCTCGGAGGCGCTCGCATCGGCGGACCCCGTCCCCGGTGGCGGGAGCGCATCCGCGGTCGTCGCGGGACTTGCCGCAAGCCTCGTCGCGATGGTCGCCCGCCTCTCGGAAGGGCGCGACCGCTACGCGCCGTACACCGCCACCCGTGAGCGGGTGCTCGCCTCGGCGGAGGCAGCACGGACCGCCTTCCTCGATCTGGCGGACGCGGACGCAGCGGCATTCGCGGCCTTCGGCGCGGCACGCCGGCTCCCCCGGGAGAGCGCCACGGAGATCGCCGCGCGGGACGCCGCGATCGGAGCGGCGGCACGCCACGCCGCGGAGATCCCGCTCGAGATCGTCCGCCGCTGCCATCTCCTCGTCGAGGAGACGGAGAGCCTCGCCGGACGGAGCAACCTCCACGCCGCCAGCGACCTGGATGTCGCCGCCCTTCTCTGCCACGCCGCGGCCCGCGGAGCCGCCGCCAACGTCATCGTGAACGTCCCGTTCATCGCGGACCGGCAGCTGGGGGATGCGCTGATCGCGGAGGTCGGCGCGCGGCTCCAGGCGATCGATGCCGCAGCCGCGCGCGTGCGCGCGACGGTCGCCTCCGGCACGCTCCGCTCCCCGGAGGATCCGCGTTTCGTGGCAGGATGAGGAGAACCGGACCGGAACCGTTTCCGGTCCTCGCACAAGGGGACGCCGAATGTCGATGCCCAGCAGCCTGGAGATCGCCCAGAACGCCCGTCTTCGCCCGGTCCTCGAGATCGCCGCGGAGATGGGCATCGAGCCGGCTGAGCTGGAGCTCTTCGGTCCCTACAAGGCCAAGGTCCGCCTCGAGATCCTCCAGCGGCTCGCGGGGCGCCCGGACGGACGGGAGATCGTCGTCACCGCGATCACGCCCACGCCGCTCGGCGAGGGGAAGACGACCACCACGGTCGGCCTGACCCAGGCGCTCAACCGGATCGGCGTCCGGGCCGCCGCCACCCTGCGGCAGCCCTCCCTCGGGCCGGTCTTCGGGATCAAGGGCGGTGGCGCGGGCGGTGGGTACAGCCAGATCGTGCCGATGGAGGACATCAACCTCCACTTCACCGGGGACCTCCACGCCGTGGCGGCCGCGCACAACACCGGCGCCGCCTTCCTGGACAACCACCTCCTGCGCGGGAACGAGCTCGGGATCGACCCCGCCACGATCCGCTGGCCGCGGGTCGTGGACGTGAACGACCGCGTCCTCCGGCGCGTCGTCGTCGGGATCGGGGAGACGGAGGACACCCGCGAGACGGAGTTCCACATCACCGCCGCGTCCGAGGTGATGGCGATCCTCGCGCTCGCCACGGATCTCCAGGACATGCGCGCGCGGATCGGCCGCGTGATCGTCGGGGAGACGCGGGATGGCAGGCCGGTCACGCTCGAGGATCTGCGGGTCGCCGGGGCGATGGCGGTCGTCATGCGCGACGCGATCAAGCCGAACCTCGCCCAGACCCTGGAGGGCGGGCCCGCCTTCGTCCACGCCGGCCCCTTCGCGAACATCGCGCACGGGAACTCGTCCGTGGTCGCGGACCGGGTCGCGCTGAAGCTGATGGATGCCGTCGTCACGGAGGGTGGCTTCGGGTCGGACATGGGCTTCCAGAAGTTCATCGACATCAAGTGCCGGATGAGCGGGCTCCGCCCGAGCGCCGCGGTGATCGTGACCACGATCCGTGCCCTGAAGATGCACGGCGGCGCGGGGAAGGTCGTCGCGGGCAAGCCCCTGGACGAGGCGATCCGGCGCGAGGATCCGGACGCGGTGCGGCGGGGGGCGGAGAACCTCGAGGCCCACCTCGCGATCGCCGCGCAGTACGGGATCCCCGCCGTCGTCGCCGTGAACAGCTTCCCGGACGACCACGATTCCGAGATCGCCGTCATCCAGGAGGTGGCGCGCAAGGGTGGTGCGCGGGAGGCGATCGTGGCGCGCCACTTCGCACAGGGCGGTGCCGGCGCGGAGGAGCTCGCGCGCGCCGTCTGGGCGGTCGCCCGCGAGGGTGCCCCGGACTTCCGCTTCCTCGACCGCGAGGATGCCACGCTCCGGGAGCGCATCGAGGCGATCGCCACCCGGATCTACGGCGCGGACGGCGTGGACTACGCGCCGGAGGCGGAGCGGGCGCTGGATGCGATCGGGCGTCTCGGCTACGACCGCGTCCCGGTCTGCATGGCCAAGACGCAGTCCTCGATCAGCCACGACCCGGCCCTCAAGGGCCGGCCGCGCGGCTTCCGGCTGCCGATCCGCGATGCGCGGCTCTTCGCCGGTGCCGGCTTCGTCACCGCCTACTGCGGCGACATGCGGACGATGCCCGGGCTCCCCACCCACCCGAACGGCGAAGGCGTGGACCTGGACGCGAACGGCCGGATCGTCGGGCTCTTCTAGCCCGCACGGGGGCCGCGGCGGCGGCCCCGGACCCGGTCAGGCGGCGGTCGTGGAGAGGTAGATCGCCGCGGCTACGAGCAGCCCCGCCGCGGACCCGACGATGAGCGCGCCCCAGGCACGCAGGTCGATCGGGCCGAGCGCCTCGCCGTGACCGTGCGCGTCGTGGCTGTCGCCGTGGCTCCCGTCGCCGTGCTCTTCGTGCCCCTGATCGCCGCCGGACATCCGTCCCTCCTGTCTCATTCCACTCGCGCCAGTCTACGGCCTCCCCTGCGAGCCCGTCCGACCCGGACCTCCTCTCCGGCACGTCCGGCGGACCTGAGGCATCCTCTCCATCCCGCATGGCAGCCACGATCCCCACCCCGCTCCTCGCGCTCTCGGCGACCGTCTTCCTCAGTGGATGCGCCGCGCTCGGCCTCCCTGCGCCGCTCGCCGCCGACCGTGCCGCCTCCGTCCTGGACCCCGCGGCGAGCCCGCTCGCCCTTGCCAGCCCGGATCCGCTCGCCAGCCCGGGCCCCCGGGCGGCCGGCGATGGCGTGATGATCGAGCTCCCGCCCGGGTGGCGCGCGGTCGAGCTCATGACGGTGGAGCCGGAGACGATCGTGGAGCTCCTCTCGCTCAGCGAGCCGGAGCTTGCGCCGATCGTGGGTGCGGGGCTCACGGCGGTCGATGCCCGGGTCAGCCTCCTCGCCAGCGACCCCTGGTCCGGCGCCCCCGTTCCGCCCACGATCGCCCTCGTCACGATCCCCACCCGCGGGCTCCCGCGGGAGATGGCGCGCCAGCGGATCGAGGAGCTGCTCCCTGAGCTCCCCCTGATCGCCGAACCCATCCGGGCGACCGCCGCCCTTGCGGCCGGCACCGCCCAGCGCTGGGAGCTGCGCGTGACCACGGCGACCGGCCCCCTCTGGATCCGGGCCGACCTGATCCGCGTCGCGGGGGAGAGCTGGATCCTCCTCGCGGTCGCACCGGACGGCTGGGAAGGGGAGAGCCTCCCCGCCTTCGACGCGATCCTCGACAGCCTCCGCCTCGGGATCTGAGGAGGGAGCGTCCGATGAGCGTCCTCCGGATCATCGAGGTCCGGGACGAGGAGGCCTTCGGGGGGATCCCGCCCTGCGCCGACCCGCGCTTCGACCATCGCACCTGCGACTTCTGGGAGGACGCGGACCGGGGACGACGTGACGCGCGCGTCTCCTGGCTCGCGCGCTCCACCCCGGCGGCCCCCGCATCCGCGCGGCCCCACCAGTCCGGCAACCCCTTCGCCCCGCCGGCGCCCGCAGCCGAGGACGAGAACCCCTTCCTTCCCCGGAGATCCACCGCGAACCCCTTCCTCCTTGCGGATGACGATGGAGCCGACGCGCCGGTCGTGAACCCGTTCGCGCCGGCTCCCCGTTCCCCGGAGCGGCCCGCGGACGGGGCACCGCGGAAGCTCCAGCTCCTCGGCCGGGGCCTCGCGCTCTACGGCTCGTACGGGCGGATCCTCCTCGCGGACGACCGTCCGGTCGCGTGGGCCCAGATCGGCCCGCTCTCCGCCTATCCCCGCGCACAGCGCATCCGCGAGCTCTACCCGCGCCTTCCGGATGCGCCGCTCCCCGCGGTGATCACGTGCGTCGCCACCGTCGCCGAGGCGCGTGGCCGCGGCTACGGGAGCGCGCTCGTGCGGGGGATCTGCGAGGAGCTCGCCACCCGGGGCTTCGCCGCGGTGGAGGCCTACCCGGAGGTGGGCCGGCCTGCGGACGAGACGAGCGCCGCGACCCTCGCCTTCTGGATCGCCTGCGGCTTCCACGTGGCGGCCCCGGACGACCGCTTCCCGGTCCTCCGCCGCGAGCTCGCCTGAACCGCACGCCACCCGCGCCCCTGCTTGACCGCGGACCGCACCCGGGGTAGTCTTCCCGCGAATTCCGACCCGGAAGGTCGGATATCCGGGAGCCCGGCTGTGGACGCAGCCGCGCCGCACGACGCCGGCACCGGGCCCCGTGGACGTCGTCGAGAGGTGCCCTCATGGTCCGCCGCCCTGCAGCAGTCCTTGCCGCCACGCTCGGGCTCGTCATGATCGCCGGCGGGGTCGCGGCCCAGTCGCCCGCGCCGTCCGCCGCTCCGCTCCCCGACCTTACCGGCCGCACCCTCACGATCTACTCCGGCCGGAGCGAAGAGCTCGTCGGCCCTCTCTTCGAACGCTTCACCGCCGAGACCGGCGCCCAGGTCGAGGTCCGCTACGGGGAGAGCGCAGAGCTCGCCTCGCTCCTCCTCGAGGAGGGGGACCGGTCGCCCGCCGACCTCTTCTTCGCCCAGGACGCCGGCGCCCTCGGGGCCGTCGCGGCGGCCGGCCTCTTCGCCCCGCTGGACGGCCCGACGATCGCGGTGGTGCCCGCCGCCTACCGCGCGACGGACGGGACCTGGACCGGGATCACCGGGCGCGTCCGTGTCCTCGCCTACTCCACGGAGCGGGTGACCCCGGAGGAGCTCCCCGGCACGATCGTCGCCTTCACCGATCCCACCTGGAAGGGCCGCATCGGATGGGTCCCCACGAACGCCTCCTTCCAGGCCTTCGTCACGGAGCTCCGCCTCGTTCTCGGCGACGACGCCGCGCGCGCCTGGCTGGAGGGGATCCTCGCGAACGAGCCGGTCGTCTACGAGGGGAACACCCAGGCGGTGGAGGGCATCGCCGCCGGCGAGGTGGATGTCGCCTTCGTCAACCACTACTACGCGATCCGCCTCGCGGACGAGGCCGGCGGCGAGTACCCCGTCGCGAACCACTTCTTCGACGCCGCGGACCCGGGAACGCTCGTCAACGTCGCGGGCGCCGGGATCCCGGCGAGCGCGGACGATGCGGACGTGGCGGGAGCGTTCGTGGCCTGGCTCCTCCGGCCGGAGATCCAGGCGTGGTTCGTGGGCGCCGAGAGCGAGTACCCGCTCGTCGCCGGCATCCCCGCCGACCCGCGCCTTCCCGCCATCGAGACGATCCGCTCGCCCCTGGACGATCTCGGCCGGCTCGCGGACCTGGCCGGCACGATCGCCCTCCTCCAGGAGGTCGGCGCGCTCGATTGACTCCGCGTACCGTCCCGGCCGGATGACCGTCCGCACGGCCGCCTTCCGCCACCGGGTCCGCCGATCGGCTCCCCGCCCGCCGCTCCCGCTCCTTGCGGTCGCGGCGGGCGTCGCCGTGATCGCCCTCCTCCCGCTCGCGGTCCTCGCGTTGCGCGCGCTCGAGGGGGAAGCGCGGACGCTCGACCTCCTCCTCCGGCCGCGGACGCTGGAGCTCGTCCTCTCCACCGCGATCCTCGGCGCGGGGACGGCCGCGGTCGCCGTCCTCCTCGGGGTCCCGCTCGCGTGGTGCACGGTCCGGACGGACCTTCCCGGCCGGCGCCTCTGGGCGATCCTCGCGATCGCGCCGCTCGCCGTCCCCTCGTACCTCCTCGCCTACGCGTTCATCGCCTCCTTCGGTCCGCGCGGCTGGGTGGCGGACCTCCTCGCGCCGATCGGGGTGACGAGCGTCCCCTTCCTCGAGGGCTCCCTCGGTACGATCGTCGTCATGGGGCTCGCCACGACACCGTTCGTCGTCCTCGCCACCGGGGCTGCGCTCCGTCGCGTCGACGCCGCCACGGAGGAGGTCGCGCGCTCGCTCGGTGACCCGCCGCTCGCCGCTCTCCGGACGGCCGTCCTCCCGCCGCTCGTCCCCGCGATCGGCGCCGGTGCCCTCCTGGCCGCCCTCTACGCGATCTCGGACTTCGGGGCGCCCACGATCCTGCGCTACGACAGCCTCGCCCGGGCGATCTACACCCAGGTCCGCTCCGCCTTCGATCGCGCCGGCGCCTCGGCGCTCGCCCTCCTCCTCGTCGCGATCGCGCTCGTCCTCCTCTGGGCGGAGGGCCGCGCACGGGACCGGTCCGCGCTCCGGCAGCCGCGCGAGGTCCGCCGCCGGCCCGCCCCCGTCCCCCTCGGTCGCTGGCGGATCCCCGCCCTCGCCCTCTGCTCCGTGGTCGCCCTCCTCTCCCTGGGCACACCGATCCTCACCGTGGCCGTCTGGCTCGGGCGCGGCCTCGGAGCCGGGACGGAGCTGCGCCTCGATCTCGCACCCCTCGGCGACTCGCTCACCCTCGCCGTGGGCGCGGCGCTCGTGGCCACCACCGCCGCGCTCCCGCTCGCCTGGCTGATCGGGCGCTACCCCGGTCGTGCTGCCGCGCTCGCCGAGCGGCTGGCGTGGCTCGTGGAGGCGATGCCCGGGATCTCCTTCGCCCTCGCCGTCGTGGCCCTCACCCTCAACCTCGTGCCGATGCTCTACCAGTCGCTCGCCGCCCTCGTCTTCGCTGTCGCCCTCCGCTTCCTCATCCAGCCGGTGGGGGCGCTCCGCTCGCCGATCCTCCAGATCGGACCGCACCTCGGCGAGGCGGCACGATCGCTCGGCGATGGGCGGATCGACGTCATCCGCCGGATCCTCCTTCCGCTCCTCCGGCCGGGGATCCTCGCCGGGGCGGCGCTCGTCTTCCTCGGCGCGCTCAAGGAGCTTCCGCTCACCCTGCTCGTGGCCCCCACGGGCTTCACGACGCTCGCGACCGAGCTCTGGGACTCCGCCCGCGAGGGCTTCTATGCCCAGGCGGCGATCCCCGCGGCGCTTCTCCTCGCCGTCTCCCTCGCCTCGCTCGCGCTCCTCGTCCGGGAGCAGGAGGCCGCGCGATGAGCGGTAGCGTGCCCATCCATCCGGCCGTCCGGCTCGACCGGGTCTCGCGTCGGTTCGGCGAGGTCGTCGCGCTGGACGAGGTCGACCTCTCCCTCTCCCCGGGCGAGATGCTCGCGATCCTCGGGCCGTCCGGCTGCGGGAAGACGACCGCCCTCCGGCTCATCGCGGGCTTCGAGCGGCCCGACGCGGGCCGGGTGGAGATCGACGGCCGGGTCGTGGCCGAGCCGGGGCGATCCGTCCCTCCGGAGCAGCGCCGCGTGGGGCTCGTCTTCCAGGACCTCGCGCTCTTCCCGCACCTTGACGTGCGGGAGAACGTGACCTACGGGATCCGGCGCGATCCCGGCCGGGACCGGCGAGTGGCCGAGCTTCTGGAGCTCGTCGGCCTCGCGGGCGATGCGCGCCGCTTCCCCCATGAGCTCTCCGGTGGGATGCAGCAGCGGGTCGCCCTTGCGCGTGCCCTCGCGCCGCGCCCGGATGTCCTCCTCCTGGACGAGCCCTTCTCCAGCCTGGACCAGGCGATGCGGACCCAGCTCCGCGTGGAGGTCCGCGCCCTCCTCCGGGACGCCCGCCAGAGCGCGATCTTCGTCACCCACGACCAGGGGGAGGCGCTCACGATCGCGGACCGGGTGGCGGTGATGGCCCGCGGCCGCGTCCTCCAGGTGGCCACCCCGGAGATCGTCTACGCGGAGCCGGCCACGCCGTTCGTGGCCACCTTCATCGGGGTCGGCAACCTCGTCCCCGGGCGGGTCCGGGACGGAAGCGCCGAGACGCGCTTCGGGTCCGTGGGGATCGTCCCCTCGGAGCACGGAACGGACGGACCCGCGCTCATCCTCCTGCGGCCGGAGCACTTCGTCGTCGCCCCGGCCGGGGAGGGGGATCCGGGCCGGAGCTGGGAGGTGATCGGCCGCCGCTTCTCCGGCTCGGAGATCCTCGTGGAGGTCCGTGACCCGGCGGGGGAGCGGATCTGGGCGGAGGCGGGCTCCCAGGTGCGCCACGTGGGGACCGGGGATCGCCTCACCCTCGCGCTCAAGCCCGTCGAGACGGTCGCCTTCCGCCGCGGTGCCCCGTGAGCACCCCCGAGCGCCTCGTGGAGTGCGTCCCGAACCTCTCCGAGGGCCGGGAGATGGAGACGATCGACCGTGCCGCCGATGCGGTCCGCACGACCCCCGGCGCCCTCTTCCTCGACCGGACCTCGGACCCCGACCACCACCGGAGCGTGCTCACCTTCGCGGGGCCCGCGGAGGCCGTGGTGGCGGCGATGGACGCGGTCCTCGCGGTCGCCGTGGAGCGGATCGACATGCGCCGCCACCAGGGCGCGCACCCCCGGATCGGTGCCGTGGATGTCGTCCCCTTCGTCCCGCTGGGCACGACGACGATGGCCGACTGCGTCGCGCTCGCCCGAACCTTCGGGGCCCGTGCCGCGGAGCGGTTCGGGATCCCCGTCTTCCTCTACGCGGAGGCCGCCACCCGCCCCGGCCGGCGCATCCTCGCCGAGATCCGGCGGCCGCAGGTGGAGGGGCTCCCGGGGTTCCTCGCCTCGCCGGACGGGATCCCGGACTTCGGGCCTCGGCGTGCGCATCCCACGGCAGGCGCCCTCGTGACCGGCGCGCGGCCCTTCCTCGTCGCCTGGAACATCGACCTCGAGTCGGACGATGTCGCCCTGGCGAAGCGGATCGCCCGGGCGGTACGCGAGCGCGACGGCGGACTCCCGCGCGTCCAGGCGCTCGGGCTGCAGCTCCCCGAGCTCGGGTGCGCGCAGGTCTCGATGAACCTCCTGGACACGGCGGTGACGCCGATCCACCGCGTCTGGGAACGGGTCGGCGCCCTCGCCGCCGAGGCGGGCGTGCGCGTCCACAGCTCCGAGCTGATCGGGCTCATCCCCCAGGCCGCGCTCCTCGCGGCCGCCGATGCCGCCGGCACCGATCCCGGGCTCCCGCTCGAGCGGCGTGTCAGCGCCGGGGCGGCCGCGGTGGGGATCCGCGACTTCCGCCCGGATCGTGTCCTGGAGATCCGCCTGGCCGCTGCCCGCGGCTGACGCGCCGGTTCCTCGCGCTCAGGCGCGCGGCTTCGCCTCCAGCACGATCACCGTGGTCTCGCTGGGCACCGTGGAGATCGAGACGGTCAGCTTGGGCACCGGCGTGTGGTTGGTGACGTTCATCTCCTTGAGGAAGCGCGCCAGCGCCCCATCCGGGTCCTCTCCCACGGGAAGCGGCACGACGATCGGGGCGTCCAGCGTGGCCACGACCTCCGCTGCCTTGGCCGGCGTGAGCGCACCGCCCACGGGGATGCACACCACGTGGACGGCGCCGATCTCGCCCGCCGTCTCCTCCGTGATCGCGTGGCCCAGGTCCCCGAGGTGGACGACATGGAGGCCGTCCAGCTCCACCACGAAGGCGATGTTCAGGCCCCGCTCCGCGCCACGGGCGTCGTCCCGGAAGGTGCGGACCCCACCCACGAGGATCCCGTGCACCTCGTACTCGCCGGGTGCGTCCAGGGGGAAGGCAGGCTCCAGGCTCGTGGGGATCGGGACGGCGAGCGCGTCCGTGAGCTTGGGCTCCTCCGCCTTGCTGACGCGGTGGCCGGGTTCGTCATCCGCGTGGCTGTAGGTGCTCAGGTCCGCGGTCAGGCCGCGCCCCGTCGGACCCACGACCGACCGGTAGGCATCCACCGCCACGCTTCCCTCGCGCCCCTTGAGGCGCACGCAGGTCTCTCCGATCCAGGTGATCTCCATGACCCGGATTGTCCCATATCCGGCTTCACCGGCCGTTCTCCCGGCGTTGCCGGAAAACGTGGAACGGGGAGCGCCTGCCCAATCGGCGCTCCCCGTTCCGAGGGAGGGAGAGGGGACCCGGAGCGGACTCCGTGTCCCACATCCCGAACCCTAGGACCGCACCGGTTGCGGGACCAGATGCCAGACGATGAAGAAACCGACACATGGCCGAAAACGCCGGAAATCGATGATCCACTCGGGCGGAACGGCTGGCAGAATGCGCCCGCCATGAACCCGAACGACCGCCCCGCCGACCCCTTGTCGCGACCCGATCCCTCCGCGCTGCCGGACCCCTGGGC
>JAFMJV010000091.1 GCA_017853275.1 Chloroflexota bacterium
GGGAGCGCGGAGGAGAACCTCAACCTCTCCACGATCGATGCCCACGCCCTCGGGTCGGTCGTCGTCTCCCGGGGGCGGGAGCGCCGGCACGCCACGGAGCTCTGGGAGGGGATCGCGGTGCGCGGCCACGGGATCGACCAGCAGGTCCTCACCCTCTCGGGCGGGAACCAGCAGAAGGTCGTCCTCGCGCGCTTCCTTGCCACCGGCCCCAGGGTCCTCCTCCTGGACGAGCCGACCCGTGGCGTGGACGTGATGACGAAGGCGGAGATCTACCGGCTCATCCGCGACCGCGCCGCCGCCGGCTGCGCCGTCCTCGTGGTGAGCTCCGAGCTCCCGGAGCTGATGGGGCTGTGCGACCGGATCGTCGTCCTCCACGAAGGACGGATCGCCGGCCGCTTCGACCACGGGACCGCCACGGAGGAGGCGCTCCTCCACGTCTGCTACGGGAGGACCGCATGAGCGAGAGCCCCAGCCCGATGCCCGCCGCCGAGGGTGCCGCCCGGCGATCCGGGGCCGCCGGCCTCGCACGCCTCCGGCCGCTCGTGGGCCCCGGCGCGATCATCGTCATCCTCGCGATCTTCGGCGCCCTCTACCCCACGACCTTCCTCACCCCCACGAACCTCCTGGACAACGTCCTCGACACCGTCTCCTTCCTCGTCATCGTCGCCGCCGCCCAGACGATCGTCATGGTCGTGGGCGACTTCGACCTCTCGGTCGGTGGCCTCGCGGCGCTCGCGACCTCCTTCACCGCCGCGATGCTCGCCACCGCCACGCTCGCGGGGGATCCCCAGCAGCCCGGCCCGGTCTGGCTCGCGGTGGGGATCGGGCTCGCGGTCGGGCTCCTGTGCGGGGTCGTGAACGGCGTCCTCGTCTCGTACCTCGGCGTGATGGCCTTCATCGCCACGCTCGGGATGTCCGAGGTCTTCGTCAACCTCGCCCGCTTCCGGGTGGACGGGAAGCCGGTCTACGGGCTGGTGGAGGCGGGCTTCGTGGAGATCGCACGCGGGGACACGCTGGGGCTCTCGAACAAGATCTGGATCGCGCTCCTCATCGCGGGCGCCATCTGGTTCCTCCTCGACCGGACGACGCTCGGGCGGCGGATGTACGCGGTGGGCGGGAATGCGGAGGCGGCGCGCTACGCGGGGATCGATACGAAGCGCGTCCGGCTCATCGCCTTCGCGCTGTGCGGGCTCGTGGCTGCCGCCGCGGGGATCCTCCAGTCGGCGAGCACCGCGACCGCGAACACCGCGGCCACCGGCCCGTGGATGCTCACCTCGATCGCGGGTGTCTTCCTGGGCATGGCGATGTTCCGTGGTGGACGCCCGAACCTGCCCGGGACCGTCCTCGGCGTCATCCTCCTCCGCCTCCTCCAGAACGGCCTGAACTTCACCGACCTCAACGACTACCTCCAGAGCGCGATCTCCGGTCTCGTCATCGTCATCGCCGTCCTGCCGCCCGCGATCGCCCGCCTGCGCGCCACCCGGTGACGGGCGCGCCCGGGCGCGCTAGAGTCCCTCTCCCGGACCGCGCTGGCGGCACCGGACCGTCCATCACCCATGGAGGAGCAGGACCAGGATGAGCAGGACCACCCGGGCACGCTTCGGCGCCGCGTCCATCGCGGGCCTCGCGCTCGCTCTCACCGCGGGCGTCGCGCCCGTCGCCGCCCAGTCGCCCGCGCCGCAGACCGGCGCCGGCAAGTCGATCGCGATCATCACGCCGGACTACGCGGCCCAGCCCGCCGCCAAGGAGGCGATCGACCTCTTCAAGGCCGAGGCCGAGGCGCGCGGCTACGCGGTCAGCCTCGTGGACACCGCGAGCGACAACGCCGCGATCAACGGCGAGATCACGACCGCGGTCGCCCAGGGCGTCAGCGCGATCGTCACCGCCTTCGGCACCCCGCAGGAGTTCGGCGAGGGTCTCGCCGCGGCCGGCGAGGCGGGCGTCCCGGTCTTCGGCCTGGACACCGGCGGCGTCGTCGAGCCCACGCTCGTCAACGTCACCACGGACAACAAGTACCTCGGCGAGGCCTCCGCGCAGGCGCTCATCGACGCGCTCGGCGGCGAGGGCACGATCGCGATGATCCACTTCGACCCCTTCGAGCCGGTCCGGCTCCGCGCGGAGGCCGCCAAGGCGCTCTTCGACGCGGCGGGGATCGAGGTCATCGAGTACGTCCAGGGTGACCCGGCCGACTCGACCGGCTTCGCCAAGGCGACCGTCCTCGACTTCCTCTCGAAGTACCCCGCGGGCGACATCGACGCCGTCTGGGCGGGCTGGGACGCTTCCGCCCTCGGCGCCTACCAGGCGACCCAGGAGGCCGGCCGCACGGAGGTCCTCGTGACCGGCGTGGACGGGCAGGACTTCGCGCGCGCCGAGGTCGCCAAGGGCGGCAACTGGCTCGCCACCGTCCGCCAGGACTGGGTGACGATCGCCGCCACCCTCACGGACATCATCGATGCCCACTTCGCGGGGACCGACCCGGCCGAGCCGATCGTCTTCGTCCCGGCGGTCCTCATCACCGCGGAGAACGCCCAGTAGCGGGCTCCCGGTGACGGAACGATCCGTTCGCGAGGGCGGGGTCCCGGCTTCCGGGGCCCCGCCCTCGTCCCTTCCCGGCGACCGGCTGACGGCCGCGATCGGCCCGGCGCGGCCGGGGGTCGTCGCCTACGTCCCGCTCGGGGATCCGGCAGCGGGGGATCCGGTCGCGATGCTCGATGCCTACACCGCCGCCGGGGTCGCCGTCCTCGAGGTGGGGATCCCCGACCCCGACCCGTGGATGGATGGCCCGGAGGTCCGCGAGAGCATGGCCCGCGCGCTCGCGGCCGGTGCGGAGCCCGCGACCATCGCCGCCACGCTCGCGGCGTGGCGTGCCGCGCGTCCCGGCCCCGGCCCCGCGATCGTCTGGTTCGGCTATCCCCGGATCCCGGGATCCGCGATCGCCGCGGCCGTGACGGATGGCGCGTGTGACGCCATCCTCATGCTCGATGCGCACCGCCACCCCGAGGCGCCCGGCCTCGCCTCCCGCCTCTCCGCCCTCGGCGCCGGCCGGTGCGCCTTCCTGCCCTGGGACCCGGCACCCGTGGACGATGCGGCGGCCCGCGCGGTGACCGGCTACCTGATGCTCCAGGCGCGCCCCGGGCTGACCGGGACCGCGGCCGCTCCCGCGCTCACGCCGGACCGGGTCATCGCCGCCCGCGCGCTCGTCCCCGACCGTCCGGTCGTGGCGGGCTTCGGGGTCGCGGATGCGGCCGGTGCCCGGGCGATCCGCGCGGCCGGCGCGGATGGGGTCGTGGTGGGGAGCGCCTGCATCCGGGCGCTCCGGACCGGTGGTCCGGCCGCGCTCCACGCGCTCCTCGCGCCGATCGTCGCGGCGGTGGCGGGATGAGGCGCGCGGCCGCGCTCGGGATCGACGTGGGGACGACCGCGGTGAAGGTCGGGCTTCTCTTCCTGGACGGCGCCGGCGAGATGGAGACGGCGAGCCGCCCCTATCCCACCCGCCGGCCGCGCGACGGCTGGGCGGAGCAGGACCCCGCGGACTGGCTCGCCGCCCTCGCCGCATGCCGCGCCGAGCTGGATGCGCGCTGTGGCCCGGTCGAGATCCGTGCCATCGGTGTCTGCTCCCAGGTGAACACCCACCACCTCGTGGATGCGCAGCTCCGCCCCGTCACCCCGGCGATCACCTGGCAGGACCTCCGGGCAGCGCCCGAGGCCGCGGAGATCGACGCCGCCGCCGCGCCCCGCCGGACCGAGCTGTGGGGCGGCCCCTTCACGGCGGACGCCTCGTTCTCGCTCTCCCGCGTCCTGTGGGTGGAGCGCCATGCGCCGGCCGCCTCCGCCGCCGCGCGCTGGATCCTCTCGCCCAAGGATCACGTGGTGGCGGCGCTCACCGGCGAGGTCGTGACGGACGCGCTCAGCCCGATCGGCGTCGTGGGGCCGGGGGATGCCTACCTCCCCGACGTCCTCGCGCTCGTCCCCGGCTCCGCGCGGCTCCTGCCGCCGATCCGGCCCTTCGATGCGGCGGCCGGCGCGACGCGGCCGGAGAACCCGGCGGGGCTTCCGGCGGGGATCCCCGTCTCGGTGGGCACGATGGACGCTTGGGGGAGCATCTTCGGCTCCGGCCTCGTCCGGCCCGGCCAGGCGATGGAGGTCTCCGGGACGAGCGAGGTCGTCGCCGTCCGCTCGGACCGGACCGTCCCCACCCCCGGCGTCATCTCCTTCCCGCCCGTTCGCGGCGCGCACCTCCACGCGGGACCGACCCAGGCCGGGGGCGATTCCCTCAGCTGGGCGGCGCGCTGCTTCGGCGTCAGCGTCCCGGAGCTCCTCGCGCTCGCGGAGGAGGGGCGCCGGGACCCGCGTCCGCTCCTCTTCCTGCCGCACCTTGCCGGGGAGCGGGCGCCGCTCTGGAACCCGGATGCGCGCGGCCTCTTCCTGGGGATCACCTCCACGACGGAGCTTCGGCACCTCGCGCTCGCGGTCCTGGAAGGGGTCGCCTTCTCTGCGCGCCGGCTCATGCTCGCCTGCGAGACGGCGGCGGGTCTGCCGATCGCGGAGGTCCGGCTCTCCGGCGGTGGATCCCGGAGCCTGCTCTGGAACCGGATCAAGGCGTCGGCCCACGGCCGCGTCCTGACGCCGCTCGCCTCGCCCGATTCCGGGGTGCTGGGTGCGGCGCTCCTCGGGCTCGTGGCGGCCGGGATCGAGCCGGACCTCGATGCCGCCGGGACGCGGCGGGTGCGGCTCGGGACGCCCGTGGAGCCGGAGCCCGCCGAGCAGCCGCGCCTGGACGCGCTCTACGGGCTCTACACCGCGACCTACGCGGCGCTGGAGCCGATCTTCCCCCGCCTCGTGGCGAGCGGCGACCGCTGATGGCGGGCGCCGTCAGGCGCTCTCGGTGTCGTAGCGGTAGCCCATGGCCCGGTGGTCGAGGACCATCCGCGGCGTGACGGTCATCCCGATCTGCTCGTAGGGCCACATCGGATCGTCGATGTTGTGTCCGAAGGGACCGCCCGTCTCCGGCTGGTAGACGAGCCCGTGGCGTTCCTGCCAGACCGCCCAGAGGCGGTCCACGTTCGCGTGGTGCAGCCAGAAGAC
>JAFMJV010000012.1 GCA_017853275.1 Chloroflexota bacterium
ACGAGACCCCGGACGCTTCCGTCCGGGGTCTCGTCTCGCTGCGCTGGTGGGGTGGCCTACGGGGCTCGAACCCGTAACCTTCGGAGCCACAATCCGATGCTCTGCCGATTGAGCTAAGGCCACCATCGCCGCCGCGCGCACGGTGACCCAGAACGGGCCCGGACGCGTGGGACGGGCGGAGTATACGCGGTCGGGGCGGCGGAGCGCACCGGGATGGGCGGGCCCCGCTACCCTTCCCACCCATGCGACTCCCTGCCTTCCTCGCCCGCCAGATGGTCGTCTCCGGCAGCCTCCGGGCCACCTCGGACGGCTTCACCCTCCAGGCCCGGAACCCGTTCGGCGAGGGCGCGCTCACCGCCATCGGCCGGATCATCGTGGACGGGGAGCCCGTCGATCCCGCGGCGATCGAGGCGGTCCGCGTGGGCGACCCGGTCACCTACCGCGCGACGGAGGTCTCGCCCGCCACACCGGTCCTCCTCCGGAAGGGGGATCTCGTCACCTTCCATGTCCGCGGCCCCATCCCGGGCCCCGGGTTCCACCGTCTCGAGGTCGAGGTGACGGAGCGGACGATGGGGACGATCGTGGTGGAGGTCGAGGAGCCCCTCGCGGGCTGATAGGATTTCGCCCATGAGCGCGACCCATCTCAACACCCCCCGCGGGCCGGTCCACCACGCGGTCCTGGGCGACGTCTTCCTCCTCCGGCGGCTCGGTGACCGGGTCGTGGACCGGACCCGGGACCTCATCCTCATCCTCCTGGCGACGGGGCTGATCATCGTCGGCGCGTACCTCTCCTTCCAGGTGCCGGCGATCTCGCTGGGCTCCTTCTACGTGCCGGACAACCCGTATGTCCCGCTCACGCTCCAGACCTTCGGCGTCCTCTTCGCCGGCGCCGCGCTCGGCGCGCGGCGGGCGGCGGCGGCCTCCTTCCTCTACCTCGCCATCGGCGCGGTCGGGCTCCCCGTCTTCGCCGCCGGGAGCGATGGGGTGCACGGGGCGGGGCTGGACACGATCATCTCGGTGGGCAGCAGCGGGATCGTCCTCGGGGTGACCGGTGGCTACCTCATCGGCTTCCTCGTGGCCGGGGTGGTCGTGGGTGCCCTCGCCGAGCGCGGCTGGGACCGGCGCGGCCGCCGCGCGGTGGTTGCCATCGCGGTGGGCACGATCGTCATCTACGCGATCGGGGTCCCCTGGCTCGCGGTGGCGGCGAACCTCTCCGCGGAGAACGCCCTCCACTACGGCCTCTTCCCCTTCCTCCCCGGTGACCTCCTGAAGATCGTCCTCGCGGCCGGCGTCCTCCGGCTCGCGTGGCGCGCGGTGGAGCGCGACGGGGCGGCACGCTGACCCGCCTGCGCGCGGGAACGGGCCGGCGCCGGGTGGCGCGGTGAGCGAGACCGCCGCGATCCGGACCGCCGGGCTCGGCAAGACCTACGGCGGGCGCGGCCCGCGTTCCGGTCCCCCGGTCCATGCCCTCCGCGACCTCTCCATCGAGGTGCAGCGCGGCGAGATCTTCGGCTTCCTCGGCCCGAACGGGGCGGGGAAGAGCACGACGATCCGGATCCTCATGGGCTTCCTCCACGCTACCCACGGCGACGCGGAGGTCCTGGGCCGGGACGTGCGCACGGATGGTCTCGCGATCCGGGCGGAGGTGGGCTACCTCCCGGGCGGGATCGCCTTCCCCGATTCGCTGAGCGGGGAGGCTGTCCTGGACTACCTCGCCCGGATCCACGGGCGCCCCGCCCCGCTCCGCGAGCAGCTGATCGAGCGGCTCGAGCTCTCCCGCACGGACCTCCGCCGGCTCGTGCGCGACTACTCCCGCGGGATGCGCCAGAAGATCGGGATCATCCAGGCGATGCAGCACGACCCGGAGCTCCTCGTCCTGGACGAGCCCTCCGAGGGTCTCGACCCCCTGATGCAGCGCGCCTTCTACGAGCTCCTCGAGGAGCGGCGGGCCGCCGGGCGGACGATCTTCTTCTCGTCGCACGTCCTCTCGGAGGTGGAGCGGATCTGCGACCGCGTCGCGATCATCCGCGGCGGCGAGCTCGTTGCCCTCTCCGCGGTGGAGACGCTCCTCGCGCATCGGCGGCGCGTCGTGGACCTCCGCTTCGATGGCCCGGCGCCGGACCTTGCCGCGGTCCCCGGCGTCATCGATCTCGTCGTCGGCGAGGGGCGGATCGGCTGCGCGATCGAGGGCGAGGTCGCCCCCTTCCTCGCCGCGATCGCGGGGACCGCCGTGCGCGACCTCGTCATCGAGCCCGCGCGCCTGGAGGACGCCTTCCTCTCCTTCTACGAGCCCGCGGCGGTGGCGCCATGAACCGCGTCCTCTTCGGGCGGATCGTCGCCGCGAACCGCCTGCGTGTCGCGCTCTCCGCGCTCGGCCTCGCGGCCTGGGGGCTCGTCCTGCCGGTCGTCTACGCGGCCTTCGGGCGGGAGGTCGGGGCCTTCGTGCGCGGGAACCCGCTCCTCGAGCAGTTCAGCCGCTTCGGTGACGGCGACTTGTTCAGCCTCCACGGGACGATCGCGATCGGCTTCATCCACCCCTTTGCGCTCCTCCTCCTCGGGATCACCGCGGTCGGCTTCCCGGCGATCGCGATCGCCGGCGAGCGCCAGCGCGGGACGCTCGAGGTCCTCCTCGCCCGGCCGATCTCCCGCCGGACCGTCTACCTCACCTCGTTCGTGGCCGGGGCGCTCTTCCTCGCGATCCTCCTCGCGGTCCTGCTCGCCGCGAACATCGTGAGCGCCACGCTCGCGGGCGTCGGCCCGGAGCTTGCGGTCGGGAACATGCCGCTCCTGTGGCTGAACGGCTGGCTCCTCTACCTCGCGATCCTCTCGATCTCCTTCGCGGCGTCGGTCTCCTCCGACCGGCTCGCGCCCGCGATCGGCGTCCCGCTCGCGATCGTCCTCGTCTCCTATGTCATCGACGCGCTGGGCTCGATCTGGCCGGACATCAGCTGGATCCGCGACTGGTCGATCTTCCACCTCGTGAAGGCGCAGAGCGCCCTGGACGGGACCCTCCCGCCCGCCGATCCGGCGATCCTCGCGCTCATCGCGGTCGTCGCCTTCGGCTACGCGTGGGTCATCTTCCCCCGGCGGGACCTGGCCGCCCCGAGCTGAGCCCACGGAGGCGCTCCGCCACGAGCCCCGCCGCCCCGCTCGCCCCCGCGATCCCCGCCACGATCATCAGGCCGCCGAGCGCCTGGGGCGGTGAGGGGATGATCCCGAGCACGATCGCGGAGACGACCGCGCCCGTGAGCGGGACGAGGAGGAGCGAGGAGCCGGAATAGCGCGCAGGGAGCCGGCGCACGGAGGCCATGACAAGGAGCTGGCTGAGCATGCTCGGGAAGATGACGATGATCCCGAGCGCGACGATCGAGGCGCTCTCCACGCTCGCCGGGAAGACGCCCGCCGGATCCGTGGCGAGCGCGAGGACGAGGACGACCGGGCCGCGCCCGGTCAGGTTCGCGACCGCGATCGCCGTCCCGTCCAGGCCGTGGCTCATCCCCCACTTCCGTGACAGGACGAGGTAGAGCCCGAAGAAGAGCGCGGATGCGAGCGCGAGCGCCACACCGCCGAGCGGGACCTCCGCCGGCCGGAAGCCCGCGAGGAGGGCGGTCCCCGCGAGCGCGAGGAGGAACGATGCGAAGGTGGAGCGGCGCATCGGCTCGCCGAGGAGGGGGACGGCGAGGAGCGCGGAGAAGACCGAGTAGAGGGTCGCGACGAAGCCGGTCACCGTGGGGCCGGCGATCGCCACCGAGAGGTTGAGGATGCTCGTGAAGACGACGCCCCCGCACAGACCGAGGACGACGAGCCGCGGCACGGCGCCCGGCTTCCAGCTGCGCCGGGCGGGCCGGGGGATGATCCCGATCGCCGCGAAGGCGAGGATGATGAGGAGCCCGAGCGTCCCCTGGATCGCGGCCGTGCCGAGCGGCGAGAAGGAGCGGAGGACGATCGCCGTCAGCGGGTAGGAGATCCCGAACCCGATCGCGGCGCCGGCGCCGGCGAGGAAGCCGATCCGCTCGCTCCGGCGGCGGGCGGGATCGAGCGTCACGGAGCCGCTGCGGCGAGCGTCTCCACGATCCGGGCAAGGAGCGGATCGGCGGCCGAGACCGACCAGACGATGTCACCGGCAGGGAGGAGGACCTCGAAGACCCCTTCCGGATCCCACGGTCCGTCCGAGATCCGCGTGAGCGTCCGGCCCCCCACTGTCACCTGCTCCCGGATCGGCTCGAAGTAGTCCACGGAAAGGACATCGGACGCCGCATCCACGAACGTCTCGGCGTCCTCGCCCGCGATCCGGATCGCAGTGATCGTGGCCCCGGCGCCTTCCGGCGGGACGACGAGCGCGAAGCCGACGGAGAGCGCATCGAGGGGGAGGCCACGCTCGGTGAGGAGCGCCTCGAGGAGCGCGATCCGCTCCTGTCCGGAGAGATCCTCCGCGTCCGTCCGGGAGAGGATCCCCGGACCGGTGATCGTGCTCGCCTCCACGAGCGCGCCGTCGATCGTGGCAGGGAAGGCGGCGGCAAGGACGGGGTCCGTGGGTTCGGGCGACGGGGAGGGGAGGGGGTCGGCGGGCGCGAGGATCGGGGGGAGGGGGACCGAGGCGCAGGCGGCCGCAACGTCTTCCGGCAGGGCGCGGAAGGCGATCTGGGCGGCGTCCCGTGCGACGAGCACGCGGATCGCGGCGGCGAGGCCGGCGCGGAGCGTCTCTGCATCCTCCATGTCCGCCTGGGAGAGGCCCACCCCGAGGTCGACGAGCGCGAACGATCCGTCCGCGAGGGCCGCGATGAGGGGCCGGCCGGGCGGCCAGTCCCCGGGGATCGCATCGAGGGTGGCAAGAGCCGCGTCACCGATCGTGGCCGCCTCGTCCGCCTGGGCGGCGAGCGTCACCAGGTCCTCCTGGCCGGCCGCGTATCCGAGCGTGGTCACGCGCTCCGCCCCCGCGTCGAGGAGGACGAGGCCCTGGCAGGCACCCTCGATCCAGCCCGGATCCGGTCCCGGGTCTGCGGCGGGCGCCGGCGAGGCGGCCTGCGACGAGCCGGCGACGATCGCGGCGAGCGCGACGGAGAGCGCGACCGACCGCGTGCCTCGTGCCCAGCGTCCGCGTTTCATCGGGCCATCCTAGCCGGGGCGCGCGGGATCGGACGGGATCGTGGCACCTGCACCAGCAGCCGCGTCACCTCGAGCGCCGGTAGGGCTGCCCTGCCACGTTGAGGATCCCGATCGCCCCGTCCGGGGCCACCGCGAAGCGCGCGAGCTCTCCGGCGGGTCCGCCGTCGCCGCCGATCCGCCAGGTCAGCGGGTCCGCGGTGGGGAGGAGCGGCCGGCTCTCCGTGCCGCCCGGCTCCGCGAGGGAGAGCCCATCCGGCCCGGCGGCGATCTCCACGCGCAGCCCGTAGGCGGGTTCGGCCCACGTCCCGAGGAAGGGCCGCAACCCCGGGTCCGCGTCGCCCCCCGCGGGGACCGTGCCCACCTCGCCCCGCGACTCGTGGCGGCGCTCGGCAAGGAGCGCCCGCGCGATCGCCTGCGCGACCTCGTTCGGCCGGACCGAGCCGTTCGCGAGGGCCACGACACCGATCCCGTCCGCCGGGCGGACGAGGACGATCGAGCGGAAGCCCGAGAGGGAGCCCGTATGGCGGCTCCAGACCGCGGAGTCGATCCGCTCGAAGGCCCAGCCGAGCCCCTGGGCGAGCGTCCAGCCCGGATCGACCGGGATGAGCGGCCGGTGGGCCAGCCGGAGGGTCTCCGCGCGGAGGATCGGCGGCGGGTCGCCCTCGCGGGCGTCGGTCATCCCACGGCACTGGGCCGCGAGCCATCCCGCGAGCTCCTTCGGGCTCGCCCAGAGCCCACCATCACCGCGGTGGGTCTGCTCGTCGTGGGCGCGGGCGACCTGCGGCGGCTCCCCGGGGAGGAGCGGCATCCGGCCCGCGGCGTCCCGGAGGGGGTCGGGCCGGTACGACGTGGTCGTCAGACCGAGCGGGCCGAGGAGCTCGCGCGCGAGCAGCGCGGGGTAGGGGATCCCGGCGATCCGCTCCGCCACGATCGCGAGGAGCTCGTAGCCCAGGTTCCCGTAGGACCAGCGCTCGCCGGGCGGGCGGACGATCTCGACGTGGTCCAGGCGCGCGAGGAGCGCGTCGGGCCGGAGCTCGGGGAGCGCGCCCGGATCCTCCACGGGGACGCTCGCCGCGAGCCCCGCGGTGTGAAGGAGGATCCGCCCGATCGTCACGCCGGAGCGCCGGCCGGCGACCTCCCGGATCGCGGCCGCCTCCGGGAGGTGGTCCGTCAACGGGTCGTCCAGGGCGAGGAGGCCCGCGTCCCGGAGCCGGAGGATGACCGTGGCGGTGAAGGTCTTCGTCACCGACGCGATCCGGAACCGCGTTTCCGCATCCACGGCCCGGCCGGTCGCCGGGTCCGCCACCCCGAGCCCACCGGCCCAGGCCACGGCACCATCCCGGACGACCGCGATCCCGAGGCCCGGGGTCGCGGCATCGATGAAAGGCGCGGCGTGCTCCGCGATCGCGGCGCGGACGGAGCGGGGGAGGGCGTCCATCCGCGGATGATGCCAGCCGGTCAGGCAGGGTGGCGGGGGCCGTGTGACGAGGGGGCTCGTGTGTGCAAGGATGGCGCCCGTGTCCACCTGCCGCTTCGACCGACGCACCCTGCTCAAGGGCACGGGCGCCGCTCTCCTCACCGCCGGTAGCGGCGCCCTTCTCCGGACCCAGCCGATCCGCGCCGCCGATCCGTCCGCGGCTCCATCGCCCGCCCCGATCCCCGGCTCCCGGGTCCCCATCGAGACGATCCGCCGCGCTCCCAAGGTCCTCCTCCATGACCACCTGGACGGGGGGCTCCGACCACAGACGGTCATCGAGCTCGCGGACGAGACAGGCTACGGCGGGCTCCCCACCGAGGACCCCGACGCGCTCGCCGCGTGGTTCCTCGCGGGGGCCGACCGGAAGAGCCTCGAGCTCTACCTGGAGGGCTTCGACCAGACGGTCGCCGTGATGCAGACGCCGGATGCGATCGCACGGGTTGCAGCCGAGTGCGTGGAGGACCTGGCCGCGGACGGGATCGTCTATGCCGAGGTGCGCTACGCACCGGAGCACTCCACGGCCCAGGGCCTCTCGATGGACGCCGTGATGGAAGCGTGGCTCGCCGGCTTCGCGACGGGGATGGCCCGCGCTGCGGACGCGGGGACCCCGATCGTCGTCCGCGCGCTCGTCACGGCGATGCGCCAGACGGACCGATCACGCGAGGTGGCGGCGGTCGCCCTCCGCTTCCGGGACACGGGGGTCGTGGGCTTCGACCTCGCGGGACCGGAGGCCGGCTTCCCCGCGATCGATCATGCGCCCGCCTTCCAGGCGATCCGCGATGCGAGCTTCCGGGCGACCTGCCACGCCGGCGAGGCCGCCGGGCTCTTCTCGATCTCCGATGCGCTCGGGGCCTGCAGCGCGGACCGGATCGGCCACGGCGTCCGTCTCGCGGACGATCTCTTCGACGAAGGTGGGGAGACGCGCCTCGGTCGCGTCGCCCGGGATGTCCTGGACCGGCGGATCCCGCTCGAGATCTGCCCCAGCTCGAACGTCCACACCGGCGCGGTCCCCTCGATCCCCGAGCATCCCGTGGAACGGTTTCGCCGGCTCGGGATCGCCGTCACCGTGAACACGGACAACCGCCTCATGTCCGGTGTCACGGTGAGCAGCGAGATGGCCACCCTGAGCGCCACCTTCGGGATCGGCCTCGAGGAGATGCGCGCGATGACGATCGCGGCGATCGACGGGTCCTTCGCCCCCTACGAGGAGCGGATGCGGATCCTCCACGAGGTGGTCGAGCCCGGCTACGACCGCCTGATCGCGGAAGGAGCGGCCTGAGCCCACCCCGGGTGCGATGATGGCCGCCACGGGCCATCGGGGGACCCGAAGGAGGAGGTGGTGGGATGACGGCGACCCAGGAGAGCGCGACGATCGCGGCGGCCGATTCGGCCGTCTTCCACCGGCGCCCGGGTGACCCGTACCCGGTCTTCGTGCGCGGAGAGGGCTGCGAGCTCTTCGACCGGCGCGGGCGGCGCTACCTCGATCTTTCCAGCGGGATGGCGTGGGCGGCGAGCCTGGGGCAGGGGAACCGCGAGATCGCCGAGGTGATGGGCCGCCAGGCGGCCACCCTCACCTACATCCACAACGCGTGGGCGAGCACGGATCGCCAGGAGGAGCTCGCCGCGCGGCTCGTGGCGCTCGCGCCGGCCGGCTTCGCCCGGGCGATGTTCACGTCGGGCGGCTCCGAATCGAACGAGCTCGCCCTGCGCATCGCCCGCCAGTACCACCTGGCGCGCGGCGATTCCTCGCGCTGGAAGATCGTCTCGCTCGAGCACAGCTATCACGGGGCCACGATCGGCGCGCTCTCGATGACCGGCAAGGTCAACGTGAACGAGATGATCACGACCGACTACGCCCCCTACCTCATCCCGTTCCCCAAGGTCCCCGCCCCGATCACCTTCCGGGGCCCCTGGAGCGGCCTGGAGCCCGAGGAGGCCGCGCGCCGGGCGGCGGCCGCGATCGAGGAGCGCTTCCTCGCGGAGGGACCGGAGACGATCGCCGCGTTCATCGCGGAGCCGATCATGGGGAACGCCGGGATGACCGTGCCCCCGGACGGCTACCTGCGCGCGGCGCGCGAGGTGTGTGACCGTCACGGCGTCCTCTTCATCGCGGACGAGGTGATGACCGGGGCGGGTCGGACCGGGACCTTCCTGCGCGTCCAGGCGCTCGGCGTGGTCCCGGACATGGTGATCATGGCCAAGGCGATCAGCGGCGGATATGCGCCCCTCGGGGCCGTTCTCCTTCACGCCCGGGTGGCCGATGCGCTGATGGCGGCGCACAAGCGGCTCGACCACGTCCACACGTACAGCGGCCAGCCGGTCCAGTGCGCGGTCGGGCTCACCGTCCTGGACATCCTTGAGCGGGACGGGCTCGTGGCCCAGGTGGCGGCGCGTGGGGCCTTCCTCCGCGCGCATCTCGCGGACGAGCTCGCCGGGTGCCCCTGGGTCGGCGATATCCGCGGCGCCGGGCTCGCCGATGCCGTGGAGTACGTGGCCGATCCCGTGACCCGCGCCGCCTTCCCGGTGGAGAAGAACCTTGCCGGTCAGGTCTGGGAGGGGATGCTCGACCGCGGCTACATCCTCCCCACCGGTCGTTACCTGGGGAGCGACCTGATCGGCGACTTCTCGCTCCTCGCCCCGCCCTTCATCATCTCCGAGGCGGAGATCCGGGAGGCGGTGGCCGCGCTGAAGGAGACGCTCACCGCGGTCGCCGGCGCCTGGTGATCCCACGCCGGGAGCCCCCGGCCGGTCCGCTGTCCCCCGGGCGCCGGGATGCGATACTCCGGGCCACGCGCCCGTAGCTCAGTGGACCAGAGCATCTGACTTCGGATCAGAGGGTCGGGGGTTCGAATCCCTCCGGGCGCGCCACCTTCCCGCCCCTCACTCGGCGACGAGCAGGCGCGCCTCGAGCTTCTCCAGCCGGTCCATGCTCATGCCGCGGATCCGCTCCGCCAGCCCGGGCCGCCGCACCGAGGCGGGCAGGACGAGGAGGCTTCCGCCGAAGCGCCGGAGCGCCTCGCGCAGCCCGTCCGCCCCGGACGCCGTGGGATACCAGCCGCCGGCCTCGATGCCGAGGGCCATCGCCGCCTCCAGCGCCGCGACCATCCGTCCACGTCCCTCGCGCCGGGCCATCCCCACGCCGAAGAGGCGATCGGGATCGGGCCGGTAGGCGTCGTCGCCGCGAAGGTCGCCGTACGGGCTGCTCAGCCCCTCGGCGCTGCGGTCCACGAGGATCACGTTCCTCCGTTCGGAGCGCGCGACCGCGAGCGCCGTGACCAGCGCATCCTCGTCCGCCTGGCGCCCGATGGGCACGACGACGGACCCGTCCGCGGCACCGGAGGCAGCCGGCGACCGGCCCTCGACCCGCGAGATCAGGTCCTGGGCCTCGGCTCCCGGCGTGGCGGGCACGGGAGCGGGCGGCGGGGCCGCAGGCGTCCCGCGCACACCGCCAAGCACGGCGATGAGATCGGCGACCACCGCCGGGTCATCGGAGACGAAGCCGACGAAGCGCTTGCCCGGGCTGGCCGCGCCACCCACGCCGAACTGGGCCGGGTCACCCAGCTCCCAGCTCACGAAGGCGACGGGCTCGGGCGCATCCGTGACGAGGAACCACTGGTTCTCCAGGCGAGCCGCATCGAAGGGGAGGACGCGGTAATCCAGCGCATCCAGCCCCTCGGGTCCGGGGCCGGTCCCGTAGGCGACGATCCGGGTCCCGTCCGCGAGCAGCCGCGTGTAGCGCTCGCGCTCGACCTCCATCTTCGGCGTCGTCTGGAAGCCGACCCAGAGCCGGCCGCCGGTGCTCGCCCGCTCGATCTCCCGGGTGACGCGGAGCATGTCCCGCGCGTCGTAGGTGAAGCGGGTCGCATCCGGCATCCGGCCGAGCTGCTCGGCCATCCGGCGTCCGATCTCGTAGATGCCGGCTTCACCGGCTCCGCTCGGGTAGGTCCAATCCATCGTCACGTCCCCTTGTGCGCCCCATCGACGTGCCCCACCGCGGCACGTTCCCTCCGGCGGAACCTCTTCGCTGCGCGACGGGCGCCGGATGGCGCGTCAGCCGCCCGCTGCGATGAGCGCCCGGGCGATCGCCGCCGCCGCGTCCCGCGTCGCGACCGCCTCGTCCGAGAGGAGGAACTGGACGGCGATCACCCGGTCGCCTCCATCGACCCAGAGGACGCTGATGTCCGGGCTCCAGTACGCGCTCCGCCCGTCCACGTCCACCTCCTCCGTACCGGGGAAGTAGACCGGGATGTCGCTCACCTTGCCCGGGTCGTAGCGCACGTTCACGCTCGCGTACCCCTCGGAGAACATCATCCCCGCCGAGGAGTAGGTGCAGCCCACGTCATCGCCCTCCACGAGGGCGATCTCCACGCCGATCGCGGCCCCCACCGCGTCCCCGCCGAGGATCGGGCAGACCGGTCCCACCGCGGAGGTATCCGGGGCCGGCGCGCCATAGGCCTCGGCCGGCACCCGCGGCGCGACGAGCTCCGCGACCGCGGTGAAGTAGGCGACCGGGTCGGTGACCCCGCCCGCGAGCCCCGTGATGCCCAGGATCCGCGATCCCAGCCCGAGATAGGCGCCGAGCTCCGTCACGTGGGCGGGAAGCCCGGCGATCTCGATCCGCTCGCCGCCGAGGATGCTCCCCATGACGTCGATCGATCCCTCGTCGATCGAGAGGTCGAGCATCGCGAACGAGGTCGGATCGGACGTCACCGTGTAGGTGCAGGAGCCCGTCCCCGGCTCCGCCGTGTCGTACGGGACGCCGGGCGGCACGAGCGCAAGCTCGTCGGGCGTGATCAGCCCGCACACGTCGAGCGAGTCGAGCGGGGCAGGCGAGGCCTCCTGGGCGGAAGCCGGCAGAGCGGCCGCGAGGACGAGAAGGCCGGCGAGGAGGAGGGGTCGGATCATCGGGCGGTCGCTCCGTTCAGGGGGTGGGGTCGGGGTGCGAGCGGGATGGCTCAGGGGGTGAGATCGGAGAGGACGAGATCGCCGCGCGCGCTCTCGCAGGCGATGACGATCGCCTCCGCGTCCGCCGGGCCGGTGACCGCCGGGCGGAGGGTGACCTGGTACCAGCCATTCGCCCCGGTCGTCCCGGAGACCCCCTCGTCCCCGTCGCCCCACGTGAGGAGGATCGGGAGGAACGGGAGGCAACGTCCCGAGACCTGGCGGGTCCCGGCATTCCAGCCGCGCTGGATGATCGGGACGGTCAGCCGCGCATCCTTCGCGATGCTCGCCTCGACGATGGAGAGCGTGAACGAATCGACCGCGAGGAAGTCGGCCACGAAGATCCCGAACGCACCGGCGGTCGCTGTGTGGATCTCGGAGGGCGGGTCGTCCTCTCCGGGTCGGACGAGGACGGAGACCTCCTCGCCCTCGGTCCGTGCGAGGCCGCCGACCCTGAGGAGCTCCGGGTAGACGTAGAGCCCGGGGTAGATCGCCTCGGCGATGAAGCGATCGCCGGCGGGCGCCGTCCACGCGGCCGCCAGGCGGTCGAAGCCACGCGCGTCGAAGATCGTCCCGTGGCGGAGGAGCCAGCGTCCGTTCGCGGCCCGCGCCACGGTCTTCGTGGCGACGTCGCTGCAATCCACCCCGAACCGGCAGTCCGAGACGGTGACGCGGAGCTTGCCGGTGGTGGGGGCACGTCCGGTGGCGCGGTCCCGGACGCGATCGCCGGCGGCCGTCACGAGCGGCACCCGGATCGTGCGCACCGTCCCGTCGGCATCCACGCGGATCCGCCGCCCCGGGGTGATCGGCGTGTAGGGGGCATTCGGGAAGCAGCCCGACCAGGCGCCCTGGCCGTCCGTCGTCGCCTGGAGGAGGTTGAGCGTGACCCCGTCCGCCTGGCGGAGGGTGACCTCGAGCTGGGTGTTCGCGGGACCGTGACCGGAGAGGCAGTTGTTGCCCAGCTCGGCCGTCACGCGGATCGTGCTCGCACCCGCCGCCGGGGCGCTCGCCGGAAGGACGAGCGCGAGCAGGACCAGGGCCGGGATCAGGCGACGCAGGCGGCGATCCGTCCGCCACCTCCCACCCCGCGGTGTAGCGGTCCGGTCTCCTCTCTTCACCAGGTCCCTCCTCTCGCTGCCGGTCATGCCCAGCGGACCTTCGCAGCCGCGTCCCGGCCCGTCAAGGTGTCGCCTCCGCCTCCGCCTCCGCCTCCGCCTCGCGCGCGCTCAGCCCGCGCGCGAGGAGCCACGTGAAGAGGCTCCAGCCCACGAGGAGCCAGCCGAGCCCGAGGAGCTGGCCGCCGATCGTGTCTGTCAGCCAGTGCCGGGCGAGCACGACCCGGGCGAGCGGCTGGAGGAGGCCGATGGCAAGGAAGCCCGCGGCCACCAGGGGGCCCCATGGCCGCCGGACCAGGTAGAGGCTGGACAGCGCGAGCGTCCCCCAGACCACGACCCCGGAGAAGGAGTGGCCGGAGGGGAAGGACATCGTGGCCTGACCCGCGTGCTGCTCGGTCATCTCCGGCCGCGGGCGCGCGACCGCGATCTTGAGGAGGTTCGAGAGGAGGACGCCGCCCTGGGAGACGATGACAAGGAAGGCGGCCCAGGGCCATGCCCGGCCCACCACGAGGAGGAGCGAGGCTGCGCCTACGATGATCGCGTTCCTTGGCCCGTCCACGAGGAAGGACCAGGCCCGCGCCCACGCGGCCACGAGCGGGATCTCCTCCCCGAGGCGGAAGGCGGCGAGCCCGGCCGGGTCATCGATCCCGCGGAATGCCGCAGGATCGAGGGCGAGGAGGACGGCGAGGAGGAGGACGACGCCGATGAGGACGATCCCGGCGGCTGCCAGGCGGACGCGCGTCCGATGGCCGGGCAGCGCCCGGAGGAGCGGACGGAGGCCGGGGTCGAGGCGCAGCCGGGTGCTCACTCCACCTCGAAGGTCTTCTTCGGGGCCGCGACCTTGACGGGGGCCCCGTAGCGGGCGAAGACGATCGCAAGGCCGATCTCCTCGCTGCCGCCGCGCGCCGCGAGGAGCGGGCTCGCGATCGTGGCGTCGATCCCCGCGAGCCGGTCCGTGGCGTCGTCCACGGCGATCGCGATCGTCAGGCTCCCCGTGGGTCCCGGCGAGGCGGCCGGATCCGGTGGGGGCACGGCGCCGGCGAGGGCGCCCGCGATGAGGATCGCGAGGGGCGACCCGTCCGCCGGGAGCGGGAGCGTGACGACCACCTCGGTGCAGGGGCCGGTCTCGCAGGTGGCGGGCTCACCGAGCGCGAGGGTGCCCCCGAGCTCCGCGATCGCCGCGGGGAGATCGAGCGTGACCACGGGGGCCGGGGAGGCACCGGGCGCAGGGGAGGGGACGACCCCGCCGCCCGCAGCGACGACCTCCTCGATGAGCGGGACGAGGCCGAGGACCGCGGCGAGGTCCGCGACCGGGCGATCCGTGGCGATCGACCCCCAGGCGCCGCTCCGGAAGAGGGCGCGGGACTGGAGGAGGACCGTGGCGTCCAGGAAGCGGAACGCGACATCCAGCGCGGTCGGCGGGTAGGCGAGGGTGCCCGCGGCACGGACCGCGGGGAGCTCACCCGCGAGGAGCGCGGCAAGGGCCGTCCCGATCCCCGCCGCACCACCGACCCCCGAAAGATCGATCGCGACATCGCCCTCGAGGATCTCGAGCGGGACCCGGGGTGCGGCGGGGAGGCCGATCGCCTCCCCGGGGATCTCGCCGCGGCCCGCGAGAAGGATCCGGACGGTCCCCGGCGCGAGCGAGGCATCGAGCGCCTCCGAGAGCAGGGTCAGCGCCGCGGGATCGACCCCGGGTGGCGTCTCCTGCGCCCGGGCGGGGAGGGAGCCCGCGGCCAGGAGCGCGGTGAGCGCGAGGAGAATGAGTGGCTTGTGGGACATCGGCCTCCTCCAGCATCCTCCGGCGGGATGTCGCCCCCTGACACCGCCGCTCCGGACTTGGCCGATGATAGAGACCCGCGTCCCGCCGGTCCCGGCGGGTCGTGGAGGCCGACCCGCAGGAGAGACCCGCGCCAGATGCACCCCCCGGCACCGGAGGACCGACCCGACCCCGCGAGCTGGGTCGACCGCCTTGCAGACCGCCTCGTCCGGCTCCCCGGCCACGAGGCGGCGGTCTGGATCGTGCCCGCGGTCCTCGCCGGGCTCCTGCTCGTTGCTGCGGCGGCGCTCGCCGGCGAGCCGCTCGCCTCCGCGCGGCTGGCGTACGCGCTGATCCCGGCCTATGTCCTCGGCCTGATCCGCCATCTCGACCGGACCGCCGTCCGCGCGCTCCACGAGCTCCGGCCCGCCCTGCCGGATGACGATGCCCTCGTGGCGGCCTTCCATCGCCGTCTGACCACGATGCCGGCGCGGCCCACCCTCCTCGTGACCCTCCTCTTCCTCGCGATCGCCGTCGCCGATGCGATCGCCGAGCCGGTCGCCCGCGGGGTCTCCGGGCTCGAGCCGGCCGCGGCCGTGGCGCGTGTGGCGGTGGATGCCGTGGGGATCGTCGCGCTCGGGATCCTCCTCTGGCACTCCCTCCACCAGGGATCCGCGATCGCGGACGTCCAGCGCCACGCGGAGCGCGTCGATCTCTTCCGGCCGGGGCCCCTCTACGCGTTCTCCGCGGTCACGCTCCGGACCGGGATCGGCCTCCTCGCCGTCCCCGCGTTCGGGATCCTCACCGACCCCGCCGGGTGGCGTGGCGCCGGCTCCGCGATCTTCATCGTGGTCACGCTCCTCCTCGCGAGCGCGGCCTTCGCCCTCCCGCTCGCAACGATGCGCCGGCGGATCCTGGACGCCCGCGCGCGGATGCAGGCGGAGGCGGGCGCCCGGCTCCGTGCCGCGCTCGCCGCCCTCCACGCGCGGATGGATGCGGGCGATGAGGCCGGGGTGGCCGCGGCGGACAAGGTCGTGGCCGCGGCGGAACGGGAGTGGCGGCTGCTCGAGACGCTCCCGACCACCCCGTGGCGCTCCGGGACGCTCGGGGCCTTCGTCTCCGCGCTCGTCGTCCCGGTCGTCCTGTGGGCGATCACCCACCTGCTCGAACGGGTCGTCTGACCGCGCGTCGGGTCGTCACCGTCGATCTGCCCTCCGGCAGCGGAACGGTGACGGATGTCAGCAGCAGACGGTCTCGCCCCGCCAGCGCCCCGCGCCGGTCCACGCGGCGTCGAAGGTCTGGATCGCGGCGTGGACCTCGCGGAAGAGCGGATCCGCGGCCGCCTGCGTGGCCGCCCAGTCCGCCACGAGGGAGCGGATCCGCTCCCGGAAGGCGGGCTCGAGCTCCACGATCTCCGTCTGCGCGGCGATCTCCGGCATCGCGAAGGTATCCGCGACGCCGAGCGCGGTCCACGCCTCGAGCGTGACATCCCGCGCCGCCCGGGCGATCACCGCCTGGGTCTCCCCGTCCAGGGAGGTCCAGATGTCCGGGGCGATCGTCAGCTCGAAGACCGATCCGGGCTGGTGGATGCCGGGGATCATCGTGTAGGGGACGAGTCCGGGCAGCCCGAGCGCGAGGTTCTGCGACGGGTTCGCCCACTCGGCGCCGTCCACGCTCCCGTCCGCGAGCGCCCCCGCGATCTCCGCCTGGGGCAGGGAGACCGTCTCCGCGCCGAGCTCCTTCGCGAAGGTGAGCCACGAGCCGGAGGTCCGGATCCGGAGCCCCGCGAGGTCCGCCTCCGTGCGCACCGGCGTCCGGGCGTGCAGGAAGATCTCGGGCGTCTGCACGACGAGGGGGAAGGCGATCAGGCCATCGCGCTCGTAGCGCACCCGCCCCCACAGCTCGCGGCCGCCACCCGCGTCGATCCAGTGGAGCATCTCGAGCGACCCGAGCCCGCCCGGCAGGCCGCCGAGGAGGACGGCGAGCGGGTCCTCGACCCCCGTGTAGGCGGACCAGCTGTGGCCCATCTCCGCGCCGCCGCCGAGGACGGTCTGCGGGACCTCGAGAGCCGGGCCGAGGGTCCCGCCGGTCGCGACCTCGATCCGGATCCGGCCCGCCGTCTCCGCGGCCACGCGGTCCGCGAACGCCTGCGCGCCCAGCTCGTAGAGCGCACCGCCGGACCACGAGGTCGCCATCCGAAGGGTCCGCGCTTCCCCCTCCGCCCCGAACGCGCGGAGGGGCAGGGGCACGGAGGCGGCGGCGGTCGCGAGGGCACCGGCACCGGCACCCGCGAGGAGCGAGCGGCGGCTGAGACGGGATCCGGACATCAGGGCCTCCCTTGGGGCGCCGGCTGGTCCACCGGCGACGTCGCCCATTCTCGCAGGCGGGCTCAGCCGCCGCGCACCGCCCGTCGTGCCTCCCGGGCGACGCGCAGGAAGCTGCGCACGTGGTGGACCGGCCGGATATGGCTCGGCGCGCCGTCGTAGATCGTGCGGATCGGGACCCAGTCGATCGCGAGCCCGTCCCGGATCGCCCGGGTGATCATCTCCACCTCGAACTCGAAGCCCTGCTCCCGGCTCTCGAGGAGACGCTCCATGAGGACCCGGCCGATCAGCCGGTAGCCCGACTGGTTGTCCGGGATGCGGCGGCCGACCGCCCACGAGAAGGTCGCGGTGCCGAGCGTGTTCGCCAGCCGGCGGACCGGCGGCATCTGCGAGAAGGTCCGGCAGCCGATGATCAGCGGCGCACGGCGCGCCTCCCAGGCGGCGAGGAAGGCGGGGATCTCCGCGGGATCGTGCTGGCCATCCCCATCCAGGGTGACGACCGCCTCCGCTCCCGCCGCGAGCGCGTGCCGGAAGCCGGCCCGGAGCGCGGCTCCCTTCCCGGCGTTCGGGCGCTGCCGGAGGACGGTGGCCCCGGCGGCCTCCGCGGCCTCCGCGGTCCCGTCGTCCGATCCGTCATCCACGACGACGACGGGGAGGTGGCGCAGAGCCCCCGCGACGACCGCCGCGATCCGCGGCGCCTCCCGGTAGGCGGGGACAAGGGCGATGACGCGAGGCGGGTCGGCTTCCACGTCCGCAGGGTACGTGGCCGCGGGCCGCTCCGCCCGGCGGCCCCGGCGGGGCGCCTACGGTACCCTTCCCCCGATGGCCTCCGACCCCACCCGTCCCGGCCCGCTCGACCCCGCCGTCGCGATCGCCCTCCTCGAGCAGGCGCGGACGCTCGCGGCGGGGGGCGACTGGGAGCCTGCCGCGGCCGCCTTCTCGCGGGTCGTGGGCTGTGCGGACCCCGATCTCCACCTCGCGGCGCTCCTCGGCCTCGCCGAGTGCCGCTACCGGATGGACGACGAGACCGGCGCCCTCCAGGCCTGGCTCGCCGCGACCCAGGCACCGGAGGGCCCGCTCAGCTGGCGCGCCTGGACCGCGCTCGCCGGCGCGCGGGTCCGTGAGGGGGACCTCGTGGGGGCGACGCGCGCCTACCGGGAGGCGGAGCGGCGCGCACCGGAGGCCGAGCGCCCCGCGATCGCCGCACGCCTCGGCTGGCTGAGCAAGGAGCAGGGCGACGGACGCTCGGCGGACCGCTGGTTCTCGCGCTCCCGGGGTCCCGGGCTCGGCGGCCGCCCGGTCGTCACCCTCGCGATCCTCCTCGTCACCCTCGTCATCGGCGTCGCCGGGGTCTTCTCGGCCGAGATCGAGCTCCTCACCTACGAGTGGTTCGCGCTCTGGAAGCCCGGCGTCGCGGCGGGCGAGTGGTGGCGGCTGATCACCGTCGTCCTCGTCCACGGTGGCGCGCTCCACCTCGCCTTCAACCTCTACGCGCTCTGGATCGTGGGGCCGATCGTGGAGGCCCTCTATGGGCCGGTCCGCTTCCTCGGGCTCTATCTCCTGTGCGCGATCGCAGGCTCCACGGCGAGCTATCTCTTCCTTCCGGCACCCCTCGCCGTCGGCGCGAGCGGCGCGATCTTCGGGCTCTTCGGCGTCCTCCTCGTGGCGGACCGGGTCCACCGCCCGGCGCTCACCCGGGGGGCGCGGAACCTGACCACACAGATCGGCGGCCTGATCGTCCTGAACATCGCGATCGGCTTCATCTCGCCGGGGATCGACAACGCCGCCCATATCGGCGGCCTCATCGCGGGTGCCTGGCTCGGCCTCACGATCGTCCCCGCGGGCGCGATCACGCTCGGCGGGCTCTGGCAGGGGGTGATGGACGACCGGCGACGCCGGCTCCTCGTGGCCGCCTGCGGCGTGGCGGTCGTCCTCGGCTTCGCGCTTCTCGGCCTCGCGCTCGGGCCGATCCGGATCTGACGCGGTGGCCTAGGAGGTCGCCCGGATCTCCCCGAAGACGACGTCCTCGCCGGGCGCGGCATCCGGATCCGCGGACGCGGGCTCCAGCGTGAGCATGGCCGCGCTCGCGTCCCCCAGGTCCACCGGGACCTCCACCGAGAGGACCCCGCGGCCATCCCAGGCGAAGGCCTTGCCGCCGTGGACGCCGGCCTCGTCCGCGTGCCAGAACCGGTAGACGAAGCCCTCGGGGGTGGGCGGCAGATCGTCCGCCACGACCCACGCCTCTGCAGCGCCGGGGACGAAGAGGACGAGCGCACCGTGGCCGGTCCGCCCCTCGCTCGGGGCGAGCCATGCGGTGGCATGGGCGGGATCCGCCAGGACCGCCATCGCCGATGCCCGCGTCTCGAGCTCGGCCGTGGCCGCCTGGGCGAGCTGGCGCCACCCGTCGTTCTCTGCGCGCAGCGAGCCCACCTGGAGGCCGAGGGCTGCGATCACCACGACCGCAGCCGATCCAAGCCCCGCGCCGAGCCAGGCCGGGACGGTGAGGCGGGAGCGGAGCCCGCCCACGGGGGCAGGCATCTGCCACACCTCCGTGCCGGTGGCATCCGCGCGGATCCGGGCGAGGACGCCGGCGCCGAGACCGGCGGGGACCGGCCGTGCGGGCGCGAGAAGGGCGAGACCGGAGAGGACCTCGTCGAGCTCCTGGCCGAGGGCACGGCACCGGCTGCAGACCGGGAGGTGCCGCTCGATCGAGCGCCGCTCCTCCTGGTCCAGGTCGCCGATCGCGCGGCCGGCGGTCAGCTCTGCGAAGGCTGCGTGATCCACGATCCGGCCGTCGGCTGGTCGGCGACCGAGTCGCCGAGGAGGTCCCGGAGGCGAAGAAGGCCCGTCCGGATCCGCGTCTTGGCGGTCCCGAGCGGGATCTCCAGCTTCTCGGCGACCTCGACATGGGTGAGGCCGTGGAAGAAGGCGAGCTCGACGCAGGTGCGCTGGGCCTCGGGGAGCTGCGTCATCGCCTCGAGGACGCGCTCGCGGCGGATCTTGGCCCACGCCGCGTCATCGACGTCCTCCGGCGCCTCGTGGCGCTCGAGCTCCGTCTCGGGCGCGTAGCGCTTCCAGACGTTCGCCTCCTTGCGCACGAGGTCGATCGCCTTGTGGCGCGTGAGCGCGAAGAGCCAGCTGGAGACCGCGCCGCGCGCGGGGTCGAAGCGGGTGGAGTCGCGCCAGACCGCCAGGAAGACCTCCTGGACGACCTCCTGTGCGTAGCGGTCCGCCCCGGTCACCTGGTAGGCAAGGGAATAGAGGGGTCCGCTGTAGCGCTGGTAGAGCTCCGCGACGGCCTGCTCGTCCTTGTCACGGATCCTGAGGAGGAGGTCGACCTCCTCCTGCTTCTGTCGGTCGATCGTTTCGGGGCGCGCGTCCAATCGTCCCTCCGGCACGGGGCCTCTGCGCGCATTGTCCCACACCGGGGAGTGGGACGGGAGGGCGGTCCGGGGGTGCATGCCGACTCTTCGCAGCGCGCGGCCCGGCGGATGGCCCGGCCTACCGCGGCAGAGGTACGCTCAGCCCGCTCCGCCGAGAAGGTCCGGACGCCGCGCGAAGCGGTCGATCAGCCGGTAGAGATCCCGCTTCCGGCGCCGCTCGGCCTCGGACGGGTCGGGGTCCTCCGGCGCAGGCGCCGCGATCCCGGCGGTCGCGAGGGGGAGGTCGAGCGCGAGCGCCCGCCGGGGCTCGGGATCCGTTCCCTCCGGGGGCTCGGGGCCGTCCCGGAGGACGAGGCTCCACCAGCGGTCCAGGGTCGTCTCGCCGAAGTGGGCCTCGTCCAGCGGCCCGAGCGCGATGAGGTCGCTTCGCCGGAAGGCGAGCAGGGTCCGGTCGATCGCCACGACCGGAGCTCCGGAAGCCGGAGCGAGCCGGCGCACATCCGTCCCCGCGAGCCCGATCGCGCCCGCGACGGCGACGCCGGGGTCTTCCAGGGCGGCGACCAGGGGCCCGATCGGATCGCCCACGGGCTCCACGCCCGCGGCGATCCAGACGACGATCCGTCCGCCCGCCCGGCGTCCGCCCGCGTTCCTCGCGACGGCCGGCGAGACGGGACGTGCCATCCGGACGACCTCCGGGCTCCGGCCCCCCACCACGCATCCTGCGAGGGTGGCGAGCCACGCGTCCAGCGCGGCCTCCGGCCCGGCGACCACGACCGTCTCGGTCCCCGCGGGGGCGTGCGCTGCCAGCGCCGCCAGCGTCCGCGCCGCCGGCTCCGGGTCCTGGCCGGCCACGAGGATCACGGTCGCGCCGTCGCCTTCCGGCTCACCGGTGCGCGCGGGGACCGCGCCGCTCCAGCCGTAGCGGATCCCGTCCGGTGTCACCACGTCCGCCGGGTGCGCAGGATGGACGGTGCTCTCGCCGCCGCGGTCGACCACGCGCCAGCCTGCTGCCTCGATCTCGTCCTTCAGGCGGTCGGCCGCGGCGAAGTCCCGGCTACGCCGCGCGGCGGAACGGGCACGCGCCAGGGCGAGGATCTCCGGGGGAACGTCGGGCCGCACCGGCGGATGATAGGGGACGAGGGGAGGCCGCTACCATCGCGGGGTGGACCGATCCCTTCGCGCCGTCATCGCGGGCACCTTCACCCTCCGCTTCTCCACGGGGCTGACCGGCGCGCTCCTCGTCTACTACCTTGCGAACCTCGAGGCGCACGGCGGGGATCCGGTCGACGCGCTGGAGATCGGCGCCCTCAGCGCCGCGTTCTTCGCGGCCGAGCTCGTCCTCTCGCCCCTCTTCGGGATCCTCTCGGACCGGATCGGGCACCACCGGGTGATGCAGCTCGGCCCGCTCTTCGGGCTCGTGGCGGTGATCATCACGGCGCTCACCACCGACCTCTGGATCCTCGGCTCCACGCGTCTCCTCGAGGGCGCCTCCACCGCCGCGAGCGTCCCCTCGATCCTCGGCTTCATCGCGATGGCGACCGCCCATGACGAGGCCCTCCGCGGGCGGGCGTCGGCGCGCTTCGAGGCGGCCACGGTCGCGGGGCTCGGGGCGGGGATCGGCATGGCGGGCGTCCTGTGGACGGTCATGGGTCCGCTCGCCTTCTGGCTGAACGGGCTGATCTACCTGGGATCGCTCGCGATCTACCGCTACGGGGTGCGCGTGCCGGAGGCGGCGATCCGTCCCCGCGAGGGCGGCGCCTGGCGGCGCTACGGCCGACTCCTGCGACGCTCCCACGTCTGGCTCCTCGCGCCCACGTGGATCGCGATCAACGCCGCCCTCGGGCTCTACACGAGCCAGACCCTCTTCCAGATGACGCGCACGCCGGACCCGCGCTTCGCGGGCCAGGCGCTCGTCGGCGGGATCGCACCGCTGGCGATCACGGCCGGTCTCCTCGTGCTCGGGGCGGTCTTCTTCGCGGGCATCTGGTACTGGGGAGACCGCTTCGCGACCCTCCGCCGGACCACGATCATCGGCTACGGGATCGGCGGTGGCTTCGTCCTCGTGGCGGGTGCCCTCCTCGTCAACCACGGCCAGGCGCTCGGTCCCTTCGCCGGGGTCGTCGGCGGTCTCCTGGCGGCCGCGGGCATCTTCGTCCTCGCGGGGGCGACCCCGGCCGCGCTCGGGCTCCTCGCCGACATCAGCGAAGCCTTCCCGGAGGATCGCGGCGCCGTGATGGGGCTCTACAGCGTCTTCCTCGCGCTCGGCCAGATCGCCGGGGCGATCGTGGGTGGCGCCGCGGCCGAGGCGTGGGCCTTCGACGGGATCCTCGCGATGACCGCCCTGCTCATGGGGATCGCGCTCGTCCCGCTCCGCCGCCTCCGGGGCTTCGAGGAGGACTTCGAGACGAGCCCCGGCGAGGGACCCGGGATCGCGACCCTCCCCGATGGCCGGACCTGGTCGCCCGCGCTCGATCGGGCCGCCCCGGATGCCCCTTCCGTCCCGAGCCCGTCCCTCGAGGAGGAGCCGACCCCGTGACCGACCCCCGGATCCCCGTCCACGGCAACCTCATCGACGGGACGTGGCAGGAGGCGATGAGCGGCGAGCTCTTCCCGTCCACGGACCCCGCGGACGGGCGGCGGGTCCTCGCGGCCCATGCGGCCTCCGGCCCGGGCGATATCGCCGAGGCGGTCGCCGCAGCCAGGCGTGCCCAGCCGGCCTGGCGGGCGACGCCCGCGCCGCGCCGGGGCGAGATCCTCTTCCGCTTCGCCGGGCTCCTCGCGGAGCACAAGGAGCGGCTCGCCCTCCAGGTCGTCCACGAGATGGGGAAGGTCCTCGCCGAGGCGCGCGGGGACGTCCAGGAGGCGATCGATATCGCCTACCTGATGGCGGGCGAGGGGCGGCGGATGGCCGGGGAGACGGTCCGCTCCGAGCTGCCGGACAAGTGGGCGATGAGCGTTCGCGAGCCGCTCGGCGTGGCCGGGCTGATCACCCCCTGGAACTTCCCCACCGCGATCCCGATGTGGAAGGCGATGCCCGCCCTCGTGGCCGGGAACACGATCGTCCTGAAGCCCGCATCCGCCACCCCCGGCTGCGCGGTCCTCCTCGCGGAGCTCCTCGTGGAGGCGGGCTTCCCGCCCGGCACGGTCAACCTCGTCACCGGGTCGGGGGAGATGGCCGGCGCCGAGCTGGTCGACAACCCGGACGTCCCGGTCATCTCCTTCACCGGCAGCGCGGAGACGGGCCGCACGATCGCCGCCCGTGCCGGCCGGCGCCTGAAGCGGCTCTCGCTCGAGCTCGGCGGCAAGAACGCGATCCTCGTGGCGGAGGACGCGGACCTCGAGCTCGCCGTGGAAGGGATCCTCTGGTCCGCCTTCGGGACGACCGGCCAGCGCTGCACCGCGGCCAGCCGGGTGATCGTGGTGGACGCCGTGGCGGACCGCCTCGTGGAGCGGCTCGTGGAGCGGACGCGCGCCCTCCGCGTGGGCCCCGGGATCGACCCCGCCACGGAGGTGGGGCCGCTCATCTCCGCGGCGGCGCGGGAGCGCACGGAGGCCTACCTGGGGATCGGGATCGCGGACGGCGCCCGGCACCTGTGCGGCGGCGAGCGGCCGGCGGATCCGGCGCTCGCGCACGGCTGGTACCTCACGCCGGCGATCCTGGACGGAGTGGACCCGATGTCCCGGGTCGGCCAGGAGGAGGTCTTCGGGCCGCTCCTCTCGATCATCCGCGTCCCGGACCTGGACGCCGCCGTCCCGGCCGCGAACCAGGTCGCCTACGGCCTCTCGTCCAGCATCTACACGCAGGACCTGGCGACCGCCTTCCGGATGATGAGCGCGCTCACGACCGGGCTCGTCTACGTGAACGCGGGGACGATCGGCGCCGAGACCCACCTTCCCTTCGGCGGGATGCGGGCGTCCGGGAACGGGCACCGCGAGGCAGGTCACGCGGCGCTCGACACGTACACCGAGTGGAAGGCGATCTACGTGGACTACTCGGGCCGGCTCCAGCGCGCGCAGATCGACAACCAGCCCGCGCCCGGGGATGGGGCGCCGGGCGGGCGATCGCCGGGGCGATGAGCGGCGCGCCCCGCGATGGGGCTGACGAGGCGGTCGGCCGGGCCATCGCCGCGGCCGCGCTTCTCGGCGTCGAGCTCGACCCGGCGGAGGCCGCAGCGTGGATCGCGGCGATCGCGGCGGAGGCGGCCGGCGGCCCGCTCCACCTGGACGTGGCGGAGGGCGCGTGGGGCCACCGGCTCCCGATGGCGGACTTCGACGCGGCGGGGCTCGAGCGCGCCCGCGCCCTCGCGGCTCTCGTCCGGATCCCGGACGCGCCCCCCGCGCTCGCCGGTGCGATCGCGCTCTCGGGATCCGCTGCCCAGGGACGTGTCCAGGCCTACCCCGCGGACGCCGACTTCCTCCAGCGCGTCCACGTCATCGCGCCCGACCGCGCCGCCGCGGTCGACCTGCTCGGGGACGCGCTGCGCGCCCACGCGCTCGCCGCCCGCTCCGGCCCCGGGTCCCGGCTCCTCGAGGTGAAGTGGGGCGAGCACGATGAGGCCGGCACGTGCGACGGCCGCGAGGTGCGGCGGGGCGAGGCGATCGCGTGGCGTCCCGATGCGCTCGCTGCCGGGCGCCTTCTCCTCCGCCGCGCGGATGGCTCGGAGCGGACGATCGCGTGGGCGGAGGCGCCGGGCCGTCCCGGTTGGTGCAAGCTCGACTGGATCGTGGCGGACCCGGCTGCCGGAACGCTCGGCAAGGTCTCCAACGTGCTCGACCCCACCTGGGAGGAGGCGGACGGCACGATCGTCCCGCTGGACGGCTTCCTCGAGCCCTGGTTCCAGGAGGTCTACCTCGAGCCCGGCAGCCGGCCGCTCGTCACGCGCGTCGTGGGGGAGCTCGGCACGGATGCGCTCGCCGCCTACGTCCGCGAGCTGGAGGCCGAGGTCCGGCGCTACACGGTGGTCAGCCCGAACCACGGGAAGGCCGCCCGGCGGGCCTACAACATCTTCCGGATCACCGGGCGCTACGCCGAGGCGGCCTGGCTGCGGGAGCTCTTCGACGAGCCGGTCGCGGCGCTCTACCAGGTCGCGGCGCTCATCGACACGATCGACGAGGCATCCGCTGCGGACGCCGTGGCGACCGAGGTCCTCGTGGCCCAGCTCGACCGGCTGATCGCGGCGAGCATCGCGGCGCTCGAGGGACCGGAGGAAGCGGAGGCGGTCGCCCGTCTCGGGCGGCTCCGCGCGGCGGTGGCGGCCCGTGCCGGCGCGGCGGAGCGGCGGGCCGAGGTCGCCGCGGCGCGCAGCCTCGCGCTCGCCGCCGTGGACGACTGGTTCCGGCGGGCGATGCGGGCGATGCCCTCGATCGCCGCCTGGCTGGACGAGCTGGCGGCGCGCCCCGGCTAGGCGAGGGCCCGGCGCGTCCCGTCCAGGAAGCCGCGGATCGCCCCGTTGAGGAGGGCGCCCTCGTTGGAGAGGCTGAAGACCGTGTAGCCCGCCTGGGCGAAGCGCGCCGCGTCCTCCGGCTTCCAGAGCATGATCCCGGCGGCCTTGCCCGCTGCACGCGCCGCATCCGCGACCCGGCGGATCGCCGCCTCGAAGGCGGGCTCCTCGATCCGGCCCGGGATCCCCATCGCGTGGGTGAGGTCCGCCGGCCCCACGAAGAGGCAATCGACCCCCTCGACCGCGGCGAGCGCATCCGCGGCCTCGACCGCGGCCATCGTCTCCACCTGGGCGATCCCCACGAGGGTCTCGTGGCGGGTCGCGACCGCCGCATGGCCGCCGCTTCCCCAGTCCATCCCGCGCGCGAAGGTCATGATCCCCCGGACGCCGGATGGCTGGTAGCGGAGCGCCGCGCCGAGCAGGCGCGCCTCGTCCACCGCCTGGACCTGGGGGACCATGATCCCGTGCGCGCCCATGTCGAGCGCGCGTCCGATCCGCAGCCGGTCCGCGCGCTCCACCCGGACGAGGGCGGCTGCGCCCCCGCCGGCGGTCGCCTGGAGCATCGGCATGAGGTCCGACTCGCCCGCGGCACCGTGCTCCAGGTCCACGAGCACCCAGTCGAGCCCGGAGCGTGCCGCGAGCTCTGCGGCCACCGGCGAGCCCATGGAGAGGAAGGTGCCGTGGAGCATCTCGCCGGCCAGCATGCGGCGGCGGAAGTCGGCGGGGGTTGCCATGCCGGAGAGCCTCCTCGGAGAGCGGGGGCGGTGCGGGCCTTGCCCGAACCGGGGTCGCACGCTAGGATATCGGCCGGTCGAGGGCCGCTAGCTCAACGGTAGAGCAAGGGACTCTTAATCCCTTGGTTGAAGGTTCGAATCCTTCGCGGCTCACCACCTCCCCCCTCGGACCCGGTCCCCGGTGGCCCCTGCCTGCCACGCGGCGCTATCCTCGGGCGATCGTGCGGTCCGCCGGCCTCGGCCTCCTCCTCGTCACCCTCCTGGCCGGCTGCGGCACGTCCGCCCCCGTCCCGCCGCCCGCCTCCCTGGAGCCCTCCGCCGAGCCCGGGCCGCCGGTCGTGCGGGTCGTCTCGCTCGGCGATTCCTACACCGTGGGGACCGGGCTGGAGCGGACCGGGGACCGCTGGCCGAACCAGCTCGCACGGGCCCTCCGCCGGGACGTGACCCTGGAGATCGCCGGCAACCTCGCGACGCCCGGCGCCTCCTCCTACGAGGTCCTGGACGACCAGCTCCCCGCCGTGGGAGAGCTCCAGCCCGAGCTCGTCACCCTCCTCGTGGGGGTGAACGACGTCATCCGGAGCGTGAGCCCTGCGGATTACCGGGGGAACCTCGAGCGGATCCTCGATGGCGCACCGGACGGCACGGCCCCCGGCCTCCTCGATCTCCTGCCGCCGGACCGGATCCTCCTCGTGGAATCGCCGGACTACACGCTCGCCCCGCGGGGCAGCAGCTTCCGGCGGCCGGGCGACCGGGAGGCGATCGCGGAGGCGAACGCCGTCCTCCGGGCGGTCGCCGCGGAGCGGGGGATCGCCACGGTCGCGGTCGCGCCGATCGCGGACCTCGTCCCGGAGGACCCGACGCTCATCGCCCCGGACGGCCTCCATCCCTCGGCGAAGCAGTACGCCGGCTGGGTGGAGCTGATCGCCCCGGTCGTGCGTGACCTCCTCGCGCAGGGGTGAGGCGCGGGTCGCGCGCGGCAGGCGGCGCGTGGTAGCCTTCCGCAGTCACTTGCCGAACCGGTCCCGAGAGGCCGGGCGGACGGTCCAGTGAGGCCGGCAAGGAGGGCATCCGGATGAACCCCAGCGCCGATCCGCGCCGCGCAGCGGCCGCGGTCCCCCCTCTACCGAGAGGCTGCCGCGGATGAGCGCGGGTCCCAACGGCCGCCCCCTCCACCCGCTCGCCATCCCCGCGGATGCCGCCGTGGACCCCCGGATCGGGAGCCATGGCCCGGCGCTCCTCGCGCTCGAGGACGGGACCGTCTTCGCCGGGATCTCCTTCGGCGCCGCGGTCGCGTCCGGCGGCGACATCGTCGTGAACACCTCGCAGACCGGCTACCAGGAGGTCTGCACGGATCCCTCCTACGCCGGCCAGGTCGTGGTCATGACCTACCCCCTGATCGGGAACCACGGCCGCGTCCGGGATGACGACCAGTCCGAGCGGCCCTGGCTGCGCGGCCTCGTCGTGGGCCATGCGACCGCGGCGGTCCTCGGCCGGGCACGCCAGATCGTCCATCTCCTCCGCTCGTCCGGCGTCCCCGCGATCGCCGGGCTGGACACGCGCGCGCTGGCCCGCCACCTGCGCGAGACGGGGTGCCAGCGGGCGATCATCACCGCCCCCGGCCACGTGGACCCCGAGGCCGCCGCCGCCCACGCCCGCGCCGTCGTCCGCTGGGAGGACCAGGACTTCGTGGGCCAGGTCTCCGCCCGCGCCGCCTTCGAGGTGGGGGACCGCGGCCCGCTCATCGCGGTGGTGGACTACGGCCTGAAGGCGAACATCATCCGCTCGCTGCGCACCCGCGGCGCGCGCGTCCGCGTCCTGCCGCACACCGCGACCGCCGCGGATGTCCTCGGCCCCGAGGTCGCCGGCGTCGTCCTCTCGCCCGGTCCCGGCGATCCGGCGCGCCTGGACGCCCCGGTCGCCCTCGCCCGCGCGGTCATCGAGGACGGCCGGCCGCTCCTCGGCATCTGCCTCGGCCACCAGATCGTCGCCCGCGCGGCGGGTGCCGAGACGCGCCGGCTCCGCTTCGGCCACCACGGCGCGAACCACCCGGTCCGGGACAACGGGACCGGCCGCGTCCAGGTCACCGCCCAGAACCACGAGGTGACCGTGGTCGGTGACTCCTTCCCCGCCGGCTCCGGCTTCGAGGTGAGCCAGACGAACCTGAACGACGGCTCCGTGGAGGGGCTCCGCCATCGCACGAAGCCGATCGAGACCGTCCAGTACCACCCCGAGGGCTCGCCCGGCCCGCTCGATGCGGTGGAGGTCTTCGACCGCTTCCTCGAGCGCGTCCGCGTGGCGGAGGGTGCCCGGTGACGAAGCCCGCCTCCGTCCTCATCATCGGCTCCGGGCCGGTCGTCATCGGCCAGGCGGCCGAGTTCGACTACGCCGGGACCCAGGCCTGCCGCGCCCTCCGCGAGGAGGGGGTGCGCACGATCCTCCTGAACTCGAACCCGGCCACGATCATGACCGACCCCGGCGTCGCGGACGCCGTCTACCTCGAGCCGCTCACGATCGCGAGCATCGAGCGGATCATCGAGGTCGAGCGCCCGGAGGGCGTCCTCGCCGGGCTCGGCGGCCAGACGGCGCTCAACCTCGCGATGGAGGCGGCCCGCGCGGGCGTCTTCGAGCGCCACGGGACGCGGCTCCTCGGCACGCCGATCGCGGCGATCGAGATGGCCGAGGACCGGGAGGCCTTCCGCGACCTGCTCGACCGGATCGGCCAGCCCTACGCCCCGTCCGTCATCGTGGAGGGGGAGACGGACGAGGAGCGGCGCCGGATGGCGGATCTCGCCCTCGCCGAGATCGGGCTGCCCGCGGTCATCCGGCCCGCCTTCACGCTCGGCGGCACGGGTGGCGGGATCGTGGATACGGAGGAGGCCTACCGCGAGCGGGTGCGCGCGGGGCTCCGGCTCAGCCCGATCGGCCAGGTGATGATCGAGCGCTGCCTCGTGGGCTGGCAGGAGATCGAGTACGAGGTGATGCGCGACGCGGACGACACGTGCATCGCCGTCTGCTCCATGGAGAACGTCGACCCGCTCGGCGTCCACACCGGCGATTCGATCGTGGTCGCGCCGGTCCAGACGCTCCCCGACCCGGTCCACCAGCGGCTCCGCTCGGCAGCCCTCGCGATCATCCGCGCGCTCGGCGTGGAGGGCGGCTGCAACGTCCAGTTCGCGCTCAGCCCGGACGCCACGGAGTACGCGGTCATCGAGGTGAACCCGCGCGTCTCGCGCTCGTCCGCCCTCGCGAGCAAGGCGACCGGCTACCCGATCGCGCGCGTGGCGGCGCAGATCGCGATCGGGCGCACGCTCGCGGAGATCCCGAACGCGATCACGAAGACGACGGTCGCGGCCTTCGAGCCCGCCCTCGACTACGTGGTCGTGAAGCTGCCGCGCTTCCCCTTCGACAAGTTCCCCACCGCCGACCGCTCGCTCGGATCCCAGATGAAGGCGACCGGCGAGGTGATGGCGATCGACCGCACCTTCGGCGCTGCGCTGAACAAGGCGCTGCGCGGGCTGGAGCAGGCGGGTGCCGGCTTCCTCGCCGAGGACCCCGCGTGGGGGCCGACCCTGGAGATCCTCTCCGGCGGCCTCCACGACGGTGCCGCGGACGACCACCACGAGATCTCCGGCGAGCTCCTCGTGGGCCCGGACGGTCTGCTCACGGACGACCCGTCCCGCGCGGTCGCCTCCGGCCGCGCGGCGCTCCTCCGGCGCTTCCTGACGCCGTCCGATTCGCGCCTCTGGCGCCTCATCGGGCTCCTCCGCCGCGGCGTCCCGGCGGCCGAGCTCCAGGCGATCACGGGGATCAGCCCCTGGTTCGTGGGCGAGATGGAACGGCTCGTGGAGCTCGAGCGGCGGCTGGGCGAGGAGGGGAGCGACCTCACGGACGGGCTCCTCATCTCGGCCAAGCGCGCCTCCTTCGGCGACCGTGACATCGCCACGCTCACCGGCCTCCCGGTCGCCGCGGTCGCGGCGCGGCGCGCCGCGGCAGGGATCCGCCCGGGCTACGCGATGGTGGACACCTGCGCCGCGGAGTTCGCCGCGGAGACCCCCTATTTCTACAGCACCTACGCCGCCGCGGGCTCCCCGCCCGAGGCGCCCCCGGTCCGGCGCCCCGCGGCGCTCGTCATCGGCTCCGGTCCGGTCCGGATCGGCCAGGGGATCGAGTTCGACTACTGCGCCGTCCAGGCCGCCGACGCGCTCCGCCGCGAGGGCTGGGAGGCGGTGATGGTGAACTCCAACCCCGAGACCGTCTCCACGGACTTCGACGCCTCGTCCCGGCTCTACTTCGAGCCGCTCGACTCCGAGAGCGTCCTCGAGGTGATCGCGGCGGAGACCGCGCCGGGCGATCCGCCGCTCCCCGCGCTCGTCCAGTTCGGCGGGCAGACCCCGCTCAACCTCGCCGCCGCGCTGACCGAGGCGGGCGTGGAGCTCCCCGGCCTCACGATGGAGACGATCGATCTCGCCGAGGAGCGCACCCGCTTCGCGGCGCTCGTCGACCGGCTCGGGATCCCCCAGCCGGCGGGCGGGATGGCGACCTCGCTGGACGAGGCGCTCGTCGTCGCCGAGCGGGTCGGCTACCCGGTGATCGTCCGTCCCTCCTTCGTCATCGGCGGCCTCGCGATCGACTTCTGCTTCGGCCCCGCCGACCTCGAGCGCCAGCTGCGGGCGGCGACGGTGATCACCGAGGACCGCCCGGTGCGCATCGATGCCTACCTGGAAGGCCTCGAGGTGGATGTCGACGGGATCTGCGACGGGACCGAGGTCCTCATCCCCGGTCTGATGGAGCACGTGGAGCGGGCGGGCGTCCACTCCGGCGATTCGGTCGCGGTCTTCCCGCCCCGCCATCTTTCGGCGGCGGAGCAGTCGCTCATCGTGGATGCGATCACGCGCTTCGCGATCGCGATCGGCGTCCGTGGGCTGGTCAACGCGCAGTTCATCGTCCGCGAGGACGGTGTCTACCTCCTCGAGGTGAACCCGCGTGCGAGCCGGACCGTCCCCTTCCTCTCCAAGGTGACCGGCGTCCCGATGGTCGAGCTCGCGACCCGGGTCTCGCTCGGGGCGACGCTCGCCCAGCTCGGCTGGTCCGGGGGACTCCTTCCGCCGCCGCCGGTCGTGGCCGTGAAGGCGCCCGTCTTCTCCACCACGAAGCTGCGCGGGGTCGACCCCCTCCTCGGCCCGGGGATGCGCTCCACCGGCGAGGTGATCGGGATCCACTCGGACGGGGATGTCGCGCTCGCGAAGGCGCTCCTCGCCGCCTCGCTCCGGCCGCCGGTCCCGGGCGTGGATGGCGCGCTCGCGCTCGTCACCGTGGCGGACCGGGACAAGGAGCAGCTCCCCGATCTCGCCGCGGCGCTCGTCCGGGTCGGCTACCGGCTCGCCGCGACGGCGGGGACCGCGGCGGCGCTCCGGGCCCTCGGCCACGCGGTCCGCGAGGTCGCCCCGCTCGGCGAGGAGGGGAGCGGCCTGACACCGATCCTCGATCTCATCGCGAGCGGGGAGGTCGGGCTCGTGGTGAACACGCCGGCTCCGCGCTCCGGCCCCGTCCGGGATGCGGCCGCGATCCGTCTCACGGCGGTGGCGGAGGGGATCCTCTGCCTCACCTCGATGGAGACCGCGACCGCGGCGGCCCGCTCGCTCGACCCCGCGATCCGGGACCGGGTGACGGAGATCCGCCCGATCGACGCCTGGGTCCGCCGGGGCGCCTGACCCCGCCGCTCCGGGTCCGCGTGCTCAGCCTCCTCCCGCCGCAGCCTCCGCCCGCGCCGCGCGGGCGGCTTCCGGGCCGCGCGCCGGACGGACGCCGCCGAGGAGGAGGAGCCCGCCGACGACGAACGCGATCCCCGTGAGCGCGGCCGCCCGGGGCCCCGCCGAGAGGCCCATCGACGCGGTCACGCTGTCCAGGACGATCCCCGCGACGAGCGTGGCGACCGGCCCGGCGATCGAGCTCGCGATGTTCGCGAGACCCATGTAGCGCCCGGACGCGGCGAGCGGGATGATCTCCGTCATCAGCGCCCAGTCCACCGCGACATACGCCCCCGAGCCCGCCCCGAGGAGGAGGATCCCCCCGACCGCGACGAGCGGCGAGGGCGCCGCGGTGATGATCAGGATCCCCGCGATGATCGCCGCCCCCGCGATCCGGATGACCGCCTTCCGTCCGATCCGGTCCGAGAGGCCGGCGGCGGGGATCGTCGCGAGCGCGGTGGCGACCGCGAGGGCGCCGTTCCCCGCGATCAGCCAGAAGGCCTGGTCGGTGCCCGACTGCCCGAGCGAATCACGGACGTAGAAGAGGCTGTAGTTGACGAACGCGGAGGGCCCCGCGAGGAAGAGGAGCCGGACTCCGGCCATGCGCAGGAAGGAGCGCTCGTGGAGGATGTCCGCCCCCCAGGCACCGCGCGCGATCGCGAGCCACGAGCGGCCCCGGCGGCCGTCCCCGGGCGGGCCCTCGCGGACGAAGCGGACGGTGAGGAGCGCGAGGGTGAGCTCGAAGACGCCGATCGCGAGGAGCGGGATCCCGTACTCGCCGGTCGCGGCACCGGTGGAGACGAGCGCATAGCCGCCGATCAGGCCGAGGATGCGCATCATCCCGAGGAGCGCGCTCGCCCGGGCGACCTGGGGCTCCGGGACGAGGTCCGGGACGTAGCCCTGGAAGGGCCCCTGGGCGGTGTTCGAGGAGAGCTGGAGGAGGGCGAGGAAGGCGCCGAGGGCAAGGACGGTCGAGGAGCTGACGATCCCCACGAGGAAGACGAGGTCGAAGAGCGCACCCAGGAGGATGAACGGCTTCCGCCGCCCCCAGCGGGTGGCCGCGTGGTCGCTGATCGCGCCGATCGTGGGCTGGACGAGGATCGCGACGATCGCACCGCCGAGCTCCAGCGGCCCCATCACTGTGCCCCGCATCCCGGTCCCCACGAGCTGCTCGACCTGCTGCTGGCCGAAGACCTCGTAGCCGCCCCAGAGCGCGGAGATGCCGAGCGCGTAGCCGGAGATCGCGAGGAGCTGGCCGAGGGGCAGGAGCGCGGTCGGCCGCCCCGCCGCATCCCGCTCGCCCTCGATCGCCCGGACCGCTTCGCTGCCGCTCATCGTCCACCCCTCCCGTCGACGGCCGGCGCTTCCTGCCGGGGCCATCATCCTCCTCCCGCCGCCCCCGGGGAGTGCCGGGTGGCCCGGGCGTTCCGGGACCCGCCCGCGCGTCGGCTACGATGAGCCCGCCCGGAGCCGCCGGGTGCCCGCTGCAGGAGCCCGCATGACCACGACCGACGCCGGACGCTCGCGCCTTCGCTTCCATCGCCGGACGCTCCCGAACGGCCTGCGCGTCGTCGTCGCCCCGGACTCGCTCGCACCGGTCGTGGCGATCAACCTGTGGTACGACGTGGGCTCCCGGCACGAGGTCCCCGGCAAGACCGGCTTCGCCCATCTCTTCGAGCACTTCATGTTCCAGGGGAGCCGGAACGTCGCCAAGGCGGAGCACATGGCGATCGTCCAGGCGGCGGGCGGCGTGAACAACGCGACGACCTTCTTCGACCGCACGAACTACTTCGAGACGCTCCCGTCCCACCAGCTCGAGGTCGGCCTCTGGCTGGAGGCGGACCGGATGGCGACCCTGCTCGATGCGCTCAGCCAGGAGAACCTGGACAACCAGCGCGAGGTCGTGAAGAACGAGAAGCGCCAGAGCTACGACAACCGCCCCTACGGCACCTTCTACGAGAACCTGATGGCGGCGGTCTTCCCGCAGGGTCACCCCTACCACCACACGCCGATCGGCTCGATGGAGGACCTCGACGCCGCTTCGCCCGCGGACGTCATCGACTTCTTCCGCGCCTGGTACGCCCCGAACAACTGCGTCCTCACGATCGCCGGGGACGTGGACGTCGAGCCTGCCTTCGCCGCCGTCGAGCGCTGGTTCGGGCCGATCCCCGCGAACCCCGCCCTCCGCCGCCTCCCGTACGCGCCGGTGGAGCCGATCATCGGCGGCGAGGTGCGCAAGGTGATCGAGGACGCCGTCCCGATGACCCGCGTCCACGTGGGCTGGCGGACGCCGCCCTTCGGGACGCCTGCCTTCGACGCGCTCGAGGTGGGGATGCAGATCCTCGCGGGCGGGGAGGGGAGCCGGCTCCACCGGCGCCTCGTGCGGGAGGAGCGGCTCGGCCAGGATGTGACGGCCTTCGTCCTGCCCCTCGTGGCGGGGGCCTCGATCCTCGCGGGCTGGGTGACCGTCCGCCCCGGGGAGGACCCGGACGCTGCGGAGCGGATCTACCTCGAGGAGTGCGAGCGGCTCACCCGCGAGCCCGTGACGGAGGACGAGCTCCTCCGGGCCCGCGCGCTCATCGAGTCCTCCGAGCTCGCCGCGCGCTCCCGGATGGAGGAGGTCGCGGACCGCCTCTCGATGTACGAGACCTACTTCGGTCGCGCGGAGCTGATCGACGAGATGCTCGACCGGCTCCTCGCCGTGGATGCGGAGGCGATCCTCGCCGCCGCCCGGGCCGTCTTCCGCCCGGACAACCGCGCGATCGTCACCTATGTGCCGGCCGAGCCGGCGGAGGCTGCCTGATGCCCGGCACCGCCGGCGATCCGCTCGCCTATCTCGCCACGCGCCCGAGCCCGTCGGCGCCCCGCCCCTATGACTTCCCGGACTTCCGCCGCGAGCGGCTGCCGAACGGTCTCACCCTCATCTCCGCCCACCTCCCCGGCCGGCCGCTCCTGGCGGCGCAGCTCCTCGTGCGCGGGGATGCGGGCGGCGGCGCCACGAGCGAGCCCGCGGAGCTCGCCGGCACCACGGTCCTCGCCGCCCGCGCGATGACCGAGGGGACCGCGCAGCGCGACGCCCTCGCCCTCATCGAAGCCTCCGAGCGGCTCGGTGCGGGGATCGCCGCGGACGCCGGCTGGGAGAGCCTCACCGTCTCCCTCGAGGTCCCCCGCTCCCGCTTCCTCGCCGCGCTCGCCCTCTTCGCGGAGGTCGCGCTCACCCCGGCCTTCCCCGCGGACGAGGTGGAGCGGCTCCGGGACGAGCGCCTGAACGACCTTCTCCAGGCGCGCGCCGAGCCGCGGCGGCGGGTGGAGCGGATCTACCCCGAGACGATCTACGCCGACGGGGCGCCGTACGGCCGCCCGCTCGCCGGGAGCGAGACGACCGTCCCCCGGATCGACCGGGACGTGGTCGTGGCGCGCCACGCGGCGCTCATGCGCCCGGACGCGGCGACGATGGTCATCGCCGGGGATCTCTCCGGGATCGACGTCGCGCGCGAGGTCGAGCGGGTCTTCGCGGGCTGGACCGCGCCGGCCGGCGTCGGCCCGGCCGGGGGCCGGCCGAGCCCGGCACGGCCCGGTGGGCGCCGGATCGTCGTTGCGGACCGGCCGGGCTCGCGCCAGAGCGAGCTGCGGATCGGGCACGTGGCGCTCGCCCGCCGCACGCCAGACTTCCACGCCGCCTCGATCCTCAACGCGACCCTGGGCGGGCTCTTCTCGTCGCGCCTGAACGATCTCCTCCGGGAGCAGCGCGGCTACACCTACGGCGTCCACAGCGGCTTCGACATGCGCCGCCATCCCGGCCCCTTCACCGTCCGCTGCGCCGTCCGGACGGATATCACCGTCCCGGCGATCGTGGACATCCTCGGCGAGCTGGAGCGGATCCGCGCATCCGAGGTGACGGACGCAGAGCTCTCCCTTGCCCGGGACTACCTGGCGGGCGTCTTCCCGCTCCGCTTCGAGACGGCGGCGGCCGTGGCAGGCGCGATCGCCGGGCTCGTCATCCACGAGCTCCCGGACGACGAGCTCGACCGCTACCGGCCCGCGATCGCCGCGGTGACCGCTGCCGACGTCCTGGCCGCGGCCCGCGCACACGTGCGGCCCGCGGAGGCCTCGATCGTCCTCGTGGGTGACGCCGCCAGCGTGGAGGAGCCGCTCCGCGCGGCCGGCCTCGGCGAGGTCACGGTCCTCTCCGCTCTGCCGGAGGCGGAGGCAGCCGGGTGATCGTCGTCCTCGGCCGGCCCGGCCTCGGCCTCCCCGGCGCGGACGGACGCCGCCCGCTCGGGGGGATCGCCGCCGTCGTCGCCCGGACCCTTGCGGCCGGTGGGCGCCGCACGGAGATCGTGGGCGCGATCGGCGAGGACGCGGACGGCGACCGCGTCGCGGTCGAGCTCGGCAGGGCGGGGGTCGGCCATGCGGCGCTCCTGCGCGACCCGGCGGGGCAGACCCCCGTGGCGGGGGAGCCCCTCGGCCCGCTTCCGCGTCTCGACGCCGGGGATGTGGAGCTCGGGCTCCGCTACCTCACGGAGTGCCGCGTCCTCCTCGTCGCGGAGCCGCTCAGCGAGCCCGCCGCGGCAGCCGCCGCGGCCGCCGCGGAGTGGCACGGCGCGCTCGTCGTCGTCCTTCTCCCGGACGGTGCGCGGGTCCCCGCCGTCTGGAGCCGGGGCACGCTCGTCCTCTCCGTCCCGCCGGTCCCGCTCCCGTCCCCGGATGACGCGGACTGGGGCGAGGACGAGGCGGAGGAGGCCTTCCCCGGCTTCGTCGCCGCGATCGTCGCCGGGCTCGCGGATGGGCGTCCGGTGGAGGAGGTCCTCGGCGATGCGATCGACGATGCGCACGGCGAGCGCATCGGCGGGTGAGCGATCCCGCGGGTGAGCCGCTCGTCGTCTGGAGCGAGGCGATCGGCGCCTATGACTTCGGCGAGGAGCACCCCCTCACCCCGCTCCGCTTCGGGCCCGGGATCGACCTGCTCCGCGCGGTGGGCGCCACGCGCTTCCTCGCGCCGCCGGAGGCCGACGACGCGCAGCTGACCCGGCTCCACGACCGCGCCTACGTGCGCCAGGTCCGTTCCTTCTCCGACCACCCCTGGCAGCCGGGGCGGATGGGGATCGGGAGCGCGGACTGCCCGGCCTTCTTCGGGATGCACGAGGCTGCCGCCACGGTCGCCGGCGGGTCTCTCGCGGGGATGGAGCGGATCCTGTCCGGCACGGACGAGCATGTCCTCGTCCCGGGTGGTGGTCTTCACCACGCGATGGCCGGCCTCGCCTCCGGCTTCTGCATCTACAACGATGTCGCGCTCGCGATCGCCCGGGCGCGGGACGCCGGCCACCGCGTCCTCTCCGTCGATCTCGACGTCCACCACGGGGACGGGACGGAGGCGCTCTTCCGGAACGACCCGCTCGTCCTCACCTTCTCGATCCACGAGACGGGGCGGACCCTCTTCCCGGGGACGGGCGGCGTGGAGGACCCCGCCGGGCCGGATGCGCCCGGCACGGTCGTCAACCTGCCGCTCGAGCCGGGGACCGGGGACGAGAGCTGGGTCGATGCCGTGGAGACCGCGGTGAGCGCGCTCGCGGAGCGCTTCCAGCCCACCCTCCTCGTGACGCAGAACGGCTGCGACAGCCACGCCTGGGACCCGCTCGCCCACCTCGAGCTGACGACCGGCGCCTGGGTACGCGTCACGCGCTTCCTGGACGGGATCGCCCATCGCTGGTGTGCCGGGCGCTGGCTCGCCACCGGGGGTGGGGGCTACGAGGCCTTCCGGGTCGTCCCCCGCTCGTGGGCCACGATCTGGCTCGCGATGGCCCACCGCGAGCCGCCGGAGGAGACCCCGGCCGGCTGGCGTGCCCGATGGGCCGAGGCGACCGCGCGCGCCACCGGCGGCGAGGCTCCGCCCGTCGCATGGATCGACCCGCCGGGGACCGCCCGTCCCGAGCCGCCGGGCGTGACCGCCGCCGCACGCGCGATGACCGGGCGCGCGATCGCCCTCGCCGCCGAGCGGCTCCCCCGGGGCTGACGGGGATGGCGCGGGCACGCCGCTCCGGCGCGGACGGTCCGGCGGCCGCCGATCCGCTCGCCCTCTTCTCGCCCGCCACGCGGGCCTGGTTCGCGGCGAGCTTCGCGGGCGCCACGCCGCCCCAGGCGCAGGGCTGGCCGGCGATCGCGGCCGGCGACCATGCCCTCCTGTGCGCGCCCACCGGGAGCGGCAAGACGCTCGCCGCCTTCCTGTGGTGCCTCGACCGGCTCGCCACGGAGCCCGTCCCGGACGATCCCCGGGCGCGCCTCCGGGTCCTCTACGTCTCGCCGCTGAAGGCGCTCGTCCATGACGTGGACCGGAACCTCCGGGCGCCGCTCGCGGGGATCGGCTTCGCCGCCGAGCGGCTCGGCCTTCCGGCGCCCGCGATCCGGGTCGGGATGCGCACCGGCGATACCCCCGCGGACGAGCGGCGCGCCTTCGGGCGGAACCCGCCGGACATCCTCGTCACGACCCCGGAATCGCTCTATCTCCTCCTCACCTCGGAAGCGCGCGAGGCGCTCCGGAGCGTGCGCTGGGTGATCGTGGACGAGATCCACGCGCTCGCCGGGACGAAGCGCGGCGCCCACCTCGCGCTCTCCCTCGAGCGGCTCGCTGCCCTCACGCCGCAGCCTCCCCAGCGGATCGGCCTCTCCGCCACGGCGCGCCCGCTCACCACGGTCGCCGCCTTCCTCGGTGGCCGTGCGGAGGGCGCGCCCGTGGATGCGCCGGGGCCCGCTCCCGCCCGCCCCGTGACGATCGTCGATGCGGGGGTCCGGAAGCCGCTCGAGCTCCAGGTCATCGTCCCCGTGGAGGACCTCGGCCGGATCGGCGAGGCGATCCCCCTCGAGGAGGCCCCGGGGGGGCCGGCGAGCGGCCCCGAGGCACGGGTGAGCATCTGGCCGCAGGTCTGGCCGCGCCTCCTCGCGCTCATCCGGGAGCACCGGAGCACGATCGTCTTCGTCAACGCGCGCCGGCTCGCGGAACGGCTCGCGCTCGCCCTCAACGAGCTCGCGGGCGAGGAGCTCGTCCGCGCCCACCACGGATCGCTCGCCCGTGAGGAGCGGCTCCTCATCGAGGAGGCGCTGAAGGCGGGCCGGATCCCCGCGATCGTCGCCACGAGCTCGCTCGAGCTGGGGATCGACATGGGCGCGGTCGACCTCGTCGTCCAGGTGGAATCGCCGCTCTCCGTCGCCCGCGGCCTCCAGCGCGTGGGGCGCGCCGGACACCAGGTGGATGCCCCTTCCCGCGGGGTCATCTTCCCCAAGCACCGCGCCGATCTTCTCGAATGCGCCGCCGTCACCCGCCTCATGGTGGAAGGGGCGATCGAGCCGGTCGCGATCCCCCGCAACCCGCTCGATGTCCTCGCCCAGCAGATCGTGGCCACGACCGCGGACCGGGCCTGGCCGCTCGACGACCTCCTTGCCCTCGTCCGGCGGGCCGAGCCCTACGCCACGCTCGGCCGGGAGAGCTTCGAGGGGGTCCTCGGGATGCTCTCCGGCGCGTACCCCTCGGACGAGTTCGCGGAGCTCCGGCCGCGGATCGTCTGGGACCGGGTGGCAGGGACGATCCAGGCGCGCCGCGATGCCCGGACCGTGGCGATCCTCTCGGGCGGGACGATCCCCGATCGCGGCCTCTACCCGGTCTTCCTCGCGGATGACGCGGCGGCCGCCGAGGATGCGCCGCCCGGGACGCGCGCCCGCGCCGCACGGAGCGGGGGACGGCGGGTCGGCGAGCTGGACGAGGAGATGGTCTACGAGACGCGCCCGGGGGAGACGATCCTCCTCGGTGCCTCGGCGTGGCGCGTGGAGTCGATCGGCCACGACCGCGTCCTCGTCTCGCCCGCCCCGGGCCAGCCGGGGAAGCTCCCCTTCTGGAAGGGCGATGGGGTCGGCCGCCCGATCGAGCTCGGCCGGGAGGTGGGCCGGCTCACGCGCGAGCTCGGCGAGGCGGTCGCGAAGGGCCCGAAGGGGCGGACCGCCGCGCTCGAGCGGCTGCGCACGGAGCACGCCCTGGACGAGCGGGCGGCCACGAACCTGCTCGCCTTCCTGGACGAGGAGCGCGAGGCGACCGGTGTCCTCCCGAGCGACCGGACGATCGTCGTGGAGCGCTTCCGGGACGAGCTCGGCGACTGGCGGATCTGCCTCCTCACCCCCTTCGGGGCACGCGTCCATGCCCCCTGGGCGCTCGCGATCGAGGCGCGCCTCCGGGAGCGGACGGGGATCGAGGTCCAGCCGATCTGGTCCGACGACGGGATCGTCGTCCGGCTCCCGGCGACCGAGGCGCTCGGGGACCCCGACGATCCGGGCGCGGCGCTCCCCGGGAGCGGGACGGATGCCCTCCTCGGCGCGCTCCTCCCGTCCGCGGACGAGATCGAGGAGCTCGTCATCGGCGCGCTCGGCGGCTCCGCGCTCTTCGCGAGCCGCTTCCGGGAGAACGCGGCCCGGGCGCTCCTCCTGCCGCGCCGCCGGCCCGGCCGGCGCACCCCGCTCTGGCAGATGCGCCAGCGCTCCGCGCAGCTCCTCTCCGTGGCCTCCCGCCACGGCTCCTTCCCGATCGTCCTCGAGACCTTCCGGGAGTGCCTCCAGGACGTCTTCGACCTCCCCGCGCTCGCGGGGATCCTGCGCGCGATCGAGCGCCGCGAGCTGCGCGTCCAGGCGGTCGAGACCCGGCGCGCCTCGCCCTTCGCCTCCTCGCTCCTCTTCGACTACATCGCGGCCTACATGTACGAGGGGGACGCCCCGGCGCTCGACCGGCGCGCCCAGGCGCTCGCCCTCGACCGCGATCTCCTCCGCGAGCTCCTCGGCGCGGACGAGCTGCGCGACCTCCTCGACCCCGATGCCCTGGCCGAGCTGGAGATCGAGCTCGCCGGGCTCGATCCCGAGCGGGCGGTGACGGGGCCGGACGGGCTCCACGACCTCCTCCGCCGGCTCGGGGACCTGGATGCCGGCGAGATCGCGGCGCGCGTCCAGGGGCCGGACCCGGCCGCGCGCGCGGCGGACGCGGTGGCCTGGACCGCCCAGCTCGCCCGGGAGCGGCGGGCGGCGCTCGTGCGCATCGCGGGCGAGGAGCGCTGGATCGCCGCCGAGGATGCCGGACGCTACCGGGATGGGGTGGGGGCCGTACCGCCGCCGGGGATCCCGGACGCCTTCCTCGCCCCGGTCCGGGATGCGCTCGGCGGCCTCCTCGCGCGCTGGGCCCGCCGGCACGGCCCCTTCCTCGCCGAGGCGCCCGCGGCGCGCTGGGGCCTCCCGCGCGGCGTGGTGGAGGATGCCGCGGAGCGCCTGATGGCGACCGGGGTCCTTCTCCGCGGCGAGTTCCGGCCGGGCGGCGTGGAGCGGGAGTGGTGCGACCCGGAGGTCCTCCGCCTCCTTCGCCGCCGCTCGCTCGCCCGGCTGCGCCAGGAGATCGAGCCGGTCGAGCCGGCCGCGCTCGGGCGCTTCCTTCCCGCCTGGCAGGGGATCGGCAGCCCGGCAGGCGGCGCCGCGCGGCTCGCCGAGGCGATCGCTCAGCTGGAGGGGCTCCCCCTCCCGGCGAGCGTGCTCGAGCGCGACATCCTCCCCGCGCGCGTCCGCGACTACCGCCCGCGCCTCCTCGATGAGCTCGGCGCTGCGGGCGAGGTCGCGTGGATCGGGGCGGGCACGCTCGGCCGGGACGATGGCCGGGTCATCCTCGTCCGGCCGGACCGGATCGCGCTCTTCGCGCCGGTGGAGCCGCCCGCGCCCGAGACGGACCCCGACGGCGAGGGCCATCTCCGCGCGGTGATCCGCGACCAGCTCGCCGCACGCGGCGCCTCCTTCTGGCGCGACCTCCTCGCGGCGGCGCTCCGGGCGGCGGCGGCGAGCGGGCGCCGGCCACCCACGGAGCGGGACCTTCTCGATGCGCTCTGGGAGCTCGTCTGGGCGGGGATCGTGACGAACGACACCTTCCTCCCGCTCCGTGCGCTCCGCTGGAGCCGGTCGGGGAAGGATCGGGCCGCGCGGCTCCGCCCGGGGACCGGTGGCCGGATGGGCCCGCCGGAGGGAGCCGGGCGCTGGTCGCTCGTCACGGACGCGGTGACGACCGCCGTTCTCCTCGCCGGGGACCGGCCGCCCGGCCCCACGGAGCGCCGCCACGCGCTCGCCCTCCGGCTCCTCGAGCGCCAGGGGATCGTCACCCGCGATGGCGTGGCGGCGGAGGGCGTCCCCGGCGGCTTCGGCGCCGTCTACCCCGTCCTGCGCGAGCTCGAGGAGCGCGGCCGGATCCGGCGCGGCTACTTCGTGGAAGGGCTCGGTGGCGCCCAGTTCGCCCTGCCGGGCGCGGTGGACCGTCTGCGTGCCTTCCGGGCGGGCGCGGGCGGGGAGCGCCCGGACGGCTCCCGGATCCTCGTCCTCGCCGCCACCGATCCCGCCTCTCCCTGGGGTGCCGCGCTCCCCTGGCCGCGGGATCCGGGCGAGGAGGCGGAGCGCCGCCGCGGGCTCGCGCGCGCTGCCGGCGCCTGGGTCGTCTTCGCCGATGGCGAGCCCGCCCTCCTCCTCGAGCGGGGCGGGCGCTCCCTCCTCACCCTCCCCGCCTTCCTCCGCGACGGCCGCGGTGCCGAGCTCCTCGGAGCGCTCGCGGGCCTCGTGGGGGAAGGGCGTCTCCGGGCGCTCGCCGTCGAGCGCGTCGATGGGGCGGCCATCGCCACCTCTCCCCACCGGGAGCTCTTCGCGCAGGCGGGCTGGCGGGCCGGCTACCGCGGCTGGTCCCCGCCCGTCCCGGCCGGCGCACCGGCCGCGCGGCTGCGCGATGATGTCCGCGATGTGTGAGCTCCTCGCGGTCGTCTCGGACACCCCCTTCCCGATCGGGGATGCGTGGGAGATGACGGCTGCCCTGGAGCGCTACGGCGTGGCCGGCTTCGGCTGGGGCGCGGCGTGGCCGGGGCCGGACGGCCGGCTCGTCCGTCACGTCTCCACGGCCGCCTTCCGCGATGACCCGGCGCAGTTCGCCCTCGCCCCGGTCCCCGTCCGCTCCCTCCTCGTCCACCTCCGCCGGCCATCGAAGCTCTCCACCCTCTCGATCCCGGACGCGCAGCCCTTCCTCGACCCGGCGGGCCGCTTCGCCTTCTGTCACAACGGGGATCTCGCACGCTGGCGTCCCGCCCGCCGCCGCTACCAGGCGGAGGGCCGGATCGCCGGGCGGGCGGATTCGGAGGTCGGCCAGCGCTGGCTGGAGGACGCCTGGGCGGAGCACAGCCTCGAGCTCGCGTGGCCGGCCGGCCCGGCCGCGGGCGGGGCGACCGATCCCTGCACGACGCTCACCGCGCTCCATGCCGAGCTCGGCGGGCAGGCGAACCTCCTCGCGCTCACGCCGGGGGGTGGGATCCACGCCTATGCCGGGAACACGGAGAACCCGGTCGTCTCGTTCCGCATCGGCCGGCTCCGGCTGATCACGACCGCGATCTACTCCATCGACCGCTCCGTCTTCCGGCTCGTCGCCCCCGGCTCGTCCGCGCGGCGTGTCCACAAGCCCGGCAGCACGCTCCACCTCGCGCCGGACGGTGCCTGAGGGCGACACGCTCTTCCGGACGGCGGAGGTCCTCCGGGCCATCCTGCTGGACCGGCCGGTCCATGCCGCGCGCGGCCGGCCGGACGGGGTCGCGCTCGGCCGTTGCGTGGGGAGCCGGGTGACCTCGGTGGAGGCGCAGGGGAAGCACCTCCTGATCGGATTCTCCAACGGCCTCACCCTCCACACCCACCTCCGGATGCACGGCTCGTGGCACCGCTACCGCCCCTGGGAGCGCTGGCGCAAGAGCCCGGACCGCGCGGTCGCGGTGATCGAGACGCCGAACGCGGTCGCGGTCTGCTTCGATGCGCCCACGGTGGAGCTCATCGAGACCCGCGCCCTCGCCCTCCACCCGGTCCTCTCCACGCTCGGGCCGGACCTCCTTGCCGACCCGCCCGATCTCGACGCCGCGACCGCGAACCTCGGGTCGCCTGCACGCGCGGCGACGCCGGTGGGGGAGGCGCTCCTCGACCAGTCCCTCCTCGCGGGGGTCGGCAACGTCTACCGGAGCGAGGTCCTCTTCCTCGAGCGGGTCGATCCCTTCCTGCCGCTCGGCGCGCTCGGGCCCGGTGTCGCCGCCCGCCTCGTGGCCACGAGCGCGCGCCTTCTCCGGGCGAACCGGTCCGCCGGCGAGCGGGTGACGACGGACGACGCGCTCGGCGGCGCCCCCGGGGCCGGTCTCCCGCGCCGGCGCGGCGAGGCCCGTCTCCACGTCTACGGCCGCCCGGGACGGCCCTGCCCGCGCTGCGGCACGCGGATCCGGACGCGCGTCTTCGGTGACCTGCCCCGGCGGGTCTTCTGGTGCCCCGCCTGCCAGGCGCCCGGGTCCGGCTCAGCCGCCGGCGCGCGGCTCCAGGCCGAGGAAGGCACGGCCCCAGGCGACGATCCGGGCGCGCCGGGCGCCTGACGGCTCGTCCGGCGCCTGCCGGAGGGCGCGGGCGGCGCCGGCGATCCGCTCCCGGGCCTCGGCGCGCAGCGCGGGCCACTCCTCCCGCCGGAACCAGCGCGGGTGGCTCCATGCCCAGGGGACCGCGGCCCACAGGAGGAGGAGGTAGTCGCCGCGGAAGGGGCGGGGGTAGGAGATCGCGAGCTGGATCTGCTCCAGGGTCCGCGGCCACGTCGCGAGGGAGAGGAGAAGGGCGAGCGAGACCCAGGCGAGGCCCCAGCGCCGGGTGCGCGGCGGGAGGATCAGCCAGAGGGGCGCCGGGAACCACTTGAGGACGCTCGCGAGCGCCCACAGGAAGCCGCCGAGCCGGGGACCGGTGAAGTGCGCCGCCCAGACGGCGAGCGCGGCGAAGAGCGTGATGTTCCCGGTATCCAGGGTCGTCGCGATCGGCGCGGCGAGGATCGCGAGCAGGAGGGCGGTCGCGAGCGGGTGGCGCTGCCACGCCCACGCGGCGCTCCAGGCGAGGAGGACGACGTTCACCGCCCGCCAGACGAACCACGCCACGTCCCACGGCAGGACGGCCCAGGGGGCGAAGATCGGCAAGGTCCACGGGAAGTAGACGTAGGGCATGTAGGGCGGCGGCGGCGCCATCGGATCCCCGCCATCGATCCAGACGCGGACGGCTCCCCAGTAGGCGCGGGCGTCCGCACCGGCGAGCTCGCCGCGCGCCACGAGCCAGACGACGACGGCTGCCCCGGCGATGACCACGAGGGCGACGGCGAGCAGAAGGCGCGCGTCGAAGGCCCGGGGCGGAAGGAGCTCCCGGAAGGAACGGACGCCGCTGGAGGTGCCGGATCGGGCGATCGGATGCCTCGCGGTGGGCGAGCGGGGAGGACCCCGCCGCGGGGTCAGCGGAGGTAGGTCCGCCCGCAGGTATCGCAGACGGTCACGAGGGCATGGCGCTCACGCGCATAGCCCGCCACGTGGAGCCGGCCGCGCGCCTCGTCCTTCGGGTTGGGGCAGACCCAGATCCACCAGGCGGGCGGAGCGCCGTGGTCCGCGGGGACCGGCTCGGGGAGGGGGAGCGCCATCTCTGCGAGCGTGGCCGCGAGCCCCTCGTTGGCCGCCAGCGCGGCGGCGACGGCGGCGGCGCGGCGGTGCTCCGGCTCGCTCCCCGCGGGATAGCTTTGGCTGACGTTCGAGCTCATGCGCGAAGGATACCCGTCTCGGCCGGGGCAGCGGGGAGCCGGACGCCGACCCGCGCGCCACCGGACGGTGGGCTCTCCGCGAAGGCCCGGCCACCCATCGCCGCCGCCAGCTCCGCCACGATCGCGAGGCCCAGCCCCGATCCCGGCCCGCTCCGCGCCGGGTCCCCGCGGAAGAAGCGGTCGAAGACCCGCGGCAGGATCTCGGCGGGGATCCCCGGCCCGTCGTCGCGGATCGCGAGGACGATCCCGCCGTCCTCGGGACCGGCCTCCAGCACGATCGCCGCCCGGGCATGCGCGAGCGCATTCGCGGCGAGGTTCGCGAGGATCCGCTCGCAGGCGGTCCGGTCGCCGGAGAGCCCGATCGGCCCCGCCGGCGCGTCCACGGAGATCCGCCGGTCCCGTGCCTCGGCGGCCGCCGCGAAGCGCGCGGCCGTCTCCCGGACGAGCGCCCCGGCATCGAGCGGCTCGATCGCGAGCGCCCGGTCACCGCCATCGGGATCCGTCAGGAGCGTGAGGTCGCCGACCATCCGCTCGATCCTGCCCGCCTCCTCCGCGATCGAGGTCGCGGCGCGCCCCACCCCCGGCCCGCTCAGCGTCCCGTCCGCGATCGCCTCCGCGAAGCCCGCGATGACGGTGACCGGTGTGCGCAGGTCATGGCGCAGGTCGGCGATGAGCGAGCGCTGCGCGGCACGGCTCCGGGCCACCTCGGCGGCCATCGCGTTGAAGGCGGCGGTCGCGTGGGCGACCTCCGCCGGGCCTTCCTCCGGGAGGACGACGGGGAGGTCGCCGCGCGCCATCACCCCGGTCGCGGCAGCCAGGCGCCCAAGCGGGCGGGCGACCGAGCGGGAGAGCACCCACGCGAGCGGGGCGCCGACGACGACCAGGACGACGCCCGCGACGAGGAGCGCGCCGAGGAGCGCCTCGAGCGCCCGCGGAGTCGAGCGATCGGGCGCCGCCACGACGAGCCAGCGGAGCCCGTCCGGGCTCCGGTCGCCGAAGAGCGGGACCGCGGCCCAGACGACCGGCCCCACACCCTCGACGGCGCCGCTTCCGGTCGTCAGGCCACCCCGCTCATCCGGAAGGCGGAGCGCGAGCCCGGTGAGCCCGCTCGTCCCCCCGGTCAGCTCCAGCCCGCTCCCATCCGCCCGCACCAGGCCCACGAGGAGCTCGCCGTCCGCGATCTGCTCGCGCAGCTCCCCGAGGACGTCCCCGGGCTCGCGGCGCTCCCCCGGGCCGAAGCGCATCCGCGCCTGGGCGACGGTGGGGACGGCGATCCCGGCGACCGTCGCGACCGTCGCGGTCCGGTAGAGATCGCGGAGCACGACGAAGAGCGCCCCGCCCATCGCGACGAGGATCGCGAGACCGCTTGCGGCGATCGCGAGACCGATCCGGCCGCGGAGGGTCCGGATCATCGCGCCGGCTCCCGGGCCACGAGCCGGTAGCCGATCCCCTTCACCGCCTCGATCGCCGGACCGTCCGGGCCGAGCCGGGCGCGCAGGGCGGAGACATGGACGTCCACCGTCCGCGTCTCGCCGGGGTAGTCCGTCCCCCAGACCTGGGTGAGGAGGTCGTCCCGGGACCAGACGACCCCGGGGTCCCGGGCGAGCGCCGCGAGAAGGTCGTATTCGCGTGGCCGGAGGGCGATCGGGCGCCCGGCCACGGTCACCTCCCGCCGGCGTGGATCGATGCGCAGGGTCCCCGCCTCCAGCGGGCGGTCCGGCCGGGCACCACCCTCGGCCCGGCGGAGGATCGCCTTCACGCGCGCCACGAGCTCGCGGGGGTGGAAGGGCTTCGGCAGGTAGTCGTCCGCGCCGAGCTCGAGCCCGAGGATCCGGTCGATCTCCTCCGCCCGGGCGGTGAGCATGAGGATCGGGGTCTCCGCGCGGCGGCGGATCTCGCGCGTCACCTCCATCCCGTCCAGGCCGGGGAGCATGAGATCGAGGACGACGAGATCGGGCGCGAGCCGTGCGTGGCGCTCCACGGCCTCGGGACCGTCCGCCGCCTCCGCGACCACGTACCCCGCCTGCTCGAGATAGAGCCGGACGAGCTCCCGGATCTTCGGCTCGTCATCCACGACGAGGATCGTGCGCGCCATGCCGACAGGGTAGCCGTGCCACGTCAGCGCGCCATCCACGGACATCAGCGCGCGGTAAAGGCGCGGGGAAGTGCAGGGTCGTACGATCGGGCGCGATGCTCTCCCTCCTCGCCGGCCTCTATCCACCCCTCCCCGGCGATGACGCGACGCGCCTCCGCGCGGTCGTCGCTGACCAGCACGCCGCCGGGCTCGGGGTCATCGCGGACGGGCGGATCCACGATCCGCGGACGGAGCGACCCGCGGAGGTCGCTGCGGCCCTGCACGCCCTGGTCGCCGCGCGGGACGCGGAGGCGGACGCGGTGCCCGGCTCGGAGCCGGCGGAGGACCCGCCGCTCCCCGCGATCGCCCTCCTCGGCCCGCTCTCGTCCGGCGCCGAGCCGGACGTGGTCCGCGCCGCGATCGCCGCGGCGGTGGGGGCGGGGGCAGCGATCGTCGTCCTCCACGAGCCCTTCCTCCTCACCCCGGCCGCGGCCACGGAGGCGGAGCGGGGGCGCGCGGTCGCCGCCTGGTGCGCGGCGCTGGACGGGATCGACGCCCACGTCACCCTCGCCGCCCCCGGTGGCTCGATCGCGCCGGTCGGCGTGGAGACGCTCGCCGCGGCGCCCTTCTCCAGCCACTACCTCGATCTCATCCACGCACCGGATGACTGGCGGGTGGCCGCCCTCCTCCCCCCGGAGCGCGGCCTCGTCCTCGGCGTCGCGGATCCGCGCACGGAGCGGCCGGAGAGCACCGCCGTCCTCCTCTGGGCGGCGCGTTACGCGGCCTCGCTCGGCGGGCGCGGGCTCGCGCGCGTCGCGCTGGCTCCTGCGGGGGGCTTCGCGGCCCTTCCGCGTGATGTGGCCCGCGGCAAGCTGCGGCTCCTCGCTGCTGCGGTCCGGCTCGCCGCGCTCCCGCCGGAGGAGGCAGCCCGGCGGATCGACCCCCGCGCGGTGAACGCCCGCTCGGCTGCCCTCGGGCGCGTGGAGCCGGCCCCGCGCCGGGCGCCGGAGACGGGGGAGGAGCCCGTCACTTGATGACGGCGTTCTCGATGAGCGTCTGCGCGGAGACGATCCGGGCGGCCTCCGCGAGCGCCTGCAGCCCGTTCTCCACGTGGCCGTTCACGCTGCGCGAAGGGAAGAAGCCGTCCGCATCGCGCTCGCCCGCGGAGCGTCCGGTGAGGATCTCCATCGCCTCGTCCACCGTGGCCACCGGCCAGACCCGGAAGCGCCGCTCCCGGCAGGCTCGGACGACCCGCTCGTCGAGCATCAGGTGCTGGACGTTCGCGGCCGGGATGAGGACACCCTGCGTCCCGGTCAGGCCACGTTCGGAGCAGGCGTCGAAGAACCCCTCGATCTTCTCGTTCACCCCGCCGATCGCCTGGACCTGGCCGCGCTGGTCCACCGAGCCGGTGAGCGCGACGTCCTGGCGGACGGGGAGACGGCCGATCGCCGAGAGGAGGGTGCACAGCTCCGCGAGCGAGGCGGAATCGCCCTCGATGCCCCCGTAGGACTGCTCGAAGACGAGGCTCGCGGTGAGCGCGAGCGGGGCGCCCAGCCGGCCCGGTCCGCCGAAGCGGTCACCGAGGAAGCCGGAGAGGATGAGGACGCCCTTGGAGTGGATCGGGCCGCCGAGCTCGACCTCGCGCTCGATATCCACGACCTCGCCCCGGCCCATCCGCACGGACGCCGTGACGCGCGAGGGATGGCCGAAGGCAGCGTCCCCGAGCTGGATGACGGAGAGCGCGTTCACCTGGCCCACGACCTCGCCGGTCGTCTCGATGCGCACGACGCCGCGCGCGAGCTGCTCCCGGATCGCCTCCGAGATCCGGCCTGCCCGGCGGCGCCGGGCGGCGAGCGCTGCCGCGACCTCCGGTGCCCCGATCGCGGCCTTCCCGGCGCCCCCCGCAAGGAGGTCCGCCTCACGCAGGAGGTCGAGGAGCCGGCCGACCTGGGTGGAGAGGCGCGCCTGGTCCTCCGCCACGCGGGAGAGGTGCTCCACCGCACGCGCCACGGCCTCCGCCGTGAGCGGCCGCAGCCCGGATCGCCGGGCGAGCGTCCCCATCAGGGTCGCGTAGGCATCGATCGTCTCCGGCGTGCGCGGGATCTCGTCCTCGAAGTCCGCCTGGACCTTGAAGAGCTGGAGGAACTCCGGGTCATACGCGCACAGGAGGTAGTAGAGCCGCCGGTCGCCGGTGAGGGCCACCTTCAGCTCCAGCGGGATCGGCTGCGGCTCCAGGGCCACGGTCGTCATCAGGCCGAGCGTCTGGCCCACCGATTCCACGCGCACCTCGCGCGTCCGGAGGGCGCGCTTCAGCGCCTCCCAGGCGTAGGGCTGGGTGAGGAGCTTCTCGGCGTCGATGACGAGATAGCCCCCGTTCGCCCGGTGGAGGGAGCCCGCGCGGATGAGGGTGAAGTCCGTGACGAGCGTCCCCAGGTGGGCGGCGTGCTCCACGCGGCCCACGAGGTTCGCGACGCTCGGGTGGTCCTCCACCACGAAGGGCGCGCAGGTGGCGCCGTCGCGGTCCACGAGGACGTTCACCCGGTAGCGCCGGAAGGGATCCGGGAGCGCGCCGCCGTTCGCGGCCGCGAAGGCGGCGAGCGCCTGGCTCGCGCCACGATCGCTCCGCTCCCCGTCCTGCCCGGCCGCCACCGCGAGGATCTCCGGGGCGTGCTCGGTGACGTCGGCCTCCACCGCGTCGAGGAAGGCGATGACGCCCTCCTGGCCGGAGAAGCGTGCGCGGAGGTCGTCCACCAGGTGCCGGACGGCCGCCCGCGTCACCTCCGCGTCCAGCTCGCGGACCGCGTGACGGAGGGTCCGCTGGGTCGTGGCCAGCTCGCGGAGGAGCGTTTCGAGCCGGGCGCCGATCCCCTCCATCGCGGTGCGCAGCCGCTCCTGCTCCTCGGAGGGGAGGGCGTGGAAGGCATCGGGGTCCAGGACCTTCCCCTCGCGGGTGGGCGCGACCGCGAGCCCGATCGGGGTGCGCACGATCGCGAGCCCCACGGCGGTCGCCTCCGCCTCGAGCGCGTGGATCGCGGCCTCACGGTGGTGCTCGGCCTCCTCTTCCAGCTCCGTCCGCCGGGCCCGGTAGGCGTCGCTCTCGAAGGCCGCCACGATCGCCCCCTGGAGCTCCACGCACAGCTGGGCCATCGCGTCGCGGAGGGAGGGGCCCATCCCTGCCGGAAGGCGGAGCGCGCGCGGGCGCTGGGGATCCGCGAAGTCGTGGACGTAGCACCAGTCATCCGGGACCGGGGTCGCCGCGGCCTGGCGCTCGAGGGCGTGGCGCAGCGCCGTCATCTTCCCGATGCCGGGCGGGCCGAGCGCGAAGACGTTGAAGCCGGGGCCGGCGATCCGGGCGGCGAGGTCGATCGCCTCCACGGCCCGTTCCTGGCCCACGATCCGGTCGGTCTCGGGGAGGTCGGCGGTCGTGCGGAAGCGGAGGCTGCCGCGCGGGCAGGTGCGCACGAGGGCGCCGGCAGGGAGCGGTCGCGCATGACCCATGACGCCCTCCTCGGACGAGTGCGGGTTCTCGCCCCGAGGCTCCTCCGGCCCGGCCCGGCGGCCTAGCGCCATCGGTCAGGGGCGGGCGGTCCGAAGCGCCCGTCCGGCGCGGGGACCCCGGCCGCGCTACGCTCCGGCCATGCCCCTCTCCGCGTTCGCGCTCCTCGCGACCCTCCTCCTCGTCGCGGTCATCGCGGGGCTCCTCGCCGCCCGCCTCATCGGCCCCCGGCGGCGCTGGGCGCCGCTCCTCCCGATCCTCGCCGCGATCGTCGCGCTGGACGTGAACGGGCACCGGCTCGGGCTGGAGGTGGGGCCCACGGTCGACCTCTATGGCTACCGCGTCGCGCTCGCCTGGGATATCGCGGTCGCCCTCTTCGCGGCGCTCCTCGCGGCGCGCCTCCAGTGCCTCGTCCTCACCCTCCGGGCCCGCTGACCCGGCCCGCCACCCACCAGGGAGCCCCGATGCCCACCCCGACCCCGATCATCCTCGACTGCGACCCCGGCCACGACGACGCGCTGGCGATCCTCCTCGCCCTCGCCCGCCCGGAGCTCCGGCTCCTCGGGATCACGACCGTCGCCGGGAATGTCGGCCTTGCGGCCACGACCCGGAACGCGCTCGGCATCCTCGCGCTCGCGGGGCGCCCGGAGATCCCCGTCGCCTCCGGCGCGGACCGTCCGCTCGTCCGTCCGCTCCGGACCGCGGCGCAGGTCCACGGCACCTCGGGGCTCGAGGGGGCGGACCTCCCGGCGCCGCTCGCCGCCCCGCGTCCGGAGGGCGCGATCGCGCTCCTCGCCGAGCTCGTGCGCGGCGCGTCCGAGCCGGTCACCCTCGTCCCCACCGGCCCGCTCACGAATATCGCCCTCTTCCTCGGCGCCCACCCCGAGCTGCGCGACCGGATCGCGCGGATCTGCCTCATGGGCGGCTCGATGGGGGAGGGGAACTGGACCGCGAGCGCGGAGTTCAACATCTGGGTGGACCCGGAGGCCGCGGACCGCGTCTTCTCGGCCGGGATCCCGCTCACCCAGGTGACGATCGACGTCACCCACCAGGCGCTCGTCCCCGTGGCGGAGAGCGATGCCTGGGCGAGCCTCGGGACGCGGACGGGGCGGGTCTTCGCCGACCTCTTCCGCTTCTTCGCCGGCTGGCACGCCCGGCGCTACGGCTGGGACGGCTCCCCGATCCACGATGCGGTCGCGGTCGCCCACCTCGCCCTCCCCGGCCTCGTGACCACGGAGGACTACCGGGTGCAGGTGGAGACCCACTCGGAGCTGACGCTCGGCCGCACGGTCATCGACCGGGAGCGCCTCTCCGGGGAGCCGCCGAACGTCTCGGTGAGCGTGGGGATCGATCGCGCCCGCTTCCTCGACGTGGTCCGCGAGACGCTCGCCGCCTTCCCGTAGCCCGCGCCGGCGGGACCGCCGGCCGCTAGGCTATCGGGCGGGGGAGGGAAGCCAGGAGCGCCGGGATGAACCACCCGGCGCCGACCCCGTGGAAGGTCGCCGTGACGCACGAACCCACCCGCCGCGCCGCTCCGCCCGAGCCCGTCCACGATGGGCCGCGCTACCCGTTCGACCACCACGCGGAGGGCTTCGCGCACGACCCGTGGAGCACCTACCGGGAGCTCCGGGAGCGCTGCCCGGTCGCCTGGAGCGACCGCTACGACGACGGCTTCTGGGTCGTCAGCCGCTACGCGGACGTCCAGGCGGTGGCGATGGACGACGCCGGCTTCTCGTCCGATCGCGAGGTCGTCCTCCCCGCGACCAGGGTCGGCCGGATCATCCCCCTGAACGCCGATCCGCCCGACCTCACGCGCTATCGCCACCTGCTCAACCCCTGGTTCGCCCGCCCCGCGATCGAGCGCCTGGAAACGGAGATCCTCGCCTTCACCACGCAGCGCATCGACGCCTTCATCGAGACCGGCCGCTGTGACCTCGTGACCGACCTCGCGAACCCCGTCCCGGCGATGACGACGCTCGCGCTCATCGGCCTTCCGGTGGAGGAGTGGCACGCCTTCGCCGAGCCGATCCACCGCTCCAGCTACCACCGGGCCGGGCACCCCGAGCGGGATGCCGCCACCGTGGCGATCGGCGGCCTGCGCGGCCGGATGCGCGATGAGCTCGCCGCCCGGCGGCGCGCCCCCCGCGAGGATCTCCTCACCGGGCTCGTGCGCGCGGAGGCGGAGGGGACGATCGATGCCCAGGAGGCCGAGGACCTCGCGGTCATGGTCCTCATCGGCGGGGTGGACACGACGATGGCCGCGCTCTCCTCCGCCTTCCTCCGGATCCAGCGCGACCCCGCGCTCCGCGAGCGGCTGATCGGTGAGCCCGCGCTCCTCGGCCCCGCGATCGAGGAGCTCCTCCGCGTCGATCCCCCCGTCCAGGGCTTCGCGCGCACGGTGACGCGCGGCTGCGTCGTGGGCGGCCAGGCGATGGCGGCCGGCGAGACGCTCTTCATGCTCTGGGGTGCCGCGAACCGGGACCCGGAGGCCTTCCCGGATCCGGACGCCGTCCGGGTGGACCGGAGCCCGAACCGCCACCTGACCTTCGGGATCGGCGGACACCGCTGCCTAGGCGCGACCCTCGCCCGCGCCGAGATGCGCATCGTCCTCACCGAGGTCCTCCGGCGGCTCCCCGACTTCGCGATCGACGAAGCCGGGGTGGAGCTGCCGGACACGATCGGGATCGTGAACGGGATCGTCCGGGAGCCCGCCACCTTCACGCCGGGGCCGCGGATCGGCGCGTAGCCCCGGGGTCGCAGCCCGGGGCGGAGGTGCTATCCTCTCGCCCGGCGCCGCGACGGCGCCGCCTGCCGGCCCTCCGGGGCGCGGCGTCCGTTCCGGCGTAGCTCAGTGGTAGAGCGGGCGGCTGTTAACCGCTTGGTCGTAGGTTCGAGTCCTACCGCCGGAGCCACCTTTCCCCCCGACCTGCCGATGGTGCGTGGCGGCGCCCCGCCCCCCTCGTCCCTATCCCTCCTCCGGGTCACCCTCGTGAAAGAGCGGCGTGACCGCGTCATCGATCGGCGATCGGGAGTCGGGCGCCGGTCAGACCGTGCCCACGATCCACACGTAGCCGGTGATCTGCGCCTTCGGGATGTCCGGGCCGGTCGCCCCGCGCCCCCAGAAGTAGTCGGTGAGGTTCGTGAGCCCGCCGGCGCCGACCGCGCTCATCGTCACGTACTGCCGACCGGCCGGCTGGAGCTCGGCCGCCATGAGCCGCCAGGCGGTCTTCACGAAGACCGGAGGCAGGGAGGCCGGGCCGATCTCCCGTCCGAGCATCCAGTCGGCGAAGCGCCCGGCGCTGCCGCCGGGGACGTCGATGCACGATGCGACGCTCTGGAAGCCGTTGAGGAGATGCAGGCCGTCGAAGGCCTTCGCCCAGCGTTCCCAGACCGTGGTGCCCGCGCTGTTCGCGTACTGGAGGACGTTGCAGCTGTCGAGCTGGAGCCATTCGAGGTCGCCGTTCCCCCACCGGGCATCCGAGGTCGAGGTGCTGATCGCGTCATCGTCCTTCGTGGCGTTGTCGAAGGTGAAGCCATCCGGCCAGCCGTGGCCGGTGTACCAGGCGAGGTCGACGTTGTCGACGTAGCTGCTGTCCTTGCCGGACTTCGTCACGGTGTCCCGGAAGTCGCGCTCCCAGGCGTTCGGAGCGTTGAAGCGGAAGGAGATCGGGACCCCCTCGGAGGAGAACTCGCTCTGGAAGCCGGCGGAGCTCTGCTGCACGCAGGTCCACTCGTACACGTTGAACTCGCCGCCGACCTGCACGCCCGAGGCGGCGGGGCGGACCGGGGCCTCGGCCGCGTCCGGCAGGCTCATCGTCGCGGTCGCCGAGACGACCCGTCCGTTCCGGTCGCGCACGATCGCGGTCAGGCGCTCGGCATCGCCGCGCCCGTCGCGCGGGCTCACGACGTACTCCACGGAGCGGTCGCGCGGTCCGGCGCCGATCCGCGAGCCGGTCGAGCTCGACCAGGTCACCCTGTAGGGCGCCTCGCCGCCGGTCACCCGGACGGTCGCGCTGACCCGCCCGTCGCGGGCGATCCCGGCGCGCAGGCTCGTGATCCGCGGGAGCTCGTAGTCCTCGGCGACGGCCGTGATCGTCAGGGGGCCGTACCTGATGCCCCGGGGGCCAACGCCGGTACAGGTGTAGACCGGGTAGACCGTCCCGAGGTTCGGGGTCAGCTCGGGGACCATGTAGGCGAGGCTCGTGGCGAGCTTCGCGGCGCCGCGTGGGAGCTGCTCGGCGCACCGCTTCCGCGCGGTGGCCCCATCGATCGCCTGGACCGTCCCCGCCGGCTCGAGGACGGGGAAGGCGGCATGGACGAGGGTCGGCTTCCCCGCGAGGTCGAAGGTCACCGACGCCTTCGCCCCCGGGCCGAGGAGCGGGATGCCGGCGATGTCGAGCCCGTAGCGGACCGTGATGTCGAGGGGCGCGGTGAAGGCACCCTTGGTCCCCTTCACGGGGGCATAGCGGAGCTGTGTGGTCGCCGCGTCCGCCGTGGCACCCATCCCGCCCTGCCCGGCGGGGGAGACGCGCCGCCCCGCGACGCGGGCGCCGCCGAGGAGCGGCACGCCCGCGTCGGACCACAGCGCGGAGGCGAGCTGGATCGCATCGTCCGTGGTGAGGAGCTCCTTCGAGACGGCGCGGGCGCGCAGCTCCTTCAGGTCGAGCCCCGTCGCGACCGTCTCCTGCTTGTCCTCGTCGGCCCGGCCGCGAGCGTCGGTCTGCGTGAGCGGCAGCGCGTCGAAGCTCTCGTCGAGCATGAGGAGACGTCCGGTGTCGCCATCGTAGGCGGGGGAGCTGAAGGAGAAGAGGCGGTCGATCGTCAGGGCGGCCTCGGCGTCGACCCCCGGGCCGGCGACGCTGTAGACCGGCAGGCTGATGAGATCCACGGCGGCCACCGGAGCGGCGGGGATCGCGGCGGCCGTGGAGAGCGTCAGGCTCGCGACGACGAGGAGCGGAAGGCGGCGAGGGATGCGCATCGGAGGGTGGGCCTCATCGGCGGCGACGCGACCGCCCTCCTTCTCGTCGACGGAGGCGTGGTGCCGTTCCCGCAGATCCTACGATCGGAAAGGCCCACGTCAAGCGTGGTCCCGGGTCCCGCGCGGGGGGCGGGCTCCCCGCGCGCCTCGTCCGGCCGGCGAGCGCCGTGGATGCGCCGGTCGGCACGGGGCTCGCGCTGCAGCACGGCGACCACCCTGCGGACCGGGGCGTGCGATCGGGAGTCCCGGGGGGGTGAACGTCCCCATCACGCCACCCGCGCGGAGGTGGTCTACTAGGAACGCAGCGGCCGAGGCATCCCGCCTGGTCCGCGCGGGCATCAGCCACCGATCGGCGAGAGGGAGTCGGGAGTTGCAGGGTACGGGGCACGAGGGGGCAGAGCTGCCGCTCGCCGAGAGCGTCGACCAGGTGATCGCGCACCTTTCCGGGGCGTCGGTCACGCTGCGCGAGGTGCTCGACGCGATCGGCCGCGAGGGGATGCTCGTCTTCTGCATCTTCCTCACCCTCCCCTTCATGGTCCCGGTCTCCATCCCCGGGATCAGCACGGCCTTCGGGCTCGTCATGGTCCTCATCGGGGTCGGGGTGATGGCCGACCGTCCCCCGTGGCTGCCGGACCGGCTCATGCGCAAGACCTTCCCCGCGGACCGTCTGCGTCTCGCGCTCGAGAAGAGCACGGTCTGGATCCACCGGCTGGGGCGGATCAGCCGGCCATCGATCCCCGCCCTCACGCACGGGACGCTCATGGCCCGGGTCAATGGGCTCATGCTCATCGTCGGCGCGATCCTCCTCATGGCGCCCTTCGGGCTCATCCCCTTCTCCAACACGCTCCCGGGCCTGGCGATCCTCTTCCTCGCCATCGGGATGCTCCAGCGCGACGGTCGGTCGATCCTCCTCGGCTATGCCACGCTCGTCCTCTCGGCGCTCTACTTCGCCTTCCTCCTCCTCGGCGGGCTGGCGCTCCTCCAGGGTCTCCTCGACTGGATCGGGGTCGTCTAGGCACGCTTCCCGCGATGCCGTCCGCGAGGAGGCGGCGCGGGCCCGGCCATCGACAGCGTCCGCCTCGCCGCTATCCTCGGACCTTGGGGAGGTGTCCTGCCTCTCGGTCGCCCTCCAAAAGGAGCCTCGATGCGCCGCTACCGCCCCCTCCCCGTCGCGCTCGCGATGGCGCTGCTCGTTCCCGTCCCGGCGTTCGCCGCCACCCCGGCGCCCGAGACCGGCCCCGCGCCGGCGATGGACCTCGCGCAGATCGACGGCGCCGCGGTCGCCCTGCTCGGCCGGGCCTATGCCGCCACGTTCGAGCGGACGGTCCCATTCCGGATCACCGCCACCTTCTCGGCTGAGGGCCAGGGGGCCGGGGGGACGCTCGTCATCGAGTTCGACCCTGCCGGTCCGAGCGAGCGGATCCTGACGACGCCTGCGGGCGGGTCGGAGCTGGACACGCAGGAGGAGATCCGGATCGGGCGCCTCGAGTACCGGAGGGCTCCCGATGGGGTCGCCTACACGAAGCGCGACCTCGGCAAGGGTGTGCTCTTCTTCTTTCCCGAGCGGTTCCCGGAGAAGCTGCGGAACGAGATCGCCCCGCTCGTCTTCGGGCTGCTCGGGTCGGGTCGCGCGGAGATCCGGATGGGTGCCGCGGCTCCGTGTGTCGTGGCCCCCGGTGACTGCCGGACGATCGAGGTCGCCGGCCGGCTGGGCGATCCGGGCGGGGAGCCGATCGTGCCGGTCGTCATCCGGATCGCCACCGATCCGGGGACGGGGGAGCCCGTGATCGACTCCCTGCGCTACGAGGACGCGGCCGCGGCCCTGGCGACCGCGTCCGATGGCACGGATCCCGCCTCCGGCGCCGACGGTCCGGCGGCGTCCCCGGGCGCCACGCCCGAGGCTGTCACGGTCGGGGAAGGCCCGCGCGTGGTGGTCGAGATCGTGGTCGAGCGGGGTGCCGGGATCGTCATCGAGAAGCCCGAGAACGTGGTGCGGGAGAAGGGCGGCAAGGGTCGCTGATCGCTGCGAGACGGTCACCGGGTCGCCCGGCCCGGCTTCCGTCCTGGTCCCGGTGCCTCCGCGCCACACCGGAGCGACCCCGGAAGCCGGGGATCGCCTTCGGCACGCTATCCTCACATTCCAGTGCCCGCGCTCTCCGTGAAGCGCAGGGGCCGTGGGCAGATACGGGAATGTGACGTGATCTGTGCAGCGCGCGCCGTGTGCGCATCGACGATCGTTGCCGTCGCCCTTGCGACGGGTGGGGTGGCCGCAGCCGAGGTCGCCCCGGCTCCGGAAGCGGCCGCCGCGGCGCTCGCGGATGCCGTCACGCTTCTCCTCGCCGAGCCGGAGATCGCGATCGACTACCGGGTCGCCGGGCTGGAGGGCGAGCTGACCACCGGGACCGGGGTGGTCGCCGCGGCCGCCGGGCGATACGCCCTGGACGAGCTGATCGACCTTGGGGATGCCGCCTTCACCCATCAGCGGCGGCTGGACGGCGAGACGCTCCAGCTTCGCGACCTCTTCCCCGGTGATGACCCGGAGCGCATCCCCTGGATCACCGTGGATCACGGGGCGCTCGCCCCGGCGGACCTCGCCGCAGCGCTCACGGCCCGGGGGCGGGTCGCGGACGACCTCCCGCGCGTCGTCGCGATGGTCGCGGGAGTCCCCTTCCAGCCGGTCGCCGATCCGGCCGGCCGCCTCGTCTTCGAGGCGCCGCTCGATGCGCTCCTCGACTGGTATCGCGAGACGGGCCTCGAAGTCGTGGGGGACCACGGCCACGAGGACGAGCTCGCGGGCGAGGAGCCGGTCATCCGCTACGCGTTCGAGCTGGCCGATGGCCGGCTCGCCGCCCTCCACGTCTCGGGTGTCGTCGTCGTGGACGGCGAGCCGGTGGCGGGGGCATCCGTCGAGATCCACTATGCGCGGCCCGCCGGGATGGCGTCCGCATCGGGAAGCCAGGGGGTGCCGTGATGTCGACCCATCGTCTGCCGTCGTTCGCCGGGGGCACGTTCGCAGCGGTCTTCCTGGCCCTGCTCGCGCTCCTCTTCGCGATCGTCCCCGGGCGGGCCGCCACCCCCGCCGCCACCACCACGACCTACGCGGCCGGGGCCTACATCGTGGACATGGGCCAGTCGCCCCAGACCAAGGCGAACGCGCTCAAGCCCTACGGCTTCCTCTACCAGGTCCTCGCCAAGCGGAACCTCCCGGTCGACTGGGTGATCGCGGACGGCAAGGTCGGCGGCAACGCGGGCAACGGCAAGGCGGACGGCGTGGACTTCAGCGCATCCGTCCTCCCGAACCGCACCGGATCGGCCACGTCCAAGACCTATCGCTCCAGCGCCTTCGTCATCCGCGCGGAGACCCTCGCGGATCCCGCCGCCAAGGCCGCCCTCGATGCATGGCTCACCGCGAACCCGAGCGTGGTCGTGGACAAGCTGGCGACCGAGACCGACCTGCCGCTCTACCGCACGCTCACCTACTGGCCGCGCGCTGTCCTGGACGCGAAGAATGGCTCGATCGCCGCTGCCTACTTCCTGAACGCGGGCATCCCCAACGAGGCGCGGGCCTACACCTACAAGGACCCGGACGAGCTGACGGACTGCGACGACGTCTACGTCATGCCCCATGCCGACCCCACCTGGGCATCCCACTCCGACCTTCTCGCGTTCAACCTCGGGGGCGGGGCGATCTGGACCGGCTGCCACGCGTTCAGCGTGCTCGAGAACCTGGACGACCCGAGCGACCCGGGGACCGACCCGGACATGAACTTTCTGACCACGAACGGCGCGGTCCCGGACGGCAGCCACAAGGACGCCACGCCGCCGTATGCCTACCTCGAGGACGGGTCGGACCCGGGGATGCAGTTCCTCGGCATCACGGACGACGCTCACACCAACGGCTCGGAGCAGGTCTACCTGCCGGACAAGCTCAAGGGGAGCGAGTGGCGCGAGTCCACCACGGTCGTCTCCTTCGACCGCGACCAGTCGGATGTCGTGGCAGGGATCAAGAGCGACGGCCCCGCGGCGATCATCGCCTACGGCCGCGGCTTCGGCCTGGAGGACGCCGGCTGGGTCGTCACCGAGGCGGGCCACAGCCTGAACAAGGACGGCGACGCCGAGGATGTCGCCGCCCAGCGCGTCTTCTTCAACCTCATCCTCCTCAACGCCGGCGTGGACCGCGCAGCCCAGATCGACGCCGCCATCCCGGAGACGATCCCGCCGGGCGAGACCCTCCTCGAGCCGACCGTCCTCACCGGCAGCGCACCCTTCACCTATGCGTGGTCGGACACCTGCGGCGGCACCTTCGACGCCCAGACCGGCGAGACCGAGGACGGCGCGATCAGCACGACCTACACCGCGCCCGAGGTCTCGGAGGAGACGGACTGCCTGATCCGGCTCGTGATCACCGATTCCTGCGGCCGCGAGACGGTCGTCGCCTCGCCCACGACGATCGTCCCCGAGCCCGAGCTCACCCTGGACAAGTCCGCGGATGTCACCACCTACGCCGCGGTCGATGACGTGATCACCTACACGTTCAGCGTGGAGAACACGGGGAACGTCGCGCTCACCGGTCCCGTCACCATCGACGACGACCTCACGGACGACGAGACCTGCCCCGCCCTCACGACGATCGGGGACAACGACGCCGACCTCGACCCCGGCGAGATCCTCGAGTGCAGCGCCACCTACACGATCACCCAGGCAGACCTGGACGCGGGGTCGGTGGAGAACGCCGCCACGGCGGAGGCGGACGGAACGACGAGCAACGAGGACACGGAGACCGTCAGCGCCGACCAGACCCCCGAGCTCACCCTCGACAAGTCCGCGGACGTCACGACCTACGCCGCGGTCGACGACGAGATCGTCTACACCTTCGACCTCGAGAACACCGGCAACGTCACCCTCACGGACGTGACGATCGAGGACCCGCTGCCCGGCCTCGGCACGCTCGACTGCGGGGACGACACCCTCCCCGTCGCGAGCCTCGCCCCGGGCGGGACGATCAGCTGCAGCGCCACCTACACGGTGACCCAGGAGGACCTGGACGCCGGCTCCGTCGAGAACACCGCGACCGCGACCGGCACGGACCCCAACGATGAAGAGGTCGAGACGACGGACGACGAGACCGTCAGCGCCGACCAGACCCCCGAGCTCACCCTCGACAAGTCCGCGGACGTCAC
>JAFMJV010000092.1 GCA_017853275.1 Chloroflexota bacterium
CCGCCGATCCCTGTGCTAGCCTCGCCCCGTGCTCGATCTCCGCACCGTCCCCGGCCTCCCCGCCGCGGACCTCCAGCCGCCCGTCATCGCCGAGGCGGGCGATCCGTTCGCCGCCCTCCGCGTCGTCCATCTCGTCGCCCGGATCCCGCGCGGCGTGGATGTCCGCCTCCGCGACGTGGTGGAGCGCCTGAACGCGGAGCATCTCGGCTGGTCCTTCCCGCGCTCCGTGGTGGTGGCCGCGATCGTCCAGCTCCAGGCGAACTGGATCGCCGACTACCGGAACCAGGATGGGATCGTCCTCGCGGAAGACCCCGCCGGGCCCACGGTGCGCATCGAGGATTCCGCGCGGGTGGACGGCTGGATCGTGCGCCAGGTGGACCGGCTCGCCGCCGAGTGCACGGAGCTGCTGCGCACCTTCGCCCGCGAGGAGGGCGCGATCCCCTGACCGGGGGCCCGCGCCGGCCCGCGCTGTCTCAGCGGCCTGCCGCCTCCCAGGCCGCGTAGACGTTCGCGACCGTCTCCCACGCCGTCCGCTCGTCCTGGTACCAGGCCGCGGACAGGACGACGATGACGAGCCCCCGCTCCGGATCCACCACGAGCCGCGTCCCGGAGGCACCGCCGTGCGTGGCCGCACCCGCAGACGCGCCCGGGATCCGGATCGCGGGGCCGTCCGCCCCGGCGCCCATCCCGATCCGCTTCCCCCAGCAGAGCGCGTAGGAGACCGGATCCGTGCTCCCGTCCCCGTGGACCGCCGGGATCCCTGCCGTCTGGTCGCGGAGCATCTCGTCCGTCCACGTCCGGTCCAGGACGCCCGCACCGCCCCGGACGATCGCGCGCCCGAAGCGGAGGAGGTCCTCCGCGGTGGAGAAGAGGCCGCCGCCGGGGATCGTGGAGCGGGCGGCGAAGCGGAGCAGGACCTCGCGGGTGATCGGGTTGCGCATCGGGAGGCCGTCCACCGGGACGACGCGCCGGCGCCGGGGCCGCGCATCGAAGCCGCTCTCCGTCATCCCCAGCGGCGCGAGGACCCGTTGCCGGACCACCTCGGCGAAGGGGATCCCGGTGACGCGGGCCATCGCCTCCCCGGCGAGATGGAGCGGGTCCGTGGCATAGCGGAAGCGCGTCCCGGGCTCCCATTCCGGCTTCTGGGCGAGGACGGCGGCGAGGAGCCGGTCCCAGCCCGGCCGCTCCCGGACGAGCCACGCGTAGTCGCCATCCTGGAGCCCCGAGGTGTGGGAGAGCAGGTGGCGGAGGGTGATCGGGTCGCGGCCATCGCCGGCGAGCTCGGGGATCACGCGCACGATCGGCGCATCCAGCTCCAGGAGCCCCTCGGCGACGAGCGCGAGCGCCGCGGTGGCGGTGACCGGCTTCGTGATCGAGGCGAGGTAGAAGAGGCTCTCCGTCGTGATCCGGTGGCGCGGCCCCGGGATCGCCTCCAGGTGGAGCGTTCCCTCCGCGTCCGCCACGCCGATCACCGCGCAGGGGAGGGTCCCCTTCGCGATCGCGGCCCGCACGGGGTCGCCGATCCGGGCCAGGTCCGGGCTCCGGCCGCCGGGAGCATGGGCGCGCTCCGGGCTCTCCCGTCCGATCGTGGTCGTCATCCGCTGCGCGCTCCTTCCCTGCCGCCGATGATAGGCAGGTGACCCGTGACCAGCTGATCCGCGAGACGACCCGCCTGATCGACGAGGGAGACCGCCTCCAGGCCGCGCCATCGATGGGCGCCCTCCGCCTCTGGCTCCAGCTCTCGGACGATCTCCTCTCCACCGCGTGGGGACGGATGGACCGCTATCACCTCTCGTGGCTCATGGTGGGCCGGCCGCGCGACGCGATCCGCGGCCGCCCGATGACCGCGGACGAGGAGGCTGCCTACGTGCGCGAGGTCGCGGCCCAGAAGACGGCTGCGCTGCGGATGAGCCTCCGGGCCGCGGAGGTGGACCGGATGCCGTTCGTGGGCGAGACCCCCGCCTGAGCGCACCGGATCAGGCGGCCGCGCCGGGATCCCCGGCACGGACCTCGAGGTCCGGGGTCCGCGCGGAGAACGCGGCCACGCCCACGAGGAGCACGACCACGAGGATCTCCAGCGGGGAGAGCTGCTGCGCGGTGAGGTCGAGGAAGGCGGCCGGGTCGAGCCGCTCCGCGAGCGTGCGCGCGGAGATCGGCACCAGCGCCTGGGAGACGACGAACGCGACGATCGCGGCGAGGAGCCAGCCGGCCGCGGCGGCGAGCGCGGCCACCACGTTCGGGCGGCGGGAGGGCCGGTGCCGGCGGCCGCCCCACGCGAGGGTGCGCACGGCGACCCCCACGAACCACCCGCCGAAGAGCGCGACCACGATCATCCCCGGCCCGAAGGCGAGGATCGCCCGGAGGAGCTCCACGATGAGGCAGGCGAGGAAGGCGACCCCGATCCCCGCGAGCGCCGCGCGGCCGAGGGCGGGCCGTTCCACGATCGCCTCCGGGGGACGGCGGTAGCGCTCGCCCGGTGGCCGCTCCAGGCGGCGCCCGGGAGCCTCGCCCGGCTGGGGCGTGGACGGAGCGGCGGGTCCGGACGGAGCGGGATCGGTCACCCGGGCATCGTAGCGGGAGGCGCCGCCGGGACCCTCCGCGCAGGCCCGGACGGTGCGCGGCGCAGGACGCGGGCCGGTCGCGCTCGGTGCACGCCCACTCCCCCCGCGCGGCCGCGCTAGACTGACGCGCGATGCCGCATCCGCTCCTCGGGCTGCCGCCCTCCGATCCGTTCGCCGCCCATCCTGCGGCCGCCGCTCGCCTGCGCGCGGCGCGGACCCGCCTCGGGCAGCTCGCGCTCACCGCCGCGATCGGCCACGACCCATCCCTCGGGACGCGCTACGACGAGCTGATGCTGCGCCGCATCCTCCGGGACTACGACCGGCACGTGGAGCAGCTCGCCCGCGCGCTCGAGACCGGCGAATCGCGCTTCGTCACGATGTACGGCGAGCAGATCATCCCCGCCTACCGCCGGCGCGGGATCCGCGCCAACGACCACATCACCTTCATCGTCGGACTCCGCGACGCTGCCCTCGGGGTCGTCCCCGCGGAGGCCGCGGACGACCTGAAGGCCCACGTGGAGCGCTGGACCGCCCAGGTCCGCCGCCACGCCCGCCTCCCCGGCGATCACAAGGGGAACAAGCTCGTCCGCTTCATCTGGAAGGGCGCCGGGCTCGGCGACGACACGGTGGTCTGATGACGATCAAGTGGGTCAAGTCCGACCCGTTGGTGATGAACGGCGAGCCCTTCTGCTACGGCACGCGCCTCACCGTGCGCAACCTCCTCGAGATGCGCCGGAACGGCCTCACCCCGGCCGCGATGCTCGCGGAGAACCCGGAGCTGCGGCGCGTCGGGATCGCGGAGGCCTTCCTCTTCGCGGGGACGGAGCGCGCCCGCTACGCCGAGTTCTTCGCCCCGGACGGCAGCCTCCTGGGACCCGGCTTCCCGCCCGCGGAGGCGGCAGAGCTCCCCGGCTACCTGCGTACCGCGGCCGGCCTCGTCCTGAGCGCCGGGGACGCGGTCCCGGAGCCCGCACGCCGCTGACCGCCGCCCATCCGGGCGGAGGCTCCCGGCGAAAGAGGGAGCGGGTGCTACGCTTCCCCGGCACCCGCATGAGGACGAGCCAGGCATGACCGAACCCACCGTCCAGACCGACGCCTTCGGCGCGATCGTGACGCCGTCGGACGCGCCCACCGTGGACCCGCTCCGCCGGGCCCGCGAGCTCGCGATCCTCGATTCGCTGCGCGCCGTGGTGGACCCCGAGATCGGGATGAACGTCGTGGAGCTCGCGCTCATCCGCCAGGTCATCCTGGGGGACGAGCTGACGGAGATCCGGATGATCCTCACCACCCCGTTCTGCCCCTACGCCGGCTCGATGATGCAGCAGGTGAAGGAGGCGGCGGAGGAGGCCGAGGGCCACGAGGTGAAGGTGACCCTCCTCGCCGAGCGCTGGGACCCGCGCGACGCCGGTCTCACCTGGTGAGCGAGCCCGGCACCACCGACCGCCGCCCCGCGATCGCGGAGAGCCTCGTCGCCACCGGGAAGGGTGACGATGGCACGACCGGCCTCCTCTTCGGCGGCCGCGTCCCCAAGGACGACCACCGGACGGAGGCCTACGGGACGATCGACGAGGCGGTCGCCGCGCTCGGCCTCGCCCGCGCGGAATGCACGGTGATGACGGAGGCCGGCACCCTCCCCGCCGCGCTCGCCTTCCTCCCGCCGCTCATCCTCCACTACCAGCGGGAGCTCTTCGTGGCGGGCGCCGAGCTCGCCGCCAACCCCGAGGCGCTGGAGAAGCTGCGCGACGGCCAGACGCGGGTGAGCGAGGCGATGCTCGCCGCCGTGGAGGCCGAGCTCGCCCGGGCGGAGGCCACGATCGAGATGCCGCGCGAGTTCGTCGTCCCCGGCGAGACGCGCCTCTCCGCCGCCCTGGAGCTCGCGCGCACGATCCTCCGCCGCGCGGAGCGCCGGGCGATGACGATGAAGCGCGAGGGGATCCTCCCCGGCGAGTGGATCGTCCCCTACCTGAACCGCCTGGCGGACCTCCTCTGGGTCCTCGCGCGCGCCGCCGAGCAGGGCGAGCAGCACGCGGCCACCCTCGCTCGCCGCCGGGGCTGACCCCCGGGCGGCGAGCTCCCGCCCGCATCGCTCTTCCCCTCCCTCGTACACTGTCCCCCGAGGCGCGCCGCCGCCGTCCGGGTGGCGCCACATCACGCGAGGCAGGAAGCCGCAGATGCAGCCGAACGACCCGAACCGCATGCAGGGCGGGGAGAACGCCTTCCCGCAGCCGAACACGCTCTCCGGCGGGGTGACCGTCGGCGTCCAGAGCGCCCCGCGCGAGGGGTTCCTCACCGCCAGCTTCGTCTGGATGTTCGTGGGGCTCCTGATCAGCGCGATCGCCGCGGGCTTCGTCATG
>JAFMJV010000093.1 GCA_017853275.1 Chloroflexota bacterium
AGCCGCGCGATCGGGTCGATCGCCCGCCAGGCCTCCTCCTCGTCCTTCGTGCGGTATTCCGTCCGGGGGTCGGAGAGGGAGTGGCCGTAGTAGCGGTAGGTGCTCGCCTCCACAAGGACAGGGCCTGCGCCGGCCCGGCAGAGCGCGGCGGCGCGGCGGATCGCATCCCGGACCGCGAGCGGGTCCATCCCGTCCACGACCTCTGCGTGCATCCCGTTCTCCGCAAAGCCCGCCGCGCGCTGGGCGAGCCAGCGGACCCCCATCACCTCGTCGTCCGTGCGATGGGTCATCCCATAGTGGTTGTTCTGGATGACGTAGACGATCGGCAGGCCGAAGGGCCGCTCGCCCGCGAGGTGGTTCGTCCACTGGTGCTGGGCGGCCCAGTTCAGCGATTCCAGGACGACCCCGTTGGCATACGCGCCGTCGCCCGCGAAGCAGCAGACGACCTCGTCCGTCCGCGCGTAGCGGATCGCCATCGCGGCACCGGTGGCGATCGGGACGCTCCCGCCCACGATCGCGTTCGCCCCGAGCTGGCCGGTGGAGAAGTCCGCGATGTGCATCCCGCCGCCCCGGCCGCGGCAGTAGCCCTCTTCCTTGCCGAAGAGCTCGGCGATCGTGCGGAAGAGGTGGTCCTCCAGCGCGCGCTCCAGGAGCTCGGCGCGGGGAAGGCCGGCGGGTGCGCCGGTCCGGGCGGCGAGCGTGGGGTCGTCCAGAGCGCGGATCGCGGAGAAGCCCTTGGCGATCGCATCCCCGTGGCCGCGGTGCGAGCTCGTGATCCGGTCCGTGGGGCGGAGGATCGAGGCGGCCCCGGCGGCGGTCCCCTCCTGGCCGATCGAGACGTGGGTCGGCCCGCGGTAGTCGTAGCCGGGGAGGGCGTCATACCCGCCGGAGCGGAGGGCGACGATCATCTCCTCCATCTCCCGGATCGCGCGCATGTCGTCCAGGAGCGCGATCGCGCCGGCGGCATCGATCGTCCCCGCCGCGATCTCGTCCGCGAGCGAGCCCGCGTAGGCGAAGCCGCGGATCTCCGGCGGCCGGATCGTGAAGGGGGTGCGGTCCGGACGGCGGTCGGAGCGGTAGGTGGGCGCGGTCATGGCAGGTCTCCGGCGGGGTCAGGCGACGATGACGCGGACGCCCGCATCCGCGAAGACGCTGCTCGCGCGTGCATCCAATGGGGCATCCGTGACGAGGAGATCGAGCTGGTCCAGGCGGCCGGCGTGCGCGAAGGAGCGCGTGCCGAGCTTGGAGGCGTCGGCGAGGAGGACGGCCTCGCGGGCGCGGGAGAGGAGGAGCTCCTTCGTGAACGCCTCCGCGGGGTCGCTCGTCGTGAGGCCCGCATCGAGGGAGAGGCCGAAGGTGCCGAGAAAGGCACGGTCCACGAAGAGGCGCTCCGCCACCGGCCCGGTGAGCGGACCCACGAGCGCCTGGCTGAGCGGCCGCAGCTCTCCCCCGAGCACGATGAGCCGCGGCCCTCGCCCGGCGAGCGCGACGATGACGGGGAGGCTGTTCGTGACCACGGTGAGGTCCGCGCGGCCGGCGAGCAGATGGGCGAGCGCGAGCACCGTGCTCCCCGAATCGAGGAAGAGGGTCTCCCCCTCCCCGATGAGCGCGGCGGCCCGCGCCGCGATCCGCGCCTTGGCCGGCGCATGGATCCCCGCCTGGTCCGCGAAGCCCGCCTCCACGGGACGGGTGTCCACGCTCACGGCGCCGCCATGGACGCGCCGCAGCTCCCCGCTCGCCTCCAGCTCCTCCAGGTCCCGCCGGATCGTGGCGGGGGAGACGCCGAGCTCCGCGCGAAGCTCCTCCGCCCGGACGGCGCGGCGGGCGCGGACGATCGCCAGGAGGCGCTCCCGCCGCGCGGGCGCGAAGGACCGCTCCGGATCCGCGAGGTCAACGCTCACTTTCCACCTCCATCACGTCATCAGATAATCACAAACGCTCATGTTCCGTCAATCTTGGCCAGGATCGCGCAGGGTGCCGGCGGGGCGGCGGGGGCGGTGCGGGGCGGTCGTCGCGGACGGGGACGCGCGGTACGAGCGGGGCCGCGTACCCGGCCGGGTGACCGGACGCGCCCGGCCGTGGCACCCTTCCGGCGGACCCGGCAGCGAGCCGGCGGCGATGGAGGGAACGGCGGATGCGGCGCTTCGGCCAGGTGATCGGGCTCCACCCGGACCGCTACGACGAGTACGTCAAGGCGCACGCGGCGGTCTGGCCGGGGGTCCTTGCGATGATCAGCGCCTGCAACATCCGGAACTACTCGATCTATGCCTTCGGGAAGGACCGGCTCTTCGCCTACTTCGAGTATGTCGGTGACGACTTCACCGCCGATATGGCGCGGATGGCCGCGGACCCGGAGACGCAGCGCTGGTGGGACTGGATGATGCCGATGCAGGACCCGGTCGAGGGGCGCGCCGAGGGCGAATGGTGGATGGAGCTCCCGGAGGTCTTCCACCACGACTGAGCGAGCACGATCGGGATCGAGCGAACGGGAAGGAGCAGGGATGGATCCGCGTCAGAAGGGGACGGTCGTCATCACGGGGGGCGGCGGTGGGATCGGGGCCGCCACCGCGGAGGTGCTCGCCCGGCGCGGCCACCCGGTGGCGATCCTCGATCTGGACGGCGCCCGCGCCGCGGAGGTCGCGCGCGCGATGGAGCAGCACGGGCTCCCGGCCTGGGGTGGCCCCCTCGACACCGCGGACCCTGCCTCCGTGGAGGCGGCGCTCGATGCCGCCGAGCACGCCCTCGGCCCGGTCCGGCACCTCGTCACCGCGGCGGGGGTCATCCGCAAGGCGCCCTTTCTCGAGCTCGCCCCGGAGGCCTTCGAGCGGACCCTCCGGGTGAACCTCATCGGCACCTGGCTGATGATCCAGCGGACCGCGCGGCGGATGGTCGCCGCGGGCCGGCCCGGATCGTTCGTCGCCCTCTCCTCGATCTCCGGCCGGAGCGGCCGGGCGACCTCCGCGGACTACGCAGCGAGCAAGGCGGCGGTGATCAGCCTCGTGAAGTCCTCCGCGCTCGCGCTCGCCGAGCACGGGATCCGCGTGAACGCGGTCTGCCCGGGGATCGTGGATACCCCGATGACCGCCGCGATCCACGCGCAGAACGCGCAGGAGCAGGGGATCACGCCGGAGGAATCGCTGCGCCGGATGCTTGCGATCGTCCCGATGGCGCGCCTCGAGACCCCGGACGAGGTGGCGGACGCGATCGCCTTCCTCCTCTCGGAGGATGCACGCTTCGTCACCGGCCAGGCGCTGAACGTGGACGGTGGCGTGGAGATGGACTAGGGCTTCGGCCCGCGCGGGCCGGGGCGCAGGCCGGGAGCGCGGGTCAGGCGCGCGCCGACCCGCCGCGCGCCACCCGGCGCGCGAACGCGATCGGGAAGGCGAAGACGAGGAACATCGCCGTCCACATCGCCACCGCCGGGGCGGGCCCGAGGATGGCCCCCACGACGAGCGCGGCGGCGGTCCACGGGACGGAAAGGCCGTAGGCGATCCGGAGCCCGCCCCAGACGACCGGATCGATCGCCGGGTCGGCGAGCCCACGCCGCTCCGCGTACCAGGTGAGGATCGCGAAGCAGGCGGCGATGCCGAGGAAGGTGACGCCGTAGAGCTGCGCCGCCGTGGCCTGACCCGGACCGGCGGCATGCTCGGCGAGGAGCGCGGTGGGGAGCGGGACGGCCGAGACGAGGGCGAGCATCAGCCCGTTCACCCACGGCAGGCCCGCGTCGCTCCGGCGGAGGAAGCGGAAGACCGCGTGGTGGTTGATCCAGCAGACGAGGATCGTGGCGAAGCCCACGAGGTAGGCGAGGAAGGTGGGCCAGTGCCCGAGAAGGTGCGCGGCGAGGTCCGCCTCCTCCGCGACGCCCTTCGCGACCGCCACGACGTCGATGATCAGGAGGGTCAGCGCGATCGCGAAGACGCCATCGCTCAGCGCCTCCACCCGCGCCGGCCGTTCCTCCGCCAGCTGCCGGACCTCGTGCGCGTCGGCCATCCCGTCCTCCTTCCGTGAGCGGGCACGCGAGGGTCGGGCACCCGCGGCGAGGATAGCGGGGCAGGGTCCGGCGGAGGACCGGCCCGCGCCATCGGCGGCGGCCTTGCTACGCTCCACGGGATCCGCCATCCCGATCGCATCGTCGCAAGGAGCCATCGCATGCCGCTCGATCCGTTCGCGCAGCTCCCGGTCGGGGCGACCGGGGTCTCGGTCACCCGGCTCGGCTTCGGGACCGCGCCGCTCGGCGGCCTCTACTCCCCGTTCCCGCATGACGAGGCGGTCGCGCTCGTCCGCCACGCCTGGGAGACGGGCGTCCGCTACTTCGATACCGCCCCGCTCTATGGCTACGGCCTGGCGGAGGAGCGGCTCGCGGAGGTCCTCGCGGACAAGCCGCGCGATTCGTTCACGATCTCGACGAAGGTCGGGCGCCTGATCCGGCCGGCATCGGGGGCGGAGCTCGAGGGCGGCCGGTTCTTCGGCACCCGGGACGAGCGACCCGTCTGGGACTTCAGCCGGGACGGCGTCCTCCGCTCCATCGAGGAGAGCCTCCGGCGCCTCAAGCTGGACCGGGTGGAGATCGTCCTCATCCACGACCCGGACGACCACTGGCAGCAGGCGATCGACGAGGCCTACCCTGCCCTGGACGATCTCCGCTCCCAGGGCGTGATCGGCGCGATCGGCGCGGGGATGAACCAGTCGGAGATGCTCACCCGGTTCGTGCGCGAGGCGCGCATCGACATCCTCCTGTGCGCCGGCCGCTACACGCT
>JAFMJV010000013.1 GCA_017853275.1 Chloroflexota bacterium
CCGCTATCATGCCGTCCCGGTCCGCGCGCGCGGACGACCCCTGGAGGAGAGGTCTCGTCACGATGCAGATCCGCCGGTCGATCGCCCCCGTCGCCACCGCGCTCGCGGTCACCGTCCTTGTCGCCGCCTGCGGTGGCGGCGGCACCACCCCCACCGCCGCGCCGGCGGAGCCCACCACGGCACCGAGCGCGGCCCCCGTCGCGTCCGCGGCCCCCGCGGCCGCGATCACCGAGATCGCCGAGGTCGCGAAGCTGTGCGTCGTGGTCCGCGGCGACCTGGGTGCCGTGAAGGTGATGAACCCGTACCTCATCGGCGAGATGAGCCCGGTCATCGTCCTCGTGGACGGCAAGCCGGTCTGCAAGACGGGCGCCGGCGGCAAGAAGATCCTCGATGCCGCGGTCGCCTTCAAGGCGGTCGATGCCCAGAAGGCGCCGATCGGCCTCTTCGAGGCGAAGGTCACGAGCCCCACCGCGGCGGTGCTCACCTACGCCGCGGCGGACGGAGCGAGCGGCGGCCAGGTCGAGCTCGTGCTCGGTGCTCCCGCCACGGACTTCGAGCTCGGTGCGGGCACGGTCAAGGTCGCCGCCGAGGCGACCGAGGACGACGAGTTCGTCATCGTCTTCACGCCGGCCTGATCCGCACCTGCCCCCCGACGCGGGGAGCCCATCCGAAGAGAGAACCGCCCCGGGCCTTCGCCCGGGGCGGTTCCGTTTCCTGCGCCGATCGGTGCCGGCCGGGCCGGATCGCGTCCGATCAGCAGTCCGCCTGCACCTCCGTGAAGCTCGGCACCGGGGCGTAGAAGCAGGGCGGGATGAGGACGCCGTTCATCACGTGGATCAGGCCGTTCGAGGCCTTCACGTTCTTGCGCACGAAGCCCGCGCCGGCGATGAGCGGCGCGGAGCGGGTCCCCGTCACGTCCGCCGGTGCGCCGTTGAGCATCTGGAGCGAGCTGCCGAGCGCGTGCCGGACGTCGTCATAGGTGGTCTTGCCGTCCCGCACGTGGAAGCCGAGGAGGTCGGCGACGACGTCCGGATCCGCCGTCGCGCACACCCCCAGGGCCTCGACGGTGTCCAGGTCGACGTCTTCCACGAAGGCCGCGTCCGTGGGTGCGAAGAGCGTCCGGGTCTCCGGGCCGTTCAGCGCGTCCACCACCAACCCCCCGAACGACGGGCAGAGGACGAGGATGAGCAGGGTGTCGAAGTCGTGGGTCTGGCTGTTCATGAGAACGAGCCGCTGGACCACGTTCGGCTGCGGCTCGGCGGCCGCCGCGGGCGCCGCGATCCCGGTGACGGTGAGCGATGCGAGGACGATCCCCGCGATGAGACGGCGCATCCGGCTTCTCCCCAGCGGTCCGGCGGCCGGGTTCTCCCGGGCGGCGCTGTGACCTCGGGGCACGATACACCCCGGGACGGCGGACGCCGTGCGCCGCGGCACGCCTCTCAGCTGCGCCGGACCTGGGCGGCGATCCGGCGGATCTCCACGGACCACGGATGATCCGGCACGCGCAGCGAGAAGAGCGAGCCGGAGCCGTTCCGGACCATCTGCTCCGAGAGGGGCATGACCGCGATCGTCTCCGCTCCGTAGGCCGCGGTCATCTGCGCTCGCAGGTCCTCCGGGTCGATCCCCGAGGGGACCTTGTTCAGGACGAGGTAGAGCTCCGGGACCTCCAGGCGGCGCGCCACGTCCACGGTGACCGCCGTCCCCTGGAAGTCCTGCTGGTCCGGCCGGAGCAGGAGGAGGAGGATGTCGCTGATCGTGATCGAGAGGAGCGTCTCCTCGTTCATCCCCGGGTGCGTGTCGATGAGCAGGTCGTCCAGCGAGAGCTCCGTCGCGAGCCGGCGCAGCCCGTCGTTCAGGACCCCCACGTCGTAGCCGTCATGGAGGACCCGCGCGATATCCGCCGGGCGGATGCTGGACGGGACGAGGTAGAGCGCGCCGCCCGGGGCGGGCTCCCCGTAGGTGCGGAGGCGGTCGGAGACGTCGTGGGCGGCGTCGCGGATGCCGACCTTCCCCCACAGGAAGTCGTTCAGGGTGGGCTCCGGGCGGTCCGTGAGCCCGAGCAGGACGTGCGCGCCGGGGCTCTGGATATCCGTGTCCACGATCGCCACCCGCCGACCCGCCGCCGCGAGCTGCGCCGCCACGTTCGCCGTCGTGTTGCTCTTCCCCGTCCCGCCACGGAACGAGTGGACCGAGATCACCGTCGCCATCGTCGCCCTGCGCTGCAGCCGATCTTCCGTCCGGAGTCTAGCGGCGCGGTCACGGCGCGCCCCGCACCGGGCTGCGATGATGGGTGCGATGGAGGAGGCGTCCCGGCTCGACCCGCAGGCGGAGGCCCTGCTCGCGCGCCTGGAGCGCGCGGGGGTGCGCCCCGTCTCGGAGCAGACACCCGCGGCCGCGCGCCGGTCCGGTCTGCTTCTCGCGGACCTCGCCGACCAGGCGGCCGGGAGCGCCGCGATCGTCCGCCACCTGAACCGGACCCCCGGAGATGACGCGGCCGGGATCGCCGCCGCGCTCGGCCTCGATCCCGGGGTCGTGGCGGAGCGGATCGCCACCCTCGCGGCGGCCGGCGGGATCCTCTCCCGTCCGCGCCCGGATGGATCGACCGGCTGGACGGTCCGGATCGCCGGCCGGCGGCGCGCCCGGAGCGCGGGCGGGGCCCTCCACCGGCTCACCGTGGAGTACGCGATCGAGGCGGCCACGGAGGAGACGGACCTCGGCGTCCTCCTCGGCGACGTCCGGGACGCCACGATCGCGCCGGGCGTGGAGGTCCGCATCTACCGCCCCGAGGGGGCCGGCACGGAGCCCCTCCCGCTCATCCTCTTCATCCACGGCGGTGGCTGGGTGATCGGGAGCATCGCCGGCTACGACGCGCTCTGCCGGTCGCTCATGGCGGGCACCGGCTGTGTCGTCGCCTCCGCGGGCTACCGTCTCGCGCCGGAGCACCCCTTCCCGGCCGCGGTCGAGGACGTGGAGCGGATCCTCCTCTGGCTCCTTGCCCACGCCGGCGCGCTCGGGATCGACCCGGAGCGTGTCGCGGTCGCAGGCGACTCGGTGGGGGGTGGGCTCGCCACCGTCCTTGCGGCGCGCGCGCGGGACGAGGCGTGGTGCCGGGTCCTCGCCCAGGTCCTCCTCTACCCGGTCACCGATGCGACGCGGGCCCTCCCGTCCTATGAGACGCACCGGGATGCGCCGCTCCTCTCGCGGGCGGACATGGAGTGGTACTACCGTCATTACGCGCCCCCCGCGGGGGACTGGCGCGCCTCGCCGCTCCATCTGCCGGACCTCACCGGCCTTCCCCCGGCGCTCTTCCTCCTCGCGGAGGTGGACCCGGTCCACGATGACGGGGTCGCATGGGCCGATCGGCTCCGCGGCGCCGGGATCGCCACCGAGGTGGTGGACTACCCGGGGAGCTTCCACGGCTTTGCGCTCTTCGCCCCTGCGCTGGACGCGGCGGTGGATGCCCAGGCGCGCGGCTCCACCTTCCTCCGCGCGCACCTCCGGCCCGGTGGGACCGCCGGATGACCGCTCCCGCCGGCCCTCCGCCCGTCCGCACCCGCCGCTCCGGCCTCGGCTGGCGGATCGGCCTTCTCGTGGGGGCGCTCCTCGTCGTCACCGCGGGGATCCTCACCGCGCTCTCCGTGATCACGATCTCCGGTGCCCTCACGGACGCTGCCGGTGAGTCGATGCGGAGCTCCCATCGCTCCGTCGCGGACCTCGTGGAGACGAGCAGCGAAGGGATCGCCGCCTATCGCGCCTCCGAGCTCGCGGCACGCAAGAGCGAGCTCGCCGACCTTTCCGCCGCGGTCGTCATCGCGATGGACGCGCTGCGCTCGCAGATGCTCGCCGGAGGTGCCACGGAGGAGGAGGCGAAGGCTGCCGTCCTCACGATGCTGCGCGGGATCCGCTACCGGAACGATGACTACTTCTTCGCCCTCGATCGCGATCTCGTGATGATCGAGCACCCGTCGCCGGAGTTCAACGGCCTCCCCGTGGCGGACTACCGGGATGCGAACGGGAAGCTCCTCTTCCGGGAGATGCGCGACGTGGCGGACCGCGATGGGAGCGGCTACGTGGACTACGCGTGGGCGCGCCTCGGGGAGACGGAGCCCCGGCCCAAGATCACCTACGTGGAACGCTACGCGCCCTGGGACTGGGTGATCGGGACCGGGGTCTACGTGGACGACATCGATGCCGTGGCGGCGGAGCGGATGGCGGACACGGAGGCGCGTCTTGCGCAGACCTTCGCCCAGATCTCGCCCGGCGAGCGCGGCTTCTTCCTCATCCTCGACATGACCGGCAGGACCGTCGTCGCCCCGGCGGGCCGGGAGGACGAGGAGGTCTTCCTCGCGGCCGGCGAGACCCGGATGCGGTCGGAGGTCCTCGCGATGGTGGAAGCGCTCCCTGCCGACGGGACCGCCAGCGCGCGCATGGAGGTGGAGGCCGCGGTCGGCGACACACCGCCCGAGGGGTGGCTCGTGGAGCTCTCCCGCTTCGCCGACCCGGCCTGGATCCTCGTCTCCGCGGTCCCGATCGCGGAGCTCCGCGCCCCGGGGATCGGGCTCGCCCTCCAGCAGCTCGCCCTCTCGGTCCTCATCCTCCTCGTCGGTCTCGCGATCGGGCTCCTCTCCAGCCGCCGGATCGTGGGTCCCGTGACGGAGATGACGGACGCCGCGATCGCGCTCGAGGAGGACCGCTTCGAGCCCGCGATGCTCGACCGCGCTGCGGCCCGCACGGACGAGCTGGGCGCGCTCGCCCGCGCCTTCCGGCGGATGGGGACGGAGGTCGTGGAGAGGGAGCGGGCGCTCCGCGAGCGGATCGCCGGGCTCGTGGTCACGATCGATCGCGGCCGCGTGGAGCGCGAGGTCGGCGAGATCACGGAGAGCGACTTCTTCCTGGACCTCCAGGCCCGCGCCCGGGCGATGCGTGCCCGCGATGGCGCGCCCCCGGAGGAGGGACCACCCACCTGATCCGCCCCGGAAACGGATCGAGCCCCGTCCCGCGTCCCCGGAGGGAGCGGAGCGGGGCTCGACGAGCCGGCCGAGGTCAGAGGACCGGCGGGACCATGACCTCGTTGATCACGTGGATGAGGCCGTTGCTGGCCGCGATGTTCGGGATGAGGACGCGACCGCCGTCGATGAAGAGGCGCATCTTCGTGCCCGTCAGCTCGGCGAGCTCGCCGTTGAGCATCGTGATCGACTGGCCGCGCAGGGAGCGTGCCTGGGAGTAGCTCACCTTCGCGTCGTAGACGTGGTAGCTGAGGATGAAGGCGAGCGTCTCGGTGGGGAACGCGGAGCAGACGTTCGCGGGCGTCAGCTCCAGATCGAGGAAGGCCGCGTCCGTGGGGGCGAAGAGCGTCCGCTTCTGCGGACCGTCCAGCGCGTCCACGATCGCGCCGTCCAGCTCCGGGCAGGTCGCCGCGGCGATCAGCGTGTCGAAGCGGCCGTGGCCGTTGAGCTGGATGAGCCGCTGCACGATGTTCGGCCGGCCGTGGGAGGCGGAGCCCGCTGCGACCGGTGCGGCGACGGCCGTGAGGACGAGCGCGCTGAGCGCGAGCCCCGTGATGATCCTGCGCATGGGTGGTTCCCTCGATCCGCCGATCCCGCACCCCGACGTCGGGATGCTCCTCTCGGCGACGCTGTATTCGCGGGACCTTCCGATTCGGATCGCCGGACGGCCGAGCGGGCGCCCACACCCCCCGTCAGGCGAGACCCTCGGCGATCGCCCAGCGCACGAGCTCCGCGGTGGAGGTGAGACCGAGCTTGGCCATCCCGCGGGCGCGGAACGTGCTCACCGTCTTCACCGAGACCCCCAGCTCGGCGGCGATCTCCTTCACCCCGAGCCCGGCGGCGAGCCGGGAGCAGACCTCGACCTCGCGGGCGGAGAGACGGACGGTGGCTGCCCGTTCCACGACCGGTCGGCGCCGGGTGGAGCGGCTCCGCGCCCCCCGGGCCGCGCGCACGATCACCGCGCTCAGCTCGTCCGGCGCACAGCCCTTGTTGAGGAAGTCCGCCGCGCCCGCCGCCAGGCAGTGGTCCCGGTAGGCGCCCGCCCCGTACATCGTGAAGACGACGACCGCCATCGCCGGTGCGACCGCGCGGAGCGTCCGGATCAGGGAGAGCCCGCCGCCTGGCATCTGGAGATCCAGGAGGCAGAGGTCCGGCGCGAGGTCGATGACACCGTGGAGCGTCGTGTCGCGGTCGCCTGCCCCGCCCACGACGACGATCTCCGGTTCGTCCCCGAGAAGCCCGGCGATCCCGGCTCGGACGGCGAGGTGATCGTCCGCGAGGAAGACGCGGATCCGCGGCTCGGCGCGGCCGTTCATCGCGCTGCCTCCGGGAGGGGGACGCGCAGCTCGACGATCCACCGATCCACCCGGGCTCCGGCCCGGGACCGGCCGCCCCACCGCCGCGCCCGCTCCTCCATCCCCGCCAGCCCGTAGCGCCGGGCGGACCTGACGCCCTCCTCCGTCAGGCCGTCGTTCTCCACCGCCAGTAGGATCCGCCCCGCCCCGCTCCGCACGCGGACCGCGATGCGGGTGGGATGGGCATGCCGGATCGCGTTGCCGAGCGCCTCCTGGGCCACGCGGTAGAGGTCGAGCGCGAGCGCCTCCGGTAGGTCTGCGGGCAGGGGGTCGAGTCGGATCCGGACCGGGACGCCACTCCGTTCCGCGTGATCGCTCGCCAGGGCCCGGAGCGCACCGTCCAGGCCGAGGTCGGTGAGCGCCGGGGGCCGGAGGTCCTCGATGATCCGCCGGCTCGACTCGAGCGCACCGGCGGCGAGGTCCGCGAGGTCGTGGCAGCGCGGGCGCAGGCGGTCCGGCAGGTCCTCCGTGCCGGCGAGGCGGAGGGCGACGGAACGGAGGAGCCCGAGGACCTGGCCGAGGTCGTCGTGGACTTCCCGCGCGAGCAGCTCCCGCTCGTTCTCCCGGACGGCGCTGAGGTGGCTGGAGAGGGCGTCCAGGGCGGCGGCCCGCTCGCGCTCCTGCGTCGCCGAGCGGCGGAGCGCGGCCTCGTGCTCGAAGCGCATCGTCTCCGTCCCCGCGAACCGGGCGATCCCCGCGAGCCACTCCAGCTCCACGGGGGACGGGGTCCGGACCGGCTCTCCCGGGCCGAGCACCAGCGCGCCCCATCCCGCTCCACTGCCACGGACGGGGACGGCGACAAGGCCCGCGGCCGGGTCGACGAGCGGCCGGGAGCGCCGCGCGACGGTCGCCCCGGCCTGCTCCCATCCTTCGTCGCCGGGGGGGTCTCCGACGGCGGCGACGATGCGCGCCGGATCCGTCCCCCGGACGAGCGCCACGCGCGTCATCCCGAAGGCCTCGGCGGTCGCCGTGACGATCGCCCCGAGCCGCCGCGGGGCGGTCGCCGGCTGGCCGGTCACGCCGAGGATGGCATCCGATGCCCGGGCGAGCCGCTCGCGGACCTGGCGCTCCCGGGCACGGACGAGCGAGTGGCCCACGAGGTCCGCCACGGTCTCGAGCAGGTCGAGCTCCTCGTCCGCCCATCTCCGCGGGCGGAAGTCCCCAAAGGAGAGCGCCGCGATGAGGCGGCCCTCCGGCCGGATCGGGATCGAGGTGCGCGAGCGGATCCCCATCCCGCCCCACAGCCGACGTTCGGCGGCTGCCTCCGCGGGGAGGTCCCGGATATCCGGGACGACGACGCGCCGTCCCCGGGCGAGCCGCCGGTGGACCCAGGGGTGCTCCCGTGGTCCGTGCCGGTGACGCCCCGATCCGTCCCCCGGGGGCGCCGATCCGTCCGCCCGCCACACCGCGCGCAGCACCGACCCCGGGGCGTCGTACTCCACGAGGCTCGCCGTGTCCGCCGAGACGTGTGCCCCGAGCGCACCGAGGATCTCGACGATCGTCAGATCGATGAGGGGGGAAGGCTCGGACGCGAGGCGGCGGGCAAGCGCCGCGATCCGTGCCTCCAGGCGAAGCCGCGCCTCCAGGCGCTCGCGCGCGAGGGCGCTCTCCGTGATGTCCGCGACCGTGCCGCGGAGGCCGGCCACGCGGCCCTCCGGGCCGAGGAGAGGCTCGGCCCGGGTGGTGAGGAGGCGCCGGGCGCCATCCGGACGGACGATCTCGTACTCGACCTCGTAGGGGATCCCGCTCGCCCGGGCGGCGGCGACCGCGGCATCCAGCCGGGCCTTGGACGCCGGGGGGTACCAGGGCGTTTGCTCCTCGTACGAGGGAGAGCGCGGCCCCGGCTCCAGACCGTAGATCCGGAAGAGCTCCGCCGACCACTCGGTCCGGTCGGTCTCCGCATCCCACGACCAGCTTCCCAGGTGCGCGAGGCGTTGCGCCTCCTCCAGCTCCGTCCGGTTCCGGCGGAGGGCCTCGCGGGCCGCCCGGTCCGTTGAATCGTCCAGCACGATGCCCACCCATCGGTCCGGGTCCACGTGCGTCCAGATGTCCCGCACCCAGCAGACGCTGCCATCCCGGCGACGGATCCGGTACGTCGCCTCGTTCCAGCGGCGAGCGCCGGGGGGCGCAAGGAACTCGCCCCGGTCCTCCGGGAGGACGAGATCGCTCCAGCGCCGGCGGAGCATCTCCCGGACGCTCCAGCCGGTCAGCTGCTTCACGCCCTCACCCCAGCCGATCTCCCGGATCGACGCTCCGTCCGGCACGGCCGTGTAGACCGCCGCCGGTGTCCGCCCCGGAAGGGTGCGGCCGCCCGCCTCGTCGACTGCCCGTCGTGCGCCCATGGTTCTCCCGGTTCCGATCCCCGACGACCCGACCCTACCGGCGATGGCCCGCTCGTGAGCTCGTGATGCGGTCCGACAAGTTGTAGGAAATGGATGAACGCTGCCGGAGAGTTCCGCCCTATCCTACGCGGCCCTCGGACCCCCGGTCCCTACCCTACGGGGACGCCCCGATCCAGCCGGTGGCGGTCGCGGTGGACACGGGCCGGGGGGACTCGCGGTCCGCGGCGGTCGCCGATGTCGTGAGCGATCACGCGCGGCCGGTCGGGGCTCGTCATCTCACGAGGACTGTGACCATCTCGTTGCCGTTCGGCGGCTCGCCCACGGCAGCGTGGCTCCAGGACGCGCTCCACGGGACCAGGGTCGCCTGGATCTCCCCGATGAACCCGAGCCAGGCGGGGTGGTCCCAGACGTGGAAGTGGATCGCCTCGTCGCGCCGCTGATGATCGGTCGCGGTGTGCTCGAGCGCCCGCTCCGGGACGGCGTAGACGTCGCGCAGGAACTCCCGGTAGTGGTCCAGGTCCCGGTCCGCGCTCGGGGCCCGGTGGTCCTCCAGGAGGTGGGCGAGCGGGGTCCGCGGCCGATCCCGGTCAAAGGTGCGGTCCGCCTGCGGGATGACGAGGATGAGCCGGCCGCCCGGCCGGAGCACCTCCCAGGCGCGCCGGATCGCCCCGATCGGGTCTTTCGTGTGCTCGATCACGTGGCTCGCGATGAGGAAGTCGAGGCTGCCATCCGGGATGCCGCTGAGCTCGTTCATGGACGTGATGAGCTCCGGCTCCACGGCATCGCCGCCCGGGACGTCCCTGGGCAGGTTCGCGCGGATCCGCTCGATCCCGAAGAGGTCCGTGTAGCGGACCCGGCAGAGCGGCGAGACCGGGAAGGGCGAGGCCGACGCACCCACCTCCACGCCGGATCCCGACAGGGTGGAGCCAAGGAGCTCGCGCATCTCCCGGGGGTCCGTGATCCCGTCGGGATCCGGGGCGCTGCGCCACGGGAAGGGGAGGGGTCCACCCGGTCGCCAGGTCCGGACCGTGCGCTCATCCACGATCCGCAGGTCCTCGGGCCACCGGAAGCCGTACGCCTCCACGACCTCGCGGGAGCGGACCGGATGGCGCCGGCCACGAAGCGCCAGGAACACCTGCGCGCCAAAGCTGCTCCCCGGCGCCTGGACGAGGAGCCCCTCCGCGCGGACGACCTCCAGGAGCGGGCCCGGGTCGGCCGGCTGCAGGATCGGGTCCGTCATCCCGGGTCCCGGCCGGCGGGAGGGAGAGGCAGATCGCCTCGGCCGGAAGGGGTAGCGGGCACGGGTCCGACCGGTCTCTCCATCACGACGCACCGTACCCGCCCGTCCCCGGTCTGTCATCCCCCGGCGGCCGGGGTCGCTTGACCGGTGTCCATCCCGCGGCGCGTACCGTCTCCTCCCTGCGCCGCACCACCACGCTCCTCGCCGCCTCCATCCTCGGCGCAGCTGCCCGGAGCGCGGTCCTTGACGGCGCCGGCACGGGCGACCGGGCGCTCCGCCTCACCATGAGGTCCGACGAGGGCCCGAACCCCGCGCCGTCGAGCGGCGTCTACTTCCGCCAGCCGGCCGGCGGGCTACCAGCTCGCCGCGTTCCCGCCGACGCGCGCCGTTGCGCGCCGCTCTTCCTCGCCGCTCGCGAGGTAGGCGCGGAACGGACTGGCAGGCAGGCCGCGCGCGGTCCGCAGCTCCGCGAGCGCGGGGCGCACGTCCGTGGCGTACGCATCCGCGAGGATCGCGTTCCCACCCAGGATGTCCCCCGCGCGCTGCGCCGCGAGGAGAGCATCGCGGTCCACGAGGAGCGCCTTCGCGACCGCCTCCTGGAGGTTCATCACCGAGCGGATGATCGCGGGCAGCTTGGGCTCCAGGTTGTGGCACTGGTCGAGCATCCAGACCGTCTCGCGGGCACAGCGCTGCGCAGCGGGATCCTCGTCGTCCCGGAGCGCGCCCACCATCTCGTGGCAGATCCGGAAGAGCCGGTACGGGTCGATGCTGCCCACGATCAGGTCGTCATCACCGTACTGCTTGTCGTTCAGGTCGAAGGCGCCCAGGCGGCCCTCGGCGAGGAGGGAGGCGACGATCTGCTCGATGTTCACCGACGGCGCGTGATGGCCGATATCGACGCACACGGACGCGCGCTCGCCGAGCCGCCGGACCACGCTCAGCGCCTGCCCCCAGTCCGCCACGTCCGTGGCGTAGAAGGACGGCTCGAAGAGCTTGTACTCCAGCACGAGCCGCGCGCCGGGCGGGAGCGCGGCGTAGACCTCCGTGAGCGTCTCCACGAGACGACGCCGGCGATCGCGGAGGTCGTCCTGGCCGGGGTAGTTCGTGCCGTCCGCGAGCCAGACCTTGAGCACGTCCGACCCGGTCGCCGCCACGATCGCGCAGCACTCGACGATGTGCTCGACCGCCATGCGGCGCGACGCGGGGAACGGGCTGCACAGGGACCCGAGACGGTAGGCCTCGTCCTGGAAGGTGTTGCTGTTCACGGCGCCGATCGCCAGGCCGTGCCCTGCCGCCGTGGCCCGGAGCGCGCCCCAGTCGTCCGTGCGGTCCCAGGGGATATGGATCGCGACGCGCTTCGCGACGCCGGTGTAGCGCGCCACGGCCCCCGCGTCCTCCAGCTTCTCCGTGACGTCCCGCGGGACGCCGGCCTGCGGGAAGACCCGGAAGCGGGTGCCGGTGTTCACGAAGCCCCAGGTGGGGATCTCCACCTCGAGGCCGTCCACGGCCCAGGCGATCCGATCGGCGATCTCGGCGGTCTGCATCCGGCGATGGTGGCCGGAGGGCCCACCCCCGGTCAAGGGTGCCGGCACCGGCCGGCGCCGCGGTCCGGGCTCAGCCGGGACGCTCCTCCGCCTCCGGCGGTGCCGCATAGACGTGGAGCGCGGCGATCCGGCCGTCCCGGAAGACCCACAGGCCGACCCGCGGCGCCGGCTCGCGCCGGCCGGGCGGATCGCGGAAGACGGTGACGGCGCGGGCATCGTCCGCGTAGACCGCGGCGATCGCGAGGCCGGCTCCGTGCGAGGCTCGGACGGCCGCATCCGCTGCCGCCCGGGCGAGCGCATCGTGACCGCGGAGGGTGCGCGCCCGACCGTCCGGTGCACCGAGCCGGAGGACGACGTCCTCCGTGGTGATCCGACGCAGGGTCTCCACCTCACCGCCGAGGTAGCCGCGCAGGAACCGCCGCACGAGCCGCGTGTGCTGCGCCGCGCTCGCCGCATCCGGGGCGCCGGACCGGCGCCGCCTGGGCCGCGCCCCCTCGCGCGGGAAGAGCGACGGATCCACTCGCTGGAATCGCATACCTGACCGGCTACCCCCACTGTCGGACCGGATCGGTCCCCGGCCCCCCTCCGACACCGACCCTGCCGATCGCCGGTCCCGCCGGCCCCAGGGTCGGGCGCCGAGGCGATGGTACGCCCCGACCGACCGCGATGTTGAGCGCAGCCCGTGCCACCTTGTCTGTCACGCCCGGATCCGTCGGAGGAGTCCGACAGGCAGGATCCGCCGATGGGTCTAGGCTACGCCGATGGGGGTGATCAGCGCGGTCCGGCAATGCCTTGGGGGTCGTCTCCCGCTCGTGCCCATCGCGGCGTTGCTCGTGGCCGGCTGCGTCAGCGTCCGGACGGCGGAGGCGCCCGCCACGTCCGTCCCGTCGCCGACCTCCCTGCCGATCCCCGTCGCGACCGCCGCCCCGTCGCCCTCCGCGTCCCCCGCGCCGACGCCCGGCGCCACCCCGCGGATCTACCGGGTCCGTCCCGGGGACACGCTGAGCGGGATCGCCGGGCAGGTCGGACGGACCGTGGGTCAGATCCTCGCCGCCAACCCCGGCCTCACCGATCCGAACGCGCTCGAGGCCGGCGATCGCCTCGTCATCCCCGAGAAGAACGCCCCGGAGCGGCCGGTGGACGATTCGGTCGGTCAGCTCGTCACGGACGCCATCGACGATCTCGTGAGCCCGGAGGGGGAGCCCGCGATCGGGGTGCTCTACGCGGATATCGCGAGCCTCGTCGCGGCGCGGGAAGGGAGGGAGCTCGTGGTGGAGCTCGATCTCGGCAACACGCCCCGGCGCGTCGACCCGGACGTCGAGACGCTCGCCTACAGCGTCGTCATCGACGTGGATGACGACGGCGAGGCGGACCACCGCCTCCGCCATGCCGCCGACCCGGGTGGGGATGGGCGGCTCGTGCCCTCGCTGGAGGCCCTCGCGACCGGGAAGGTCCGCGCGGGCGACGCCTTCCCGGGCAGCGTCTCGGTGATCGGGACCACGGTCATCTGGCGCGTCCGGACGGATGCCCTCGGCGGAGGGTCCCGCTACCGGCTGGGGGCCACCGTCGAGCGGTCCTGGCGGCCGGGCGGCAAGCGGGACGGGGAGATCGAGGTGACGGTCGATCACGCGCCCGACCGGGTCTGGCCGGCGCCGGAGGCCGGCTGGTTCGAGCTGGGGCTTCCGCTCCGCCCCTGACGGCGACCGCCGCTACATCACCGCGCCGACCGGCCAGGGCGCGAACTCGTCCTGCCCGATCCCGAGCTCCTCGCTCAGCGGCTTGCGGCCCGAGGCGACCTCGAGGATGAGCTCGAAGAGCTCGCTCCCCACCTCGTCCACGGTGGCGGTGCCATCCACGACCCGGCCCGCGTTCACGTCCATGTCGTCCTGCATCCGGGTGAACATCGGGGTGTTGCTCGCCACCTTGATGCTCGGCACCGGCTTGCAGCCGAAGACCGAGCCGCGGCCGGTCGTGAAGCAGACGACCTGGGCGCCGCCCGCGACCATCCCCGTCACCGAGACCGGGTCGTAGCCGGGGCTGTCCATGAAGACGAGCCCGGGGCCAACGAGCGGCTCCGCATACTCCACGACATCGACGAGGTCGCTCGTGCCGCCCTTGGCGATCGCGCCGAGCGACTTCTCCACGATCGTCGTGATCCCGCCCGCCTTGTTCCCCGGCGCCGGGTTGCTGTCCATGGAACCCGCGTTCACCGTGGCGTAGCGCTCCCACCAGCGGATCCGCCGGTAGAGCCTGGCGGCGACCTCCGGGCCGATGGCGCGCGCGGCGAGAAGGTGCTCCGCGCCGTAGACCTCCGGCGTCTCCGAGAAGGTCGCCGTGCCACCCTGGCCCACGACGAGGTCGGAGGCCTTCCCCACCACGGGGTTCGCCGCGATCCCGGAGTAGGCGTCCGAGCCGCCGCACTCCATGGCCACGATCAGCTCGCTCGCGGGGATCGGCTCCCGCTGCGCGGCACCCACCGCCGGGAGGAGCTCCCGGACCGCCTCCACGCCCGCATTCACCGTCTCCCGTGTCCCACCCTGCTCCTGGATGACGAGCGCCTTCCAGGGGACGGCGGGCCGGAAGCGCGGATCGTCCATCAGCCCCTGGAGCTCGTTCGTCTCGCACCCAAGGGAGAGGAGGAGGAGCCCCCCGAAGTTCGGGTGGTTCGCGTAGCCGAGGATCGTCCGCCGGAGGATCTCGAAGCCTTCCCCCGCGGTGGGCATCGCGCAGCCCGAGGTGTGGGTGAGCGCCACGATCCCGTCGATCGACGGCCAGGCGTCGAGCATCCCGCTCTTCTCCACCTGGGCGGCGATGAACTTCGAGACGCTCGCGGAGCAGTTCACGGTGGTGAGGAGGCCGATGAAGTTCCGCGTCCCCACCGTCCCGTTCGCGCGCCGGAAGCCCTGGAAGGTCCGCGTGGCGGTCGGCCGGGCCGGGCGCGGGCGCGGGGCAGGGGAGACGTCCGCCCGGTCCACCGGCCGGTACTCGAGGTTCTCCACGTGGACGTGGTCGCCGGGTGCGATCGGCGCCGATGCGAACCCGATCGGCTCGCCGTACTTCCGGACGACCTCGCCCGCGGCGATCGGCCGCAGCGCGACCTTGTGGCCGGAGGGGATCTCCGTGGCGACGCGCACGGTCACCCCGCGGACCGTCAGCGCGGTCCCTGCGGGCGTATCGACGCCGACGACGGCGACGTCGTCGTCGGGGTGGAGGAGGATCGGGGCGGCGGCAGGTCCGGTCTGGCTCATGGGAGCGGACGGTACGGGATGGCCGCGCGCCTGTCGACCCCGTGCGCGGGTGCGCCTAGAGCGTCTCGTTCGCGAGCGCGATCTGGCGCTCGGTCCGCTCCACGAGCGCCCGGAGGCGGCCCGGCGAGAGCCGCTCGCACGCCCAGTCCCAGTGGAGCGAGACGACATCGCCGGGCACGATCTCGTCGATGAAGCCGACATCGCCGAGCCGGCGCTGGACGCTCTCCACGCGCGCGGCGCCGAGCCGCAGCCGGCCCGCCTCTTCCACGAGCGGGATCGAGCGCACAAGGAGCTCGCTGCCGCGGACCTCCATCACCCGCCCCCAGCGGATCCGGCAGGCATCCATGAGGCCGAGCACATCCGTGACCGACCCGCCGCGCATGAGGCCGACCCGCGGGAAGACATCGAGGACGTGGAAGGCGTGGGTGGGACGTGCGCCCGCGGCCGGCTTCTCCGCGAGCGGCCGCCACTCCTGGGCGTCCAGGCGGGGCCGGAACCGGAAGGCGAGCGAGCGTGCCATCAGCCCCGGATCCACGGCATCGCTGAGCGGCGAGCCGATCCAGTAGGCCTCCACCACGCGCCGGTCCAGGGGATCGGCGATCCCGGCAGAGCTCGCGATCAGCTCCAGGTACGGGTAGGCGCCCTCGAAGCCCCGGGCGAGCTCCCGCAGCCCCCGGTCATCCGCGCCGGTGGCCCCCAGCTCGAGGAGCGCCCGCCAGTCTTCCGGCCCGCACAGCCCGAGATGGTTCGGGCTGAACGCGTAGCGGGCGAAGAGGACGGGTCCGGACGGCCGCGGCCGTCCGGGCTCCCCGCCTCGTGGCGCAGGGGCGGTCCCGCCCGCCGGAGGCGAGGTGGGCTCCGATGCGGTCACCCGCGGGGCCCGCTCAGGCGGTGACGCGCGCGGGGCGGCGGGTCGCGAGGAGCGCGACGGCCGCACCGGCCGCAAGGAGGATGACGAACCCGGCCGCACCGGACTCCGTGGGCGCCTTCCCGGTGCTCGCCGCGGTGAGCAGGGCGGTGATCGGCGCAGCGATGACGAGGATGGCGGTGACCGCGGAGGCAGGTGCCCGGCGGAGCGCGGCGAGCCAGGTCCCCACGTAGGCCGCGAGGATGACGCCGGTGAGCAGGACCCAGGTCCAGCCTTCCCCGGTCACGCCGGTGACCCCACCGAGGCGTCCGGTCACGAGGAGGAAGCCGCCGAGGAAGAGGACGCCGAAGCCGAGCCGCGCCGCGCCCACGACGGCGGGCGAGATCCCGCCGAGGAGGCGCTTCACGAGGATCACCTCGACCGCCCAGAGGAGGGTGGCGGCGGCGATGAGGAGGGATCCATCGGAGGATGCCGCGAGGTCGACCACCGGGGCGGCGAGGACGGTGCCTGCCACGAGGACGGCGATCGCGACCACCTGGAGGAGGCCGAGCCGCTCGCCGAGGAAGGGGACCGCGAGAAGCGCGACCCAGACGAAGAGCGTCTTCTGGATGACCGCCGCACCCGCCGCACCTTCCATCGCGAGGCCCGTGAAGAAGAGCGCGAAGGGGATCGAGCCGCCCACGAGCCCGACGAGAAGGAGCCGTCCCCACTGGCCGCGCCCCAGCCGCCGCGCCTCCTCCGCCCCGCCCATCGCGAGCGCGCCGCCGATGACGATGAGCGCCGCCACGAGGTTCTTCAGCGTGGTGTAGAGGACCTGGTCCGTGAACTGCTTCTGGCCCGTGGCGTTGATCCAGACGGAGAAGCCGCTGATCACGGCGGTCGCGATCGCCAGCCCGATCCCCGCCTGCACGGTGAGCGGCACGCGCGCACGTGCATCCTGCACCCAGCTCATCCTGCCCCGCTCCTCTCCTCGCCGGCCGCCGGTGCCGGGCTCGTGGCGACGCGGAAGGCACGGGCCATCCGCTCGGCCTGGTCGGGGTCCACGCGACGCACGATCGCACCCCCGTTGATCACGACCCAGTCTCCCACCTGTACGTCCGCCGCGAAGAGCGTGGACGCCGGAAAGCGGCGCCCGCCGAGCTCCACGACCGCGTCACCGTCCCCCAGGGAGACGACGCGCGCGGGGGCTGCGAGGCACATCAGCGGGCCGTCCCCGGGTGGTGCCGGCGCGGGTGCGCCGCGAGGACCGCGCCGACCTCGCGTGCCGAGATCCCGGGCGTGGCCGCCGGCGCCTCCACCGGCCGCGTCCACTGGGCGAGGATCGCCGGGCCTTCCGTGCGCGGGATCGGGGCGCCGCACTCCTGGCAGACCGGGTCGGAGGGCTCGGGATGGGTGAGCCGCCCGCACATCGCGCAGCGGGCCGCCCGGGTGAAGATGTCGAAGCCCACCTCCACGACCCCCAGCTCGTCCAGGATCGCCGGCGCGTAGAAGGAGAGCGCCTCCGGGGTGGCACGGGTGGGGTCGACGATCTCCAGCTCCAGGTGGCGCCACGCACCTGCATCGTCCGCGTGCCCCTCCGCGCGCGCGGCAGCGCGTGCCGCATCGCGCTCGCCGAGCGCGCTCAGGATCGCCGTCCGGATCGCCTTCACCTCATGCATCGTGGTCCGTCCGTTCCGTGGTGGCCTCCAGGGCCGTGGCCTCCGGCGCCGCGCGCCGCCACGCACAGCGTCGCCGGTGCGGACCTCCCCCGACACGGAAGAAGGTCCCGACCGGGATGGGCCGCTGGGCCCACCCTGCGGCGCCGGGCTGCCGGCTCACCCGGTCGCCGGAAGGACGAGCTCCACCACCGTCCCTCCCTCCGGCAGGGAGCGCAGAACGATCCGTCCGCCGATCAGCCGCGCGCGCTCGGCCATCCCCGTCCGGCCGAGCCCCGGCGGGATCGCCTCGGGATCGAAGCCCCGGCCATCGTCGGTCACGCTCACCGTGACCTCCGGCCCACGGTGCTCGGCGGCGATCACCAGCTCCGTGGCCCCCGCGTGACGCACGACGTTCCAGGCCGCCTCCCGCACGATCGCCTCCACCTCCATCGCCGCCTCGGGATCGACCGCTGCCAGCGCGGCCTCGTTCAGATCGAAGCGGACGTTCAGGCCGACCGGAGCACCGACCGAGGTGCCGATCCACGCCAACGATCCGGCAAGGCCGGCCGAGGTCGGGCCCTGCTCGTCCACGAGCACGAGCGCCCGGCTCGATCCGTCCCGGGCGGCCGCGATCGCCGCCGCTGCCTCCAGGGCCTCCGGGCGCCCCTCCGGGGCGACCTCGGGGAGGAGGCGCTCCAGGCCCGCCTGCGCCTCCACGAGATGGCGGTCCAGGCCGGCGTGCAGGTCGCGCGCGATCCGGCGCCGCTCCTCGAGCGCGGCACGTTCCGCCTCGCTCGCGCGCAGCCGTTGCCCCACCGCGACGGAGCGCCGGAGGCGGGCGAGGTCCGCACGTTGCTCGCCGAGCGCCCCAAGGAAGAGGGTCACGACCATGAGGAGCCGCAGGAGGTCCGCCCAGGTCAGCACGCCGCTATAGACGGCGGGGAGCGTCAGCGAGAAGAGCTCGCTGAAGAGTCCGTAGACGAGCGCCACCGCCGTGTAGCCGGTCAGCTCGGTCACCTCGACGCGGTGCGCGCTCCGGTAGAGCGCGGCCCCGATCCCTGCAAGGAGCGCCGGGACCGCCGCGATGAGGAGGACCTGCGGAGCGACACGGTAGATCCCTCCCCGGATCGCGGCGAGACGATCCACCTCTCCCAGCTGCTCCAGGGCGGTGACGACGGCCGGATCGAGATAGGGGGGTCCCTGGGAGGTGATCGTCCGCAGGAGGGTATCGACGAGGAGCAGGATCGCGACCGGGAGGAGGACGAGCGCCGCCGGCGCGGGGACGTCACCCCGCAGGCGGCGGACGGCGGCGATCCCGCCCCCCACGATGATCAGGCCGGCGACGTAGCGCACGAAGAGCCCGACCCAGAGGGCCGCCTGGTTCGGCGTGCGGGCAAGCTCCTCGTCCGGGCGTCCGATCCCGAGCGCCGCGCTCACCGCCTGGGCTCCCCATGCGCTCGCGACCAGGAGGAGGAAGGCGATGAGAGCCAGACGGTGGAGCCCGCCGTCCGCCCGGTAGCGCGGGACGCTGAGCGCGGCGACGGCGAGGGCGCCGGCCACGGCCGCGAAGGTGATCGCAAGGTCGAGCGGCACGTTCACCGAGAGGACCAGCCGCGATCGCTCGGCGCTCGCCCAGAGGTAGAGGAGGACGAGCGAGGCGGTGACGAGCGCGAGGGTGAGATCGACCCGCCGAAGCGCGACGGCACGCGGGATCGTCATGCCCGGCGGGGGCTCGATCGCCCGCAGGTCGCTCACCGGCCGGACCGGAGCCGCTGCGCTGCCTCTGCCCGGTTCCGGACGCCGAGCTTGTGGAGGATGCTGCTCACGTGGCTCTCCACGGTCCGGGTAGAGATGACCAGGGCTTCGGCGATCTCCCGGTCCGTGAGGCCGTCCGCGAGCATCCCGAGGACATCGTTCTCGCGTGGCGAGAGCCCGCTCACGAGCTCGCCCGCAGCGGGGAGGGCACGCCGGGCGAGCTCCGTGAAGTGCGCCAGCGCCACGGCCGCCGAGCGCCGCGAGATCGCCAGCTCCCCCGCCATCGCGCCGCGGACGGCGCGCAGGAGCGCCTCCGGTCCCAGGTCCTTCGTGAGGTAGCCCGCTGCGCCACGGCCGATCGCCGCCAGAAGGTCGCGCTCGGAATCGGAGACCGTGAGGACGATGAAGCGGGTCGTGGGCAGGCGCGGCCCGAGCTCGGCAAGGATCTGCATCCCGGTCCCGTTCGGCAGATCGAGGTCGAGCAGGACGAGATCCGGCCGCGCGGCCGGGATCCGATCGAACGCCTCTTCCAGCGTCCCCGCCTCCGCAACGACCTCGATCCCCGGGACATCGAGCGCCTGGCGGACAGCGGAACGGACGAGCGGGTGGTCATCCACGAGGACGACCCGGATCGCGGGAGAGGGGCTCATCGAGGGCCCTCCGGGGCAGGGACGGGTGACGGCGACGGCGGGATCGTGGTGCCGGAGCCGGGAGCCGTGTGAGCACCGCCGGGGATCTCGACCGTGCCGGGGAGGCGCAGCGTGACGGTGGTCCCCGCGCTTGGCTCCGAGGTCAGCTCGAGGGTGGCTCCGAGGAGCGCGGCGCTCTCGTTCATGGCCATGATGCCGCCCGATCCCGGCTGGACACGCGCGAGATCGAAGCCCGACCCGTTGTCCGCCACGGCGAGGACGACCCCCTCCGCCGTGCGTCGCACCCGGATGCGGACCACCGTCGCGTCCGCGTGGTCCACCACGTTCCGCAACGCCTCCGCGAGGGTGCGCAGGACCTCCGCCTGCACACCGGGACGGATGCGGTCCGGCACCTCGTCGTCCACGCCGAGACGCGCGTCCAGCCCCGATCCGGTGGTGGACGCGGTGACGGCCGCCCGGAGCGCGATCCGGAACGAACGCTCGCGCGGATCGCCGTCCCGCATCGTGACCACGGCCCCACGCGCCTCGACGATCGCGGCATCAAGGGCGGCCCGCGTCTCCCGCGCCGCGTCCGCGACCGCCGGGCCGGATGCCCGGATCGCACGGTCCAGCTTCAGCTTCGCGAGCCACAGGTGCTGGGCAAGCCCGTCGTGGAGGTCGCGCGCGATCCGTGTCCGCTCCTCCAGGGCAGCCTGCTCGCGGTCGGTGATCCGCAACCGGTCCAGGTCCGCAGCCAGCCGTCGCAGGGCCGCGATATCGGCCCGCTCCTGCGCGAGGATGCCGAGGAAGAGGACGAGGGCCGCGAGGAAGCGCAGGACGTCCGCGAAGGTGACGATGCCGCTGTAGACGGAGGGGAAGGCGAGCAGCTGGACCTCCGAGAAGAGCGCGAGGCAGACGCCGACCGAAAGGTAGGCGGCGGCCACGGAGCCGCGCTCCTGCCGCGCCGTCCGGAAGGCGTCGACCGCGAGCACATAGCAGATGATCGGTACGAGCCCGATCGCGATCGCGGGCGGCGTCAGCCCGCTGAGCGCGACGATCGCCGCCGCCGATCCGGCGGTTCCCTCGATCCGCACATGGAGGGTCGGGCCGCGTTCCGTGTATCCGGGGAGCCATCCCTGGATGACGATGAGGATGCCGGCGACGAGCAGGAAGGCCGCGACGGGGGCGATGACCACGACCCATGGGCGGTGCACGGGCCGCCGATCCTCCGTCATCGCCGCCCGTGCCGCCGCGAGGAAGGCGACCGCGACGATGATCCGGTCCGCCGCCGAGAGCCACAGCGCGAGGTCGCTCCCGCCCCCGAGGAAGACCCCGAGCGTCCCGCCCGGATCCAGCGTGGTGGCGGCGATCTGGACGAGGAAGAAGCTCCCGGCCGCGGCGAGCGCGCCGATCTGCAGGAGCCAGGTGCGCGATCCATCCGCGCGGAAGCGTGTCCAGTTCAGGAGCCCGACGCCGATCGCGGCCAGCAGCGTGAAGGCGGTGAGCGTCGCGTCCAGGCCCCGGTCCACCGCCACGAGGCTCCGGCGCACGTCCACGAAGGTGGCGATCGCGAGCACGAGCAGGCCGGCCGTCGTCAGGACGAGGGCGGCGTCGAGCCGACGGTCGAGGGCCGGGCGGGACGGTCGTGCGTCTGCCATCGCCCCGATCGTAGCGCTCCTCGGATCCCGGGGGAAAGCGAGAGCCGGACCCGCCCCAGCGGATCCGGCTCTCATCCGCCGGGGTGCGTGCCGTGTAACGCACCGCAGCGGGGGACGATATGCGCGAAAGGTCGACCGCGTCGACACCCGGAATGCTGACCTGCCCGACCGTCCGCGTGCATCCGTACCGGTACGGACACAGGTACGGATTCGGCATCCGTACCTCCACAGCACCCCACCGGACCGCCCACGAAGATGGGTATTGACAGTAGAACGTCACGCTGTCATTATGCACGGCATGAGCAGCTACTCCCTCTCCGACCTGTGCTCCGTCTCCGGGGTCACCCCGCGGACCGTGCGCTACTACGTCTCCCAGGGGCTGCTCCGCCCGCCCACGGGCTCCGGACCGGCTGCCCGCTATGACGACGGGCACCGGGACCGGCTGCGGATGATCCGCCGGCTCCAGCGGGACCACCTGCCGCTGGCGGAGATCCGCAGCCGGCTGGACGCCCTCACGGACGCGGAGGTCGCCGGGCTCCTCGCCGAGCCCGCTCCGCCCATGGACAGCGCGGCGGACTACATCGCCCGTCTCCTCGCGGGCCGGGGGGTGGTGCCCGCTCCCCGCCCTGCGCCGCCGCCCGGCCCGCCCATCGCCCTGCAACGGGCGATGGCGTCATCGCCGGAGCGGCTCCTCGCGATGCACGCGGGGGTGGCGCCACCGGACGGGGTCCCCGTGACGGAGCCGGAGCCGCCGGCACGGGCGACCTGGGAGCGGGTGACGCTCTCTCCCGATCTCGAGCTCCATATCCGACGCCCGCTCACGCGGGAAGACGCACGCCGGGTCGATCGCCTCATCGGCCTTGCCCGGCAGATCCTCCGGGGGGAAGAACCTTGACCATGAACGCCACCACGGACCGGACCTATATCCGGTGCAACGGGCGGAGCGACCGCTACATCCTCGTCCGGATCCAGGCGCCCGCGAGCACCCGGACCTCCACCCGCGACCCGCTCGCCGCGGCCTTCGTCCTCGATCGCTCGGGGTCGATGAGCGGCCCCAAGATCGCCCATGCCCGGGACGCGATCGCGAGCGCCATCGGCTCGCTCGCGGAGGCGGACCGGTTCGCCGTCGTCGCCTTCGATCACGGGGTCGAGACCGTGATGCCGCGTACGGCGGCGGATGGCCCCGGACGGGAAGCCGGGCGTCAGGCCGTGGCGCGCATCGCGGCCGGCGGCAACACGAACCTCTATGAGGGCTGGCTGCGCGGTGCGGAGCAGCTCGCGCAGGGGATGGAGCCGGGGATGATCCAGCGTGTCCTCCTCCTCACGGACGGCCACGCGAACGTCGGCGTCACGGACCACGACGAGCTCGCCCGGACCGCCGCCGGCCTGCGCGACCGCGGGATCACGACCTGGGCGCTCGGCTTCGGGGATGGCTATGACGAGGCCCTCCTCGATGCGATCGTCACCGCCGGGGGCGGTCAGGCGCTGGACGTGGCGGATCCGGACCGGATCCCCGCCGCCGTCGCCGGGGCCGTCGGCGAGGCGCTGGACGTCGTCGCCCGGGAGGTGACCCTGACCGCCCACGTCGGCCGGGACCTCGTCGTGGAGCCGCTCAGCCGGTTCCGCCCGATGAGCACGGGGGAGCGGACCACGGTCCTCCTTGGGGAGCTCGTCTCCGAGCAGGTCCTGGAGGTCGTCCTGCGGGTGAACTTCCCGTATGGCCGGCTCGGGGAGCGCCAGGTGGTCGTCCTTGAGCTCGCCTCGGCGGACGGCACGATGAACGCCCGGATCGCGCTGCCGGACTTCATCTATGCGGACACGGCGACGAACGACCACCAGGTGCGCGACCGCGTGGTGGACCGCACCGTGGCGAGGATCTACGCCGCCCGGGCCCGGAAGGGCGCGGTCGGGACGAACCGCCGGGGTGACTACCGGTCCGCCGTCGGGGAGATCGAGCGCACCGCCGCCCGGATCCGCCAGTACGCCGGCGATGACCGGGAGCTGAACGCGATCGCGGACGAGCTGGACGCCGAGCGGGTCATGTGGTCCACCCCGCGCATGGAGAGTGACCTCAAGCGCGCCTACTCGGTTGCCTCCATGGTGGAGGTCGACCGCACGAACGACGGGTGGGCACGCCGCACCGTGGATCCGGACGCCTGACCGGCAGCGGTCCTGCCCGTCCGGGGGGAGCGCAGGACCGCACGCTGGGGGGAGGACCGGGGGCCGGCGCCGTGGAGGTGCCGGCCCCCGGTCCGTTCCTGCCCCGTCCGCCACCCGCTACGCTCCTCGCGTGCCGCACTCGCCCGAGCTCCGCTTCCCCGGCCTCCCTGCCGAGCCCGACCCCGACCCGCTCGCCCGGCTCGCCGCGTGGATCGAGGAGGCGCGTGCCGCCGGGGTCCCCGAGCCGTCCGCGATGGCGCTCGCCACGGTGACGCCGGAGGGCCGCCCGGCGAACCGGATCGTCATCTGCCGCGGCGTGGACGCGGACGGGATCCTCTTCTTCACGGACACGCAGAGCGCGAAGGGGCGCGACCTCGCGGCCACCCCCTGGGCCGCCGCGCTCTTCACCTGGGACCCGCCGCAGCGCCAGGTCCGGGTGAGCGGGCCCGTGGCGCCGCTCCCCGCCGCCGAGACGGAGGCCTGGCTCCGCGCCCGGCCACGTGCCGCGCGGCTCCTCCTCTGGGCGTCGGAGCAGAGCGCGCCGGTGGCGGACCGGGCGGAGCTCGAGGCGCGCGTGGCCGCCACGGCCGCGCGCTTCGCGGAGGGGGACGAGGTCCCGCCGCCGCCGCGCTGGGGCGGCTACCGGATCGCCGCCCGGGAGGTGGAGCTGTGGGGCGGTCGCATGGACCGGCTCCACGATCGCTTCCACTACGCGCGGGAGGAAGGCGGCCCCTGGAAGGTCCGGCGCCTGATGCCCTGAGCCGGCGCGCCGCCGGCCCGCGTCAGGGGAGGAGCTTCCCCGGGTTGAGGATCCCGAGCGGATCGAGCGCCGCCTTCAGCGCGCGCATCGTGCGGATCGCGTCGGGACCTCGCTGCGCCTCCAGGTAGCCCTTCTTCACGGTCCCGGTGCCGTGCTCGCCGGAGATCGTCCCGCCGAGCCGGAGGACGTGGCGGAAGAGGTCCGCCCGGGCGCGCTCCACGCGCTCCTCGGCGTGGGGGTCGTCCCGCTCCATGACGAAGCAGGGATGGAGGTTCCCGTCCCCGGCATGGCCGAAGACGCCGATCCGGATCCCGTGGCTCGCCGCGACCTCCTCGAGCGCCTCGAGGAGATCCGGGACGCGGCTGCGCGGGACGCCCACATCCTCCATCCGCGCCACCCCGCCCTGCTCGAGGGCCCAGTGCGCCTTCCGGCGCGCCTCGCGCAGCCAGTCCGCCTCCTTCGCGTCCGCGGAGCGCAGGACGGAGCTCGCTCCCGCCTCCGTGCAGGCCGCCTCCGCCGCATCCAGCTCGCGCACCGCGCCGGCGCCGCCCGCATCCGACTCGACCATGAGCATCGCGGCCGCATCCAGGTCCAGCCCGACCCCGATCGCGGCCTCCACCGCCCGGTTCGTCTCCCGGTCCATCAGCTCCAGGGTGCAGGGGATGATCCCCGCCCGGAAGATCGCCGCCACCGCCGCGCCCGCCGCGCGTACGGAGGGGAAGAAGGCGATGAGGGTGAGCTTCGGCTGCGGGGCCGGGATGAGCCGGAGCGTGGCCTCCGTGATGACCCCGAGCGTCCCCTCCGAGCCCACGAAGAGCCCGGTCAGGTCGTAGCCCATGACGTCCTTCACGGTCTTGCCGCCCGTCCGGATGACGGAGCCGTCCGCGAGGACGACCTCGAGGCCGAGGACGTAGTCGCGTGTCACGCCGTACTTCACGCAGCGCAGCCCGCCGGAGTTCTCGGCCAGGTTCCCGCCGATCGAGCAGTACTCGTAGGAGGCCGGATCGGGCGGGTAGAAGAGCCCGTGCTCCGCCACGCGCCGGCCGAGCTCCGCGTTGATGATCCCGGGCCGGCAGCGCACGACAAGGTTCGCGACATCGATCTCGAGGATCTCCGTCATCTCCTCGAGGCTGAGGGTGAGCGCGCCGTCCACCGCGAGCGCGCCGCCGGAGACGCCCGAGCCCGCGCCGCGCGGGACGAGCGGGACCCGGTGCGCGGCCGCCAGGCGCACGATCGTGGCGACATCGTCCGTGGAGCGCGCGAAGGCGACGCCGAGCGGGCTCCCGGGGTGCGCGTACTCCGTCATGTCATGGCGGTAGCGCTCGGTCTCCGCGGGGTCCGTGATCAGGCGCAGCTCCGGGAGCGCAGCCCGGAGCGCGGCGAGGAAGGCTGCGCTCACGGGAGGAGCTTCCCGGGGTTGAGGATCCCCTGCGGATCGAGCGCCGCCTTGATCGCGTGCATCACGGCGACCGCCGCGGGCCCGCGCTGCTCCGCGAGCCACTTCCGCTTGGGGACGCCGGTCCCGTGCTCGCCCGCGATCGTGCCGCCGAGCCGGAGGACCGCGCGGTAGATCTCCGCGCGTACCGCCTCCAGGCGCTCCTCCGCGTCCGGGTCGTCCCGGTCCATGATGAACGAGGGGTGGAGGTTCCCGTCCCCGGCATGGCCGAAGACCCCGATCCGCACCCCGTGGCGCGCGCCGATCTCCCCGATCTCCGCGATGATCGCGGGGATCGCGGAGCGGGGGACGCCGATGTCGTCCGTGCGCGCCACACCCGCCTGCTCGAGCGCCCAGTGCGCGCGCCGGCGCGCCTCCCGGAGCCAGTCCGCCTCCGTGGCATCCGCCGCCCGCAGGACGGAGGTCGCCCCGGTCGCCCGGCAGGCCGCCTCCGCCGCGTCGAGCTCGGCGGCGGCCGCCTCGCCGCCGGCATCCGATTCGATCATCAGCATCGCCGCCGCATCCGGGTCGAGCCCGAGCTTGAGGACCGCCTCGACCGCCTTCAGGGTGAAGGCGTCGATCAGCTCCAGGGTGACCGGGATGATCCCCCGCCGGGCCACCTCCGCCACCGCCTCGCCCGCCGCCGTCAGGCTGTCGAAGAAGGCGAGGAGGGTGAGCTTGGGGGGTGGGAGGGGGAGGAGCCGGAGGGTCGCCTCGGTGATGATCCCGAGCGTCCCCTCGGAGCCCACGAAGAGGCTCGTCAGGTCGTAGCCCATGACGTCCTTCACCGTGGCGCCCCCGGTCCGGATGACCGCCCCATCCGCGAGGACGACCTCGAGGTCGAGCACGTAGTCCCGCGTCACGCCGTACTTCACGCAGCGCAGGCCGCCCGCGTTCTCCGCCAGGTTCCCGCCGATCGTGGAGATCTCGTAGGAGGAGGGATCGGGCGGGTAGAAGAGGCCGTGCTCCGCCACGCGGCGCCCGAGCTCGGCGTTCAGGACCCCGGGGCCGCAGCGGACCAGCTGGTTCTCCGCATCGATCGCGTGGATCGCGTCCAGGCCGGTGAGGACGAGGGTGAGCGCGCCGTCCGCCGCGATCGCCCCGCCCGACAGGCCCGTCCCCGCGCCGCGCGGCACGAGGGGGACACCATGGGCGCCCGCGAGCCGGACGATCGTCACGACCTCCGCGGTGCTCGCGGGGAAGGCGACGCCGAGCGGGATCCCCGGCCGCATGTACTCCGTCTCGTCCCAGCGATGCGGCTCGGTCTCGGCGGGGTCGGTGAGGAGGCGCAGGGTGGGAAGCGCGTCCCGGAGCGCGGCGAGGAAGGCGGCCCCGGTGGCGGGGGCGGCGGGCGCGGACGTCATCGCCCCGCAGGATACGGCCCCCGGCGGGTATCGTGGCGGGGTGAGCCCTGCTGGTCCTTCTTCTTCCGCCCCGCGCGCCCCGCGCCAGATCCTCGTCGCCTGCGCCGTCCCGTGGGACGAGCGCGAGGCATTCCTGGAGGAGCTCTTCCGCGAGCAGGTCCGGCGCGCGGCCGCGGACGGCTTCCGTCACCTGTACGTCTTCGGTACCGCGGGCGAGGGCTACGCGGTGGACACCGCGCGCTTCCGGGCGGTCGTGGCGGCCTTCGTGGACGAGGCTCATCGGAACGCGGCCACGGCCCAGGTCGGCGTGATCGGGATGTCCGTCCCCGCGATCGTGGAGCGGATCCGGATCGCGCACCACCTGGGCGCCCGCTCCTTCCAGATCTCGCTCCCCCCGTGGGGCCGCTGCTCGGACGACGATCTCCTCCGCTTCTTCGACGAGGTCTGCGGGACCTTCACCGATTCCACCTTCCTCCACTACAACGTGGGCCGGACGGGGCGGATGCTCGGCGCCGCCGACTACCGGCGGATCGTCCCGCGCGTGCCGAACCTCATCGCCACGAAGGTCGCCACCGGGAGCGCCGCGGTCGCCGTGGAGCTGATGCTCCACGTGCCGGAGCTCGCCCACCACTTCGACGTCGATCTCTTCCCCACCGCCGCGCTCGCCGGCCCGGCTTCCCTGCTCGCCTCGTATGCGCCCCTCTCCCCCCGCCAGTGCCACGCCGTCTTCGACGCCGCCGTCGCCGGCGACGAGGCCACGCTGGCCCGCGTCGGCCACGGCTTCCTCACCCTGGGGGACGCCCTCTGGCGGATCCCGGCCCCGGGGCCGCACATGGACGGCGCCTACGACAAGCTGATGGTCCGGATCGGCTCCCTGCCCGACTTCCCGTTGCGTCTTCTCTCTCCCTACCAGGGCTTCACGGAGGAGGACGCGGACGCCTGCCGGCGCCTGATGGAGGAGCGCTTCCCGGACTGGCTCCCCGGCTGAGCCGGCCCCGTCCGGCCGCATGGAGGCGCTCCGCACCCCCCGCTACCGGATCGTCCTCGCGACGAGCGCCGCGAACCAGATCGCCGTCTGGACCGCCTACACGGCGGCGATCGCGGGGATGCTCGCGGCGGGGATGGGGGTCGTGGAGCTCGGCCTCCTCAGCGCCTGCTGGACGCTCGGGATGCCGATCCCGGTCATCGCGGGCGGCGCGCTGACCGACCGCTTCGGCCCGAGCCGCGTCCTCCTCCTCGGGATCGCCGTCCAGGTCGGCGGGATCCTGCTCATGACGCTCGCCTTCTCGGGCCCCGCCCCGGCGCTCGCCCCGATCCTCCTCGCTGCGGCCCTCATCGGCGGCGCCGAGGGCTTCAACTCCGTCTCCATCCAGGTGCTCGCCGGGGCGGTCGTCCCGCGGTCCCAGATGGGGAGCGCGATCGGCTCCCTTCTCATCGCCACCGCGACCGGACGGATCGCCGGCGGCCTCCTCATCGGACCGCTCGTGGCGCTCGTGGGGATCGCGCCCTCGTTCATCGTCTCCCTCCTCTTCCCGGCGACCGCGGTCCTCCTCCTCCGCCGCCTGGGCCGGGTGGCGGCGATCGCGGACGAGGGTGCGCCCGCGGGCTCGCGGCTCGACCTGCGCCCCGGGGCGCGCTGGCTGCGCAGCTCCCCGGTGGCGATCTCCGTCGTCCTCATCGGCGCGCTCATGTCGCTCGCGGTCTATTCCTACTTCGCGCCGCTCCCGATCGTCGTCGCCCGGACGCTCGGGTCGGATGCGGGGGCGCAGGGGGTCGCGATGGCGCTCGGCGGGGTCGCGATCCTCGCGATCGGGCTCTCGCTCGGGCGGATCCTCCGGCGCTTCGGGACCGGGCGGGTGCTCATCGCCGGGGTCTTCGCGAGCGCCTTCTTCGTCGCCGGGCTCGGCCTCGCGGAGAGCGCGGCGGTCGCGGTCGTCGTCCTCACCCTCCTGCCGATGTGCACGAACATCCAGTACGCGACCTGCAACCTCCTCCTCCAGCAGCTCGCGCCCGCGGCCGTCCGGGGACGGGTGCTCGGGCTCTTCACGCTCACCTTCGTCCTGCTGGAGCCGATCGGGATGGCCGGCGTCTCCGCGCTCTCCCAGGTCGCCGGGGAGCAGATCGTCCTCGTGGGGATGGGGATCGTCACCACGCTCTCCGTGGGACTGATCGTCCTCCTCCGCCCGGCGATCCTCCGCGCGGGGGCCGCCGCGCCCGCCTGATCCGGTTGCAGGACCGCCGCTCCCTGCCGCGTCCCGCCCGCTAGCCTCATCGCGGACGCCCGCATCCGCGGGTGCATCTCGAGCCGAGGAGCCCGATGGTCCGCGCGATCGATCACGCCGCCTCGTCCGTCCAGTGGCGGGTGGACGAGCTGAAGAAGCCGCCGACCACGGTGAGCCACAAGCCGCCCCGGACGCTGAACAACGCCCGGACGCCGGTGGATGCGATCTGCGAGCTGACAGACCCGGCGACCGGCGAGAGCGACCGGCTCGTCCTCGGCGCGCCCTGCCGCACCGAGTACGTGGGCGTCCCCACGGACATGTGGATGCCCACGAACGCGGAGATGATCCCGGTCTTCGGGAACGAGCGGTTCCTCCAGGTGAAGACCTACCAGCGGGCCGGGATGGGGATCCCGCTCTGGCCGCCCGGATCGGGGATGCAGCCGGAGCGGATGTTCGTGCGGCGGGACGATACGTTCGATGAGTCGCATGTCCGCCTCGTGGAGGTGGACGCGGAGCCGCTCCCGACCCCCGGGCACATCGTGGACGCGATCCATGAGGGCCGGCGCCTCGTCTGCCACGCCACGCTCGAGCTCGCCGGGCTCCAGGTCCGCCTCGACTTCCCGGTCAAGACGATCAACGTGAACGAGCGGGACGGCGAGTACCAGATCGATACCGGGCCGATCCTCGTCCCCTTCGAGCCGCGTGGCGAGGCCGGGCTGATCACGACCGTCCAGATGGCGTTCGCGGCCTCGAACTCCTTCGACTACGTGGAGCTCCTCGTGCGCGTCCCCACGGATGCCACGAACGGGGTCCTCGTCCACCACTACACGGAGGTCGTGAAGGCCGCCTGGAAGGCCGAGTACCTCGCGCTTCCCTGGCCGCCCGCGCAGCCGACGACGAAGCGGCCGGGCTGAGCGGCGCGGAGGCACCCCCCGGCTTCCCCGGGGGGTGCGCCGCCGCCATCGCGCCCCCTGCTACCCTGCCGCCCAGCGGCGGCCCGCCCCAGGGGCGCTCACGAAGCAGCATCGGAGCCCTCCCGTGGCGAGACTCGGTCGTTCCGCGAAGGGCGCCGGCGCGCTCCTTGTCGCGCTCTCCCTTCTTGCCGCGATCCCCGCGGCCACGGTGTCGGCCGCGGTGGCGGAACCGCCGTGCGTGGTGACGGACACGACCGCCGATCCGCACGTGTCGTTCGACAACCTCGGCGTCGCGTTCGCGGCGGCCCAGACGGGCGCTCGGCTCACGGTCCGCGGCGTCTGCCACGGCTACACGGTGATCGCCCGGGACATCACGATCGTGGGCATCAAGCCGAAGCGCAAGCCCTTGCCGGTCCTCGATGGTGATGCGAGCGGCTCGGTGATCACGGTGACCCCGGGCGCCACCGTCACGATCGAGCGGCTGGTCATCACGGATGGGTCCGGGACGCCGGGCTCCGGGGGGACTTACGGCGGCGCGATCTCCAACGAGGGCACGCTCACGCTCCGCGATGTCGTGGTCCGAGGCAACGTGTCGGCCGACGAGGGCGCGATCTCCAACGAGGGCACGCTCACGCTCGCCGGCACGACGACCGTCTCGGGCAACGTCGGGACCAGCGACCAGTCGTACGCGGGCGGCATCGCGAACTGGTCCGGGGCGACGCTGACGATCGGCGACCGGAGCGTCATCCGCGGGAACACCGGCGGCTACGGCGGCGGACTCTACAACCAGGGGACCGTCGTTCTCGAGGGGGAGGCGTCGATCCGCTCGAACCACGCGACGGAGAGCGGGGGCGGCGTCTACAACGAATTCGCCGGTGACATCACCCTCCGCGATTCCGCGTCGATCCACCACAACCGCTCGGACCTCGACGCGGGGGGCATCGCGAACGACTTCGGCGCGACCCTCACCCTCGAGGATTCCTCGTCCATCCACCACAACCGGACGCCGGCGAACGGAGGTGGGGTGTGGAACCACAACGGGGGGAGCCTGACCCTCCGCGGATCTTCGTCCATCCACCACAACCGTGCCGTCGCGGGCGGCGGCGTCCTGAACGCTGCGCCATCCACGCTCACCCTCGCCGGCTCCGCGTCGGTCCATCACAACCGCACGCTGACCTGGGGCGGCGGGATCTGGAACAACGGCTCGCTCACCCTCGCCGGATCCTCGTCGGTCCACCACAACCGGTCGGACGGCCATGCGTCCGGGATCTATACCTACGGGCCGACCCTCCTGTCCGGCGATGCGTCGGTGCATGACAACGACAGCCACGCGACCCGGAACAGCGGCGCCATCGAGATCCCGGGTTTCGGCCAGGTGTTCACGATGGAGGATGCGAGCTCGGTGAGCGACAACATCGGCGGACGCCGTGGCGGGGGTATCGTCCTGTGGCCGGCCTGTGGGACGCCCGCGGTCCTCACCGGGGCGGCGGAGCGCACGAGCGGCAACACCCCGGGCCAGATCGTCACCAGGATGGGCACCGGGGCCATCTGCGACTGAGGTTCGCCTGGCCTGCCGGCCCGCCCCGGCCGTAGCCACACCCCCGGCTTCCCCGGGGGTGTGCCGCCGCCATCGCGTCCCCTGCTACCCTCCCGCCCAGCGGCGGCCCGCCCCAGGGGCGCTCACGAAGCAGCATCGGAGCCCTCCCGTGGCGAGACTCGGTCGTTCCGCGAAGGGCGCCGGCGCGCTCCTTGTCGCGCTCTCCCTTCTTGCCGCGATCCCCGCGGCGCCCGCGTTGGGCCTCTCCCCGACCGCCTGCCGGGTGAAGAACACGGATAGCGGGATCACGAAGAGGACGCTCGCCGCTGCCGTGGCGGCCGCGAGCGACGGCGACCACCTCACCCTGCGCGGCGTCTGCCACGGCACCACGATGATCGACCGGTCCCTCTCGATCCGGGGGATCCGCCCCAAGGGCGCTGCGAAGCCGACCCTGGATGGTGACGCGCTCGACGCGGTGGTCACGATCGCCCCGGGCGCCACCATCGTCAAGATCGCCAAGCTCACGATCACGGGCGGATCTGCCCCGAATGGGGGCGGGGTGCGGGCGGTCAGCGGCGCCACGCTGCTGCGCGATGTGGTGGTCCGCGGGAACACGGCGGGCTACGGCGGCGGGCTCTATCTCTTCGGCGCTGCCGTGACGCTGGCCGGGGCCACCGTGGTCCGTGCCAACACGACGACGACGGACAACGGCGCCGGTGCCTACGTGGCGACGGGAGCGGTCATGCTCATGAGCGATACCAGCCGCATCGTGGACAACACGAGCGCGTTCGGCGGCGGCGGGATCTACATCAACAACGGCACCGTCCGGATGGAAGGGTCGTCATCCATCGTGGATAACCACGTCGGCCAGCAGGGAGCCGGCGTGCAGATCATGGGCAACGGGACGCTCGCCATGTCCGGCAGCAGCTCGATCCACCACAACGTGGCCACCGCGAACTCCGGTGGGGGTGTCTTCGTCTATCTCGGCGCCCTGACGATCGCGGATACGGCGTCGATCCATGACAACGGCGCGCAGTCCTACGGCGGTGGCGTGCTGATCCAGGGCGGCACGTTCGATCTCCCGGGTGAGTGCGGACCGGGCAAGGCCGTCCACGACAACACGCCGTCCGACTGCACCGACCTGCGACCCTGACGATCCCGGTGCGCGGTCGCTGACCGCCGCGCCATCCGGGCCGCGCCCGGTCCGGCCGCTTCCCCTCCGCGCTCCGCTCCGCTATCCTTTCGGCCGTCGCAGAGCGGCTCTTTCCCTCTGCCTGCCCACCCCTCTCATCGAGGTTCCTGGATGAAGGTCGCGGTACCCAGGGAGTCGGCGCCGAACGAACGGCGTGTCGCGCTCGTGCCGGAAGTGATCGGCAAGCTCGTGAAGTCCGGGATCGAGGTCCTGGTCGAGTCCGGCGCGGGAGCCGGATCGGCCTTCCCGGACAGCGCCTACACGGACGCCGGCGCCAAGGTCGTCTCCGAAGCGGAGCTCTACAGCCAGGCGGATGTCGTCCTGCGCGTGCAGAAGCCGTCGGCCGCCGAGGTCGGCAAGCTGCGCAGCGGGCAGGCCCTCATCGGCCTCCTCCAGCCGCTCATCGATCCGCAGACCGCCCAGGCGCTTGCGGCGCAGGGCGTCACCGCGATCAGCCTGGATGCGCTCCCGCGCACGCTGTCGCGGGCGCAGACGATGGACGCGCTCTCCTCGCAGGCGAACGTCGGCGGCTACAAGGCCGTGCTCATCGCCGCGGAGGCCTACCCCCGCTACTTCCCGCTCCTCACCACGGCCGCCGGCACGGCGAAGCCCGCCAACCTCCTGATCCTCGGGATCGGCGTGGCGGGTCTCGCGGCGATCGGCACGGCCAAGCGGCTCGGCGCTCTCGTCCATGCGTATGACGTGCGCCCCGAGACGCGCGAGCAGGCCGAATCGCTCGGCGCCAAGTTCCTCCAGCTGAAGTCCGTCGCGGACGCCTCCGGCAGCGGCGGGTACGCCCGCGAGCTGACGGCGGAGGAGGCCGCGGCCCAGAAGGCGGAGCTCGAGGGCCTGATCGGCGGCATGGACGTGGTGATCACCACGGCCCAGGTCCCCGGTCGCAAGCCGCCCGTCCTCGTGACGAAGAACGCGGTCAACCTGATGAAGCCGGGCTCGGTCATCGTGGATATGGCGGCGAGCGATCTGGGCGGCAACGTCGAGATCTCCCGCGCCGGCGAGACCTTCACGACCGAGAACGGCGTGACGATCATCGCCCCCGCGAACATCCCGGCCACGATGCCCGCCGGCGCCTCCGCGTTCTACGCCCGGAACATCAGCGCGCTCCTCGTCCACTTCGTCAAGGACGGCGCGATGACCTACGACATGGCGGACGAGATCACGAGCGCGACGGTGATCACCCAGGGCGGCAAGGTCGTCCAGGCGGCCACCGCGAAGCTGCTCGGCGTCGAGCCCGCCGCCCCTGCCCCGGCCCCCGCGCCGGCCCCGGAGCCCGCTCCGGAGCCCGCGGCCCCGGCCGAGGCCCCCGCCGCCGAGGCCCCCGCGGCCGACGCCAAGCCGGAGGCCGGTGCCTGAGATGGATACCCAGCTCCTCAACTCGCTCGCGCTCTTCGTCCTCGCGATCCTCGTCGGCTTCGAGGTGATCAGCAAGGTCCCCGCGACCCTGCACACCCCCCTGATGTCCGGCGCCAACTCGATCCACGGCATCGTCATCGTCGGTGCGATCATCATCGCGGCCGAGGCGTCCGACCCGCTGGGCTACGTCCTCGCGTTCGTGGCGACCGTCTTCGGCGCGGCGAACGTCGTGGGTGGCTACGTGGTGACGGACCGGATGCTCCAGATGTTCAAGAAGAAGCCCGTCGCCGCCAAGGCCGACGCGCCCAAGGAGGCCTGATCCGATGTCGGAGCAGTGGCTCTTCACCATCGCCTTCTTCGCGTGGCTCGTGGGCGCTGCGGCGTTCGTCCTCGGCCTCCACCTCATGAACAGCCCGGCCAGCGCGCGGAAGGGCAACCAGCTCTCCGCGTCCGGCATGGCCGTCGCGATCTTCACCACGCTCGCCTACTACGCGCTCCGGGGCGAAGGCCTCTCGATCGAGGCGTGGGTCATCATCATCGTCGGGCTGGTCATCGGCGGTGGCCTCGGCCTCGTCATGGCGAAGCGCGTGAAGATGACCGCGATGCCCCAGCTCGTCTCGCTGTTCAACGCAGTGGGCGGCGGCGCGGCGGCGCTCATCGCGATCTTCGACTACATGCACGTCGCCGGGACGGAGAAGGAGACCCTCTCCACCGCGGTCTTCGTCGTCCTCGGCGTCGTCATCGGCTGCATCACCTTCACCGGGTCGATCGTGGCCTCCGGCAAGCTCCAGGGCCTGATCTCCGGCGCGCCGATCAAGGTGCCCGGCGGTCAGATGACCACGGTCGCCCTCGGGCTCATCACCGCGGTCGGCACGATCATCCTCATCCTCTCCGCCTACGGCGCCCCGCTCGAGGGCATCGGCACCGGCGTGAAGCTCGGCATCCTCCTCGCGATCACGATCGCGGGCTGTGTCTTCGGCATCACGATGGTCCTCCCGATCGGCGGCGCGGACATGCCCGTCGTCATCAGCCTGCTGAACTCGTTCACCGGCACGGCGGCGGCGATGTCCGGCTTCGTGCTCAACAACCCGGTCCTCATCATCGCGGGCGCGCTCGTCGGGGCCTCCGGCGGCATCCTCACCAAGCTGATGGCGGACGCGATGAACCGCTCGATCATGAACATCATGGTCGGCGGGTTCGGCGGCGGTGATGCCGCTGCCGGAGCGGGTGCCGCCGCCGGCGGGGGAGGCAGCGTCCGGGAGGTCGGTGTCGATGACGCCGCGATCCAGATGGCCTACGCCCAGAAGGTGATCGTGGTCCCGGGCTACGGCCTCGCCGTCGCCCAGGCCCAGCACGCGGTCCGGGAGCTCGCCGAGATCCTGGAAGCGCGCGGCGTGGAGGTCTCCTACGCGATCCATCCCGTGGCCGGCCGGATGCCCGGGCACATGAACGTCCTCCTCGCGGAGGCGAACGTGCCCTATCCGCAGCTCAAGGAGATGGAGGAGATCAACCCCGAGTTCAGCCGCGCGGACGTGGCCCTCGTGGTCGGCGCCAACGACGTCACGAACCCGGCCGCCCGCTCGAACCCGGCCTCGCCGATCTACGGGATGCCGATCCTCGATGTGGACCAGGCGAAGAGCGTGGTCGTCATCAAGCGCTCGATGGGCCGCGGCTACGCGGGCATCGACAACGAGCTCTACACGGACCCCAAGACCGGGATGCTCTTCGCGGACGCGAAGGCCGGCCTGGAGTCCCTCGCCGCGGCGGTGAAGGCGCTCTAGCCGGCATCGCCATCGGCCGGGGTCGCCCGGCCGGATCGCACGGATCAAGGGACGAGGGCCGTTCCGCTTCGGCGGAGCGGCCCTCGGCGTTTCCCGTGGGGGCGCGGGTCAGCGGTAGCGGGCCGCCGCCTGCGCGTGCAGCGCGGCCACCTTCGCGCGCAGGTCCGGGGGCTCGAGGAGCTCCGCATCCGGACCCCAGCCCACGATCCAGGAGAGGATCTCCGCGGTCCCCGAGACGGTCGCGCGCCAGATCAGGCCGCCATCCTCCTCCCGCTCGATCGACTGCGTGGGGTGCCAGATCGTCTCCGCGAAGCGCTGCGCGGTCGCCGGCGAGATGCGCATGACGATCCGGACGAGCGGCTGGTCCGAGATCACGTCCCACGCGCTCAGGAGATCGCGCGCGACGTTCTCGTCGTCGTGGCCATCGAAGGGCTCGGGGGTGAGCGATGCCGAGCGGATGCGCTCGATCTTGAAGGTCCGCTGCGCGTTCTTCTTCTCGTCCCAGGCCACGAGGTAGAGGGCCCGGGTCATCGCCGAGGGCTCGATCGCGAGGGGGTGGACGCGCGTGGTGCGTGACGGGACCGAGGGGTCGTAGACGGACGGCCCGTACTCGATCTGGACGACCCGCCGGTCCACCCACCCCCGCGTGAGCGTGCGGAGGACCTCCGTCACGTGGGCGTTCTCCGGGCGCGTGGCATAGGCGTCCCCGGTCTCCCGCAGGTGGGTGGCGAGGACCGGCGGCAGGATCCGTGCCAGCTTCCCCCACGCCCCGAAGATCGCGGTGTCCCGCTCGTCGCTGGCCCGCGCGAGGAGGCGTGCCCCGAGGAAGAGGGTCATCGCCTCGTAGAGCGTCAGCTTGAGCGGCGGCAGGAAGGCCTTGTCGCGGTCGATCCCCCACAGCCCGCGGTCGGACCAGAGCGCGATCGAGGCCTGCAGGTCGAGCGCCTGCAGGTCCCGGTAGACGGTCCGCTTGGAGACGCCGATCCGATCGGCGATCGCCTGGGCGGAGATCCCCTCCGGATGCGCTTCCAGCTGCGCGATGATGTTCAGGTAGCGGGCGGCACGGTCCCACTTCTCGTACCGTCTCGTGCGGGTCATCGCTCGTCCACCTCCCCCATCATCATCGCGCCTCGCGTCACGGCGCGGGTGCCGACTCCGGCGCCAGGACCGCATGCGGCGCGCCGCGGTCCAGCGCCACGAGGCGCGCCCGGATCTCGCCCTGGATCCCGGTGCTCGGCCATGCGTCGCCGGGGTACCCGTTGAGGATGAGGAGCGCCTGTCCCAGCTCGCCGTCCGCGAAGACCCACCAGTCGAGGGTGCCCCGCCAGGCCGTGAGCGGCGCGCGTGCCGCCACCGCGTCACCGCCGGCCAGCCAGCGCACGGGAAGGAAGGCATCGAGCGCGGTCGGACCGTCGATCGCCGTGCGGCAGCGACGTGCCCTGGCGCCGCCCACGATCTCCACGCCCAGATCCTCCGCCACGGGCGGCCGACCGGGCCGGTCCACCGTGGCCGCCACCGGGCCGTCCGCGGTCAGCCCGGCGAGGCCGGTCAGGGCATACGGATCGATCTCCGCTGCCTCCCAGCGCCCCCCGGTGAGGAGCCAGGCCCGGCCGTCCAGCCGCGTGTAGCCGGTCACCACGGGCCCGAGCGGCCCGTCCGCGCTCCCCGTCCACGTCTCCGCCACGCCGCTCCGCTCCCCGGCGAGGCGGGCGCTCCCCACCGCGACGTCGTCCTCGTAGGCGGTGACCTCCATCGCCAGGGCTGCCCCGCGTCCGACCCGCAGCCCGTCCGAGCAGCGGGGAACGCGCAGGGCCGGGTCGCTCGGACCGAAGCGCGAGGGCGCCACCGGCTGTTCCGCGAGCGCGACCTCGTTCACCCAGGCGAGCCCGCCGAAGGTGACGGAGATCGCGAGCGTCACGAGCGCGGACGCCACGATCGCCACGAAGACCCCGGGCCGCCGGTCGATCTCGCTGTGGATCCCGGGGAGCTCCACCGTGCCGGGGATGACGCCGCGCAGGGAGAGGATCCCGAGCGCCACGTAGAGCGTGCTGAGGAAGGTGGCGAGCACGGCCGCGTAGGCGACCTCCGGGGAGGGGAGGAGGGTCCGCCCGACCCCGGTCACGAGCTGCTCGCTGACCAGGCCGATGAGGGGCAGGACGAGGAGGACGGCGATGAGGGCGATCCAGACGACGCTCACCCCACCGCGCCAGGTCCCCGCCAGCGGTGGCCGGACCACCGCGATCGCCGCGATCGCCGCGGGGAGGAAGGCGGCGATCCCCACCCACGGATCGAGCGGACCGCCCGGCCGGTAGGTGACGAAGACGACGACACCCAGCCCGGCCCACAGCCCGGCCATCAGCCCGCCGAGAAGGCGCAGGCCGAGGAGGCGCGGCGGAGAGGGTGGCCGTTCACCCCGCACGGGGCCGGCCGGGACCGGATGCTCGCTCGCTGGGTCCATCGGGCGCCGAGCATAGCGTCCCGGGCTCCGGTCCCTCCCCGCACGGACGGGCCGGACGAGCCGGGGGTAGGATGCGCGTCAATGCCCCGGATCTTCACGCGCACGATCACCACCCCCGCCGCCTCCCGGCAGGCACGGCCGGGCTCCCGCCCCGTCGTCAGCCTCGTCACGGACTTCGGACTGCGGGATCCCTTCGCGGGGATCATGCGTGCCGTCATCCTCGGGGTGGCGCCGGATGCGCTCGTCATCGACATCAGCCATGACGTGGCCAAGTTCCGCGTCCGGGACGGGGCGCTCCTCCTCTGGTCCGCCGTTCCCTACCTTCCGGTGGGTGCCCACGTCGCGATCGTCGATCCGGGCGTGGGGACGGAGCGCCGCCCGATCGCCCTCGAGACGGCGCGGGGTGACTTCCTCCTCGGGCCGGACAACGGGATCCTCCTGCCGGCCGCGGCACGCCTCGGGGGGATCACGCGGGCGCACGTGATCATCAGCCAGCAGTACCGGCTCCCCGTGGTGAGCGCCAGCTTCCACGGCCGTGACCTCTTCGCGCCCGCTGCCGCCCACCTCGCCACGGGGGTCCCGATCGACTTCCTCGGCCCGGCGGTGGATCCCAGCCGCCTCATCGTGGGCGAGTGGCCGGAGGCGGAGGTCTACGCGGGGATCCTGCGCACCCACGTCATCTACCAGGACACCTTCGGGAACGTGAAGCTCTCCGGCCTCGGGCCGCAGCTGCGCGGGGCGCTCGGGCAGATCGCCTACGGCGAGCGCGTCTGGCTGCGCGTCACGGACCTCTCCGGGGTCCGGGACCTGGAGGTCGCCTGGGTCGAGACCTTCGGGAACGTGCCGCCGGGGACGCCCCTCCTCTACGAGGATTCGTTCGGGCGCCTCTGCCTTGCGATCAACCAGGGCTCCGCCGCGGCCATCCTCGGCATCGCGGACGAGAGCGAGGTGATCGTCACGCGGGTCCCGCTCCCCGCCCCGGGACCGGGGTTCCCCGCCGGCCCCGGTGCGCCCACGATGCCTCCGCCGTGGGCCCTCCCGCCCACCACCGCCGTTCCGCCCCCGTCGGCCATGCCCGGGCCTGCGCCCGTGGACGAGCCGGCCCCCGTGGAGCCCCCCTGGGAGCCCGTCCCGCCCCCGGAGCCCGAGGTCGCCACGTGGGAGCCCGCCCCGGCGCCGGTCGTCGAGCCGATGGCCCCCGCGGAGCCGGAGCCGGAGCCGGAGCCCGAGGTCGCCACGTGGGAGCCCGCCCCGGCGCCGGTCGTCGAGCCGATGGCCCCCGCGGAGCCGGAGGCCGAGGTCGCCTCCTGGGATCCCACCCCGGACCCCGAGCCGGAACCCGCCCCCGCTCCCTGGGATGCTGCTCCACCCGCGGACGACGCGCCCACCCCGGAGCTGGTCGTCGATCCCGGCCGCGATCCCGATCCTGCCGCGGAGGCCGCTCCGGATCCGGTCGGCTGGGACCCGTTCGCGGATGCGGACGCGGACGCGCCTGCCGCCGAGCCGGGGACGGAGCCCGCCCCGGAGGTCGCCACGAGCGCGTGGCCCGAAGCCGAGCTTGCCCTCCCCGTGGATGCGGCCGGCGAAGAGGCCGCCGTCGCGGAGCCTGCCCCCGAGGAAGAGCGGCCCCGCCGGCGCGGCCGCTGGCGGATCTGACCGCCGGTCGCGTCCCGCGTCCGCTCAGGCGCCCCGCGTCCCCCCGGCGCGCGCCGCATCGATGAAGGCCTGGAAGAGCCGCTCGAAGGCGGCCGGCGTCGACTCCGTCCGCTCCGGGTGACACTGGACGGCGACCACGAAGCGCTCGCCCGGCCGTTCCATCGCCTCCACGAGATCACCCTCCGGCGAAGGGCTCCAGCCCGACGGGAGGAAGCCGGGCGCGAGCCGGTCCGCGGTCACCGCCTGGTGGTGATAGCTGTTCACGGTGAAGGTGGCGCCGGCCCCCTCGGCGAGGATCCCCGCGATCCGGGTCCCCGGCACGAGCGTGAGCGGGTGGGTGCAGGCGGGGCCTTCCGTGGGCGCCGGCCCGTCGTGGCCGTCCACGTGCTGGAGAAGGCTCCCGCCCCCGAAGACGTTCAGCGCCTGGAGCCCACGGCAGAGGCCGAGGATCGGGAGCGCGCGCACCTCCGCCGCCGCCCACGCCTCCCGCTCGAGCGAATCCCGCTCCGGCTCCAGGCCGCGTGCTCCGGCCGGCGCCTCGCCATAGAGCGCGGGATCCAGGTCCGCGCCGCCGCAGATCATCAGGCCGTCCATCGCCGCCAGGGCGGCCGCGATCGCGCTCCGCGGGTGGTCCGGGGCGATCGCGAGGACCTCGCCACCGGCGCGTTCCACCGCCTCGCGGTACCAGCGCACCTTGAGGGCGGGGACGGAATCGGGCGGCTCGTGGCTCACCGCCGCGTGGGCGACGACGATCCTCGGCCGGGGCTCAGCGCTCATCGCCGGGAAGGGTAGCGCGCCGGAGGAGACGGCCGGTCAGGCCGCGTGCGTCCCCCGGTCGTCCGATCCGTCCGCGGGGGCCGGGGCCTCCGGGCTGAGCCCCTCCTCGGCGATCGCGGCCCGGGACCCGCCGGCGCGCTTCGCCACGTAGCAGGCCCGGTCTGCCGCCAGGACGATCGTCTCCGCATCCCCGCCGTCCGCCGGGAAGGCCGCGATCCCGATCGAGCACGAGACCCGATCGCCCGAGGCCGCACGGACCGCGCCGGGGAGCCGCTCCGCCACCTCGACCGCCGTCCGGCCGGAGGCCTCGGGGAGGAGGATCGAGAACTCGTCCCCGCCGTAGCGGTAGACGCGGTCCGTCTCGCGGCAGGCCGCCTGGAGCTCACGCCCGATCGCCTCCAGGAGCCGGTTCCCCGCCTCGTGGCCGTGGGCGTCGTTCCAGGACTTGAAGTCGTCCAGGTCGATCATCAGGAGCCCGAAGGGCCGGCCATCGCTCACCGCCCGGGCGAGGTCGTCCTGGAAGGCGCCCTGGTTGCGCAGCCCGGTGAGCGCATCGGTCCGCGCCCGCTCCTCCACCTCGCGGTGGGCGACCGCGTTCGCGAGCGCGATCGAGACCTGGCCGGCGAAGAGCGTGACGAGCTCCACCTCCCAGGGCTCGAAGCGCGCCCCGCGCCCACGCCGCTCCAGCCGGAGCGTGCCCAGGCCGCCGTCCCGGCGCCGGAGGGGAGCCACGATCCGCGCCCAGGTCCCCGCCCGGTCCTCCAGGAGACGGACGCCGTCCACCGGATCCGGGTCGCGCAGCTGGACGGAGAGGCTGTCCACGGGCACGAGCGCACCGAGCCGCGCGGTGATCTCGTCCACGACGCGCCGCGGGTCGAGCGAGGAGAGGATCGATTCGGTGACCCGGAGGAGCTCCCGCTGGGTCTCCAGCTGCCGCTCCAGGTGGCGCGACTGGGCCCGGAGCCGCTCCGTCGCGTCCGCGTTGACCATCGCCTGCGCGGCCATCGCCGCGTAGATCTCGAGCGTCCGCAGGTCGTCGTCATCGAACCGGTGGAGGCCGATCCGGGAGAGGACGATCACGCCGATCGTCCGCTCGTCGTCGCGCATCGGCGCGAGGAGCATCGATTCGTCGAGGTCGCTCGTCCCCGGCACGGTCCGTGCCCGGGGGTCCCGCGCGGCATCGCCGAGGATCGCGGGCGAGCCATGGCGCACGACCCAGCCGGTGATCCCCTCGCCGACGCGCGTCCGGAGCCGCTCGCCGTCCACGGTCCGGTAGGGGTCGCGCATCCCCTGCCAGGCCACGGGGACGAGCTCCTCGCCGCTCACCCGGTAGACGCGCACGTCATCCGAGGGGAGGAGCTCCCGGAGCTCGCGGCAGATCGCGCGCCCGATCTCCTCCACGGAGAGGTAGCGGTTGAGCCGCGCGCCGAGCGCGCGGATCGAGGCGAGCTGCGCGGCCCAGCCGGTCATCCGCGCGAGATCGCGCGCGTTCCGGATCGCCACGCTCGCCTGGGCCGCGAGGCTCTCCACCATCTCCAGCTCATCCGCGCTCCACGGGTGGCTCACCGCGTGGGCCAGGACGAGCATCCCGCCCTCCGCGCCGAGCGGGACCGCGACGAGGCTCCCGATCCCGGCGCGCACGAGCGCGGGGGCGAGCTCGGCTGCCCGCGGGTCCTGGCGGGGCTGGAGGATCGCGACCGGACGTCCGGTGGCGAGCGCAGCTGCAAGGGGTCCGCTCCCGGCGGCAAGCGCGAGCGCACCCACGAGGCTCTCCGGCATCGCGTGGCTTGCCGTCGCCTCCCGGCTCCCGTCCCGGCCGGGGAGGACCGCGACCGCGTGATCGGCACCGAAGGGCCGGCGCCCGTGGTCCACGAGGCGCTCGAGGAGGACCGGCAGCTCGGTCCGCGCACCGAGATCGGCGGCGACCTCCGCCATCAGCCGCCAGCGGCTCTCCTCGCCCGCGGCGCGGTCGTGGATGCCGGCGCGGCGCGTCGCCAGCTCGAGGATCCCGGCGGTGAGCGAGAGGAGCTCCAGGGTCCGCCGGTCCGCGTCCTCGGCGGACGGCAGCTCCGCGATGAGCGTCCCCCACGCACCGTCACCCGATCCGATCGGGGTGAAGAGGTGGAAGGCGCCGGCCTGCGGGTCCCCGCGACGTGCATCCGCGGCCTGGCGGTCCGTCACCCCGGCGACCTGGCGCCCCTCGCGCCGGGCGATCGCCGCGAGCTCCAGGTCGAGCCCTGCCCACCAGGCGCGGGCACGGTGGACGCCGTCGATGCTCCGGGGCTCGAGCACCCCGTTCCGCCACTCCCCGATGGCGATCATCCGGAAGCGCGCGGGATCGCGCAGGACGCGCGTGGCGGCGCGCAGGGCGGCGGCGAGGTCCGCGGACCGGGAGGTCGTGGTGGCCAGGTCCGCCATCGCGTCCGCGAGGGTGGCGTCGGCCCCGGCCTCGCTCCCGGCCGCCGCCGGCCGCGGCCGGACGGGGAAGGGGACGACCGGGCGGCCGCTCTCCGCGGCGGGTCGGATCGCGTCCCGGTCGGCCGCATCGATCGCGGATCCGGCCGGCGCGACCCCCGGCGCCGCGAGCGCCCACTCCACGGAGCGGCGCTCCCGCGGCACGAGCCGCGGCTGGAAGGCACCCGCGCTCTCCGGGCCGATGCGCATGACGGAGAGGAGCGCATCCAGGTCGTCCCGCCGGTAGCGCCGATCGCCGCGCGGGTTCGCGCGGACGCAGCGGAGCCGGCCCTGGTCGGTCCAGGTCCGCAGCGTGTTCACGTGGACGCCCAGGATCCGGGCGGCCTCGCTCACGCTCAGGGTTTCGGCGTCGACCTGCGTCTTGATGGCTCGGGACCTCCGATGGCTCGGTCTGGTGACCGGCCGCCATCGTGGGAAGCGAGGCCGATGCGCAGGTATGGGATGAAGGTACCCCCGCCCCCACCCGTCTCCACCCGGTCCGCGTGCTCACGGGGTCCCGGACCCCTCCCGATCGGGTCAGCGGGGGTGACCCGGAAGATCAGCGCCGGCGGCCGACCCGGACCCAGGCCGCGGTGATCCCGGCGCTCGCAAGGCCGGCGAGGAGGACCGCTGCGAGGACCTCCAGCGGACCTCCGCGGAGCCCCGGACCCTCCCCGGAGCTGCGCAGGTCCACGGCGCCTTCCGGAAGGGGCGCGGCGGAGGCCACCGGCTCCGCGGCCCGCCCGGGCTCGGCGGTCGCGGCGGGGAGCGCGGATGGCGCGGGGGAGGCACCGATGACGATCGCGGCCGGCGCGGCCGGGAACGCGAGGGCGAGGACGAGCAGGGTGCCGGCGAGGAGGCGCCGCGCGCTCACAGGCCGAGGATGAGGGCGACCGCCGCGGCCGCGAGGAGGGCGCCGCCGGCGGCGATGAGGACGGTGATCAGCCGCACGGTCCGGCGGCGTTCCGCGCCCAGGACGCGCATCGCGGCATCGGGATCGAGCGGGGTGACGATGAGCGGCCGGCCGAGCCCCGCGGTGAGGACCGGCTCACCGTCCGGCCCGATCCGGGGCACCCCGACCGCGGTGGCGTGCTCCACGGCGGAGAGCTGGTCCACGCGCAGGCGGACCGGCGTGGATGGATCCGCGGGGAGGCGCGCCGCGGGGATCCGCGTCCGGACCGCATCCGGCAGCTCCCCGGCGGTCCCCTCCGCGATCCGCGGCACGACCACGAGGCCGTCCCCGAGCGCATCCAGGTCCACCGCCACGAAGGTCCCCCGCTCCTCGAGACCGAAGGGGACCGCGAGCCGCTCCTCCTCCGCGACCTGGCGCCGGCCGTCCGGATCGGTCCACTCCAGCCGTTGCCGGCGGTAGACGAGGGGCTTGTCGTTCTCGTCCGGGAACTCCTCGTCCGATCCGATCCGCCCGTGGACGCGGACGAGCCGCTCCTCCCCGCTCCGTGCGGCCTCCGCGACCGCCTCGAGCGGCAGGTGCGGGGCCACCGCGAGGAGGCGTCCCACGCGCCATGCATCGCCGGTCCGCCGGAGGGCCACGATCCCCGCCCCGAGCAGGGAGATGCCCGCGATCGCAAGGACGATCCCCGTCACATCCCGTCTCCGGACAGGGAAAGACCCGGAGCTACCTCCGCGGGACATGAGCGGCGGATCGCTCCGCGCCTGCAGTCCTGCTCCCAGCATCTCCGGGTGTGCGGGCATCGTGGCGACCCACCCGCACCCTGGTCAACGGGAGTCATCCACAGAACGGTTGGGGCGGGCGTGATCCATCCACCGTCTGTCCACATCCCTGTCCACAGGGTCATCCCTCGAGCGTCCGCCCCGTCGCCGGATCGAGGGTGATGAGGAAGCCGCCCCACGTGGAGAGGACGAGCCGGCCGCCCACGAGCTCCGCCTCCGCCACGACCTCGCCGTGCGCCGCCCGCCAGACGGGGGCGCCGTCCGCGTCCAGCGCCACGGTCTCCACCTCGGACTGGACGAGGATGTGCGCGATCCGCGAGGAGCCGAGGAGCGCGACCACCGGCGTCCCGCTCACGTGATGCCAGCGGAGCTCGCCCGTGCGTGCCGCGAGCGCGTAGGTGACGAAGCCGTACTTCACGATGAGCAGCCCGGTGGTGTCCCAGAGGAGGCCGCGCGGCTCGTCATGGATCGGCGATGCGAAGCGCGCGGTCCACGTCCCCGACGGTCCCTCCACGCGCAGCTCCGCCCGGCAGAGGCGGTCCGGCTGGGGCGAGACGAGCGTGCCGTGGTCCGTGAGCGAGCCGCCCGCCTCGCTCATCGCGGTGATCGCGGCGATCCCGCCCGACCCCGTCCAGCGGTAGCGCGCCGCGAGACCGCCCGGGTACTGGACGCCGGAGCGCTTCGCCTCCGGAAGCGGCGCCGTGGGCTCCGGGCTCACGTGCGGCGGGTGCGGGACCGGCCCGGCGTCACCGGGCGGGCGGCCGGCTCCGGGTCGTCCGGACCCTCCGCGAAGGGCGCGACCGTGGCGTTCGTGAGCATCCGCAGGGTGGCCGGCGGGACCGTGAAGACGGCGTTCGGGCTACCGGCGGCGGCCCAGACCTGCGGGAAGCGCCCCAGGTCCGCGTCCATGACCACGCGCACCGGACGCCGGTGCCCGAAGGGCGCGATCCCGCCGACCGGGAAGCCCGTCAGCTCGGCGGCCTCCTGGGGGCTGGCGCGGCGGAGGCCGGGGAGGCCCACGAGGACCCCGAGCTTCTCCAGCTCCACGCGGTTCGGGCCGCTGACGAGCGCAAGGACCGCCTCCGGCCCGCCATCCCCCGGCGCGACGAAGACGAGCGATTTCACGACCTGGCCGAGCTGGGCGCCCACGGCGCGCGCAGCCTCCGCGGCGGTCCGCGCCGGCTCCTCGAAGGTCAGGATATGCAGGGTGACCCCCTTGCGGGCCGCGGCGTCGAGGACGCGCCGATGGCCGGGGTGGACCGTTTCGGGCACGGCCGGAGTCTAGCACCGCCTTCCCTGCGCTAGACTTCCGGTCACATCACGAAGACGGGACAGGGGAGCGCCACTGACGGCGCTGAGAGTGCGGTGAACGACCGCAGACCCTCGGAACCTGATCCGGGTCATGCCGGCGAAGGGAGTCCAGATCACGCGACCTCCGTCCCGTCACCAGGCAGGCGGAGGTCGTTCTCATGTCCGGTGCGGAGCGCGGCGCGATCGTCGTCGCGGACGGCGATGCGGTGGAGGCCGGTCTCGCCGCCGCCCGCGCGTCGCTGCCGGGTGGCGCGCTCGTCATCGCCGCGGACGGAGGGGCGGCCAAGGCGCTCGCGGCGGGCATCCTCCCGGACCTTGTCGTGGGCGACGGCGATTCGCTCTCCGCGGCAACGCGTGCGGAGCTCGGGCAGAGGGGCGTCCCGATCCTCGCGGTCCCCATGGAGAAGGATGAGAGCGACACCGAGCTCGCCCTCCGCGCCGCGCTGGAGCGGGGTGCGCGGACGATCCGCATCGTGGGTGCGCTCGGCGGCCCCCGCGTGGAGCACGCCCTCGCGAACCTCTTCCTCCTCGCCCATCCGGACCTGGACGGGGTCGATGTGGCGATCGTGGCGCCGCCCTCCACGATCCGGCGGATCGGGAGCGCGCGGGGTCCCGGCACGATCCACGTGGAGGGCGCCCCGGGTGACCACCTCTCCCTCCTCCCGCTCGCCGGGCCGGTCGAGGGGGTGGTGACCGAGGGGCTCCGCTATCCGCTCCGGGACGAGCCGCTCCTCCCCGGCCCCGCCCGCGGCCTCTCCAACGCCCTCATCGGGACCCGCGCCACCGTCTCGGTCCGGCGCGGGTGCCTCCTCGTCATCCGGACCCCCCGCACGGAGGATGCCGCCTCGTGAACCACCGTCCCGCCGCCCTCCTCGCCCTCGCCCTCGCGGGGACCACCCTCGCGATCGCCCTCCCCGCGGGCGCCGCCACGCCGGCCTTCACGGCGGAACGGATCACCCTCATGACCCACGATTCCTTCGCGCTCAGCCCGGAGGTCCTCGCGGGCTTCACGGCCGCCACCGGCGTGGAGGTGGAGATCCTCACCGCCGGGGATACCGGGTCGATGGTCAACCAGGCGATCCTCGCGGGCGACGATCCGCTCGCGGACGTCATCTACGGGATCGATACGACCTTCCTCTCGCGGGCGCTCGATGCCGGGATCCTCGAGCCCTACCTCTCCCCGGCCCTCGATGCGGTCCCGGAGGCGCTCCGGCTCGATCCGGAGGGCCGCGCGACCCCGATCGACTATGGGGATGTCTGCCTCAACCTCGACCTGGAGGTGTTCGCCGACGGGGGCCTCCCGCGCCCGGAGACGCTGGACGACCTCCTCCGGCCGGAGCTGCGCGACACGCTCGTCGTCCAGGACCCGTCCACCTCCTCGCCGGGCCTCTCCTTCCTGCTGGCCACGATCGCCCGCTACGGCGAGGAGGGCTGGCGCGACTACTGGGCCGGCCTGCGCGCGAACGGGGTCCTCGTGGCGGCGGACTGGAGCGATGCCTACTTCACCCACTTCTCCGGCGGCGTGAACCCCGGCGATCGTCCGATCGTCGTCTCCTACGCGTCGAGCCCCGTGGCGGAGGTCATCTATGCGGACCCGCGACCCGCGACCCCGCCCACCGCGGTCATGGAGGACGGCTGCTTCCGCCAGGTGGAGCTCGCGGGCGTCCTGCGCGGCACGGATGCCCCGGCGGAGGCGCGCGCGTTCATCGACTTCCTCCTCTCGCCGGAGGTCCAGGCGGATATCCCGCTGAACATGTTCGTCACCCCCGCGCGGACGGACATCGCGCTCCCTGCCGACTACCTCGCCTTCACGGCGGTCCCCGCGGCCCCTCTCACCCTCGACCCGGCGCGGATCGGCGCGGACCGCGAGCGCTGGATCGAGGAGTGGATCGAGACCGTCCTCCGGTGAGCCGCCGGGCGGCGCTCCTCCTCGCGCTCCCGCCCGCGCTCTTCCTTGCCGTCTTCTTCGCCTTCCCGGTCCTCTCGATCGTCGCTCTCGGGGTGGCGCCGGACGGGGTGCCGGACCCCGGCGCCCTCGTCCGGACCTGGACGAGCAGCTCCACGCTCCGGGTCGTCGCCTGGACGATCGGGCTCGCCCTTGCCGCCACCACGCTCACGCTCCTCGCCGGTCTCCCCGCCGCGTGGGTCTTCGCGCGCTTCCGCTTCCCCGGCAAGCGCCTCCTCCGCGCGCTCCTCACCGTCCCCTTCGTCCTGCCGAGCGTCGTGGTGGGCGCCGCCTTCCTCGCCCTCCTCGGGCCGCGCAGCCCGCTGAACGCGCTCCTCACCGCGATCGCCGGCCCGGACGCCCCGCAGGTCCGCCTGGACGGGACGACCATCGCGATCCTCCTCGCGAGCGTCTTCTACAACGTGGCCGTCGTCCTCCGGCTCGTGGGCGGCTTCTGGGCGCACCTCGATCCGCGCGCGGAGGAGGCGGCGCGGGTCCTCGGCGCGTCCCCGTGGCGTGCCTTCCGCGAGGTGACCTGGCCGCTCCTCCGGCCTGCCGTCCTCTCCGCGGTCTCGATCGTCCTTCTCTTCACGCTCACCTCGTTCGGGATCGTCCTCGTCCTCGGCGGCCCCGGTCAGGCCACCCTGGAGGTGGAGATCTGGCGTCGGACCGCGCTCCTCCTCGACCTGCCGGCCGCCGCTGCGCTCTCGATCCTCCAGGTCGGTGGCGTCTTCCTTCTGCTCCTCGCGAGCGCCCGGGCCCAGGAGCGCCTCGCGGTCGCGCAGCGGCTCCGTCCCGCGGCGGAGACGGAGCGCGCGCCCCGGACCCGGCGCGAGCGGTTCGTCGTGGGTACCGTCCTCGCCGGGCTCATCGCGCTCGTCGGGCTGCCGCTCCTCATCCTCGTGGAGCGCTCCTTCGCGGTGGGGGCGGGCTACGGCCTCACGGCCTGGACCACGCTCGGGTCGCTCCCCCAGCGTGCGGGGCTTTTCGTCCCGCCCGCCGAGGCGATCGGGAACTCGCTCCTCTTCGCGTTCGCCACGCTCCTCGTGGCGGGCAGCCTCGGGCTTTCCGCCGCGCTCGCGATCGGGAGCCGCCGCGGCTGGCTCCCGCAGACCTTCGATGCCCTCCTCATGCTTCCGGTCGGGACCTCGGCGGTGACCGTCGGCTTCGGCTTCCTCGTCGCCCTGGGCGAGCCCCCGCTCGACCTGCGGACCTCGATCCTCCTCATCCCGCTCGCCCACGCGCTCGTCGCGCTCCCCTTCGTCATCCGTGCCACGGCGCCGGTCATCCGCTCCATCGACCCGCGGCTGCGCGAGGCGGCGGCCGTCCTCGGTGCCTCGCCCGGGCGTGCCTGGCGGGAGGTGGATGCGCCGATCGTGGCGCGGGCCGCGCTCGTGGGCGCCGGCTTCGCCTTCGCGATCTCGCTCGGCGAGTTCGGCGCGACCCTCTTCATCGCACGCCCGGCCACGCCGACCCTGCCGGTCGCGATCTACCGGCTCCTCGGGCTCCCGGGGCCGCTCCCCTTCGCCCAGGCGATGGCGCTCGCCACCATCCTCCTCGTCCTGACCGCGATCTCGGTCCTCGCGATCGAGCGGCTCCGCGGCAGCGGGCCGAGCCCCTTCTAGCCGATGCCCGCCCTGGAGCTGCGCGGCGTCCACGCACGCTATGCCGAGCGCGAGGTCCTGACGGGGATCGACCTCGCCGTGGAGGAGGGGGAGGTCGTCGCCCTCCTCGGGCCGAGCGGGAGCGGGAAGACGACCCTCCTCCGGATCGTGGCCGGGCTGGAGCAGCCGAGCGCGGGGAGCGTCCTCCTGGATGGCCGGGAGGTGGCCGGGGTCCCCGTCCACGAGCGCGGGGTCGGGCTGATGTTCCAGGACTACGCGCTCTTCCCTCACCGCGACGTGGCGGGGAACGTCGGCTTCGGGCTCCGGATGGCGGGCCGGCCCGCCGGGGAGATCCGCGAGCGGGTCGCCGAGGTCCTTGCGCTCGTCGGCCTCCCCGGCTTCGAGGGACGCTCCGTGGCCCGCCTCTCCGGCGGCGAGCAGCAGCGGGTCGCGCTCGCCCGGGCGCTCGCGCCGCGCCCGCGGATCCTCATGCTGGACGAGCCGATGGGCTCGCTCGATCGCGCCCTCCGGGAGCGGCTCCCGGATGAGCTCGCCGCGATCTTCCGCCGCCTCGGGCTCACCGTCCTCTACGTCACCCACGACCAGGACGAGGCGCTCCGCGTGGCGGACCGGATCGTCCTCCTCGCCGGCGGGCGGATCGAGGCGGACGGAAGCCCGGAGGCGCTCTGGAGCGCGCCGCCCACCGTCTTCGCGGCCGCCTTCCTCGGCTTCCGCACGATCGCCCACGGGGAGCTCGGCGACGGCGCGATCCGCGGGCCGTGGGGCCCGATCCCCCTGCCGGCTGCCGCCGCCCCCGCCGCGAGCAGCGGGCCCGTCCCCTTCCTCCTCCGGCCGGATGCCGTCCGCCTGGATGCGGCCGGGCCGATCGCCGGGACGGTGAGCGCCCGCCGCTTCCGCGGCGACCATGTCCTCCTCGTCGTCGCGGTCGCGGGGGCGCCGGACCTCGAGGTGGAGCTTCGCGGCGGCCCCCTCCCCGCACCCGGCGACCCCGTGCGGCTGGCGATCGACCCCGCGGGGGTCGTCCTCCTGCGCGACTGAGCCGCGCCCGCGCGCTACCCTTCCGCGCATGACGACCCACCAGACGCCCGCCCCGGGCGACCTCGCCCCCGCGATCACCCTTCTCGACGACACCGGCGCCCCGCGCTCCCTCGCGGACCAGCGAGGCCGCTGGGTCGTCCTCTTCTTCTACCCCAAGGACGACACGCCGGGCTGCACGATCGAGTCCTGCCAGTTCCGGGACCGCCTGGCGGACTTCACCACGGAGGAGGCGGAGGTCTGGGGCCTGAGCATCCTCGACCACCACAGCAAGGCCGCCTTCAAGGCGAAGCACGGCCTCACCTACCCGCTCCTCGCGGACGAGGACCACGCGGTCGCCGAGGCCTACGGGGTCTGGCGGGAGAAGTCGATGTACGGGAAGACGTACATGGGCGTCGCCCGCGCCACCTTCCTCGTGGACCCCGAGGGACGGGTCGCACGGGTGTGGGACCCGGTCAGCCCGGATGGCCACGCCGAGGAGGTCCACGCGGCGCTCCGGGAGCTCCGGGCCGCCCGATGACGGGGTGCCGGATCTCCGTCGCCCGGGAAAGGGAATGGCATCGCTCGTGGGGGGAAACGAGCGATGCCGCCACCGAGCATAGCGCCTCCCGGAGCGCCTTGGGAAGGTGCGCGCGCGCACCATCCCGGGGGCCGTCCGCCTCTTCTTCCCCCGCCCGATGACGACCCCCCTCCCGCTCCACGGGGAGCGGCCCGAGCGGCTCCTCGTCATCGTCGCGCACCCCGATGACGCCGAGTTCGCCGCCGCGGCGACCGTGGCGGCGTGGGTGGATGCCGGGACGGAAGCGCACCTCGTCTGCTGCACGAGCGGGGACGCCGGCGCGGACGATGCGCGGACCGATCCGCTCGCCCTCGCCCGCCTGCGCGAGGAGGAGCAGCGGGCCGCCGCCGCGATCGTGGGCTACCGCTCCGTCACCTTCCTCCACCAGCCGGATGGAGCCCTCGCGAACGACCTCATCCTGCGCGAGCAGCTCGTCCGCGCGATCCGGACCGTCCGCCCGGACGCCGTGATGTGCGGCGACCCCACGGTCATCCTCCACGACGACGGCTGGATCCAGCACACGGACCACCGTGCCGCGGCGATCGCCGCCGTGGACGCCGTCTACCCGGCGGCCCGGAACGCGCTCGCCTTCCCCTCGCTCGTCCTCCACGAGGGCCTGGAGCCGCACAGCGTCGGCCGGCTCTACCTCTTCTGGTCCGACCGTCCGAGCCTCCTCGTGGACGTGAGCGCGACCGCGGACCGGAAGATCGCCGCGCTCGCCGCGCACGCCAGCCAGATCCGCGAGCCCGCCGAGCTGGCCGGCCGCGTCCGGGAGTGGCTGACGGAGACCGCTGCCCCCGCCGGGGTCGCCGCCGCGGAAGCCTTCCGGCTCCTCGACCTCCGCTAGCAGGCTCCGCCCGCGCCCGGCCCGCGCGCCGGACGGAGCCCGGCCGACGGTGGTAGATTCGGCGGTGCCATCGCGCCCCACGCCGCCCATCCGTCGGAAGCGAAGCACCGGGAGTCATCTCACCCTTGGCCATCGATCCCAACCAGGAGTTCCTCGTCCAGCCGGTGGACGCCTCCTGGCTCCAGTGCAACATCGAGTGCCAGGAAGCCTGTCCGGTCGGAACGAACTGCCGGGGCTACCTGAACCTCGCCGCGGAGGGCCGCTTCGAGGAGGGCTATCTCCTCTCCCGCGAGCCCAACCCGGTGGCCGCGATGTGCGCGTATGTCTGCTCCGCCCCCTGCGAGCGCGCCTGCCGCCGCGGCGACATCGACCGCCCCCTCTCCATCCGCGCGATGAAGCGCTTCCTCGTGGAGTGGCACGCCGCCTCCGGCATCCCGGATGACACCCCGGTGATCACCCCGCGGGACACGAAGGTCGCGGTCATCGGCGCCGGCCCGGCCGGTCTCGCCGTGGCCCGCGAGCTCGCCGTCGCCGGCCACCAGGTCACCGTCTTCGACGAGCTCCCCTTCGCGGGCGGCACGATGCTCATCGGCGTCCCCGCCTTCCGCCTCCCGCGGGAGGCGATCGAGATGGACTACCGCCTCGTCGAGCGGCTCGGCGTCACCTTCCGCTTCGACACCCGGATCGGCCGCGACATCACCTTCGAGGAGCTCCAGAAGGAGTTCGACGCGATCGCGATCTGCGCCGGCGCCATGAACGCCGTGCCGCTGGACATCCCCGGCAACCACCTGAAGGGGATCCAGTACGGGATCGACTTCATGAAGAAGGCGAACCTCGGCGAGCCGCTCGAGGTGGGGTCGGACGTCGTCATCATCGGCGGCGGCTACACCGCCATGGACTGCTCCCGGACCAGCCTCCGCCACGGCGCGCGGAACGTGACGATCGCCTACCGCCGGACCCGCTCGGAGCTCGTCGTGGACGAGGAGGAGCTCGGCGAGACGGAGCGCGAGGGCGTCCGGATGGAGTTCCTCGTCAGCCCCGTGGAGCTGATCGGGGATGCGGAGGGCAACCTCACCGGCGTGAAGTTCGTGCGCAACCGGCTCGGCGAGCCGGACGCCACCGGCCGCCGCGCCCCCGTCCCGGTGGACGGCTCGGAGTTCATCGTCCCTGCACAGACGGTCGTCCCGGCGGTCAGCCAGGCGGCGGACAACACCTTCCTCCCGGTGGAGGCCTCCTTCGAGATCAACCGCGGCCGGATCCGCGTCGATCCCGGCACCTACGCCACCAACGTCCGCGGCGTCTTCGCCTGCGGCGACTTCGTCACCGGCCCCACCACCCTCATCGAGAGCGCCGGCCACGGGAAGCGCTGCGCCTACGCGATCGACCGCTACCTCTCCGGCCGCTCCAGCGTCACGATCGACGCCAACGTCCGGATCGTCAGCTCCTGGCGCCACGACATGCCGGAGCTCTACGACGTCATCCCCCGGCAGCACGTCCCGATGATCGCGACCCCGGCCCGGATGCCCTCCACGGATCCCAAGGTGAACTTCACCACCTCCGTGGAGCGTGGCTACACCACGGACCAGGCGATCACCGAGAGCACGCGCTGCCTGATGTGCAACTACAACATCTGGTTCGACCCGTTCCGGTGCGTCCTGTGCGGCGCCTGCGCGGATGTCTGCCCGGAGGGCGTCATCCACATGATCGACGTCAACCAGATGAAGTCGGAGGGCGCCCTCCCGGAGCTCGTGGAGGCCTACGGCTGGACCCAGGGCGCCGCGATGGTCCTGGACGAGGAGCGCTGCATCCGCTGTGCGCTGTGCGTCAAGCGTTGCCCGTATGACGCCATTACGATGGAGCGGTTCGAGCTCCAGGAAGTGTCGAGCGACGGCCGGCTCTACAAGGAGAGCTACCGCGACACGCAGCTGGGGCTGGCCGGGATCGGCAACCAGGCAGAGGCAGGGGGTTACCGGAAGTGAGGCTCGGGAGCATGGTCGCCACGCTCGACCCTGAGCAGCAGATGGCAGGGGGTGTGGGACGGTGAGCTTCCTCGAGCGGATCGACGAAGGGATCCGGCGCAGCGCCGCGTGGCGCGCGATCTTCCGCCAGCCCTACCCCAACGACGAGCGGTCGCGGGCGATGGCGGTCATGAACAACGTCTTCCTGCACCTCCACCCGGTGCGGGTCCGCCAGCACGCGGTGAAGTTCGCCTACACCTTCTGCCTCGGCGGGATCAGCTTCTTCCTCTTCCTCGTCCTCACCGTGACCGGCGTCTACCTGATGTTCTTCTACGTCCCGTCCGCCACCCAGGCGTACACGGACATCCTGAAGATCCAGTCGGAGGTGCCCTTCGGGCTCCTGACACGGAACATCCATCGGTGGGCCGCCCACCTGATGGTCTTCTTCGTCTTCCTCCACATGATGCGGGTCTTCTACCACGGCGCCTACAAGCCGCCGCGCGAGTTCAACTGGGTCGTGGGGGTCGTCCTCCTCTTCCTCACCGTCATGCTCTCGTTCACGGGCTATCTCCTGCCGTGGGACCAGATCGCCTACTGGGCGATCACGATCGGCACGAACATGGCGAACTACGCGCCGCTCCTGAACAAGCCGTCGCAGCTCCTTCTCCTCGGCGGGATCGAGGTGGGCCAGAACACGCTCCTGCGGTTCTACGTCCTCCACGTGATCCTCATGCCGCTCGCTGCCGCCCTCTTCCTCGCGGTCCACTTCTGGCGGATCCGCAAGGACGGCGGGATCTCCGGACCCCTCTAGGCCACAGGAGAGAGATCGAATGACCGACGAGAGGTCCAGCGTCCCCGCGGCCGCCCCGGAGCGGCGGACCGCCGTGCCGGCGGCTCCGCCCGAGCGGCGCACCACGGAGATCGACAAGCAGCGCGTCCCGATGGCCGCCAAGCCCTACCGGCTCCTGGCGCTCGTCAAGCAGGACGCCGTGGTCCGCGTCCAGAAGGAGCCGGACGACACCGTCCTCACGTGGCCGAACCTGCTCTCCATCGAGCTCTTCGCGGCCACGATGATCTCGCTCTTCCTCATCTTCATGGGCGTCTTCATCAACGCGCCCCTGGAGGAGCTGGCGAACGGCAACGTCACGCCCGCGGTCGCCAAGGCACCGTGGTACTTCGTCGGGCTCCAGGAGCTCCTCGCCTACTTCCACCCCACGGTCGCGGGCGTCCTCGCGCCCACGGTGATCCTCGTGGGGGCGGCCCTCATCCCGTTCATCGACCGGGGCCCCAACGGGGACGGCGGCTCGCCGCGTCCCTCGGACCGCAAGACCGGCGTCCTTCTCTTCACGATGTTCTGCGGGGCCGGCCTCGCGATCACCTTCCTGGGCGCCTTCTTCCGCGGCCCCGGGTATGCCTGGACCCTGCCCTGGCAGGGCCTCTACTTCGCGCTGTAGGACGGGACCGATGGGGAACTGGAAGCTCACCAAGGCTCAGGAGCCGACCGCGCTGACACGCGACGTCATGCGCGAGATGCGCAGCGGGCGTCCGGCCGGCCTCTCCCGGCGCCAGCTCATCCGCCGCTCGCTCGGCGCGGGCTTCGGCCTGTGGGTCCTGGAGGTCCTCGGCGGCACGCTCGGCTTCCTGTGGCCGAACCTCTCCGCCGGCTTCGGCGGGACGATCACGCTCGGGACGCTGGATACGGTCGCGCTCGCGGCCGCCGCGCCCGGCGCCACGATCCGCGACGGCGCCCCCTCCTACTTCTCGGACGCCCGGGCCTACGTCTCGCTCGTCGATCCCACGCTCGGCTTCCAGGACGGGACGAGCGCGGACGGCTCCGGTGAGACCACGAACGTGCGCACGATGTACCAGCGCTGCCCGCACCTCGGCTGCAAGCCGAACTTCTGCACCGTGAACTACTGGTTCGAGTGCGCCTGCCACGGGTCGCGCTACGACCGGCTCGGGACCAAGGTCCAGGAGCTCGGCCCCGCCCCGCGCGGTCTCGACCGCTTCGCGCACAGCGTGGAGAAGGGTGTCCTCACCGTGGATACGAGCAAGATCACGCTCGGTCCCCTCCCGGTCGCGATCGGCCAGCCGGGCCTGATCCCGGCCACCTCTCCCTCGGGGTGCATCTGATGAGCGACGAGAAGACCGGACGCGAGCTCACCCCGCGCGAGGACGACGCCCGCATCGCGCCCGTCGAGGGCGGCGAGCGCCGCGAGGTGGAGCGCTTCAGCGCCGCGCCCCAGGCCCACCAGGTCGGCCTCACGGAGGAGCGGGTCGCGCAGGTGGTGCGCCAGAGCGGGAACGCCCGCAACGTCACCTTCCTCGTCATCCTCCTGATCAGCCTCTTCATCCCCGTCTACTGGTTCTACGACATCGGCATCCCTGCGCTCGGCGCGGAAGGCCGGATGGAGAAGACCAAGGAGACGCAGCACGTCACGGATGTGAGCCGCGGCTACGCGCTCTATCTCGCGAACTGCGCGCGCTGCCACGGCGAGAACGGCGCAGGTGGCGTGGGCCCGCCGCTCAGCGCCCCGGAGAAGCTCTACAACACCGTCACCGGAGACGGACGCGTCGGCAGCGGCCACCTGAACGCGAACTACCTGAAGAAGGTGCTCGAGGTCGGTGGGCGCTACGTGTGCGGCGATGCGAACAGCATCATGCCCGCCTGGCGCGAGCCGGCCGGACCGCTGAACTACCGCGAGATCGAGGAGCTGATCGCCTTCCTCGTCGCCGACACCGAGACGGAGTGGGAGTACCCGCCGGAGGGCTACCACGGGACGGAGGAGATCGAGCACCGGACCGTCCGCGGCTGGCGCGATCCGGCCTGGACCCCCCCGCCCGGCGCCACCCCGCCCCCCGCCTGCTGGCGGAACCCGAGCGGCCAGATCGGTGGCAGCGCTGCGGCCCCCGCCGCGGAAGCCGCCGCGATCGAGAACCCGGGCACCGCGGACGCCCCCCGCGTCATCAAGCTCCAGATGACCGCTGCGCTCGAGATCCTGGACGAGAGCGGCCAGAAGGCCGCCGACATCCCGGTGAAGGCCGGCGAGACGGTCCGCTTCGAGGTGGACAACACCGCGGGCTACACGCACAACTTCCATATCGGTACGGACGCGGAGCTCTCGGGGAACACCCCGGGCCTGCCCGGTATCCCCGAGTACGAGACCGGCGTCCAGACCTACGACTGGACCGTCCCCACGGAAGGTGACCTGAAGTTCGGCTGCACGGTGCCCGGGCACTACAGCCTGATGCAGGGCGTCTTCACGATCCAGCCCTGAGGGAGGAGACCTTGGCCCAGAACGCGCTCCCGTCGGGCGCCTCCAACCGCCGCGCCGTCTTCGGGCTGCTCGACGCCAACGGCTGGGGATGGGCCGGGATCAAGGCGACCTTCTGGTTCCTCCTGATCATCTTCCTCCTCGGCTATATCCCGAACATCGCCTACTACTTCACGGTGAGCAACACCGTGGACGTCGGCTTCAACTTCCTCTCGTTCGTCAACTGGTGTCCGGAGGAGAACCAGGACCTCCCCTGTCCCGCTCCGGCGGGCGCGGTCATCCCCTGGCAGCCGAGCCCCGCCGAGCTCGCCCTCCCGGCCGCCCGCGTCGGCGCCATGACCGTCCAGTCCGGCGCCCACCTCTACATCGTCGGCGGGATGGACGCTTCCGGGATGGCGACCGCGGAGACCTACGAGACGCTCGCCTCCTCGGACGGCAACTACGTCCCCTGGGTCGCCGGGCCCGCGCTCCCCGAGCCGCGCGCCGAGGCCGCCGTCGCGAGCCTCTCCGGCGTCCCGTACATCATCGGCGGCGAGGACGCGTCCGGCGCCCCGGCCACCAGCGTCTACATCGGCCAGCTGGACGCGGGCCGCGTCACCGGCTGGCTCCCCGCGGACGGCCAGGACGGCCGCCCGGATCTCACCCTCCCGGCCGGGATCGCCGGCGGTGCCGCGCTCGCCGGGCCGGACGGCCTCTGGCTCATCGGCGGTCGTACCGCGGATGGCACCACGGCCGACGTGTGGCGAGCGGTCTATGCAGAAGGCTCCACCACGCTCGGCGCCTGGGAGAAGCTGGAGGGCGTCTCGCTCCCGGCTCCTCGCGAGGAGGCCGCCGCCGCGCTTGTCGGCGAGACGATCCTCGTCGCCGGCGGCCACGATGGCGTTCGCGCCACCGATTCGCTCTTCAAGCTCCACCTCGATGAGGGGAAGCCCGTCGCGGACGAGGTCTCCGGCGAGCCGGAGGGCTGGATCGTCGCGGAAGGCTCGGAGCTCCTCCCCAGCCCGCGCGCCCGGACCGCTCACTTCAACGCCAGCGGGACGCTCTACCTCATCGGTGGCGTGAACGAGGTGGACGAGGTCCAGTACAGCACCCTGTGGGGGATCACCGGCGCGGACGGCCACGTCTCCTGGCACTACCTCGACCAGTCGAACCTCGAAGAGGGTCGTGCGGAAGCCGCGGTCGCGGTCGTGGGTGCCCACGCCTTCGTCATCGGTGGCGAGGACGAGACCGGCACCCCGGTGGTGGATGCCTGGCGCGGCGGGCTCGCCCCGCAGCCGCCCTTCTACCGGCTCGGCCTCGTGGGCGCCACGCTCCCCGCGCTGAGCATCAAGGGCGAGGTCGGCCAGCAGATCGGCTACATCAACGCGATGACGGCCGGGATGGTCCACTTCGCGATCCTCGTCGTCATCGGCTACGCCTACTCCCATCCCAAGGGCACCCGGAAGATGATCGTGAAGATCACCCGCGGTCGCGTGAAGGACCCGGATCCCGACCAGCCGGTCGCCTGACGTGCCCGGGGGGGCTGCGCAGCGGAAGGCGCTGATCGACCGTTACCGGACCGGCTATTCCGCGGTGGACATCGCCCTCGCGGGGATCACGGACGCGGAGCTCGACCGACAGCCCGCAGGCGGCGGCTGGACGCCGCGGATGGTCGTCCACCACCTCGCCGATAGCGAGACCTA
>JAFMJV010000002.1 GCA_017853275.1 Chloroflexota bacterium
CTGGTCCGCGGGGACACGAACCAGATCGACGATGTCTTCGTCCGCGACCGCCGGAACCGTTCGATCGTCCGGGTGAGCGTGGCGACCTCGGGCACCCAGGGGAACGGGTCCTCGGACAGCGGGGATCCCTCCGCGAGCGGTCGCTACGTCGCCTTCCAGTCGACGGCGACGAACCTCGTGCCCGGGGATACGAACGGGGCGATGGATATCTTCCTGCGTGACCTGCGGAAGGGCACCACGCGACGGGTCAATCTCTCTTCCTCGGGCGCGCAGGCAGATGGCGACGCCTCGGACCCGTCGATCAGCGCGAACGGGCGTCTGATCGCCTTCGAATCGGAGGCCACGAACCTCGCCCCGCCCGACCCGAACGGAGAGTGGGACATCTTCATCCGCGACCGCGCCGCAGGCACGACGCGCCTGGTCACCATGGCCCCGAACGGGGACCCTGCAGACCTGGGCTCGGTCTGGCCCGAGCTGACCCCGGACGGCCGCTACATCGTCTTCGCGTCGGAGGCCACGAACCTTGTGCCCGGCGACACGAACGGCACCGATGACATCTTCCTCCACGACCGGGTCGGCGGCGTCACGATCCGGATCAGCGTCGCCGGCGACGGCACGGAGGGGGACGGGGCGGCCTATTCCGGGTTCCCGAACGCGGATGCCTCGGTGATCGCCTTCCGGTCCCATGCCAAGAACCTCATCCCGAATGACACGAACAACGCCCAGGACGTCTTCGTACGCCTCCGGTGAGCCAGGTGCGCCCGCCCGCCGCGGAGCCTAGTCCGCCGCGTGGAGGCTCGCGCCGCCGTCCGCGAGGAGCGTCGTCCCGGTGAGGTAGTCCCCATCCGGTGAGCAGAGGTAGCTGAACGCGCCGGCCACGGACGCGACGCTCTGGAGGCTGCCCAACGGGATCACCCGGTCCACCCGCGCGCGATACTGCGGCTCGGTCTCGTACTGACGCTTCGCCATCCCCGCCGCCACGATCCCCGGCGCCACCAGGTTCGCCCGGATCCCGTGCACGGCGAGCTCGCGGGCAGCCTGGCGGGCGAGCATCTCGAGACCCGCCTTGGAGACCGTGTAGGCGGTGATCTCCGGCCATGGGATCTCGGCGACCCAGCTGCTCGTGAAGAGGAGGAGGCCGGCGGTGCCATCGCGGACGAACCGCCGTGCGGCCGCCTGCGCGGTGTGGAAGGCACCGGTGAGGTTCGTGGCGAGGTGCGCGTCCCAGTCGCCGGCAGCGATCTCGAGGAAGGGGGCAGCACGGACGATCCCGGCATTCGCGATCGCGATCTCGAGGCCGGCCAGCCCATCGATCACCGCGCCGATCCCCACCGGGTCGGTGACATCCGCCCGCCGGTAGGCAAGGCGGGTGCGGATCGCCGGGTCCCCGGTCGTCCAGGCGTCGAGGGTCGCCTCCCCCTCGGCCTCTGCGCCGAGATCGACGAGCGTGATGTGGTGGCCATCCCGCGCCAGCCGGAGGGCGACGCCCCGGCCGATCTCGCCAAGACCGCCGGTGAGCAGGATCCGTCGTGAAGGCCCGAGCGGGGTCGGCAGCAGCTTCTCCATGCCGGGAGGGTAGCGCGCAGTCGCCCCATCGGGCGCGCGCCCCGGCAACGAAACGGCCCCCGGGCATCCGCCCGGGGGCCGTTCCACGCTCGAAGAGATGGTCGGGGCGAGACGATTCGAACGTCCGACCTCCTGAACCCCATTCAGGTGCGCTACCAGGCTGCGCCACGCCCCGACGGCCGGAAGTCTAGCGCAGAACCGGCGCGGGGGAAGCGCCGGCCCCGCCCGGGCTAGTGGCGGCGTGTCTTCCGGCCCGCGCCGGCGCTCCGGGGACGCGGCTTCCGGGCGAGCTCGACCTTCTCCCGCTCGCGGAAGACGAGCCGGATCGGCGTCCCGCCGAACCCGAAGCTCTCCCGGAGCCGGTTCTCCAGGTAGCGCCGGTAGCTGAAGTGGATCTCGTCCGCGCCACGGGCGAAGAGGACGAAGGTGGGCGGCTCGATCGTGGCCTGGGTGGCGTAGAAGACCCGCGGCCGGACGTGGCGGCCGGGCGGCGCCGGCTGGCGGTCCACGGCATCCGCGATCACCCGGTTGAGCCCCGCGGTGGGGATCCGGCGGCGACGGCCACGCGCGATCGCAAGCGCCTCGTCCAGGACCCGCCCGACCCGCTGGCCGGTCTTCGCGCTGATCGCCACGACCGGGGCGAAGTGGAGGAAGGGAGCGTCCCGGCGCAGCCGCGCGACGTGCTCATCGAAGGTCTTCTCGTCCTTCTCCACGAGGTCCCACTTGTTCACCGCGAGGACGAGGCCGACCCCCTCCTCGAGCACATAGCCCGCGACGTGGGCGTCCTGGGCGGTGAGCCCGTCCACGGCATCGATGACGAGGACCGCGACGTCCGCCCGCCCGAGCGCACGCAGGGCGCGGATCGCCGAGAAGCGCTCCGCTGCCGGACCCGCGGCGATCCGGCCGCGCCGGCGCATCCCGGCCGTATCCACGAGCCGCACGGGGATGCCATCCCAGTCCACGAGGGTGTCGATCGCATCACGGGTCGTGCCGGGGATATCGCTGACGATCGTCCGCTCCTCGCCGAGGAGGGCATTGAGCAGCGAGCTCTTCCCCACGTTCGGCCGGCCGACGATCGCGACGGATGCGGCGACCTCACCGGGCGCGAGCGTCTCGGGCTCCTCCTCCGTCTCGTCCAGAAGGAGCGCCGCGCCGGGCTCCGCTCGCTGCGCCTCCTCGGCGAGCGCGGCGAGCTCCTCAGCCTCCGCTTCCCGTGCCTTCCGCTGAAGCTCGCTCTCGCTCTCCGGCGGCAGGGCCCAGACCAGGGCATCCAGGAGATCCGCCACCCCGCGACCGTGGAGGGCGCTGATCGGGTAGGTCTCCGGCCAGCCGAGGCGGTGGAACTCGGCGCCTTCGTGCTCGCGCCGCTCGTTGTCCGCCTTGTTCACGGCGAGGATGACCGGCGCCTGGGCGGTGCGCAGGAGCGCGGCGGCTTCCGCGTCCGCCGGGGTCTCCCCGGTCGCCGCATCCACCACGAAGACGATCAGGTCCGCCTCCTCGATCGCGAGGCGTGCCTGCTCCTGCACCTTCTCCTCGATCGGATCGCCGGGCCGCGTCTCGATCCCGCCGGTGTCCACGACGACGAAGCGACGCCCGTTCCACTCGGCGACCTCGTAGAGCCGGTCGCGCGTCGTGCGTGCCCGGTCCTCCACGATCGCGCGGCGCGAGCCGACGACCCGGTTGAAGAGGGTCGACTTGCCGACGTTCGGGCGCCCGACGACCGCGACGATCGGCAGGCCGGTCGGCGAGACGCGGGAGAGGTCGGTCCGGGGTGCGCGCCGGGTGCGGCGGGAGGGCACCTAGGCGCTGCCGACCCGGGCGGCGAGGGCCGCTCCGCGCTGATCCGCCGGAAGCGAGCTGCTCCGGTAGGCGTTCTCCGCGACCGCGTGGATCGCCGTTGCGGCGAGCTCCCGGGCGCGCTCGCGGTCTCCGGGGGCGCCGGCGAGCTCCCAGATCCGCCGGACGACATCCTCGAGATCCTCGATGGGCGTGGAGGTCCCCCCGGTCACCCCGATCACCTCCCGGCCCGCAAAGGCGGTGGGATCGTCCAGCTCCGCCGCCGATTCGATCTGGATGACCGGCCGTCCGACGATCCCCACGAGGCGGGTGAGCTCCTTCGTATTCGCGCTCTTCCGCCCCCCGACCACGACGACCATCTCCACGTTCGCGGCCAGCTCCGTCGTGTCCTGCTGCCGGCGGATCGTGACGGGGCAGACGGTGTTCACGATCTTCAGCTCGTGGCAGCGCGACACCATGAGCGCCGCGAGCTTCTCGAACTTCCAGGGCGGCTGCGTGCTCTGGCAGATCAGGGCCATCCGCTTGCGGCGGGGGATCCGATCCCAGTCCTCCTCCTCGTCCACGAGGATCGCGTCCGGGGCGAACCCGAGAAGCCCGACGACCTCCGGGTGACCCGGCGTGCCGAGGAGGACGATCGTGTATCCCTCGTCCACGAGGCGCGCGAGCTCACGCTGCTCCGTGGTCACCCACGAGCAGGTCCCGTCGATGACATCCAGGCCGCGCGCTCGCGCCGTCTCCATGACGGCCGGGGTGACGCCGTGCGCCCGGATGACGACGGTTCCGCCCTGCGCCACCTCGTCGATCGCCTCCACCCGCCGCACGCCGCCCGCGCGGAGCGCCTCGATCACGCCCTCGTTGTGGACGAGGTGGCCGAGGGTGTGGGTGGTCTTCCCTTCCGCAGCCGCGAGCCAGGAGGCGTCGATCGCCTCGCGCACGCCGTAGCAGAAGCCGGTCCGCCGGGCGACGCGGACCTCACGCAGTGTCGTCATCCACCCAAGTATCGCACCGGGGCGCCGGATGGATCGCTCAGGCCCCCGTCCAGGGCTCCCATGCCCCGCGATGGCGCGGCTCCACGAGCGCGGCGATCCGGCGCATCAGCTCCGCATCCGCGGCTGCCAGGGCAGCCCTGCGGTCGGCACCGCCGGCCACCTCGGGCTGCCACGGGTCACCGACCCGGACGATGACGCGGACCCGGAACCGTGGGCGCTTCCCGCCCGGCGGCAGGAAGGCATCCGTCCCGGAGACGCCCACGGGGACGATCGGGACCCCGCAACGGGTGGCGAGGAGCGTGACGCCCGGGCGTGGCTGCCGGAGGCGGCCCTCGCGGCTCCGGGTCCCTTCCGGGAAGATGACCAGGACCTCACCGGCGTCCAGGTGGGTACGGGCGGCGCGGTAGGCGTCGATATCGCTCCCGCCCGCCCGGACGGGGATCACGCCCTGGCCCCGCAGGAACCAGCCGACCACCCCGGTGAAGAGCTGCTCCTTGGCGAGGAAGCGGGGACGGCGGCGCAGGGCGGGTGCGAGCCAACCGCCCACGAGGGGCGGATCGGCGTTGCTGATGTGGTTCGGCGCGATGATGCAGGCCCCGGCGGGCGGGAGCCGCTCCAGGCCCTCCACCTCCACCCGGACGAGGATCCGGAGGATCGTCCGGCAGAGCCAGGCCACGAAGGCCGGCCAGGCGCCGAGCCGCGCCTCCCCTGCCGGGCTCACCGAGCTCCCCCCGCCCGCTCCGCTGCCCGGATCGCCCGCACGACGGCCGCCACCGTGCGGTCGAAGTCGAGCCGGTCCGCGTCCACCACGACCGCACCGTCCGGGATCCGCAGCGGCGCCACGACGCGTGCCCGATCGAGCCCGTCGCGCCGGGCGAGATCGTCCCGGATCGCGATCCCTTCCGGCGACCGCGGATCGATGCCCCGCTGCCGCGCGCGGCGCACCGCCCGCTCGTCCAGCGAGACCTCGAGCCAGAGGCGCAGATCCGCATCGGGAAGGACGATCGTGCCGATATCGCGTCCCGCCATGACGATCCCGCCACCCGCGGTCAGGGCACGCTGGACGGGGAGGAGCGCGGCCCGCACCGCGGGGTCCGCCGCGACCGCGGAGACAGCTCGGTCGACCGCGGTGTCGTGGAGCCGATCGGTGGCATCGTGGCCATCGATCAGGACGCGGGCGAGGCGCCCGGCGCCATCCGGCGCCAGGGTGACCCGCGGCACGAGCTCCGTGAGCGCCGGCCCCGCGGCCGGATCCACCCCTTCGTCCAGGGCGAGGCGGGCGACCGCCCGGTAGAGGACGCCGGTGTCGCAGAAGCGGTATCCCACCGCCGCCGCGGCAGCCGCCCCGACGCTGCTCTTCCCGCACGCCGCGGGTCCGTCCAGGCTGACGATCACCTGCCGGCGCCGCAGCGGAGCCCGAGCCGGCGCCTCCGCCGTTCGTGCCGGCTCTCGCTCTCCGACGGATGCGGCGCGTCGATCCGAGCCGCCGAGACGGTCCCGCTCGGCGGCGCTCAGGGGCCGGACCCGCCCCACGGCGAGGTCGTCCAGCCGGAGCGAGCCGATCCGGACCCGGACGAGACGGAGGACCGGTGCACCGACCTCGGCGAGCATCCGGCGCACCTGCCGCTTCCACCCCTGCGCCAGGGTGACCCGGTACCACGCGGCGCCGGGTGTCCGGATCCCCGTCAGGCTCTCCATGCGGCCCGTCTCCGTCGCGGTCGCGGTGCGGATCGCGAGGAAACGCGCGAGCCCCTCCTCGAGAGGGACCCCCGCCGTGAGGCGCGCGAGCTGATCGCGCCCCAGCGGCGCCGTCAGCGCGACCGCGTACTCCCGCTCGACCCCGTACCGGGGATGGAGGATCCGGTTCGCCCAGTCGCCGTCGTTCGTGAGGAGGATGAGGCCCTCGGAATCCCGATCGAGACGGCCGACCGGGTAGAGGCGTGGTGCGCCACGCCGGAGCGCGGGCGGGACGAGGTCCACCACGGTCTGCTCGGCATGGCGATCCCGGACCGTGCTCGTCACCCCCGCCGGCTTGTGGAGGGCGAGGTGGATCGATGTCGCCGCCCCGCCCACGACACGCCCATCGACCGAGATCCGGTCCCGCTCGGGGTCCACCCGCTCACCGATGACCGCGGGCCGGTCGTTCACCGTCACCCGGCCCGCCGCGACGAGCGCGTCGGCGCCCCGTCGCGAGGCGACCCCGGCATCCGCGAGGAGCTTCTGGATCCGGACCGGCTCAGCCATCGACCGGCTCGTCGGATCCAGGCCCCGCAAGGGCGTGCGGCGATGGATCGTCCTCCGTCGCCTCCTCCTCACCCGGCTCGGCGAGCCGGCCGGCGATGGCAGCCTCCAGGATCGGCAGGTCCTCGAGCGAGAGCAGGCCGAAGCGCTCGAGGAACTCGAAGGTGGTCCCGTAGAGGATCGGCCGGCCGGGGCTCTCCGCCCGGCCCTGCTCGGCGATCAGGCGCCGATGGAGGAGGCTGCGCAGCACGCCCTCGGAATCGACCCCGCGGATCCGCTCGATCACGCCGCGGGTCACCGGCTGCCGCCACGCGACGATCGCGAGCGTCTCCAGCGACGAGGCGCTCAGCCGAGCGGTCTCCGTGCCGAGGTAGCGGGCGATGAGCGGGCCCGCCTCGGGGGCCGTGGCAAGCTCGACGCGGTCGTCCGCCACGATCAGCCGGATCCCCCGCCGGCGCAGATCGACCTCGAGATCGCCGAGCAGGGTGTCGATCGTCTCCTCGTCCGATCCGGTGAGGCGGGCGAGCTCGCTCCGGGCGAGGGGACGCTCCGCCACGAAGAGGAGCCCTTCCAGCTGCGCCGCGTCCACCTCGGCCGCGATCGGGAGGGCCGTGCCGGTCTCCGGGGCGGTCTCGTCAGTCATCGCTCCCCTCCTCCACCACCCCGACCGGCTCCGGAGCGCGCAGCTCGCAGCGGATCGGCCCCCACGGGCGATCCTGCGTGATCACGACCTCGCGCGTCTTCGTCATCTCGAGGAGCGCGAGGAAGGTGATCGCGACCACGACGCGGTCGCGCGTCCCCCGGAGCAGCTCCTGGAGCACGACGACGGGCGCCCGCGCGAGCGCGAGCCGGATGACATCCGCGCGCTCCTCGAGGGTCACGGTCCGGCGGATGACGGCCGGCGGAGGCGGTGGTGGCGGGACGACCCGGAAGGCACGCTCCAGGGCATCCACGAGCCGCTGGGGGTCGATCCGGGGCAGCTCCGGGGGCGCCGCCCCGGCGAGCGCCCCCGCCGCGGCAAGCCCCGGCTCGCGACGATGGAGACGCGCACCCGTCAGGAGGCGATCGCCGAGGAGCCGCCCCAGGTCCCGGAAGCGCCGGTATTCGATCAGCCGCCGGCGGAGCGCCTCCTCCGGGTCGAGCCCGTCGTCTTCCACCGCGGCGATCACGGGCGGACGCGGCAGGATCGCGCGGCTCTTGATGAGGATGAGCTGGGACGCGACCCCGATGAAGGCGGAGATGTGCGGGAGACGGGTCGACTCGCTCCCGGCGATCGCCTCCAGGAAGGCGGTGGCGAGCTCCCCGAGCGGGACGGTGAGGATCTCCATCCGCCGCTGCTCGATGAGCGCGAGGAGGAGGGCGAGCGGGCCGTCGAAGTCGCCGAGCGCCACGTGCGCGGCGCGGTCCGGCGGGAGAGCGTCATCGATCCGGATCGAGGCGCCGGCAGGGGCCACGCCCGGGAGGACCGGCAGCCCGGCGACGAGGGGGGAGGCGCTCATCCCATCGCCTCGTCCGCGCGGGCGAGTCGGACCCCCGCCGGGTCGCGGGGCGCTTCCTGGCGTGCGATGAGATCCACCGTCCGCGGCGAGCACCCCGCGGCTGCGGCCAGATCCGCGGAGCGGAGCGCGTGATCACGCATCCGCCGGACCCCCGGCCCGATCCCCGGCAGCGACGCGAGGATCGGCCCCGTCCCCGGCGCATAGCGCACGGAGAGCGCCCAGAGCACGCGGGGCACGAGCCCGGTCGCCGGGCCCTTGGCGCAGTCGTGAAGAAGAGCGGCAAGGAGCAGGTCGGGGTCTCCCTCCCCCTCCGCGACGAGCGCCGCTCGGACATCCAGCCCATGCCGCCGGTCCGCGGGGTGCATGCCGTCGAAGAGGGCGAGCTGGGCGGGCGTCAGGACGCGCGCGATCGCATCCCGCTCGACGAGGGAGACCTGCGCCCCGAGATGGACCCGGACCCGCCGGATCTTCCCGGCCCACCAGCCCGGCATCAGGCCGGCAGCAGATAGGGCGTCCCCACGAGGAGCCGAAGGAGCCACCAGATGATCGGGGAGACGATGACCGGGCCGAGCACGAGGATCACGAGCAGGAACCCGAACGGGATGACCTGCGCGTAGCGCGCCTCGAGCATCCGGAGACGGTAGGCCTCGCGCGGCGGGACGAGGCCGAGGAGGACCTTCCAGCCATCCAGGGGCGGCACGGGGAGGAGGTTGAAGACGAAGAGGGTGAGGTTCACGAGGACGAAGAAGAGCGCGATGTTGAGGACGATCGCCACGATCGACGCGCTCGCCCCGAGCGCACCGGAGATGTAGAGCTCGGTCCCCACGCGGAGCGGGACCGCCACGAGCGCCGCCATGACGAGGTTGGAGAGCGGCCCCGCGAGCGCGACGAGCGCCTCGCCTCGCCGGCCGTCGCGCAGGTTCGCAGGGTTCACCGGCGTCGGCCGCGCATAGCCGAACATCAGCTGCCCGCCGGAAAGAAGGGTGCTCACGACGAGGAGGATCGCTCCCGTGGGGTCGAGGTGGACGCGCGGATCCAGGCTCAGCCGGCCCTGCCAGCGCGCGGTGGAGTCGCCAAGGCGCCAGGCGGCCATCGCGTGGCTCCATTCGTGGATCGGGAAGCCGACCGCGAGCATGACGGCACACGCCACGAGGGCGTACGCCAGGGCGGGTCCGATCTCCATGCCGTCTCTCCGTCCGTTCTCAGATCCGCCCGAGGAGCTCCTGCTTCTTCGCCTCGTAGTCCTCGGCGCTGATGGCACCGGAATCACGGAGCTCGGCGAGCCGTGTCAGGGTCGCGGTCACCTCTTCCGGGGTATCCACCCGGTCGGGATCACCGCCCTGGGCGGCGATCGAGGTCGGCCGGGCAGGTGCCGGAGCGGGGGCCGGCGCCGCGGCCGAACCGGGAGCGGCGGCCGGCGCAGCGCGGAACCCGTTGCCGTTCATCCCCTGCCCCGTCTCGAGCGCGTGCTTCGCCTCGAGCATCGCCTTCTTGAAGTCCTTCGCCCGGGCGAGCATCCGGTAGCGGTCGACCGCCTGGTCCGCCGCGGTGAGGATGTCCAGGTCGCCGTAGCCGAGGAGCCGCCCGAAGAGGTTCTCCTCGAGGATCGCGTCGTTGATCTTCTCCAGCGAGGAATCGGCGGAGCGCTTGTTGATGATCCCGGTCACCTTCATCAGGCGCCGATTCGTGATCAGGTACTCCTCGTTCCGCCACTGCCAGAGGTTGATGCCCACGATCAGGCTGGTGATGAGGAGGGCGGCCCAGAAGACGATCGCGTTCACGTCCATCCCGAAGATCGGGCTGCCGATCTTCAGGGTGAAGTTGTTGAGGACCGTGATCACGATGACGAGGATCGAGATCATCGCGAGCCGGCTCTGCAGGATGAGCGAGAGCCAGTGCTGGTGCGAGCGGTGGACGACGACCTCACCCGGGGCGAGGAGCTTCTCCGCGTAGCCTCCCATCGATCCGTTCCCTCCTTGGTTCCGGCCCGGTCAGGCCCGGGGATGCGCCTGTGCGTAGACCTGCCGGATGCGTTCCCGGCTCACGTGGGTGTAGATCTCGGTGGTGGCGATGGTGACGTGCCCGAGCAGCTCCTGCACGACACGCAGGTCGGCACCCCCTTCCAGGAGGTGCGTGGCGAAACTATGCCGCAAGGTGTGCGGGGAGACCCGCCGCTCGAGGCCCGCGCTTTCCGCCGCACGCCGGATCGCCCGCCACGCTTCCGCGCGTCCGAGCCGGCCACCACGGCTCCCCGTGAAGAGCGGATCACCGGGGGTCCCCTCGCCGGCCGGAACACGCGCCTCCGCGAGATAGCGCGCGATCGCGGCAAGGGCGATCTCCCCCACCGGGACCCGGCGCTCCCGGTCCTGCTTGCCGATCACCCGGACGCTCTCGCGCTCCCAGGAGAGGTCCTCGCGGTCGAGGCCCAGGGCCTCCGAGACACGCAGGCCCGAAGCGTAGAGGAGCTCCAGCAGGGCACGATCGCGGATCCCGAGCGGGGTCCCGGCGTCCGGGGCCTCCAGAAGGCGCACCACCTCCTCCGGGTCGAGGACATCCGGGATCCGCCGTTCGGAGCGCGGCAGGTCGATGAGCGGGGCGATCGCACGCACCGTCCACCCCTCCGCGTCCGCGAAGGCATGGAAGGCGCGCAGCGAGGCCGTCTTCCGCCGCAGCGTGGCCGGCCGCAGGCCCCACGGCGGCCGCCGGAGCGCTGCGAGCCACGCACGCGCGACCTCGGCATCGAGACGCCAGCCGCCGATCCCCGCGGCATTCTCCGCGTACTGGCGGAGGTCGCGGTCGTAGGCGGCGATCGTGGCGGCGGCAAGGAGCCGCTCCACGCGCAGGTGCTCGAGCCACGCCTCGATCGCCGCCCCGAGGTCCGCCGGCTCGCCGCTCATCCGGTCGCGCGGCGCTCCCGCGCCCGGTCGAGGAGGGCCTGTGCCGTCCCGAGCGCCGCCTCACCCCCGCCGTCACCGGAGAGCATCGCCGCGAGCTCCGTCACCCGCGCCGCGTCGTCCAGCGCCGTCACGCTCGTCGCCGTCCGGCCGGCGTCCGTCCGCTTCTCGATCCGCAGGTGCGCGTCCGCCCACGCGGCGATCTGCGGCAGATGGGTGACGCACAGGACCTGGTGCCGCCGCCCCAGCATCCAGAGCGTCCGCCCGAGGGGCTCCGCCGAGCGCCCGCCGATCCCCGTGTCCACCTCGTCGAAGACGAGCGTCCCGGTGGCATCTGCGGCCGCCACCACCTGCTTGATCGCGAGCGCCACCCGCGACAGCTCGCCCCCGGAAGCGATCCGCGCGAGGGGCCGCGCCGCCTCGCCCGGGTTGGGCGCCAGGCGGAAGATGACGTTCTCCGTGCCCGATGCCTCGAGCGGGATCGTCTCGATCTCCACGTCGAAGGCCCCGTCCGGAAAGCCGAGCTCGCGGAGGACCTCGGTCACCGCGGGCCCGAGTCGCGCGGCCCCCTCCCGTCGTCCGGCGCCGAGCCGGGCGGCCGCCGCCTCGGCCGCGGCAAGGAGCCGCTCTCCTTCCGCCTCCCGCAGCGTGCGTTCCGCCGCGAGCCCGCCGAGCCGGTCCGCCTCCGCCCGCGCCGCCTCGCCGGCGGCGATCACCGCCTCCTCGCTCTCGCCGTGCTTCCGGAGAAGCCCGTAGAGAAGCCCGAGCCGCTCCTCGAGGGTCGCCCGGAGCGCAGCGTCGAGCTCGGTGTCCTGGACGGCACGCCGGAGGTCCGCCGCGAGCTCCTCGCTCTCCGCCTCCAGGCCCGCGGCACGTTCCGCGAGGCCGCCGATCCGGGGGTCGATCCGCGCAAGCTCGGCGAGATCGTTCCGGGTGGCGCCCGCGAGGTCGCGCAGGCCGCCATCCCCCGCGATCCGTTCGAGCACCTGCTCGGCGACCCGGACGATCCGCTCGCCGGACGCGATCCCCGTCAGCCGGGCGCGCAGCTCCTCGATCTCACCCGCCCGGACCCCCGCCGCCTCGATCTCCTCCGCTGCATGCGCCGCGAGCTCGCGCCGGCGCTCGACCTCTGCGGGGTCGATCGCCAGCTCCGCGAGCAGCGCCGCGTTCTCCCGGAACGCGGCCATCGCCGCCGCGACCGCCGCCCGCTCGGCACCGAGCCCGGCGTAGGCATCGAGGAGGTCGCGCTGCGCTGCACCGGCGAGGAGGCGCTGCTGGTCGTGCTGTCCGTGGATCTCCACGAGCGGCGCGATCGTGGTGGCGAGCCGGCCGGCCGTCACCGTCTCATCGTCCAGCCGCGCCAGGCTCCGTCCCGCCGCGCTCAGCTCCCGCACCGCGATCGTGACCCCATCGCTCGTCTCGAAGACCGCCTCCACACGCGCCTGGTCCGCGCCGGTGCGCACGAGCGCCGGGTCGGCGCGTCCGCCGAGAACGAGCAGGAGTGCGTCGATGAGGAGCGACTTCCCCGCGCCGGTCTCGCCGGTGATCACCGTGAGGCCGGGTCCCAGCCGGACGCGGACCCGCTCGAGGAGCGCAAGATCGGCGACGGCGAGCTCGAGGAGCATCTCAGGAGGGAAGGAGCTCCGCCTTCCGCCGGAGGAGCTCCCAGAACGGGAGCGCGCCATCCGGCTCCACGAAGCGGAGCGGTCGCTCCCGCAGGCGGATCCGGACGAGATCTCCGGCGGAGAGCGGGACATCCTCGTGCCCGTCGATGCTCACGAGGCAGCCCGGGGTCTCGAGGATCCGGACCTCGATCGCGTGCTCCTCGCCCACGACGACGGAGCGGATCGCGGAAAGGTAGGCCGCGATCGGGGTGAGGACGAGGTTGCGGCTGGTGGGCTCGAGGATCGGGCCACCGGCGCTGAAGGAATAGGCGGTGGAGCCGGTCGGCGTGCTCACCACGAGACCATCCGCGATCCAGGTCGCGGTATGGGATCCGCCGATCGCGACGGCCATGCGCACCACCCGCGCTGCCCCGCCGCGCACGATCGCCGCGTCGTTCAGGCCGTGATAGACGCGCGCCCCCTCGGCCTCGCCGCCGGGGAGGACGGTCGCCTCGAGCATCGCACGCGCGCCCACCCGGTAGCGCCCGGCGTGGAGGAGCGCCATGAGGTCCTCCGCCCGATCGGCATCCGCCTGGGAGAGGAAGCCGACCTTGCCCGCGTTCAACCCGACGATCGGGACGTCCGTGACGGCGGCCGCCCGTGCGGCGCGGAGGAAGGTCCCGTCCCCGCCGAGGACGACGAGCATCTCGGAGCCGGGGAGCGCCGCGGCGAGGCCGGCCAGATCGCGGGCTTCCCGATCGAAGGCCTCGATCCCGCGCACCGCGCACCAGCCGACGAGACGGTCACGCAGCTCGAGCGCGACCTCGCTCGTGGGGTTGACGGCGAACCCGACCCGCTTCACGCCCGGACCTCCGGGACCCGGAGGTGGAGGAAGAGCTCGTGGTTCCCGGACGGACCCACGAGGGGCGACTCGCAGCGGCCGAGGACGAGGAGCCCGGCCGCCTCTGCCGCCTCCGCCACGCGGTCCACCGCACGCTCCCGCGCCGCAGGATCGCGCACCACGCCCTTGGGGACCTCACGCGGGGTGAGCTCGAACTGGGGCTTGACCATCGGGACGAGCGTGCCGCCGGGGCGGACCGCCGCCGCCATCCCCCGGATCAGCCGGGTGAGCGAGATGAAGGAGACATCCGCGACCGCGAGGTCGCACGGCTCGGGGAGGATGAGCCGGTCCTCGGCGCCGGGGTCGAGGCGGGCAGCGTGGGTGCGCTCCATGGAGACGACCCGCGGATCGACCCGGAGCGATTCGGCGAGCTGGCCACGTCCCACGTCGAGAGCATAGACGCGCCGGGCGCCCCGTTGCAGGAGGCAGTCCGTGAACCCGCCCGTGCTCGCCCCCACGTCCAGGCAGACGAGCCCCGCAGGATCGATGGCGAAGGAAGCCAGCGCCCCGGCGAGCTTCTCCCCGCCCCGGGAGACATACGGTGCCGCCGCCACCAGCGAGACCTCGGTCCCCGCGGCGATGAGATCTCCCGGCTTCCGATCCGTCCGCGCCCCATCCCCGGTCCCGACCCGAACGCGGCCGGCAAGGACGAGCGCCTGGGCGGCGCTCCGGGTCGCGACGAGCCCGTCTTCGACGAGGAGCTGGTCGAGCCTCCGCCGAGCCCCTGGCTGCGCGGTCAGCCCTTCCGCTCGTCGAGCCCGGCGGCCGCCATGAGCGTCCCGATCCCGAGCTCCACGAGAGCCTCCTCGACCTGGCCGACGATCCCGTCCACGTCCAGCCGGGTCAGCCGGCGGAGATCCCCCACCGCGCCGTGATGGACGAACTCGCCGGCGGGGATCCCGATGCGCAGGACGGGGATCCCGCGGAGGGAGGCGTCCGTGAGGCCCGCGTCCGCGAGCTCCTCCACGACCGCCGATCCGAAGCCACCGGGGAGGGCGCTCTCCTCGAGGGTGATGACCAGACGCTTGCCGCGCGCCACCGAGCGGATCAGCTCGCCGTCCAGCGGCTTGGCGAAGCGCGCGTTGGCCACCGCGACGGACCATCCGTCCTGCCCGAGGCGCTCGGCGGCCTCCATCCCGCGCATGACGATCGGCCCGAAGCCGATGATCGCGAGGTCGCTCCCCTCGCGGATCACCTCGCCCTTCCCGATCGGGAGGAGGGCGGGCTCCACGGACGGGAGATCGAAGCCCGCATCCCGCGGGTAGTGCAGGGCAAAGGGATGCGGCTGGGCGAAGGCGGTCCGGAGGAGCGACCGCGCCTCCTGCTCGTCCTTGGGCGAGGCGATCACGAGGTAGGGCAGGGTCCGCTGGGCGCTGAGCGTGAACATCCCCTGGTGGCTCGTGCCGTCCTCCCCCACGAGCCCGGCGCGGTCCACCCCGATGACGACCGGGGCATCGTTCTGGCAGACGTCGTGGACGACCTGGTCGTACGCCCGCTGGAGGAAGGTGGAGTAGAGCGCGACGAACGGCCGCTGCCCGGCGAGCGCGAGCCCCGTGGCGACCGTCATCGCGTGCTGCTCGGCGATCCCGACATCGATGAACCGGTCCGGGAAGACCTGGCCGAACTTGGAGAGGCCGGTCCCGGTGGGCATCCCCGCGGTGATCGCCACGACGCGCGCGTCCTCGCGACCGATCGCGACCAGCTCATCCGAGATGACCGCCGTGTAGTTCGGCGAGCGCCGGCCCGAGGCCGGCTCGGGAGCCGCCGGCGTGGTGATGGGAGGCAGGCCTGCCTCCGTCAGGTCCATCGGCGGGAGGGCCGCACCGTGGAAGGAGACCTGGTCCGCCTCCGCCGGGCGATAGCCCCTCCCCTTCTGGGTCCGGACATGGACCACCACCGGACCGTCCAGCCGGTCGAAGACGGTCCCGAAGACCGCCTGGAGCTCGGCGAGGTCGTGCCCGTCCACGGGCCCGACGTAGGTGATCCCGAGGTCCTCGAAGAGGCGCCCGTCCTGCGCGAAGTCGACGACCGCGCCGCGGAACCGGCGCGACCACTCGAGGAGGGTGGATCCCACGGCGGGGATCCGCTCCACGGCGTTGTCGTACGCCTCGCGCGAGTCGCGCCAGGTGCGGGAGAGCTTGATCTTGGACAGATAGCCGGAGACCGCCCCCACGGTGGGCGAGATGCTCATCTCGTTGTCGTTGAGGACGACGACGAGACGCGTCTTCCGGTGCCCCAGATCGTTGAGCGCCTCCAGCGAGAGCCCACTCATGAGGGCCGCATCCCCGACGACGGCGACGACCCGCTCCGTGCTGCCGCGCTGATCCCGGGCGAGGGCGAGTCCCTGGGCGATCGAGACACCCGTCCCGGCATGGCCACCGTCCATGACGTCGTGCGGGCTCTCCTCACGGCGGGGGAAGCCGCCGACGCCGTCGATCTGGCGCAGGGTGCCGAACCGGCCGAGCCGCCCGGTGAGGAGCTTGTGGGGGTAGGCCTGGTGGCCGGTATCCCAGACGATCCGGTCCGTGGGGCTGTCCAGGAGCCGGTGGAGGGCGACCGTCAGCTCCACGACCCCGAGGGACGAGCCGAGGTGGCCACCGGTGCGTGCGACGGTCGCGATGATCTCGCGGCGCAGCTCTGCGCAGATCGCGCCGAGCTGCTGCTCGTCCATCTTCTTGAGATCGGCAGGGCCGTTCAGGCCTTCGAGGAGCGACACCGAAGACTCCCATGACGCCGATCGGGGGGCCGCGTCCACCCCGGAGGTCTCCCTCCGACCCACTCTTCGCAGGAGCGGGCCGGTCGGATGATATCCCGGGTCCGGCCGCAGGGCCTGCGCCCGCGCCGGTCAGGCGGAGGGGTCGTCCGTGCCGGGTTCGATGCCCACCGACTCGAGCGCGCCGCCCGCGCGCTCCACGAGGCGCCGCACCCGCAGCTCGGCGTCCCCGAGGAGGAGCTCGCAGCGCTCGTGGAGGGCGACCCCTCGCTCGTAGAGCTCGATCGAACGCTCGAGGGGGATGCCACCCGTCTCCAGCCGGCCCACGATCTCCTGGAGCTCCGCGATGGCCGCGTCGAAGGTGAGCTCCGCCGCGGCGCGGGGTGCGGGGAGGCCGGGGTCCGCGGGTCGCTCGCTCATCCTGCCGAGTCTCGCACGCCGTCCACGCGAACGTCCAGCGAGCCCTCACCCAGCGTCACGAGGAGCGGATCACCCGGAGCGACCGCGGAGGCCTGCCGGACGACCCGGCCACGCGCATCCCGGACGATCGCGTAGCCCCGGGCGAGGGTCGCCGCGGGGCCGAGCGCGTGCAGAGCCGCAGCTGCCGCATCGAGCGCCGCCCTCCCCTCCACCGCCGGGCGCACGCCCGCGCGGCCGAGCCGCCCCTCCAGGAGGACCAGCCGCCCCCGGCGATCGGCTGCTCCCGCCAGCGTCGCCCGCGTCGCGCGGTCGAGGAGGAGCCCGGCCCGCTCCCGCTCCCCCTGGAGGAGACGGATCGGCCGGAAGCCCTCCAGGGCGCGGCGCTCGGCGTCCAGCTCCCGGCGGGCCCCGGCCAGGCTGGCGATCATCGAGCGCCCGAGCCTGCCCCCGGCCGCCCGGACCCGGTCGGTCTGCTCCGCACGATCCGGGACGGCGATCTCCGCCGCCACGGATGGGGTGGGGGCACGCCGGTCGGCGGCGAACTCCGCGAGGGTCGTATCGGTCTCATGGCCCACGCCCACGATCGTGGGCAAGGGCGATGCGGCGACCGCCCGGACGACGACCTCCTCGTTGAAGGCCCACAGGTCCTCTGCCGAACCGCCGCCGCGCGCGACGATGACGAGGTCGACGCCCCGCCCGTCCTGCGGGTCACGCCATCGGGTGATCCGCCCGATCGCCGCCGCGATCTCGCGTGGTGCCTCCGGCCCCTGGACGAGCGTCGGGGAGAGGACCAGCTCCACGATCGGCCAGCGCCGCGCGAGGACCTGGTGGATGTCGTGGAGGACCGCGCCCGTGGGGCTCGTCACGACGCCGATCCGCCGCGGCCAGGGGGGCAGGGACCGCTTCCGTGCGGGATCGAAGAGACCCTCCGCCATGAGGCGCGCCTTCAGCTCCTCGAAGCGCAGGGCGAGGTCGCCCACACCCGCCGGCGCGATCGAATCGAGGTAGAGCTGCAGCTTCCCCTGCGCCTCGAAGAGGTCGAGGCGGCCGTGGGCGATGACGTGCAGGCCGGTCCGCGGCTCGAAGGCGCTCGCCAGGCGCTCCTCCCGGAAGAGGACGCACTGGAGCTGGGCGCGCTCGTCCTTGAGGGTGAGGTAGGCGTGCCCCGCCGCGGAGACGCTGACGCTGCCGATCTCCCCCTCGACCCACACGTCCCGGAGGTCCGGCGCAGCGCGCAGCCGCTCCCTGAGCCGCCGGGCGACCTCGGAGACGGAGAGGACCGAGCTCCCGGGCGCAGGACGCGACGCCGCGTCCGGATCGTCCGGATCACCGCCTCCGGCGAGGAAGTCCTCGAACGAGCGGCCGAAGCCGCGATCCGGACCGGACGTCACCGCCGGCCTCCCCCGCGCCGGGTCAGACGCGCGTCTGGTACTCGCCCGTCCGGGTATCCACGCGGATCGTGTCGCCCTCGTTGACGAAGAGGGGGACCTGGACCACGAGGCCGGTCTCACAGGTCGCCGGCTTCCGGGCACCGGTCGCGGTATCGCCCGCGAAGCCCGGCTCCGACGAGACGACCTTGAGGTCGACGTTGATCGGCAGCTCCACGCCGATCGTCTCGCCCTGGTAGGTGGTCCGGTCGAGCTGCATCCCGTCCTTCAGGTAGTCCACGGCGTCGTCGAGCTCGTCCCGCGTCAGGTGGAACTGCTCGTAGCTCTCGAGCTCCATGAAGTGGTAGTCGCCGCCGTCCTGGTAGAGGAACTGGATGGGGCGCTTCTCGAGGTAGGCGCGCGGGAACTTCTCGCCGGCCTGGAAGGTCTTCTCCACCGTCTGGCCGCGCTTGATGTTGTAGAGCTTGATGCGCACCTGGGCGGAGCCCCGGCCCATCTTGATGTGGTGGTAGTCGAGGATCTTCCAGAGCTCGCCGTCGAGCTCGATCGCGATCCCCTTCTTCAGCTCTCCGGTCGAGACCATCGGGTGCCTTCGCTCCTGTCTGAGGTGGCGGGCCGCGCGCGCCCGCAGGGCACCGGCGCCGGGAGGCGCAAGTCTAGCCGACGACCGTCCACTCGCGGGGAAAGGCGGTCAGCCGCTCCAGCCGGTGCGCCGCGGGATCGAAGAGGACGAGGTCCTCGATGCGCACCCCGGTCTCTCCATCGAGGTAGACGCCCGGCTCCACCGAGAAGACCGAGGGCACGGGGAGCGGCGCCTCCGCCGCGCGCCGGCCGATCGACGGGGTCTCGTGCGTCGCGAGGCCGATCCCGTGTCCGAGGCCGTGGCCGAAGCGCTCGCCATGGCCCGCCGCGGCGATGAGATCGCGGGCCGCGGCATCGATCTCCCGGTTCGTGGGCACGCGCCCCGCTGCGGCCGCCGCCGCGAGGGCGCGGAAGGCGGCCTCCTGCGCATCCGCCACGAGCCGGTGGAGCGCACGGTCCCGCGGCGTCGGCTCCCCCACGAAGAGCGTCCGCGTCATGTCCGAGCGATAGCCCGCCACCTGCGCCCCGAAATCGAAGAGGAGGACCTCGCCGGCCCGGACCGGGCGGTCACCGGGGGACCCGTGCGGGAGGGCCGCACGTGGACCGGCCAGGCAGGCCACGTCGAAGGCGAGGGCCTCCGCGCCGTGGGTGCGCATCTCCCATTCCAGCGCGAGGGCGAGCTCCGCCTCCGTCACGCCGGGCCGGATCGCCGGGAGGAGCCGCTCGAGCGCTCCGTCCGCCACCGCGCACGCCGCTGCGATCCGCTCCACCTCCGCCGGCTCCTTGACCGCCCGGAGCCCTTCGAGGAGTCCATCGAGCGGGACGAGCTCGACATCCGGCGCGGCATCCGCCAGTCGCTCCCAGACGGCGTGCGGGATCGCCCCGGCCTCCGCGCCCACCCTCCGGATCCGTCCCGGATCACCACCGCGGATCGGACGCAACGAGGAGAGGAGGTCCGGCCAGCGCTGCGGGAGGTCGCCGTAGACCTCCTCCAGCCGGGACTCCGGCGCTTCCTCCAGCGCCTGGACCCGGTAGCGCGAGTCGGCGAGAAGGACGACCTCGTCCGCGGAGACCAGGATCTGGCCGGAGACCCCGGCCACCTTCTCCTCGCCCTCGCCGAGACGGAAGCCGGTGAGGTAGCGCGAGCTCTCGCGGCGCACCCCGAACCAGGCATCGACGGACGCCTCGGCGAGCCGCGCCCGGAAGCGCGCGAGTCGTTCCGGCCGCGCAGCCGCGTCCGCACGCTCCCAGCGCAGGATCGCCGCCGCGTCCGCCACGGGACGCTCGGGGACCGGTGGGATGCTCACGAGCAGCCCACGATGTTCGCCTCGTGCTGGGCGAGCGTCTTCGCGAACTCGTGGGTCTCCGAGCCCGGGCAGGCGTAGAAGAAGAGGAAGCCCTGGCGGACATCGGGGTCGAGGGCGGCATCGAGCGATGCGCGGGTGGGGGTGGCGATCGGCGCATCCGGCAGGCCGGGGTTCAGGTAGGTCTGGAAGCTCGCCAGCTCATCCGGGACGGCGACCTCGGCGAGCGGCCGGCCCAGGAGGTCCCAGAAGACGTACCGCGTCCATTCCTTCAGGGAGAGCTCCGCGAGCGCGAGGGTATCCGCGGCGTAGATGACGGTGGGATCGGCGTTCATGATCCGCGTCGGGTTCAGCTTCTCGTTCAGGCGGTTCGTGTAGACGCCCGCGATCTTCCGGCGCTCCCGGTCCACGCGCGCCTCGCGCTCCACGATGCTCGCGAGCGTCACCGCCTCGTAGACCGAGAGGCCCGCGGCCTTCGCCCGTGCAGGGAGGTCGTCTCCCATCTCCGCCGCCCAGTCGGCAAGGAGGAGGTCGACGAGCGCCTCCGCGGAGATCGCGGTCTCCACCTCGAAGGTCCCCTGGCCCATGAAGCCTTCGAGCGAGGCTCCCCGCGGCAGCGCCTCGAGGTGAGGGTGACGCTCGAGGAGCTCACGCGGCGGGTCCTGGACGAGGGCGAGGAAATCCTTGACGTCCAGCTCCAGCTCCTCGACGGTGGCGAGGTAGGCCGCCATCTGCTCGAGGCGGAGCGCAGGCCGGAAGGCGAGCGTCACCCGGGCCGGGGGTGGGTCCGGCGGGCCGGCGAGCCGCTCGGCAAGCTCCGCCGGCGCGATGCCGGCGGGGATCGTGAAGGTCCCCGACTGCATCCGCCCTTCCAGGCCGAGCCGGACGACCTGCCAGGTGAGGACGAGCGGGTCCGGGACGAGCCCGGCCTCCGCGGCGATGGCCGCGATCCCCGCCACGCGCGTCCCGGGCTCGATCGTGAGCACGACCGGCCCGCTCGTCCCGGCCGGCGCGACGAGGGCCGCCCCGAGCTCCTCCTCCACGAGGGAGGCGACGAACGGGAGGCGCAACGCCTGCGGGTTGTCCCGGGCGAGCCCGATGGCGGTGGAGCGTGCGACCGGGCCGAGGAAGAGGATCGCGGCGACGACGAGAAGGACGAGGAGGACGATCCCGGCCAGGCAGCCCACCGCCACGCCCGACCGGCCGCTCCCCTCCCCGGCGGCCCGGCGGCGATCCCGCGAGAGGCCCGGGCGCCCGGGCGCGGTCCCGCCGCTCATCCCTCTCCGTCCGCGCCGAGCGCGTCCAGCTCCGCCTGGAGGATCGCGGCTGCGGCCTCGCGGTCCACGCGTGCCCGCCAGGCGCGCCGCGCGGCGGGCGACGGCGGACCGCCGGAGGCGCCCCGCGGGGCACCCCCGATCCGTGCCTCGGCATGGAGGCTCGTGTGACGCTCGTCCCGCCAGCGGATCTCGAGCGGCAGGCCGGCGAGCGCCTCCTCCGCCCAGCGCTGCGTCGCGGCAGCCTGCGGGCCGATGCCGCCCCGCGCATCGAGCGGGAGCCCGATGACGATCGTCTGCGCACCCGACTCCGCGGCGATCCGGGCGACCGTGCGGCCATCGCGATCGGGTTCCGTGCGGTTGATCGTGCGCAGTGGCCGCACCGAGCCGTTCCGGCGGTCCGCCACCGCCACGCCGATCCGCCGCTCGCCCACGTCCAGGCCGATGAGGATGGTCACGAGATGTCGAGCGTGATCCGGGCCGGGTCGGCGGGCATGATCGGCAGGAAGTCCGGCCAGACGGAGAGGGTCGCCTCCCCGTAGCGAGCGAGGATCGCCCGGGCCTCGTCCACCCCCTTCCCGGCGATCTCGGCGCGGATGAGCGCCGGATCCACGGGGAGCTGCACCTCCGCGGTGACGCTCATCGGGAAGCTCACCGAGCTCGGGGTCACCTCCGGCGGCCCACCTTCCGTGGCGACGATCGAGCCGCTCTCGATGCGCATCGCCGGGTCGGCGGTGAGCCGGAAGTGCCGCCCGGCCACATCCGCGAGCAGGCTCGTGTCGACCTCCAGGGCGGTCGCGGTGGTCGTCGCGGTGAGCTCGAAGCCGTCCCCCTCGGGCGTCTGGCCCACGAGGTCGGTGCAGGGGACGCTCAGGCTGAGGTCGCCGAGACGGCCGCTCTCCGGGTAGAGGGTGAGCGTCCCGGCGGGCGTGCTCGTGAGCTGCGCTGCGAACTCCGCCGCGAGCCGGTCCCGGAGCGACCCGACCGCCTCGTCACAGTCCTCCTTCGTCACCTTCCGGATCAGCTCCCGGCTCCCGTTCTCGATCGGGTCGGGGTTCGTCACCCGGATCCGCTGCTCCTCGTAGCCCTTCTCGATCCGGGTGATCGTGTCCGCACCCGTGTTCGCGGCCGGGCCCCGCTTCACCGCCCGGACCTCGACCTCGGCGGCGGGCTTCGCGCCATTCCCGTCCCAGCGCGGCAGGCTGACCTGCTCGACCGTCCGGTAGGCGATGCCGCTGTTCGTGCTCACCTTGGTCCCCTCCGCGACCACGACGCCGATGAAGGTGTTGACGTTCGTCAGCCGGATCCGGCCGGTCGCGTAGGTGGACCGGTCCTCCGTCCCCGTCGCCTCGAAGCGATCGGTGATCGAGAGCGGGTACTGCCGCCAGCTGGCGGGGAGCGTCCCCGCCTCCGGGTCCACCTCGGGGCTGTCCGGGGTGGCCACGATGCGGACCGTCCGCGGCGGCAGCTGTGTGGTCCCGGGGATGAGGCTCACGGTGGCGCTCGGGAGGGCCTGGTAGGCGACGTAGAGCCCGACGGCAAGGAGCCCGCCTGCGACCGCGCCACGCAGCGCCCAGCCGATCACCCGGCGCGCGCCGCTCTCCCCGCCCGTCCGACGATCCGTCTCCACCGGCAGGACGGGGACGGCGGCGATCCCGTCCGTGAGGGCCCCCGAGGCGGCCCGCGGCGCGACCGCGAAGCCGGTCGCGGTGGGGACGACCGACCCGCCATCCTCGGGCTGGCGGTCCGGGGCGAGGCCGAGAGCGCGCTCGGCCTCCGCCACGGTCCCGTAGGCTCCGAGCCCGGCCGAGGTCGCGAGCGCGCGGACCTGCGCATCCCCGGAGACGAGCGCGAGTGCGAGCCCACGGGTCTCCGCCTCGCGGGCAAGGATCCGGAAGTTGATCGACCCGGTCCCGATCCGCGAGCCGGCCGGAAGGACGAGCACGACGTTCCCGTCCGACGTCGCCCGGAAGCGCGCGACGGCATCCGTCAGCTCGTCGTCGAGGTCGAGATACCAGACGCTCATGCGCGGTCGAGTCTGCCCTAGACCCGGATCTGCCGCAGGACGCGCCGGAGGGAGCTGTCCAGCGGACCCGCCTCGCCAGCGATCTCGAGCGCCTGGTAGGCGAGCGCCATGGGGGTGACATCCTGCTGGTCGACGAGCTCGCCCGTGGCATCCGTCACGCCGCGCACCTGCGCGGGTGCGATCGTCGCGACCGACGGGGGACGCAGGAAGGGGAGATCCCGGCTGAGCGCAGGATCGGTCAATGACGCGCGGAGCTCCGGGAGATGCGACCCGCCACCGCAGAGCTCGATCCGCGGGGGCAGCTCCCCCTCGCGGCCGAACTCCTCGAGGACGAGCTCCACCCCCGCCTGCCAGACCGCGACATCCTCGGCGATGATCCGGCCGACCTCCTCGCGCTCCGGGAGCTCCTCCCCGCGGCTGTAGGCGATCTTCATCTCCTCGGCGCGGGCGAACGGGACCTCGAGCCGGTCGGCGAGGGACTTCGTGAAGGCGCGCCCACCGAGCGCGAACATCTTCGTCCCCTCGATCCCGCCGCTGCGCACGAGCGCGACATCCGTCGTCCCGCCGCCGATATCGATGAAGAGCGCGCCGCTCGACGCGATCTCCTCAGACTCCACGCAGCGGGCCACGGCATAGGGCTCCGCGACGACCGAGAGGAGCTCCAGCTCCAACCGGGAGGCGACCGTCTGGAGGGCGCCGAGGTGGATGAGCGGCGCGAAGGCGTTGAAGATCCCGATGCGCACGTGCCGGCCGCGGAACCCGACCGGGTTCGTGACCGGGTAGCCGTCGATCGAGGCCCCGGTGGCCGCGGCGTGGACCAACCGGACGTCCACCGTGGGCAGGCCGGTCTCCCAGGTGATCGCCCGCTCGGCCTCGAAGAGCGCCTCGCGCTCCACGCCCTCGATGAGACGCTGCAGCTCGGCCTCCCCGATCGGCGTCTCCGGCCGGCGCCGCTCCTGGCTGTGGCTCGTGGTGAAGCCCTTGACGAGCTCCCCCGCCATGCCGATGACGCAGCGCGACGGGGAGAAGCCCGCCATCTCCGTGGCCACGCCGAGCGCCACCCGGCAGTTCTCCACCACCCCCGAGATATCCGTCACGGTCCCGGACTGCATGTGCGCAAGCCCCTGGCGATGGCGCCCCACGCCGCGCACGATCGCCCGGCCGGGGGCCTCGATCTCGAAGACGAGGACCTTGACGAACTCCGTCCCGATGTCGAGCGCGATGCAGCTCTCCGGACCGGACGTCTCGTCCCGGGAGCGGAGCCGCCGAAGGAGGGTCATCGCGGCGCCGTCGTCAACCGGCGAGCCGGCTCCGGAGCGCGTCCATGGCCGCCGGGATGCCGGCCTTCCGCGTCCCCTTCCCCTGGGCCATCTCGGGCCGGCCGCCACCCTTCCCCTCGAGCGGCTCGACCGCCGCGCGGACGAGCTCGCCCGCGGAGAGCCCGCGCGCCACGAGATCCGCGCTCACGGTGACGAAGACCTGCGGCTCGTCGTCCTCGAGGAGGACCGCGACCACCCCGCTCGGCAGGGCGTCGCGGATCTCGCGCGCGAAGGCCTTCGCCTCGTCCATGGACGGGAAGGCCGCCGCGTGGATCGCGAGCGGGACCCCGGCGATCTCGGAAGCCGCGGCCGCGACCTCCCGCGGCCGGGGGCCGGCAGCCGCCCGCCCCCCGGCGCGCAGCTTCTTCTCGAGGTCGCGCACCTTCTCGTGAAGCTCGGCGATCCGGCCCGGAAGCGCATCCGCACCCTGGGCACCGGCGGCCGCCACCGCCTCGTCCAGGAGAGCGAGCCGCTCCCCGAGCCACGCTTCCGCGCCGTCCCCCGTGAGCGCCTCGATCCGGCGCATCCCGCTGCCGATCGAGCGTTCGCCCACGATCACGAAGCCCCCGACCTGGCCGGAGGCGCGGCAGTGGGTCCCGCCGCACAGCTCGTGGCTGAAGCCGTCCACGCGCACGGTCCGGACCTGCTCTCCGTACTTCTCGTCGAAGAAGGCGTCCGCCCCCGCGGCGACCGCCTCGGCCATCCCCATCCGGGAGACGAGGACGGGCCGGTCCTCGCGGATCACCCGCCGCACCTCGGCCTCGATCGCCCGGCGCTCGTCCAGGGAGAGGGGGCGGTCGAACGGGTAGTCGAAGCGGAGCCCCTCCGGCGTGACGAGCGACCCCGCCTGCCGGGCGCTCTCCCCGACGACGTTCCGCAGTGCGCGATGGAGAAGGTGGGTCCCGGTGTGGTTGCGCATCGTCCGCTCACGGCGGTCGGGATCGACCTCCGCGCGCACGGTCATCCCCGTCCGGACGCGCCCGTGGAGGAGCCCGGAATGGAGGACGAGCCCGCCGACCGGACGCTGCGTGTCCCGGACGGTGAAGAGGGTCTCGCCGGTGGCTGCGTCCACGAGCCGGCCGCGGTCGCCGATCTGGCCGCCTCCCTCCGCGTAGAAGGGGGTCCGGTCGAGGACGATCGTCGCCTCGGCGGCCGCCTCCGCGCGCAGCTCCGCCTCGGCGCGCGCCTCGAGCGTCTCGTACTCGGTCGTGTCGCGGACGATCGCGACGATCCGCGCCTCCGCCGCCGTCGTCTCGTAGCCGAGGAAGTCGGTATCCCCCACCCGCCGTGCGATCGCATCGTGCAGCGAGGTGAGCTCGGCCTGCCGGGAGAGATCGGCCTTCTTCCCGGAGCGGCTCCGCTCGCGCTGCTCGGAGAGCGCGGCATCGAAGCCCGCCCGGTCGACCCGGACCCCGTATTCGCCCGCCAGCTCGACCGTCAGGTCGATCGGGAAGCCGTAGGTGTCGTGGAGCCGGAAGGCGATCTCGCCGGGAAGGACGGGTGCGTCCCCCGGGAGCGTCTCCGCGGACCGGCCGACCACCCGCTCCGCCCCGGTGAGCGGGATGAGCGCCTCCTCCAGCTGGACGGTGCCGGCGTCGAGGGTGCGCGCGAAGGCGCTCTCCTCGCGGAGGATCGTCCCGAGGATCACCTCGCGCCGCTCGCGCAGGACGGGATAGGCGTCCCCCATCGCCCCGATCACGACATCCGCGGTCTCCGCGAGGAAGGGCTCCCGCCGGCCGAGGAGCCGGCCGTGGCGCACCGCCCGGCGGACGATCCGGCGCAGGACGTAGCCCCGGCCCTCGTTCGCCGGGAGGATCCCATCCGCCACGAGGAAGGTGATCGCCCGGGAATGGTCCGCGATCACCTGGTAGCTGAAGCGCTCCGCCTCGAAATCCCCCGGGTCATGGCCGAGGAGCTCCCGCATCCGTGCGTGGATGGGAAGGAAGAGGTCGGTGTCGTAGTTCGTGGGCACCGACTGGAGGACGCTCGCGAGGCGCTCCAGGCCCATCCCGGTGTCGACGCTCTTGAACGGGAGCGGCAGGCGCCGCCCGTCCGGCTGCTGGTCGAACTCCATGAAGACGAGGTTCCAGATCTCCAGCCAGCGCGGACAGTGCTCGCTGTGGTCCGGGACACACTCGGGGCCCTCGGAGAGGTGGGCGCCGCGATCGAAGTGGATCTCCGTGCACGGTCCGCACGGTCCCGTCTCGGCCATCCGCCAGAAGTTCTTGTCATCGCCGGCATCCACGTCGCCCCAGGCCGCCATCCGCTCCGCGGGCAGCCCGATCTCGTCCCGCCAGATCGCGCGCGATTCCTCGTCATCCGAGTACGTGGTGGCGGCGAGCCGCTCCGCGGGGATCCCGAGGTCCTCCGTGAGGAGCTCCCACGCCCAGTGGATCGCCTCGCGCTTGAAGTAGTCCCCGAAGCTCCAGTTGCCGAGCATCTCGAAGAGCGTGTGGTGGCGCGGGGTCCGGCCGACCTCCTCGAAGTCGTTGTGCTTCCCCGCCACCCGGAGGCAACGCTGGGAGTCCGCGGCCCGGCGGTAGCTGCGCGTCTCCACGCCGCGCAGGACATCCTTGAACTGGACCATCCCGCTGTTCGTGAAGAGGAGCGTCTGGTCACCCCCCGGCACGAGGCTCGCGCTGGGCACGATCTCGTGCCCCCGCGCGGCGAAGAAGGCGAGGAAGCGCCGGCGGATCTCATCGGCGGGGAGCGGCAGCATCCGGGGCTCGCCCGTCCCGGTCATCGTCTCGGACATCCGTGCGAGTGTAGCGAACGGCGGGATCGGCGCCGACCCCCGATCCGGCGCGCCTCAGCCACGGGCCGCGCGGCGCCGCCCCACGAGGACGACGAGGAGCGATCCGAGGACGATCCCCGCCCACGCCCCCACGGAGGTCCAGGCCACCGGGAGGTCGCCGATCCGCAGGAGGTCCGGTGCGCGAAGCCCGGCGACCGCACCGGCCACCGCACCCGCGAGCGCGAAGGGCAGGAGGAGGAGATGGGTGCGCATCCCGCCGCGCAGGAGGAGCGAGAGGGAGAGCTGGAGGAGCCCCACGAGGAGGGCGAGGACGAGGACCGGGGTGAGGCCGATCATCGCGGGAGCGGCTCCCCCGCGATCGGACCTCCCGCGATCACCCGGTCGCCGTCGTACGCGACGAGCGCCTGCCCGGGTGCCGGTGCCCAGACGGGGGCGGCGAGCCGCGCGATCCATCCACCATCCCCCTCCGGCGCCAGCTCCGCCTCCACGAGCGCCCCGCGATGCCGGATCCGCACCCGGGCACGGAAGGGTCCCTCCTCCACCCGCCCCGGGAAGGAGAGAGAGCCGATGCGGACCTGGTCCGCGGCGAGGTCCTCGCGCCGCCCGAGCTGGACGAGATCGCGTGCCGGGTCGATGCGCGCCACGTAGCGTCGCTCGCCCACGGCGACGCCCACCCCGCTCCGCTGCCCGATCGTGAGCCCGGTCGTGCCGGCGTGGGTCCCCACGACCCGGCCGTCCAGATCGACGACCGGACCCGGCCGGGGCGCCTCGCCCGTCCGCTCCTGCACGAGCGCCCGGAGGTCGCCATCCGGCACGAAGCAGAGCTCCTGGCTCTCCGGCTTCGCGGCGGTGGCGAGCCCGAGCGCATGGGCCACCGCCCGGACCTCGGGCTTCGTCAGCTCGCCGAGCGGGAAGTGGCTGCGCGCCAGCTGCGCCTGTCCCAGCCCGTAGAGGAAGTAGCTCTGGTCCTTCTCCGCATCCCGGCCCGCGCGCAGCTCCCACCCGGACGGACCGCCGGTCACCCGCGCGTAGTGCCCGGTCGCGAGCAGGTCGCAGCCGTAGAGCGCGAGCGCCCGCCCGAGGAGCGCGTCGAACTTCACGGTGGAGTTGCAGTCGATGCACGGGCTCGGCGTCCGTCCCTCGCGGTAGGCCGCCACGAAGGGGTCGATCACCCCGGCGGCGAACTCCTTCTCGAGGTTCAGGACGTAGAACGGGATCCCCAGCTGGGCGGCCACCCGCCGGGCGTCATCGGCGGCATCGAAGGAGCAGCAGCTCCGCCGGGCCGCGGCACCGGCATCGCCGCGATCGTGGAGCCGCATCCAGACGCCCACGACCTCGACCCCCTCGCGGGCGACGAGCGCCGCGGCGACCGAGGAATCGACGCCACCCGACATCGCCACGAGGACACGGCGGCCGGCGAGCGGGGACGGGTCAGGCACCAGTGCCCTCCCCGCGCAGGCGCGCCACGGCGGCCGGAACGATCCGCAGCGCCGCATCCACGTCCGTCTCCTCCGTCCGCCGCCCGAGCGTGAGGCGGAGAGCGCTCGCTGCCTCCGTGGCGGAGACGCCCATGGCGAGGAGGACGTGGCTCGGCTCCTCGCTCCCGGACGAGCAGGCGGCGCCCGTGGATGCGGCGATCCCGGCGAGGTCGAGCGCGACGACGAGATCCGATCCGCGCAGCCCCTCCACGAGGAGCGAGAGGTGGTTCGGGAGCCGTTCCTCCGCCGGGCCGGTGAGACGGACGCGAGGGACCGCCAGGAGGCCGTCCCGGAGGCGGTCCCGCGCCGCGCGGACGCGGGGAAGGACGACCTCGCGCTCGGAGACGGAGAGCGCGAGCGCCCGGGCGAGGCCGGCGGCACCCGCCACGTTCTCCGTTCCCGCCCGGCGGTAGCGCTCCTGGCCGCCGCCATGGAGCTGGGGAAGAAGGACCGCACCCGGCCGGATCCAGAGGACGCCGACCCCCTTCGGCCCCTCCAGCTTGTGCCCGGAGAGGGAGAGCAGGTCGATATCCAGCGCGGCCGGGTCGATCGCCATCCACGGTGCCGCCTGGACGGCATCCACGTGGACCGGGACGCGCGGACCGGAACGCCGGATCCGCGCCACGAGGTCCGCGACGGGCACGATCGTCCCGACCTCGTTGTTCGCCAGCTGGAGGGAGACGAGGACGGTGCGCTCGTCCACCGCGGCGACGATCCGGTCCGGGTCCGGACGGCCTTCCGCATCCACGGGGACGACCACGACCTCGAAGCCGAAGCGCTCGAGGAAGCGGGCGGCGTTCAGGACGGCCTCGTGCTCCACGCCGGTGGTGACGATCCGGTGCCCGGTCCCCTTCCCCGCCCAGGCCGCGCCCTTGACGGCGAGGTTGATCGCCTCGGTCCCGCCACTCGTGAAGACGATCGCGCGGGACTCCGTGGCGAGCGCCGCGGCCGTCTCGTCCCGCGCATCGTCCAGGACCGCGCGCGCCCGCCGGCCGGCGCCGTGGACGGAGGACGGGTTCCCCCAGGCATCGGCGAGGACCTCCGCGATGCGCGCGACGACCTCCGGCCGCGGTGGGGTGGTGGCCGCGTGATCGAGGTAGATGGCGGCTCCCGTCATGCGCCGCTCCCGGCCGTCATCCGCGGCGGGACCCGCGGGACCGGCCCCCCGGCGACGAGCGCGAGGTCATCCTCCGTCGCCCGCGCCGCGGCCATGGCGACGGCTCGGCCCAGGTGCTCCGCCGCATAGGCGGCATAGTCCACCGGCAGGGTGCTCGCCACCTCCTGGAGGACCGCCCACATCCCCTCCCGGAGGTCCGAGACGATCCGGTGGAGGCGGACCCGGGCGAGCTCGTGGGACGCCGGGGCGGCGCCGAGCCAGGCGCGCACGACATCGGCGATCGCGTCGCCATCCAGGTGGTGGTTGGCCGCCAGGTTTCCGAGGTCGAAGTAGGGATCGCCCATCCCGGCGTACTCCCAGTCGATCAGGCGGAGGCGGACGCCGTCGTCGAGGATGTTCCCGGCCAGCAGGTCGTTGTGGCAGAGCCGGAGCGGCGGCGCCGTCGGCGCGAGCGCCCGCTCGAGGCGGCCGAGGAGCGCGGCGATCACGGGCGCATCCGGTGCGAGGTGCCCCCGATCCGCGGCGAGGATCCCGTGGAGCTCCACGATCCGCAGCGGCTGGAAGAGCGCGGGGACCGCCCGGGCGCCGTGGACGCGCCGGAGCAGCTCCCCGATCGCGCGCCGGCCGTCCGGCCCGGCCAGCCGCTCGGGGAGGACCGGGGTGGCGGCAAGGAGCTCCGTGACGAGCCAGCCCTCGGGCGTGACCCAGCCGGTGACCGCGGGCGCGACCCCAGCCTCGGCAGCCGCGACCGCGGCATCCCGCTCGATCGGACGGACGATCCCCAGCAGCGGAGTCCCGACGCCGGGGATGCGCAGCGCATGGCGCTCCGTCCCACCGTCCAGCTCCACGAGGAGGTTCCGGTTCGTGAGGCCGCCGGCGAGCGGCCGGAGGACGATCGCGCGGCCCGCGAAGCGCGGGTGGCTCGCCAGCCGCTCCGCGATCGGCGCCAGCCCGGGATCGTCCGGGGCGACGGTCATCGCCCGGCCCGGCCCACGCAGCCGCCCAGCCGGCGGAAGGGATCAGCCACGCGCCTCGGCCTCGCGCTCCGCGGCGCGGCGGAGGTCCTCCTCACGACCGCGCTCACGGCGCCGCTCGTGGAGGGAAAGAGAGCGCTTCCGGAGGCGGATCGACCCCGGCGTCACCTCCACGAGCTCATCCGGCCCGATGAACTCGATCGCCGACTCCAGGGTCATCGGCGGCGGAGGCGTCAGGCGGAGCGACTCATCGTGGCTGTGGGTCCGGATGTTCGTGAGCTTCTTCTCCTTCGTGGGGTTCACGTCCATATCCCCCGGACGCGCGTTCTCCCCCACGATCATCCCCTCGTAGACCGCGACACCCGACCCGATGAAGAGCGTGGAGCGCTCCTGGAGCGCGTGGAGCGCATAGGCGTTGCTCTCCCCGGTCCGGTCGCTCACGAGGACACCGCTCGTCCGGTGGGTCACCTCGCCGGCCCACGGGCCGTAGCCCTCGCCGATCTGGTGGAGGAGGCCGGTGCCGCGCGTCTCCGTGAGGAACTGCCCGCGGTAGCCCACGAGCCCCCGCGTGGGGATCACGGCCTCGAGCCGGATCCGGCCGTCCGTGTCCGTGGTCATCTGCTCCACGCGCGCCTTCCGCGCCGCGAGCGAGCTCGTGACGGTCCCCACGTGGTCCGGCGGGATATCGATCGTGATCCGCTCGTACGGCTCGAAGGGCTCGCCGTCCACCTCGCGGACGAGGACCTCGGGCCGGCTCACCTGGAGCTCGAACCCTTCCCGGCGCATCTGCTCCACGAGGACGGCGAGCTGGAGCTCTCCGCGCCCCCGGACCTCGAAGATCTCCGGGGAATCGGTGGCGCTCACCTCGATCGAGACGTTGCCGAGGACCTCCCGGTCGAGGCGCGCCCGGAGCTGGCGCGAGGTGAGGTGCTTCCCCTCCCGGCCCGCGAGCGGGGAGGTGTTCACCCCGAAGGTCATCCGGAGCGTGGGCTCGTCCACCTGGAGGCGCGCCAGGGGTCGCGGATCCGCCGGGTCCGTGATCGTGTCTCCGATCGTGACCTCCGGGATCCCCGCCACGAAGACGATCTCCCCGGGCCCCGCCTCGCGGATCTCCTCGCGCTCGATGCCGCGCGCGGTCGTCATCGCCGTGACGGACCCGGAGATCGTGACGGTCCGTCCGGGCTCCACGCTCCCGTCCGGACGCTCCGGCTCGTCCCGGAGGATCGCGATCCGCTGCCCCACGCGCAGCGTGCCGTTCCGGATCCGGCCCACCGCCAGGCGGCCCATGTAGTCGTTGGCAGCGAGGTTCGTGACGAGGAGCTGGAGGGGGTGGCCCGGCTCGTGCACCGGCGCCGGCGTGTGGGCGATGAGGAGCTCGAAGAGCGGGCGCAGGTCGGTCCCCGGGACGGCGAGGTCGAGCGTCGCGGTCCCGGCCCGTGCGTTCGTGTAGACGATCGGGAACTCGATCTGCCGCTCGTTCGCCCCGAGATCGATGAAGAGCTCGTAGACCTCGTCCACGACCTCCGCCACCCGGGCATCGGCACGGTCGATCTTGTTGATCGCGACCACGACCGGCAGGCCGAGGGTCATCGCCTTGCGCAGGACGTAACGCGTCTGGGGGAGCGGGCCTTCCGCGGCATCCACGAGGAGGAGGACCGCATCCACGAGGAGGAGCCCCCGCTCCACCTCGCCACCGAAGTCGGCGTGGCCGGGGGTGTCCACGATGTTCAGCCGGACATCGCCGTAGGTGACGCCCGTCTGCTTGGCGAGGATCGTGATCCCCTTCTCGCGCTCGAGGTCCATGGAATCCATGACCCGGTCCGCCACGACCTGGTTCGCCCGGAAGGCGCCGGCCTGGCGGAGCATGGCATCCACGAGGGTCGTCTTGCCGTGGTCGACATGGGCCACGATCGCGATGTTCCGAAGGTCATCCCGGACCGCGGCCGGGGAGGTGGGGGAAAGGTTCGTCATCAGCGAGCGATGCTCCCACATCCCGGGCACCCGCGCCGGAGCGGGCCCCGGAGCATCGGCATGGCCCCGCCCGGCTATCCTCCGCATGACCCGCAGCGCACCAGGAGACCCATCGTGGAGATCCGTCGCCCGGCTCCCCGGCCGGCCGAGACCATGGCGCTCGAGCTTCTTCTCACCCTGCTTGTCGCGCTCGAGATCGGGATCCTTCTGACCTATGGATCCGGCGCCTGGGGCGACCGGGGGATCGGCGGCGGGCCGGTGCCCGGCGTCCTCCTTCTCCTCGCCGCCGGGATCATCGCGGGCTGGACCGCCTGGATCGGTGGCCGCGGTGGTGCGCTCCTCGCGGCGGCAAGCCTCCCCGTCGCGCTCATCTCCGGGCTGCTCCTTCTGCTCGGACCGGCGCTCGGACCCGAGGGGGCGATCGATCTCGCGGGCGGGCTCCTCCTCCTCTCTGCCGCCCTGGCGGGGATCGCCGCGGGGATCGCCCTCCCGGCACCGTCCGATCCACGTCCGGCAGGCACCGATGGCGGCCGGATCTTCGCCCGGCTCGGCGCCGGCGCCGGACGGATCCGCCGACCTCGCCCCACCGGTCCCACCCTCGCGGGCCGGGGATCCGCTCCCGGGCAGCGCGGGCGCCGGTCGCCCCTCCCGCCCGCCGAGCCGCGCCGGCAGCCGACGGTGACGACCCAGCCCGAACGACCCACCGCGACGACCGAGCGGAGCGCGCCACCGCCGCCGATGCCCGCGCCCGCCCCGCGCGCCGCGGATGCGCCGGAGGGCCGGCCCGGCGCCACCGGGCCGGCGACCGGGTCGCGCTTCCTCCGGCCCTCCCGCTCGGTCAGCTCGATCGAGCTCCCGCTCGACGCGCCTCCGCCGCGGAGCGGCGCCCCGCTGCCGCGCCCGCTCGCCGACCTCCCCTCGTCCGCCATCGAGCCGAGCGCCGACGCCGGCGATGATGACTGGCCGCCCGCCTGGCGCCGACCCGCGAGCCCCGCCCCAGGGACCCGGCCCGCATCCCCGCCGGCAGCGTCCGCGCCGGACGGCGAGGAGCCCCCGGCACCGTGACGGTCGCCGTCGGCATCCTCGGGCCCCGGAGCGCAGCGCTCCTCGCTTCCGCCTCCGGCCTCCCGGCCGTGCGGCGGATCGCGGATGCCGCATGGGCCGGCGGCGCGATCCCGATCCTCGTCCCTGTGGGCGACGGCACCGGAGCGATCGCCGCAGCCCTCGCCGGCTCGGAGGCTTCCGTCGTCACCGCCGGACGGACGCTCGGCAGCCTCGAGCGCGCGGCGAGGAAGACGGTCCGCGGCACGAGCGCGCTCATCCTCTGGCCCGCGGCATTCCCCTGGATCGATGCGGAGACGGTGACGATGCTCATCCAGGCGCACGGACGCGACCCCCGGGCGATCCACCGCCCTTCCTGGGAGGAGGCGCCCGGGTGGCCGGTCCTCGTCCCCGTGGGGATGCCGGAGCTGGCGGCTCTCCCGCTCGACCCGGAGCGTCTGCTTGCCGCCCTCGCGGACCACCCGGTCCGCCTGCACCCGCTCGGCGATCCCGGCGTCCTCCATGGACCGGGACGTGGACCCGAGACGCTGCCCACCTATCGTGGCCCGGAGCGACCGCTCGAGGATCCCCCGGAGTGGGGATCCCTCGCCGGAGAGCACAGCGCCACGGACCGTTGACGCCGGAAAGGAGCCCGATGCACCCCCGTCGCCCGTTCAGCCTCTCTGCCGCCGCGCTCGTCCTTGCCTGCGTGGCCCTTCCCGGATCCGCCGCTGCCGCAAGCCCGGTCCTCGATGACGTGCGCGAACGGGGCATCCTGCGGTGCGGGATCCACCCCGGGCTCCCCGGCTTCAGCGCGGAGGGGGCGGACGGTCGCCGGACGGGCTTCGATGTCGATATCTGCCGTGCCGTCGCCGCGGCCGTCCTCGGCGATGCGGAGAAGGTGGAGCTGATCCCCCTCGACGCCGCGGAGCGCGAGGCAGCGCTCGCGGAGGGGCGCATCGACCTCCTCAGCCGGAACACGACCTGGACCTTCTCGCGGGAGCTCGCCTGGGGAGCGTTCGGGCCGGTCGTCTTCCAGGACGGACAGGCCTTCCTCCTTCCCGTCGCCGACCCGGCCACCACGCTCATCGACCTGGACGACCACCGGGTCTGCGTCCTGGATGCCACCACGAGCCGCGAGACGCTCGAGCGGAGCGCGTTCGCAGCGGGGCTCACGATCGAGGTCATCGCGCTCGCCGACATCGCGAGCGAGGTGGAGACCTACCTCGCGGGCGGCTGCGATGCGATCACGAGCGACCGCTCCCAGCTCGCCGCGATCCGGTCCGAGCTCCCCGACCCGGGCGCGCACCGGGTGACGGATGCGATCCTCAGCCGGGAACCGCTCGCGCCGGTCGTCCCGCTCGGCGACGAGCGCTGGGCGACCGTCGTCCGCTGGGCGATCCACGGCCTGATCCTCGCGGAGGCAGCCGGCATCGGCGCCGCCGACATCGCGGACGCGGCGGCGATCGCCGACCCGCAGACGCGCCTCCTCCTCGGCCTCGAGCCGGGGCCGGCGGGGGCCGCCGGGCTGCCGGACGACTGGATCGCGCGGATGATCGCCCAGGTGGGGAGCTACGCCGAGATCTGGGACCGGAACCTCGGTCCGGAGACGCCGCTCGGCCTGGAGCGCGGGATCAACGCCCTGTGGACGGAGGGCGGGCTCCTGGACGCGCCGCCCTACCGCTAGGGGGCGCGGGAGTCAGCCCTTCGCCGGACGCGGCGCGAGCGCGAGGCCCAGCTCCGCGAGCTGGGCGGGCTCCACGGGTGACGGCGCGTCGAGCATGAGGTCCGAGCCCGACGAGGTCTTGGGGAAGGCCATGACCTCCCGGATGTTCGTCTGGTCGGTGAGGAGGGCGGCCCAGCGGTCCACCCCGAGCGCGATGCCTCCGTGCGGCGGCGCCCCGAACTCGAAGGCCTCGAGGATCCCGCTGAACTTCGCCTCCTGCTGCTCGGGCGAGTGGCCCATGAGCGCGAACGAGCGGGAGAGCTTCTCCCGCGTGTGGAAGCGGATCGAGCCGCCACCGAGCTCCCAGCCATTGAGGGCGAGGTCGTACTGGAGCGCGCGCGCCCTCCCCGCCGGGTCCTCGGGGCTCGGGCGGTAGGGATCGCCCGAGACGGTCTCGAGGAGGACCTCGTCCTCGGCCATCACCCCCGAGAAGGGGTTGTGGGTCGCATCCCAGCGCTTGTTCTCCTCGTCCCACTGGTACATCGGGAACTGGTGGACCCAGACGTAGGCGAGGACCCGGGGATCGGCGAGCCGGAGCCGGCCGCCGAGCTCCACGCGAAGCTTGCCGAGCGCCTCCTGGGCGTGGATGTCGCGGTCCGCCACGATGAGCGCGAGGTCGCCCGCGCCCGCACCGGCCGCCGCCGCGATCGCGGCCGCCCGCTCCTCGCCGACCGCCTTCACGATCGAGCCGCGGATCCCGCCCTCGGCGCCCGGGCCGGGCAGGGCGATCCAGACGAGGCCCTTGGCGCCCGCCTTCTTCGCCAGCTCCGTGAGCTCATCGATCTCCTTGCGCGTGGCCGCTGCCATCCCCGGCGCGGCGAGCCCGACGACCCGACCACCGGCGGCGAGCGCCTCATCGAAGATCCCGAAGCCCGCCCCGCGGACGGCATCGGCAAGGTCGTGGAGCTCCATCCCGAAGCGCAGGTCCGGCTTGTCGATCCCGTAGCGGTCGATCGCCTCGCGCCAGGTGAGGACGGGGAAGGGCAGCTGGAGGATCGGCCGCTCCGGCGCGACCGCACCGGAGACCGCGATCGCCATCTCCTCCACCCAGGCCATGACGTCCGGCTCGGCCACGAAGCTCATCTCCAGGTCGAGCTGGGTGAACTCCGGCTGGCGGTCCCCGCGCAGGTCCTCGTCCCGGAAGCAGCGCGCGATCTGGAAGTAGCGGTCCATCCCCGCGACCATGAGGAGCTGCTTCATCTGCTGCGGGCTCTGGGGGAGCGCGTAGACGTTCCCCGGCTGGAGGCGGGACGGGACGATGAAGTCCCGCGCGCCCTCCGGCGTGGACTTGATGAGGAGGGGCGTCTCCACCTCCACGAACCCCGCCGCGTGGTGGACCTCGCGGATCGCCTGGACGAGCCGGCCGCGCGCGAGGATCCGCCGCTGGAGCGGCTCCCGGCGCAGGTCGAGGTAGCGGTAGTGGAGGCGGACCGCCTCGTCGATCTCGGCGTCCGGCTCGTTGATCACGAAGGGGGTCGTCCGGGCGCTGGAGAGGATCGCGATCGCCGAGGCGCGCAGCTCGACCTCGCCGGTGGCGAGCTTCGCGTTCTCCGTCCCTGCAAGGCGGGTGGCGATCGTCCCCGTGACCCGCAGGACGAACTCGGAGCGCACGCCCGAGGCGACCGCGTGCGCATCCGGGGCCTCCTGCGCGTCCACCACGACCTGGGTGATCCCGTAGCGGTCCCGCAGGTCGAGGAAGATCAGCTGGCCGAGATCTCGCCGGCGGTGGACCCAGCCGGAGAGGGAGACGGTACGGCCGGCATCGGTGGTTCGCGCATCGGCGCAGGTGAGGTCGCGCAGCGAGGTCTTCATCGGCGGAATGGTAGGAGCCTGCGCGTTCCCGCGCACGGCGCCCCGCGGATCAGGTCTCGGAGCCCGCGGACGCGTTCGCGCTCCCCTCCCCGAGGGGGTCAGGGGCGTCCGGCCGGTGCGTCTCCCGGTAGCGGAACCGGCGCACCGCGGCGCGCGCCCGCTCCGCGATCCGGATGACCGCCGCCCCGGCCGGGGAGACGGTCATCTCCCAGGCGCCGATGTACTCGGTCTCCACACCGCCGAAGCCGCTCTTGAACTGCTCGATCCCCGAGCGCGGCAGGCCCCACAGGTCGTATTCCGTGCACCCCGCGGCCCGCGCCGCCCGGATCGCCTCCCACTTCAGGAGGTAGTTCGCCCGGAGGGCACCGCCGTCGGCGGTCGTCCCACCGTAGAGGTCGACCGCACGTCCCCCGCACCGGACGAGGAGAAGCGCTGCCACCGGTGCATCGGACTCCGGGCCGAAGGCGAGGAAGAGGCGCGCCATCCCGCGCGGCGCGAGGATCTCCCACATCGCGCGGAAGGTCCCCGCCGATCGCGGCGCGATCCCGGCCCGGCGCATCGCATCCGCGTGGACGGCGTAGAAGTCGTCGATCCGCTCGCCCCCGACCTCCGCGATCCGGACCCCGAGCCGCGCGGACTTCGTCACCGACTGGCGGCACTTCCGGTGCATCGCGCCGAGGATCGCCTCCTCATCCGGGCGGAGGTCGATGATCGAGCTCCGGTCGGGCTGGACCGGCTCCACGCGGCGCAAGCCGGCCGCGGCGAGGGACCCCGCGAGCGGGTCGCCGGCGAGCAGCTCCGGCTCGATCCGCACGAGCGCCAGACGCCGTTCCCGCGCCACGGCGCGGAGGCGGACGAGGAAGGCCGCCAGGAGCGCAGGGTCCAGGGGTCCATCCGGCGTCACGGGCCCGCGGGCGAGGTAGCCGATCCCCCACGGGCTCCCCGGGGGCCGGACGACGAGGACCTGTCCACCCGCCACCCGGCCCCCCGCGGCGGCGGCGACGCGGAGCGCGCGCCATCCGTTCGGGCGCTTGACCGCGGCCCAGGCGGCGGACTGGAGATGGGAAGGCGGGTTCCCGGCCGCAACGAAGGCGTCCCAGGCCGCGTCGTCCTGCTCCAGCCGCTCCGGGTCCGGCGCGGGCGCCGCCCCGGTCATGCCTCGCCTGCGCCGTGCCGGTGCTGGGCGAGCGTGCGCTCGATCTCCCGGGCAAGGTCGGCGAGCTCGACCCGTCGCTGGGTCCCCGCCTCCAGGTCCTTCACCTGGACCTGGCCGGCGGCCATCTCGTCGCCGCAGATGACGACGAGATGCGCCCCTTCCCGCGCGGCGGCCTCCAGCTGGCGTCCGAGCTTGCGCACCGCGAGGTCGGCGCGGGCGGTGATCCCCGCTGCCCGGAGCCGGGTCGCGATCGCGAGCCGGGTGACCGTGTCCTCCGGGTCGGCACCGGCCACGACGACCGGGACGCGCGGCGCGACCGGCTCGCTGCCGCCGGCGGCCGAGAGCGCGAGGGCCACCCGGTCGAGACCGATCCCGAAGCCGATCCCCGGCGTCGGCTTCCCGCCGAGGAGCTCCACGAGGCCGTCGTAGCGGCCGCCGCCACCGAGCGCCTGCTGCTGGCCCTCCGCCCCGCTGCGGTAGAACTCGAAGGTGGTCCGGGTGTAGTAGTCCAGGCCGCGGACGAGCCGGGGATCGAGCCGCGGCGTCACCCCGAGGACCTCGAGGTGGCGGCGGACCGCCGCGAAATGCGTCGCGCACTCCGCGCACAGGTGGTCCGCGATCGTGGGCGCAGCAGCGATCAGCTCCGCCATCCGCTCGTCCTTGGAATCGAGGAGCCGGAGCGGGTTCGTGCCCAGCCGTTCGCGCTCCAGCTCGGGAAGCCGGTCCTCCCGCTCCATGAACCAGGCGCGCAGGCGTTCCACGTAGGCGGGGCGGCAGGCCGCGTCCCCGATCGAGTTCAGGATGACCTCGACCCCATCCAGGCCCGCCTCGCGGTAGAAGCGGAGCCCGAGCTCCACGATCTCCGCGTCGATCGCCGGTCCCGCGTCGCCGATCGCCTCCACGTCGAACTGCCAGAACTGGCGGTAGCGCCCGGCCTGCGGGCGGTCGTAGCGGAACATCGGACCGGTGAGCGTGAGCCGGACCGGCTGGGGGAGCGTCTGCATCCCGTGCTGGACATAGGCGCGGACGATCCCTGCCGTCGGCTCCGGCCGGAGCGCCCAGCGCTCCCGCTCCTGGTCCCCGCGGCCCGCCTGGACCCGGAAGAGCTCCTTCTCCACGACATCCGTGACCGCACCCACGCCGCGCTCGAAGACCTCGCTCTGCTCGAAGAGCGGGGTCTCGATCGGGGAGAACCCGTAGCGGACCGCGAGCGAGCGGGCGATCCCCTCGAGGCGGAGGAAGACGGCCCGGTCGGCGGGCAGGAGGTCGCGGGTGCCCCGAGGGGCCTGGTACCTGGGCATGGCGCGCAGTCTATCCGACCGCTCCGGCCCACCCGCCACCGCCGGCGTCCCGCGGCACGCCGCGGCCCCCGGGCCGCGCGGTCGTCAGCCCACGTCCCGCTGGACGGAGAGGACGTCGTGGAGCTGCTCGAGGCGGGACATCACGCGCGCGAGCTGGGCGACGGAGGTGACCTGCAGGGTGACCTCGATCGTGGCGCGCTGGTCGGAGTGGACGGTGACGTGGGCGGCGAGGATGCTGATCCGGCTATCTGCCACCACGTTGCTGATATCCGCGAGCAGCCCGGTCCGGTCGAACGCTTCCAGGCGGATCGCGATCGGATAGGTCTGCTGGACGGCGCTCTCCCACTCCACCTCGATGAGCCGGGCGCGGTCCTTCTCGTTGACCACCGTCGCGCAGGTGGAGAGGTGGACGGTGACGCCGCGACCCCGCGAGATGTAGCCCGCGATCGCGTCGCCGGGGATCGGGTGACAGCAGCGCGCGAACCGGACGAGCAGGTCGCCGACGCCCTTGACCCGGATCCCGCCCGTCTCGGCCGCCGGTGGCGGCGCCACCTGGGGAAGGACGGTCCCCGCGGAATCGACGGAGACGCCGAGCTTCGTGACCACGGACTGGGCGCTCACCGCGCCGTAGCCGATGGCCGCGAAGAAATCGTCCAGCGACGCGTAATGCGCGTGCTCGGCCTGCTCCTCGAGGAGGCCATGAGGGAGCTTCTCGATCGAGGTCCGGGCGAGGCGGTGGAGCTCCCGGTCGAGCGCTTCGCGGCCGTGGACGATGTTCTCGTCCCGCTGCTGGCGCTTGAACCAGGAGCGGATCTTCTCCTTGGCCTGGCTCGTGGTGACGAGGTTCAGCCAGTCACGGGACGGTCCGTGGGCCGCCTTCGTGGTCACGATCTCCACGATGTCGCCGTTCTTCAGCCGGTAGTCGAGCGGGACGAGCCGGTGGTTCACCTTGGCGCCGATGCAGGCGTGACCGATATCCGTGTGGATCCGGTAGGCGAAGTCGAGCGGCGTCGATCCCGCGGGGAGGTCCTTGACGTCCCCCTTGGGCGTGAAGACGAAGACCTGATCCTGGAAGATGTCCAGCTTCACGCCTTCGACGAACTCGGTGGCGTCCGCGACATCGCGCTGCCAGTCCATCAGCTGCCGCAGCCAGGCGAGCTTCGCGTCATAGGCGCGGTCCGCGCGCGAGCCTTCCTTGTAGCGCCAGTGCGCGGCGATCCCCATCTCCGAGACGCGATGCATCTCGTGGGTCCGGATCTGGACCTCGAGCGGCTTCCCGTCCAGGGCGATGACCGCGGTGTGGAGGCTCTGGTAGCCGTTGTTCTTGGGGACCGCGATGTAGTCGTCGAACTGCCCGGGGATCGGACGCCAGAGCGCGTGCACCACGCCGAGCGCCGCGTAGCACTCCCGGACGTCATCCACGAGGACGCGGATCGCGTGGAGGTCGTAGATCTCCGCGAGCTGCGCGTTCTTGCGCTGCATCTTCCGGTGGATGCTGTGGATGTGCTTGGGCCGGCCGGAGATGTCCGGCTCGATCCCCGCTTCCGTGAGCGCATCCCGGAGGACCTTCATCGCCCGCCGGACATAGGCCTCCCGGGAGCGCCGCCGGCTCTCCAGCTGGGTGGCGAGGTTCCGGTAGGCCTCCGGCTCGAGCGCCTTGAAGGCGAGGTCCTCGAGCTCCCACTTGATCTGCCAGATCCCGAGCCGCTCCGCGAGCGGGGCGTAGATCTCGGCCGTCTGACGGGCGATCCGCTGCTGCTTCGCGGGGGGCAGGACCCCGAGGGTACGCATGTTGTGGAGCCGGTCGGCGAGCTTGATGAGGACGACCCGGATGTCCTCGGCCATGGCCAGGAACATCTTCCGGATGTTCTCCGCCTGCTGCTCCTCGTGGCTTCGGGCGCTGAACTTGGAGAGCTTCGTCACGCCATCCACGAGGAGCGCCACCTCGCTCCCGAACGCCTCCTCGATCTCGTGGATCGAGCGGTCCGTGTCCTCGGGGATGTCGTGGAGGATCGCGGCCTGGATGGCGACCGGGTCGAGCCCCAGCTCGGCGAGGATCTGGGCGACCGCGAGCGGGTGGGTGATGTACGGCTCCCCGCTCACCCGCCGTTGGTCACCGTGCGCGGCCAGGGCATAGCGGTAGGCCCGCTCCACGTCCGCAAGGTCGGACTGCGGGTAGCGCTGATGGAGCTCCGCCTCCAGGCGCCGCTCGGCGGCATCGAGCGCGGCCGGCGAGAGCGCGGCGGCGGCGGGTCCCCCCGCACCGGCGGAGGGCTGCTCGAGGAGTTCGGCGGCGGCCTCGCTGCTGGACATCGCGGGGAGAGTGTACCGTCTGGGCTGCGTGCGACCTGCCTCCCCTCCCCGTCCCCAGCACCGCGCCCGGAGCGGGCTCGCGCTCGCCCTCGTCCTTGCCCTCACGGCGACCGGCTGTGCCGCGCCCGCACCCGGGACGCCCGTTCCGCCCTCCGTGCCGGCGGCCGCCGCGCTCCCGTCGCCGGTGGCGCTCGCCTCTCCGGTCACGGAGCCTCCCCGGGTCTCCGCCACGCCGCCCCCACGGGCCGCGGACGCCCGGATGCCCGTCTCGATGGACGGGCCCCTCGGCCCGGCTGCCCCCGCGCCCCGTGCCCCCGTCCTCGCGCTCCCCGCCGCGGCCACCGAGCCCCCGGCGGATCCCGCAGCGAGCCCCGTCCCGGGATCCGGTCTCGCCGCCACACCGCGCCCGGACGGCATCGACCCGGGGCTCGCCGAGATGCTGGAGAAGCTCGTGGAGCGGAGCCCGGAACGGATCCCGGCGCCCGGTCTCGCGGTCGCCGTCCGGTTCCCGGACGGCCGGATCTGGTCCGGTGCCGCCGGCTCGCGCCGCCTCTCGCCGGAGCGCCCGATGGAGCCCGGGACCGTCTTCGCGATCGCGAGCATCACGAAGACCTTCATCGCCGCGCGCGTCCTCCAGCTCGTCGAGGAAGGGCGGATCGAGCTCGACGAGCGCGTGGGGCGCTACCTGCCCGGCATGCCCGCCGAACGCTCCGTCACCGTTCGCCAGCTCCTTGCCCATCGCAGCGGCATCGCGGACTACTTCGTCTCGGACGGCTACCTCGAGAGCGTCTTCGACGATCGGGACCGGACCTGGACCCCGGACGAGATCCTCGCCTGGGTCGGCGACCCCGTCTGCGAGCCCGATGCCTGCTTCCACTACAGCAACTCGAACTTCGTCATCCTCGGGCTGCTCATCGAGGAGGTGACGGGTCGGCCGCTCGCCCGGGAGATCCGCCAGTCGCTCCTCGAGCCCGCCGGGCTGGACGGGATCATCTTCCAGCCGGACGACCCCACCCCCCGGGACGCCGCCCACGGGCATCTCTGGGCGGGCGGGCGCAGCTTCTACGACCAGAGCGGGAACGGACCGGTCGTCCCCCACCGCTCCGCGGTCACCGCTGCCTGGGCGGCGGGCGCGATGGCCGCCTCCGCCCCGGACCTCGCGCGCTGGGCCGCTCTCCTCTACGGCGGCGACCTTCTCGGCGCGGGATCGCGGGCGGCGATGACCGATGCCCGTGACGGCGATGGCTACGGTCTCGGCACGCGCGTCGACCGCTTCGCCGATCGCCGGGCGGTGGGCCACCTCGGCGGGATCCGCGGGTTCGTCCTCGCGATGTGGTACTTCCCGGAGAGCGGGATCTCGATCGTCGTGCTCGTGAACCGCGGGATCGCCTCCACGGAGCCCACCGTCAAGCTGGTCGCCAAGGCGGTCTTCGAGCGCTGGGGCTACACCGGCGGCACAGAGGACCCGTCCCCGACCGCCTCGCCCGCTCCCTCCCCGGCTTCCTGACGGAGGGTCTCAGCGCGCCGGGCCGGCACCCCACCCGAGCGCCGCGAGCTCCTCGCGCGCGACGGCCGCCTCGTCCCACGGGATCCGCTCCCCCGCCACCTCGATCGACCGCTCGTGCCCCTTGCCGGCCAGCAGGACGATCTCTCCCGGCCGGGCGATCCGGAAGGCGGTCGCGATCGCCTGGCGCCGGTCGGGCACCAGGTGGAGGCCATCGCCGCGCCGCATCCCCGCGCTCTCCGCGCCCGCCGCGATCTCGGCGAGGATCGCCTCCGGATCCTCGCTCCGCGCGTCCTCGTCCGTGAGCACGACGGCCCGGCAGCGTCGCGCCGCCACGGCCCCCATCACCGGCCGCTTCGTCCGGTCGCGGTCCCCGGCCGATCCGAAGCAGGCGATCAGCGCGCCGCCGTTCGCCGCCGCCTCCGCCGCGAGCCCGTCCAGGACGGTCGCGAGCGACTCGGCGGTGTGCGCGTAATCCACGATCACTCCGAACGGTTGTCCGGCATCGATCCGCTCCATCCGCCCGGGGACGGCCCGGAGCCCCGCGATCCCGCGCCGGATCGCGCCCGGATCGAGCGCGAGCGCCTCGCCCGCGGAGATCGCGGCGAGCGCGTTCCAGACGTTGAAGCGGCCCGCCAGCCGGATCTCCACCTCGTCCTCCCAGCGGGGGGTCCGGACCCGCACACGCATCCCCCCGGGAAGGTCGCGGATGGCGAGCGCGACGACCTCGCAGCCCGGGTCCGAGCCGTAGCCGATGACCCGGGCCCCGGCCGCCGAGGCCGCGGCGGCGAGCTCATCCGCTGCCCCGTCGTCGCGGTTGACGATCGCGTGCCGACCCCATCGCTTCGTCGTCGGGAGGCCGGCGGCCCCGGGCCACTCGAAGAGCCGCCGCTTCGCTGCCCGGTAGGCGGCGAGCGTGCCGTGGAACTCGAGGTGCTCCGAGGTGATGTTCGTGTGGATGACCACATCCCAGGGGATCGCCCCGCAGCGGTCCTGGGCCAGCCCGTGCGAGGTCGCCTCGATGACCGCCCATCGATCACCCCCCGCGAGCATCGCCGCGAGGTGCTCCTGGAGCTCCGGCGCCTCCGGGGTCGTCGTCCGCGCCGCGTTGCCCGCGCTCCGGCCACCCGCGATGACATCGATCGTGCCGATCAGGCCCGTCGGCTCACCGGCCGCCTCGAGGACCGAGCGGGTCAGCCACGCGGTCGTCGTCTTGCCGTCCGTCCCGGTGATCCCCACGACCCCGAGCTGCGTCGCGGGATCCCCGGCCGCCCAGGCCGCCGCAACGGCGAGGGCAGGACGGGCGGCGGTGACGACGACCTGGGGGAGCGCGATCGCGGGGAGCGGTCGTTCCACGAGCAGCGCGACGGCACCATGCGCGGCGGCCTCCGCGGCGTGATCGTGCCCGTCCGCGTGCTGTCCGGGCACGGCGGCGAAGAGGACGCCGGGCTCGACGCGCCGGGAATCCATGACGACGCGGCCGATCGGGAGAGTGCCCTGCAGCTCCGGGCGCGCGGCGAGGAGGCCGAGCGCGTCCAGGCGCGCGATGAGCTCCGCGAGCGGCCGGCTCACGACTGCCCCTCGCGCGCCTCGGCGTCCGTTCCCGGCCCGGCGGCCGTGCGGCCGGACGTGCGTCCCCGCTCCAGGCGGCGCCGGGCAAGCGCGACCCAGGTGCGGCGTCCCGCGACGAGGATCTCCCGGGCGACCGGGAGGGTGACGAGGTCGTACGCCCCGACGTAGCGCAGCTCCTCGCCCCCGAACCCCTCCTTGAACTGCTCGATGCCCGGATGGGCGATCCCCCACATGTCGTAGCGATCCGCTCCCTCCGCGATCGCGCGCCGGATCGATTCCCACTTCAGGAGGTAGTTCGCGCGGCTCGCCGCGCCGGCCTCCGTCATCCCGCCGTAGGGCTCGGCCATCCGCCCCCCGCAGCGGATGAGGAAGAGGGCGGCCACCGGCTCACCCCCGGGCAGGCGCGCGATGAGCAGACGCGCGGCCCCCCGGCGCGCGAAGACGTCCCAGGTGGCCCGGTACGCCGAGGCATCACGGGCGAAGAACCCGGTCCGGCGCGCGGTGTCGGTGAGGATCGCATGGAAGGTGCCGAGGTCATCCCGGCTCCCCTCCGTCACGACGACCCCGCTCCGCTCGGCCTTCCCGACGTACTGCCGCCACTTGGAGCGCAGGCCGCCCCAGACCTCCGCCTCCCCTCCCCCGAGGGCGACGATCCGGCTCCGGTCGTGCTGGACGAGGTCCGTGGACCGCCAGCCCGCCTCCCGGAGGAGCGTGTCGATCGCCGGATCGCTCTCCCCGGGGTCGATCGTCACGTGGGTCAGGCGCAGGGCCCGGGCGCGGGTACGGAGCGCGGCGGTGAGCGCGGCGACGGAGACGGGATCCCAGCGGGTCATGACCGGACCGCGCGGCGCGTATCCCACCGAGAAGGGCCCGGGACCGAGCCGCCGGACGAGGAGCTGGAGCCCCGCCGGGCCGCTCCCGGCATCCACGACGATCCGCTCCGCGCGCCAGCCGTTGGCCGCCTTCACCTCCGCCCATCCCGTCTGCTGAAGGTGGAAGGAGGGTGGCGTCGACGCGACCCAGGCGTCCCATGCGGCGTCGTCCGTCTGCAGCCGGGCGGCGTCGCTCATCGCCCGGGGGTCCCCTCTCCGTCCCGGTCCGTGCCCGGCGCGGCGGCCGCACGGGCCCGCGGATGCGCCGCCCGGTAGACGCTCTCCCGCCGTCCCTGGGAGACGCTCGTGTAGATCTGCGTCTGGGCGAGGCTCTCGTGGTCGAGCAGCTCCTGGACGACGCGCAGATCCGCACCCCCTTCCAGGAGATGCGTGGCGAAGGAATGGCGCAGCGAATGGGGGCGGAAGGCATCCGGCAGGCCGGCCCGGGTGCCGAGCGCATCGAGGCGGCCGCGGATCCCGCGCACCCCGATCGGCGCCCCGTAGCGGTTGAGGAAGAGCCGGTCCCCGGCGCTCGCCCCGGCCCGCGCCGCGAGCGGAGGCCGCCCCTCGGCAAGCCAGGCGGAGAGGGCCTCGATCGCGGGGCCGCCGAGGAGCCCGATCCGCCCCTTCCGCGTCTTCGTGGTCCGGTAGCCACCCGAGGCCTCGTCCGGACGGACGGCCCGGACGCGGACCTCACCGCGGCGCAGGTCGAGATCCCCGAGCCGGAGCTCGGCGATCTCGCTCACGCGGAGGCCGGCGGCGTAGGCGAGCTCCACGATCGCCCGATCGCGCAGCTCCACCGGATCCCCCTCGCGGGGCGAGGATCCGGCGACCCCGTCGAGCAGGGCCTCGACCTGGCCGACCTCGAGAGCGAGCGGGAGACGGACGGGGCGGCGGGGCGAGCGGATCGTCTCCCACGGGTCGCGGCGGACCCATCCCTCCCGGGCGGCGTAACGATAGAAGGAGCGTGCGGCGGCTCGCCGTGCGGCGATCGAGCGCGGAGCGAGCGGCCGGTCGGCGAGCCGGGCGAGCCAGCCGCGGAGCGCGCCCCGGCTCGGCTCATCCCAACGTTCCCCGGGCAGCGTCCCGAGGAAGCCGATCAGGTCTCCGACGGCGAGCAGGTAGGCACGTTGCGTGTGGGGAGAGCGACCCGCCGCCTCGAGAGCGACGTGCCATCGGTCGAGGGCGTCCTCGCCCGTCACCGGGACCGGCGGGCTCCTGTCCGCCCGCCACTCCCCGCGGCCCGGCGACCACCCGTGCCGGCACGGCCGGCGGCCGCGGCCGGACGGCGCCCACGCCCGGAGCCCCCGGAGCGTCCGGCCGCTGCCGGCTCCGGTGCCCCGCCGTCGAGGAGCGCCCCCTCCGCTGCATCCGGGGCGGGCACGACCGGAGCACCGCACTTCAGGCAGCGCCACGTCTCGGGAAGCTCCACGAGCGGTCCGCCGCACGACTCGACCGAGGGGTCGTCGATCCGGCCGCCGTGGCGCTGCGAGAGCGGCCGGTGGCTCGTGGTCACCCGGCAGCTCGGGTAGCCCGAGCAGCCCCAGAAGACCGAGCCGTCCCGCCGCGCGCGGCGTGCCACGAGATGCCCCTTCCCGCAGCCGGGGCAGGTGACCTCGTAGGGCAGCTGCTCCGGCGGAGGCGGGCCGGAACGGTGGATGTAGCGGCAGTCCGGGTAGCGCGAGCAGCCCGCGAACGCGCCGAAGCGCCCCCGCTTGGGGACGAGGCTCCCCTCCCCGCACTCGGGGCACGGGAGACCGGCGCCCTCGACGGGGCCGAGATCCTCCTCCTCGCCGGGGAGCGGGCGGTTCTCCGTGTGCTCCGGGTAGAGCGAGCAGGAGAGGAAGCGCCCGTTGCGGCCGAGCCGGATGACCATCGGGTGGCCGAGCGAGCAGAGCTCGTCCGTGGCCTCCGTGGTGAAGTCGGCTCGCTTCAGCTCCTTGCGCTTGATCGCGACGAGATCGCGCAGCGGGTCATAGAAGGCACGCAGGAGCGGGACCCAGTCACGCTCGCCGCGCGCGACCTCATCCAGGCGTTCCTCCATCCGCGCGGTGAACTCGGGGTCCACGAACTCCGCGAAGTGGCCGACGAGGAGGTCGGTGACGATCTCGCCGACCGGAGCAGGACGGAGGACCTTCTCCTCCACCACGACGTAGCCGCGATCGAGGATCGTGCCGATCGTGGCCGCGTAGGTCGAGGGGCGGCCGATCCCGTGCTCCTCCAGCGCCTTGATCAGGGACGCCTCGGAGTAGCGCCCGGGAGGCTGCGTGAAGTGGCGATCCGGCACGACGTCCAGGGCGGATGCGCCGTCCCCGTCCGCGAGCTCCGGGAGGCGGCCCTCCGGCGCCTCCTCCTCGTCCCCTTCCTCGCGGCTCGCGGTATAGACACGGGTGAAGCCATCGAAGAGCGTCCGCGACGCGGATGCCCGGAGCGTGTAGCGCCCGCCGGTCAGCTCCACCGTCCGCGTCTCGATCCGCTTCTCGGCCATCTGGGAGGCGATCGCGCGCTGCCAGATGAGGCGGTAGAGCTTCAGCTCCTCGGGCTTCAGCCAGCGGGCGAGGGAATCGGGGTCCCGCTCGAAGCTCGTGGGACGGATCGCCTCGTGGGCCTCCTGGGCTCCCTTCGTCTTCGTCCGGAAGGGCCGCCCCTTGGGCATCGTGTACGCCTCGCCGAAGCGCGCCCGGATGACATCCCGGGCCTCGCCCATCGCGACGCCGGCCATCGAGACGGAGTCGGTCCGCATGTACGTCGTGAGGCCGACCGGCTCGCCGTCGATCTCGATCCCCTCGTAGAGCCGCTGGGCGATCGTCATCGTGCGCTTGGGGTTGAAGCCGAGCTTGCGGCTCGCCTCCTGCTGGAGGGTGCTCGTGGTGAAGGGGGCACGCGGACGTGCGCCCTTCTCCGTGGTGGTGACACCGGAGACGATGAAGGCGGTCGCGAGGATCGCCGCCCGGTGCTCCTCGGCCTCCTCGGCCGATCCGATCGTGATCGCGTTGCGCGATGCCTCGCCGCCCCGGTCGAGGGGGCGGCCATCCACGCGCGCCAGCTCCGCGCGGAAGGGGTCATGGGTCCCCGACCGCAGCTCGATCGCGAAGGTCCAGTACTCGCGGGGGATGAAGGCCGCGATCTCCCGCTCGCGCTCCACGACGAGCCGGACCGCGACCGACTGGACGCGGCCGGCCGAGAGACCGCTCCGCACCTTGCGCGAGATGAGCGGGCTCAGCGTGTAGCCCACGAGCCGATCGACGATCCGGCGCGCCTGCTGGGCATCCACGAGGTGCATGTCGATCGAGCGCGGCTGGGCGAACGCCGAGCGGATCGCGCCTTCCGTGATCTCCGAGAAGGTGACGCGGCGTGCCTTGGCAGGCGGGATCTCCGCCGCCTCCATCACGTGCCACGCGATCGCCTCTCCCTCCCGGTCGAGGTCCGTCGCGAGGTAGACGGTGGTCGCCTTGCCGGCCTCGCGCTCGATCGCGTCCACCTGCTTGCGGCGATCCTCCGCCACGACGTATTCCGGGGCGAAGTCGTGGTCCACGTCCACGCCCAGCTTGTTCTTGCCCGGGTTCTCCGGCAGGTCCCGGACGTGCCCATAGGAGGCCAGGACCTTGTAGTCCGGACCGAGGTAGCGCTCGATCGTCCGAGCCTTTGCCGGGGATTCCACGATCACCAGGTTCTTCGTCATCGCGGCCGAGGATAGCACGCGACCTCGGCCGCTCCGCCACCCCCTCCCCGGACCGGCACCCGCCGGCTAGAGCTCGCGCACCCTCCGAAGCAGGGCATCCGCATGCGCGTCGAGCGGCTCACCGGGGGTCGCGGAAGCCTCCGCCTCCGGGGCTCCGGCCACCCCGCCACCGAGCGCGTCCGGCGGCAGCTCGATGAAGCGGATCGCGCTGAGCGGGTAGATGAACCACGATTCGACGCGGTCGATGAAGCCCGGCTTCCGCCCGTCCACGAAGCGCACGTTCGTGACGACGACGAAGGCATCCCCCGCCGCGGGGAGCTCGCGCAGGTCGCACAGGAGCGGCTGCTCGCCGGAGAAGTGGAGGACGGCATCACGGATCACCCCGTGACGATACCGCGCGGCGGTGCGCCCCGTCCGGGTCGAACCCGGCGTCGAGCAACGCGCCCGCGGCGACCCAGAGCGGGCCGACGGGGCGGGCAAGGCCGCGCGCCTGGAGGAGGACGAGCGCGCCCGCGACCTCGCCCGCCGGACGGCGCGTGGCGGCGATGATCCGGTCCATGCCCGCCGGTCCGGGCTTCAGGGCCGCGGCGATGGACGACTCCACGGGACCGAGCTGCGGATCGATCGCGGTGGCCGCCGCGGCGCGTCCGGCCCGGCGGACCGATCCGATCCAGCGGACCACCTCCTCCGGCTCCCCGAGCGGAAGCGCCGGCGATCCGGCGAGGAGCGCCGCACCCCCCGCGCCATGGCGGCCCGCGGCAGGCTCCACGGCCACGAGGACCGGACGACCCTGCTCCAGCGCATGGCGCGCCGTGATCAGGGCACCGCTCCCCTCCGGCGCCTCCACCACGACCGTCACCCGGGCGACCGCCGCGATCAACCGGTTCCGGCGAGGGAAGGTGCCGAGCGTCGCCGGAACGCCCGGCGCGAGCTCACCCGCGACCGCCCCGCCCCCGGCGATCATCGCGGCCGCGAGCGGCCCATTCGCCCGCGGCCACCCATCCGGGAACCCCCCACCGATGAAGGCGGTCGTCCGGCCACCCGCCTCGATCGCCGTGCGATGGGCCTCCGCATCGATCCCCAGCGCGAGCCCCGAGACGACGCAGGCCCCATGGTGGACCACGGCGCGGGCGATGCGCGCAGCGAGCCAGCGTGCGCGCGGCGTGGGCCGGCGGGTCCCCACGATCGCCACGCCGGCCGTACCGAGCGCAGCGGGGTCCCCCAGGCCGTAGAGCACCGGGGGCGGATCGGCGATCGCGAAGAGCGCCGAGGGGTAGATCCGCTCGAGCGGGGTGATCGCCCATCCGCCCTGCGCCTCCACGGCATGGAGCGGTGCCCCGGGGTCGCGCGTGGCTTCCCGGAGGCCGTCCCGAAGCCGAGCGACCCCCGCGGGACCCACGACGGCGGAGAGCCGCGCCGGGTCCGCTGGTCCTGCCCTGAGCACGGCCGTCGCCGACCCGAATGCCGCGACAAGACGGGCGTGCGTCGCGGGCCCGACCCCGGGGACCGCCGCAAGGGCGATCCACGCCGCGCGCTCGGCGCTCACCCCGTGCCACCCGGGAAGGGATCCGAGCGGAGGGCGATCGCCTCCAGCACCTCCGCCTCCCCGATCCGCTCGCGCCCGGCGAGGTCCGCGATCGTCCGGGCGACCCGGAGCAGGCGGACGACGCCGCGCGAGGTGGCGGGCTCCTGCCGGCTGCCCTCGATCCGACCCGCGATCCAGCCGGCGAGATCGGCGGCCTCGGCGATCAGGCCCGCCCCTGCCGCACGTGCGTTGGGAAGACCGCCGTTCCGGTCGCGCGCCCACGCCCGCGCCCGGGCGATCCGGACCGCCACGGGTGCGCTCGCCTCCGCGCCCCGGGGAACGAGGACCCGGTCGGCCGGGACACGCTCGAGGCGGACTCGCAGGTCGATCCGGTCGAGGAGCGGCCCGCTCACCCGCCGCCGGTAGCGCTCGGGTCCTCCCGCCGGGCAGCGGCATGGACGCTCCGGGTCCCCCTCCCACCCGCACAGACAGGGATTCATCGCGGCCACGAGCTGGAGACGGGCCGGGAAGCGGGTGACGCCATGGGCGCGCGCGACCTCCACCGTCCCGTCCTCCAGGGGCTGACGGAGCGCATCCAGGACGTCGCGCGGGAACTCCGCCAGCTCGTCCAGGAAGAGGACCCCTGCGTGCGCCAGTGAGACGAGCCCGGGCCGGAGCGACGGGCCGCCACCGATGAGCGCGGCATAGCTGGTCGTGTGGTGCGGCGCGCGGAAGGGGGCGCGGTTGGGGGCGGCAGGAAGGCCGGCCGCGCTGCGCACGAGCGCGACCTCGCGGGCCTCGTCCGCCGTGAGTGGCGGCAGCAGAGCGGGGATCGTCCGGGCGAGGAGCGTCTTTCCTGCGCCGGGCGACCCGGTGAGAAGCAGGTGGTGACCTCCGGCGAGCGCGATCTCGAGCGCACGCCGCCCGGCGGCCTGCCCTGCGACCTCCGCGAGATCCGCGGGCTCCGGCCCACCGGGCTCCGCTCCGGACGGAGCCGGCGACAGCCGGGGCGGCTCCAGGGGACCGGTCCGCCCGGGGGACGCCGTACGCCCGGCTCCCGCCCGGCGCACCGGCCGGAGGTAGCCGACAGCCTCCGCGAGGTCGACCGCGGGGAGGACCTCCGCGCCTTCCACCCAGGCCGCGGTCCCGGCATCCTCGGCGGGGACGACGACCCGCCGGTACCCCGCAGCGACGAGGGTGGCCACGAGCGGGAGGAGCCCGGGCACGGGCAGGAGCCGCCCTCCGAGCGAGAGCTCCCCGAGGAGCGCCGCCGGGCGCGCGATCCGGACCTGCCCCGACGCCGCGAGGATCCCGGCCGCGATCGCGAGGTCGTATGCGGAACCTCGCTTCCTTCGTTCCGCGGGGGCGAGGTTGACCGTGATCCGCGCGAGCGGATAGCTGAAGCCCGCGTTCCGGAGGGCGCTCCGGACGCGCTCCCGTGCCTCCGTCAGGGCGCTGTCCGGCAAGCCGACGATGCGGCAGACGGGGAGCCCCGGGGCGACATCCACCTCGACCTGGACGAGCGTCCCCTCGATCCCCGAGGTGACCGCCGTGACCACGCTGGCAAGCATGCCCGCCAGAGTGACGGGCCCGGCTTCACCGCCGCTTCACCCCGCGGACGGGATCGTGGTCAACCCTGCGGCGCGCGGCTCCCCGCCTCGCGGATCCCACGATCCACGTAGGAGGCGACCCCGCGCGCGAGGTCGGCGAGCTCGAGGGGCAGGACGAACTTCGTGGACGGGCTCGCGCCAAGGGCCTTCAGCGCCTCGAGGTACTGGAGCGTCATCGTCCGGTCGTCCACCGTGTGCGCGGCGGAGAAGATCTGCTGGAGCGCCTCGCTGAAGCCCTCCGCCTCGAGGATCGCCGACTGGCGCTTCCCTTCCGCGCGCAGGATCGCCGCCTGCTTCTCGCCCTCGGCGACGTTGATGTTCGACTGCCGGGCGCCCTCCGACTCGGTGATCACGGCACGCCGGTTGCGCTCCGCGGAGAGCATCCGGTTCATCGCGTCCTGGACGTCGCGCGGCGGGACGATCTCGCGGATCTCCACGGTCGTCACCTTGCCGCCCCAGCGCTCCGTCTGCTCGTCCAGCTTCGTGCGCAGGACATCGTTGATCTGGTCGCGCTTGGAGAGGACGTCGTCCAGGGTGAGGTCGCCGATCACCGCGCGCAGGGTCGTCGTCGAGATGCCCTGGAGCGCGCCCGCGAAGAAGGCGACGTTCACGATCGAGCGGAGCGGGTCCACGATCCGCCAGTAGATGAGGAAGTCGATGTTGATCGGCGCGTTGTCACGGGTGATCGTGGTCTGCGACGGGACCTCGATGAACTGCTCCCGCAGGTCCACCTTCACCGGCCGATCGATGATCGGGATGAGCAGCCGCAGCCCGGGCCCGAGGACCCGGTTCGGGCCGGTCCGCCCGAGCCGGAAGACGACGAGCCGGTCGTACTCGTTCACGACCCGGACGCCGAGGATGGCGAGGACGATGACGAAGATGACGATCGGGACGAGCGCGATCGCCGCGAGATCCAGCGCATCCATCAGGGAACCTCCTTCGGTCCGCCGGATGACCCCCCGGCATCGGTCTCCATCGTCGCACCCTCCGGCGCAACGAGCATGACCAGGCCATCCTGGCCCACGATCCTGATCCTGCCGCCCGCCGCCAGCGGCCGGCCGTCGGCGCTCCGTGCGGTCCAGCTCTCCCCCTGCGCCTGGATCGTCCCCTCGGGCGCGAGCGCGGTGCGGACCTCGCCGATCGTCCCCACCGCGAGGATCGGCCCGCCGGCCTCCGAGACCCCGAGGTTGACGTTCGGCATCCCGCGCGTCCGGGCCACGACGATGGCGATCCCCGCCGCGATGACCGCGAGGCCCACGCTCGTCGCCGCGATCACCGGCCAGGCGATCTCCACGGCAGGGACGAGGGGACCCGAGGGGCGGGAGTAGAAGGCCGCAGCACCCAGGACGAGGGCGATGATCCCCCCGATCGTCAGCAGCCCCGCGCTCGCCACGGTGATCTCGAGGACGAAGAGGACGACGGCGAGGACCACGAGGAGGATCCCGACGATATCGATCGGGAGGCTGCCGAACCCGACGATGGCGAGGAGGATGGCGAGCGCCCCGAGCGTCCCGGTCACGAGGTTCGGGCTCTGGAGCTCGAGGAGGACGCCGAAGAGCCCGATCGCGAAGAGGAGGAAGGCGAGGTTCGGGTCGGCGAGGAGATGGAGGATCCCCCGGAAGGGATCGAGCCCCGCCTCCTCGACCTCGGCGCCGGCCAGGTCGAGCCGGACCTCGCCCGCGGCGGTCATCACCGTCCGGCCATCCGCCCGGGCGAGAAGGTCCTCGATCGACGCGGCCGAGAGGTCCACGACCCCCGCCGCGATCGCCTCCGGGGCGGCGTCCGCCCGTGCCTCGTCGACGATCGCCTCCGCCCAGCCCGGATCACGGCCGCGCGCCTCCGCGATGGAGCGCGCCCACGCGACGGTCTCGCTCCGGACCTTCGCGCCGAGGTCCCCGCCGATCGTCTCGCCTCCCGGGCCGACCGGCGTGGCCGCACCGATCGTCGTGCCGGGGGCCATCCCCGTCACGTGCGCGGCAAGGACGATGAAGCTCCCCGCGCTCGTGGCGCGCGCTCCGGCCGGGCCGACCCAGGCAAGGATGGGGAGCGAGCTCTCGAGCTCCGCCCCCACGATCCGGCGCGTCGCCTCGAGCGAGCCCCCGGGCGTGTCCACGCGGAGGACGACGGCGTCGATCCCGTCCCGCTCCGCCGCGGCGATCGCCTCGGCGAGCCAGGCGGAGAGCGGCTCGTCCACGACGCCGGTGACGGGCAGGACGCGGACCCGCGGCTCGGCGGCCCGGGCCACCGGCGCGACGATGAGCAGGGCGAGGGCGAGGAGCCCAAGGAGGGCGGGCAGTCGGCGCAGCATCAGCATTCCACCGCCTCGATCATCCCACCGCACGCAAGGGCCCTTAGGCCCGGATGCCGGGACGTCGCTCGAAGAGGAAGTCGTAGAGGAGGCTCGACCAGGTCTCCAGGCGGTCGTAGACGCGCAGGACATCCCGCGGCGCCACGAAGGATCCGCTCAGCTTCTCCGTCTCCCGGATCGCGACCGGCCGTCCCGCGGCCTCCACCGCGTAGACGAGGCCAAGGTGGACCTGGCCCACCGCGTCCGTGTCGTCATTGAGGAGACCGATCAGGCGCGGCTCGGGGTCCCAGGGCGCATCGAGCTCCTCGGCCCACTCGCGCCCGATCGCCCCCGCGACCCCCGCGTCGCCCGGGTTGACGTGGCCGCCCACGCCGATCGTCCAGCGCTCGTGGAGCCGTGCATCCGCGCCCGCCCGGGTGCGGCGCATGAGGAGGAGGGCGCCCCGGTCCCGGACGACGAGATACGGGATCAGCTGCTTCCAGCCGGGATCCGCCTCCGCCTCCGCGCGGGGACGCCAGCTCGCCTCGCGCTCCATCCGCGCGATGCGCGCCTCCAGGTCCCCGTAAAGGACCCCCCGCCAGGGCCGGTCACCGACCGCGCGGGCGCGCGGCAGCCCGAGGACGAGCTCATCCGTGCCCATCCCCGGGCTCCCTGACCGGTGCTAGAGGTTCGGGACGCCTTCCAGGGCGACCCGGATCTTCTCCTGCGGGAGGTCGTAGTCCTCGAGCGTCCCCTGGAGGTAGCGCTCGTAGGCCCCGAGGTCGAAGTGGCCATGGCCGCACAGGTTGAAGAGGATGACGGGGCTCGTCCCCTCCTCCTTCGCCTTCAGCGCCTCGTCGATGACGACGCTGATCGCGTGGGTCGGCTCCGGCGCCGGGAGGATCCCCTCCGTCCGGGCGAACTGGACGCCCGCCTCGAAGGTCCGCTTCTGGTGGACCGCCCGCGCCTCGATGATCCCCTGGTCCTTGAGGAGGCTCACCTGCGCCGCCATCCCGTGGTAGCGCAGCCCACCGGCGTGGATCGGGTCGGGGAGGAAGTCGTGGCCGAGGGTGTGCATCTTCACGAGCGGCGTCATCTGGCCGGTATCGCCGAAGTCATAGCGGTAGACGCCACGCGTCAGGCTCGGCGCGGCCGCCGGCTCCACGGCGATGATCCGGTAGTCCGCCTCGCCGCGCAGCTTCTGCCCGATGAAGGGGAAGGTGAGCCCGGCGAAGTTCGAGCCGCCACCGGTGCAGCCGACGAGGATGTCCGGCTTGTCGCCGGCCATCGCCATCTGCTCCATCGCCTCGATCCCGATCACCGTCTGGTGCATGAGGACGTGGTTGAGGACCGACCCGAGCGCGTACTTCGTGTCATCGCGGGTCGCGGCGTCCTCCACGGCCTCGCTGATCGCGATCCCCAGCGAGCCGGGGTTCTTCGGGTCGGCGGCGAGGACGGAGCGGCCGTAGTTCGTCGTGGGCGAGGGGCTCGCCACGACCTCCGCGCCGTAGGTCTCGATGAGCGCCCGGCGGTACGGCTTCTGGTCGTACGAGGCGCGCACCATGTAGACCTTGACCTCGAGACCGAAGATCGCGCCCGCAAGAGCGAGCGAGGTCCCCCACTGTCCCGCGCCGGTCTCCGTGGCGAGGCGCTTCACGCCCTCCTGCTTGTTCACCCAGGCCTGCGGGATCGCGGTGTTCGGCTTGTGGCTGCCGGCAGGGCTGACGCCCTCGTACTTGTAGTAGATCCGGGCGGTCGTGCCGAGCGCCGCCTCGAGCCGGTGGGCGCGGAAGAGCGGCGAGGGGCGATACATGGAGTAGGCCTCGCGGACCGGCTCCGGGATCTCGACCTCGCGCTCCTGGCTCACCTCCTGGAGGATCAGCCCCATCGGGAAGAGGGGCGCCAGGTCCGCCGGTCCGATCGGCTGGCCGGTCCCCGGGTTGAGGGGCGGCGGCAGCGGGACGGGCAGGTCCGCGTTGATGTTGTACCAGGCCTTCGGGATCCGGTCCTCGGGCAGGAGGAACTTCGTCGGCTTCATCGCGTGCTTCCTCTCCTCACGGCGCACCACGGGGGCGCGCCTCCGTCCATCTCCCGCTCGCGGGGCTTCGGGGGAGTGTAGGAGCCGGGCGGAGCGAGCGTCAATCGGCGGGGCGGTCGACCCCGAGGATGTCGAGGAGGCCGTAGAGGTCCCGGATCACCGGGGTCTCCGCAAGGTCCGGGTGCTGGGCGAGATGGGACCCGGTCTGGCCTCCCCGGGCGATGAGGACCGGGGCGATCCCCGCACGGGTCGCACCGCCGATGTCCGCGTGGATGGAATCGCCGACGTGGACCGCCCGGTTCGGGGCGACCCCCATCCGCTCCAGGGCGTACCGGAAGATCTCGGGGTGGGGCTTCTCGTAGCCCACCCGGGCGCTCGTGATGATCGCCTCGAAGTGACCGGCCAGCTGCAGCATGTGAAGGAGCTCGGGGAGCGACCAGGTCCAGTTGCTGATCACCGCGAGGCGGATCCCCGCCCGGTCGAGCGCCCCGACGGCCGGGACGACATCCTCGTAGACCCACCACGCGGCGCGCTCCGCGAAGGCCGCCTCGAGGCGCCGGTAGAAGGACTCCGGCTGCGGCGGATGGCCGAGCTTCGCGAGGACCGCGGTATCGAACCCGACCGAGCGACGGAAGGAGGACGCCTCGCTCGCCTCGAAGGGACCCTCGAGCGCCGGATCCGGGACCCCGAAGACCTCGAGGAGCGCGCGACGCAGCGGCTCCTCCTCGATGACCACGCCGTGCTCGGCGAGGACCGCACGGTAGACCGCCGCCCACGAGGGATGGGCGCTGACCATCGTGTCCCCCACGTCGAGGAAGACGACCTCCGGCCGGGAGCGCATCGATGGACCTCCGGATCTGCGGCCGCGCCGCTCAGTCGTTGTAGAGCCGCTCCTCGACGAGCTTCTCCTGGACCGGCCGCGCCTCCGGATGGAAGCAGGACCACGCGAAGTACTTCTCCAGCTCCAGGTCCACCGCGTTCTGGCCCGAGCGGTTCTTCTCCACCGTGAGCACGACCCAGTCGCGGAAGCGCTGCGCGGCATGCGGGTTGTACTCGATCGCCACCTTGGCCACGATCGAGTACTTCTCGTTGAGGATGAGGATGATGTCCGCCTCGTAGTCGATCGCGGAGGACCCCCGGAGGTGGTGATGCCGGAGGCGCTGCGCCTTGAGCCCCTCCTTGTCCGCCGCCACGATGCTCACGACGGGGACCTCGAGCCCGAGGGCGAGCTCCTTCAGCCCGCTGACGCTCGCCGTGACCTTCTCCGTCTCGGACGGGGGCTCCGGCAGGACGGGGATCTTCTGGAGGTAGTCCACGAAGACGACGAGCCGCCGGTCCCCGGTCGCCTCCCGGAAGCCGCGCACCAGCTCGCCGACCTCCCGCACCCCGGTCTCGGTGGGCGATCCGCGGAGGAGGAAGAGGCGCGACCCATAGCCCGCCACGCGATCGAGGAGCGGACGGAGGCGGGGGTTCGCCCCCAGGTCCCCCGGCCCGCCACCGGCTGCGGTGGTCGCGAGGATCTCCTTCCGGACGTCGGTGAGCTTCAGGCCGCCACCGGTCTCGGGGAGCGTCTCCACCACCGACTCCATCGCGATGAGCCGGTTGAGGAGGTACTCCTCGTCGTGCTCGTAGCAGACGAAGAGGACGCTCGCCTGCCCGGACGCCACGAGGTTCCGGGCCATCTGGAGGGCGAGGGTCGTCTTGCCCGTCCCCTGGGCGCCGCCGATGAGGACGAGGTCGCCGGGGCGGATCCCGCCCCCGATGGAGCGGTCGAGAGCGCCGAGCCCGAGGGAGAGCGGCTGGTAGCCGAGGACCTCCCCGCTCGCGACCTTGCCGGCGAGGGAGCCGAGGACATCCGTGGCGCTGCGTGGCGCCGGACCGGCGATCCGGCCACCGGCCCCGTTCCCCGGACGCCCGGCCTCCGTCACGACCGCGTGCCGGCTCCGAGCCCGGGGCCGAGCGCGGCGAGCGCCTCCCAGTAGCGGGCGATCGTGCGCAGCCCGCCCTCGTAGTTGGCATAGACCATCTGCTCGTTCGGGGCGTGCGCCTGGTCGTCCGGGTTCGTGAACCCGAGCAGGACGACGGGGAGCCCGAGGAGCCGGTGGAAGGCCGCGGCAGCCGGGATCGAGCCACCCTCGCGGAGGTAGTACGGCGGTGCGCCGAAGACATCCTCCAGGCAGCGCGCTGCCGCGATGCTCGCCGGGTGGTCCACCTCCGTGGAGGTCCACATCCCGTCCCCGAGGTGACGGACGGTGACGCGGACCCCGGGGACCGGGACCGCGAGGATCGCGTCCTTCACGCGCTGGAAGGTCCGCCTCGGGTCCATCTCCGCCACGAGCCGGCAGCTGAACTTGGCATGGGCATGCGCCGGGATGATCGTCTTCTGACCCTCGCCGGTGAAGCCGCCCCAGATCCCGTTGATCTCCAGGGTGGGACGGGCGCCCCGGCGCTCGAGGGGCCGGAAGGCGGGATCGCCGAAGAGGGCGGGCACCCCGAGCTGCGTCTCCACCTCCGCGGCGTCGAAGGGGACGCGGGCGAACTCGTCGCGATCGCGCTCCGTGAGCTCCTTCACCTCGTCCAGGAAGCCGGGGACCGCGATCGTCCCGTCCTCGTTCTTGAGGGCCGCGATGATCCGCGCCAGGGCGATGGCCGGGTTCTGGACGTTGCCGCCCCAGGTCCCGGAGTGGAGGTCGAGCGCCGGACCCTCCACGTCGATCTGCCCGTAGACGAGGCCGCGCAGACCGATCGTGATCGCCGGATGGTTCCCCTGGGCGAACCCGGTGTCGCTCACGACGACAAGATCGGCGCCGAGCCGGCCGCGGTTCGCCTCCAGCCACAGGTCGAAGTTCTCCGAGCCCGATTCCTCCTCGCCCTCGAAGACGAACCGGAGGTTGACCGGGAGCCGGCCGGCCGTGGCGAGCCAGGCACGGGCCACCCACAGGTGCAGGTGGACCTGGCCCTTGTCGTCCGCCGCACCGCGACCGTAGATCCGACCACCTTCCATGCGCGGCTCGAAGGGCGGACGCTCCCAGAGATCGAGCGGATCGACCGGCTGGACGTCGTAGTGGCCGTAGACGATGACGGTGGGTGCTCCCTCCGCGTGGAGCCAGTCCGCGTAGACGACCGGATGGCCGGGCGTCGGCGAGACCTCGACGTTCTCCAGCCCCCACGCTCCGAGCCGCTCCGCTAGGAACCGTGCGGCGGCACGGATATCCCCCGCGTGCTCGGAGAGCGTGGAGATGCTCGGGATGCGCAGGAAGTCGAAGTAGTCCGCGAGTCGCTCATCCTCGCGCTCCGCGAGGAAGCTCTCGACCCTGTCGAGCTCGGCGGTCATGGCCTCAGGCGGGCTGAGGCGCGGGCGAAGCCGCACCATCGGGAGCCGGGGGCTCCTCCTCGTCCGCAGCGCCCAGGGCGTCCGCGGCGTCCGCGGCCGGCGGCGTGGACCCCCCGCTCTTGTTCCCGTGCGGGTCCGGGAGGTCGGCGAACATCGCGGCGAAGGCGTCCGCCTCCAGGGTCTCCTCCGCGACCAGGCGCTCCGCGAGCTGGTCGAGCCGGTCCCGGTGGGTCGTCAGGACCTCGAGCGCGCGGCTGTAGCCGCGGTCGATGATCCCGCGGACCTCGTCGTCGATCTTCTTGGCGACGTCCTCGGAGTAGTTCCGCTGCTCGCCGATCTCGCGCCCGAGGAAGACGAGCTCGTCGCGCCGCCCGAAGGCGAGCGGCCCGAGCGCATCGCTCATCCCGAACTCCGTGACCATCCGGCGGGCGAGGTTGGTCGCCTTCTCGATGTCGTTCGAGGAGCCGGTCGTGGTATCGCCGAAGACGATGCGCTCCGCGGCATTGCCGCCGAGCATCCCCGCGATCTTGTCCTCGAACTCGGCCTTGCTCTGGAGATAGCGGTCTTCCGTGGGCAGGCCCATCGTGTAGCCGAGCGCCATGCCGCGGCTGATGATGCTCACCTTGGCGACCGGGTCGCACTTGGGGAGGACCCGCTGGACGAGGGCGTGACCGCCCTCGTGGTAGGCGATGATCGCCTTCTCCGCGTCGCTGATCACCCGGCTCTTCCGCTCGGGACCGGCCACGACGCGCTCGAGCGCCTCGCCGAACTCGCTCGTCCCGATCGTCTTCCGGTTGCGGCGCGCCGCGAGGATCGCGGCCTCGTTCACGAGGTTCGCGAGGTCCGCCCCGGAGAAGCCCGGCGACTGCTTGGCGATCGTGGGCAGATCGATCGTCTTGTCGAGCGGCTTGCCCTTGATGTGGACCTTGAGGATCTCGAGCCGGCCCTTCATGTCCGGGCGGTCGAGGATCACCTGGCGGTCGAAGCGACCGGGCCGCAGGAGCGCCGGGTCGAGGACGTCCGGGCGGTTCGTGGCGGCGACGACGATCACGTTCGTGTTCGTATCGAAGCCGTCCATCTCCACGAGGATCTGGTTGAGCGTCTGCTCGCGCTCGTCGTGGGAGCCGCCGAGGCCGGCGCCGCGCTGGCGGCCGACCGCGTCGATCTCGTCCACGAAGACGATGCACGGGCTGTTCCGCTTGGCCTGGTCGAAGAGGTCGCGGACGCGGCTCGCACCGACACCCACGAACATCTCCACGAACTCCGAGCCGGAGATGCTGAAGAAGGGGACGCCGGCCTCACCCGCCACGGCGCGCGCGAGGAGGGTCTTGCCGGTGCCGGGAGGCCCCACGAGCAGGACTCCGCGCGGGATCCGCGCCCCGAGCGAGTTGAACTTCTCCGGGAACTTCAGGAACTCCACGACCTCCTGGAGCTCCGTCTTGGCCTCGTCCACGCCCGCGACATCCGCGAAGGTGATGACGGTCTTGTTGCCCAGGAACATCCGGGCGCGGCTCTTGCCGAAGGACATCGCCTGGCTGTTCGAGCCCTGTGCCTGGCGGAACATGAAGTAGAGGAAGACGCCGATGAGGATGACCGGGAGGATCGCCGAGAGGAGAAGGCCGAGCCACTGGCCGCCGTTCTCCTCATCCGCCGCCGAAAGGTCGGGGATCGTGGTGCAGCCGGGCGACTGGCACCAGCCGGCCATGTCCGACGCGACGTCCGTCACGAACTGGCTCGGGACCTGGGTGACGAGCACCTCCGGCTCCGTGCGGCCGTCCGTGGTGCGCGTCGTGGTGATCTCCACCCGCGCGCCCTTCTGAACGACGCCGACGACCTGGCCGGACGCGACGAGCTGCTGGAAGGAGCGCGCATCCGCCCCGCTGTAGGGGATCGTCTCCGAGGTGGTCCCCGGGAAGATGAACATGTAGAGGAGCGCGGCGGTCCCCAGGACGAGCAGCAGGGTGACGAGCCCGTTGCGAAGGAAGCGGCTGTTCAAGACGATCTGGCCTCCGGAGCGGTGAGCGGAGCCGGGAACCGTGCCGGACGCCCGCGGAGCGGGTGGACGGTGCGGTGCTCGCTCCTGATTCGTCCGGCAGCCTCCGCCGGATGGCAAGACGGCCGGGCCCGAGGGCCCGGCCGGTCGGTCTCCAGGTTGGTAGCGGGGGGCGGATTCGAACCACCGACCAAGGGCTTATGAGTCCCCTGCTCTGCCACTGAGCTACCCCGCCTCGGGCCGGGATTCTAGCGCACTCCCGGCCGACGGTCCCGACGCGGGACCTAGCTGACGGTGATCGAGAGCTCGACGGTCCAGACGCCCTGCTCGCCACCCTCCCACGGGCGGCCGTAGGAGCCGGTGACGGTCGCGCTGCCCGCCGCGAGAGCGTGCAGGACGACGTGCTCCGTGCCGGAGGCGCCCATGGCGTCGCCGCTCGGGGCCTCGTAGACCCACGAGTCGACCTCCACGACGGCGCTATCCGAGACGACCGGGTCGGCCCAGCGGAAGCCGGTGGTGGGGTTGCTGCACAGCGAGACGACGATCAGGTCGCCCGCCGCGACCTCGACCGAGGCGGTCGCGTTGGGGGTCGACTCGAAGGAGGCGCAGTCGATCGCGACCTTCGTGGCCTTCCCCACGTTCACGGTCAGGCTGAGGGTCGCAGCCCCCTTCGTGCCACCGTCCCAGGGCTGGTCATAGCTGCTCGTGATCATCGTGCTGCCGGGGGCGACCGCGTCGATCGTCAGGTGCTCCACGCCCGGGGCACCCGCCATGTCGCTGTCGGAGTCCTCGAAGGCCCAGTCGGAGACCGTGGCGACCTCGGGGACGGACGAGACCGGGGTGCTCCAGCGGAACCCGGTCGTGGGGTTGCTGCACAGGTGGACCTCCACCTTGTGACCCGTCGGCGCGTCCACGGTCCGCTCGATCGCGGGACCGGCGCTCACGTCGTCGCAGGTGATCTCCACGTAGACCGCGCTGCCATGGCTCTCGGACTCGGCGGCGACGGGCACCGCACCGACCGAGGCCGTGATCGCGAGGGCGCCGAAGAGCGCCGCGAACCGGGACTTGCGCATCGAATCTGTCCTCCACTTCACTCCGGCCGCGTCGGGATGACGCACGGCCTCCACAGGATGCCACCTCCGACGCCGCGCCGCGCATCCCGGTTCCCTCCATCGTGCGAGAATCGGGAACGTGACCGAACCGACATCCCTTCGCCCCGGGGCCGCCGGCCCGCCCTCCTCCGTCTCCGCGCTGCTCGACCGCTCGGCCGGCGTCCTGCGGCGGCGCTGGGCGGTCCTCATCGCCCTCTCCCTCATCTTCGGGATCCCCGCCGCCCTGCTCGGCGCCGCCGGCTCGCTCCCGCTCGCCGGCACCCTGGGGCGCCTCCTCCCCACGGATGGCTCGATCCCGGCTCCCGGGACGGTCGGCGAGGCCGAGGTGCGGGAGGTGCTCACCGGCGTCCTCATCGCGCTGGCGACCTCGGCGCTGGCCGGGGCGCTCGCCTCGATCGGGGCGGTCGGCGCCGCCTGGGTCACCGCGCGCCATCTCCATGGCCTCCCGGCCCGTACGGCCGACGGCGCCGTCCACGCCCTCGCGCGGGCGGTGCCCGCGATCGCGCTCTCGCTGGTCACCCTCCTCGTCCTCGGCGCGATCGCCCTGGTCGGAGGAGCGGTCGCGATCGGCGTCCTCGCGCTGCTTCCCGGATCGTCACCTGCGGCCGGGGGGCCGGGTCCCTTCCTCGCCATCGTGGTGGGCGTGGCGGCGACCTTCGCGATCATCGTCCTTCAGCTGCGCTGGGCGGCCGCCCCCACGCTCGTGGCGCTGGGGGACGGCCCGCTCGCGGCCCTCCGGACGAGCTGGGCGCTCACCCGGGGCTCGATGCTGCGCACCGCGGGGCTCCTCCTCCTGTCCGGGCTCCTCGCGGCGATCGTGATGACGATCGTGGGCGGGATCCTCGCCTCCCTTCTCGACGGCGCGCTGACCCAGGGCATCGGCGTCGCCTCCGCCGGCGAGCTGGCCTCGGATGCCATCGTCGCGATCCTCTTCGCACCCGTGACGCCGGTCGTCCTCACCGTCCTCACCGTCGACCTGCAGAAGCGCGCACCCGCGGCCTGAGCCGCGTTCAGGCGCCGGTCAGGACCCGCAGGAGGTCATCCAGGATGCCGGGCTCCGGGGCCGGCTCCGGCGCTCCCGGCAGCTGCGGAAGCGGAGCGGGGGGCGCGTCCGGGTCCGCGAGGGAGAAGGCGCGCTCCCGGCCGGCTCCCAGCCCCCAGGCCCGCGCCAGCTGATCGAGGAAGCCCTCGTCGTCCAGCAGGGCGATCTCGCGGGCTCCCGCCTCCGCGCGCGCCCGCATCTCCTCGTTGACCGCGCGCTCCCGGGCGACACGCTCGCGGAGCTCCGCCGACTCTCCGAGCACGCCCGCGAAGGCGAACGCCAGCCAGCCGGCGAGGATCAGCGCCACGAGCGCCCAGAGCGCGGCGCGCCCGGGGATCCGCCCGCCGATGCGCGCGATCCGGTCCCGCGGCGTCCTGGGGGGTCTCCCGGCTTCCATCGCACCGGAGGGTGCGCGCCTCCGGGCGGGCTGTCAAACGCGCGCCGGGGCGGCGTGCGCGATCGGTCGTGCTAGACTCCCGCAGAACCGACCGGATGTTCGATTTCGTGGGGAGGACGGGATGCGGATCCATCAGCCGCTGGAGATGCCCGAGGCGCTCGCGCGCGCCCTCGCCGAGCCGCGCGTCGCCCGCTCGGTCGCGCTCCATCGCGTCTTCCCGGCCCGTCCGGCGGAGACCGCCCCCTTCCCGGCCTGGCTGGACCCACGGATCGTCACGGGCCTCGGCCGGCGCGGGATCGAGAGCCTCTACGCACATCAGCGGGAAGCGCTGGACGCCGTCCACGATGGCGAGGATCTCGTCGTGGTCACGCCGACCGCATCCGGCAAGTCCCTCTGCTACCACCTCCCCGTCCTCGACGCGATCGCCCGTGACCCCGCCGCGCGAGCGCTCTACCTCTTCCCCACCAAGGCGCTCGGGCGGGACCAGCTCGCGGAGGTGCGGGAGCTCGCCACGCTCGCGGAGCTCGATCTCGCCGCGGATGTCTACGACGGGGACACCCCGTCCCCGATCCGCCAGGTCGTCCGCTCGGCCGGACAGATCGTGATCAGCAACCCGGACATGCTCCACGCGGCGATCCTCCCCCACCACACCAAGTGGTTCGCGCTCTTCGAGCAGCTGCACACGATCGTCATCGACGAAGCGCACGTCTACCGCGGTGTCTTCGGGAGCCACGTGGCGAACGTCCTGCGGCGCCTCCTCCGGATCTGCGCGCACTACGGCTCCACGCCGCGGATCGTCCTCTGCTCCGCCACGGTGGCGAACCCGGGCGAGCTCGCGGCCACGCTCATCGGGCGGCCCGTGCGGGTCGTGGACCGGAACGGGGCACCGTCCGGGGAGCGCCACGTGGTCGTCCTCGACCCTCCGCCCACGGACCCGCGGACCGGCGCCCACCCCGGCCCGAACGGGCTGGCCCGGAGCGTCGCGCTCTCCTTCCTCCGCGCCGGCCGGCAGACGATCGTCTTCGGGCGCTCGCGGACCGCGGTGGAGCTCCTCCTCTCCGGCCTGCGCGAGGGCCTGCGCGACGGACGCGGCCCCACGGACCGGGTGCGCGGCTACCGGGGCGGCTACCTGCCCGGTGAGCGGCGCGCCGTGGAGCAGGGGTTGCGGAGCGGGGAGCTCCTCGGCGTCGTGAGCACGAACGCGCTGGAGCTGGGGATCGATATCGGCGGCCTGGACGTCTCCGTCCTCGCGGGCTACCCGGGCACGATCGCGGCCACGCGCCAGCAGATGGGGCGGGCGGGCCGGCGCGGCACCACGAGCGTCGCCGTCCTCGTGGCCGGCGCCGGGCCCATGGACCGCTGGGTCGCGGCCCACGCGGACGATCTCCTCACCGCGACGCCCGAGGAGGCACGGCTCGACCCGGAGAACCTCCACATCCTCCTCGCGCACCTGCGGGCCGCCGCCTTCGAGCTCCCGTTCGGGCCCGGCGAGCGGTTCGGGGCCGCCGCGGCGGACGACCTGCTCGCCTTCCTCGCCGAGGAGGGGCAGGTCCGGCGCGCGGACGACGGCCGCTGGTACTGGTCGAGCGAGAGCTTCCCGGCCTCCGAGGTGAGCCTGCGGGTCGCCGCTCCGGAGAACGTCCTGATCATCGACACGAGCGGCGAGCGGCCGCGGGTGATCGGCGAGATCGACCTCTTCTCCGCCCAGACGCAGGTCCACGAGGATGCGATCTACCTCCACGAGACGCGCCAGCACCACGTGGACCGCCTCGACTGGGAGGAACGCAAGGCGTATGTGCGGCCGGTCGATGTGGACCACTACACCCAGGCGGAGCTGGCGGTCACGCTGAAGCCCCTGGAGGCATTCGCCGAAGCGCCGATCGGCGGGGCACGGCGGACCCACGGTGAGGTGATGGTCGCCACGCTCGCCACGATCTACAAGAAGCTGAAGCTGGACACCCACGAGAACCTCGGATGGGGACGGATCCACCTGCCGGAGATCGAGCTCCACACGACGGCCTGGTGGCTCACCCTGGACGCGGCTGCGGACGGGTGGCGCCGGGACGAGCTCGATGTCGCGCTCGTCGGCGCGGGTCGCGCGCTCCAGACGGTGGCGAGCATCCTGCTGATGAGCGACCCGCATGACCTCGGGATGGCAGCGCAGGTCCGCTCCCCGCACGCCGAACGCCCCGTCATCTACCTCTGGGAGGCGGTGCCGGCTGGGGTCGGGTTGGCTCCGCGCCTCTTCGACCGGACCGATGAGCTCCTCCGGGGCGCCCTCGACCTCGTGGCGGGCTGCCGTTGCGAGATCGGCTGCCCGGCCTGCGTCGGACCGGCGGGTGAGACGGGCGCGATCGCCGGAAGGGATGCGCGGGCGCTCGCCGCGCGCCTCCTGGGCAGCGTCGGCGACCGCGCGGCGGATGTCGCTGCCTGAGCGGGAGCCGGTGGAGGCACGCCCCGGCGGCGCGGAGGCGCGTCTCCGACGGGGTCTTGACCGCCTGCGCGCCGATCCGACACGCCTTGCGGCACCCGCCGGTGGGACGACACGCAGACGCGCAGAGCGGCTCGCCGAGCGGCTCGGAGGCGTCCTCGTGGGGGACCCGGGAGCGCCGGCCGTCCTCGTGGAGACCGAGGTCATCCTCCCCCTCCCCCGCGACCCGCTCGCCCGCCTCCCTGTCCCGGTCGATCCCGGCGCTCCCCTCCTCTGCCTGGATACGGAGACGACCGGGCTCGGAACCGGCGCGGGGACGGTCCCCTTCCTCGTGGGGACGGGGAGCTGGGCCGGAGACCGCTTCCGGGTCCGCCAGCTCCTCCTCCCCGATCATCCGGCCGAGCCCGCCCTCCTCGACCGGCTCGGCGAAGAGCTCGCCGGCGCGGGGACCCTCGTGACCTACAACGGCCGGAGCTTCGACTGGCCCCTCCTCGTCGCCCGCCACCGGCTCCACGGCCGCGCGGCCGCCGAGCCGCCGGGCCACCTCGACCTCCTGCCCTTCGCACGCCAGGTCTGGCGCCACCGCCTACCGGATGCGCGCCTCGGGACCGTGGAGGCGGGCATCGCGGGCGTCCGGCGCACGGATGACCTTCCCGGCGCGCTCGTCCCGGAGCGCTGGCTCACCTGGCTCCGGGAGGAGGATGCGGACGGCCTCGTGGATGTCCTCCGCCACAACCGGCAGGACATCGTCTCGCTCGCCCTGCTCCTCCGGGTCGTCGCCTCGGAGCTCCTCCCCGCGGCCCTCGACGGGCTCCCGCCGACGGCGGCACCGGTCGCACCGGGGGACCTCGCGGGGATCGCGAGCCTCTATGCGCGGCGCGCCCGGACGGAGGACGCGCTCGCTGCGGCGGATGCCGCCTGCGAGCGGATCGGGGTCCATGACCGCGGCGAGGTCGCCACCCGGGTCGCGATCCTCCGGGCCCGGCTCCTGGGGCGCGCGGGCCGCCAGGCGGAAGCGGCCGGCGCCTGGGAGGCGATCGCTCTGGACGGCGGCCCCGGTGCCGCGCTCGCCTGGATCCAGGTCGCCAAGGACCGCGAGCACCGTCTCCGGGATGCGGCGGACGCCCTCCGCGCTGCCCGGCGCGCCGCTGCGCTCGCGGACCGCAGCGCATTCGCGGGCCGGCGTGACCGGATCGTGGAGCGGGACCTCGCGCGCCGCCTCCCCCGCCTCCTCGGCCTCGTCCGGCGCGATGAGCTCCGCGCCGGCGGGACGGATCAGATCGCGCGGAGCGATCCGGCCGGGGCCGCGGCGATCCGCTCGAGGACGCCCAGGGTGCGGTCGACCTCCTCCTCCGTGTTGTAGTGGACGAGGCCGAGCCGGATCAGCCCTCCCGACTCCGCCAGTCCGATCCGCTCCACGAGACCGGTCGCGTAGAAGTCGCCATCCCAGGCGGCGATCCCCTCCGCCGCGAGCGCGGTCGTCACCGCCCGCGGGTGATGGCCCGCGATCGTGATCCCGAAGGTGGGCGTGCGCTCGGCCATCCGGTCCGGGTCGGTGATCCCGTGGACCCGGACGCCCCGGATCGCACGCAGTCCGGCGAGCAGCCGCCCCCCGACCGCGGCCTCACGCGCCACGATCGCCTCCATCGACGCCACGACCGCCGCCCTGCGGGCGTCCGGCTCGGGGGTCCGTCCCGCCGAGATCGCCGCGAGGTAGTCGACCGCCGCTGCGGTCCCCGCGAGCAGCTCGAAGGCCGGCGTCCCCGTCTCGAACCGGTCGTGCGCGGGACGCACCTTGTAGGCGGGGAGCTCGGCAAGGATCTCGGGTCTGCCCCACAGCGCGCCGAGGTGCGGGCCGAACCACTTGTAGGCCGATGAGACGAGGAAGTCGCAGCCGAGCGCTCTGACGTCCACCGGGCCATGGGGTGCGTAGTGGACCGCGTCGACCCAGGTGAGCGCTCCCGCCGCCCGGGCACGGCGGATGATCTCCGCCACCGGGTTGACCGTTCCCACCGCGTTGCTCGCATAGCCCACGGCCACGAGCCGCGTCCGCGGACCGAGGAGCCCGTCCAGGGCGTCGAGATCGAGGGTCAGGTCATCCAGCCGGACGGGGATCGCGCGGACGACGAGCCCGCGGTCGGCGGCTGCCAGGCGCCACGGCGAGACGTTCGCCTCGTGGTCGAGCTCCGTGACCACGATCTCGTCGCCGGGGGAGAAGGTGGCGACGAGCGAGCGGGAGAGGGCGAAGGTGAGCGAGGTCATGTTCGCACCCACCTTCACCCCGGCGGGATCCGTGGCCCCATAGAGGTCGGCGATCGCCGCGTGCGAGGTCCGGGCCAGGGCCGAGATCGCCTGGCTCGCCCCGAACGCCCCGCCATCGTTCGCGTTCATCTCGCGGTAGACGTGGGCCACCGCCTCGATCACGCTCTCCGGGACCTGGGTCCCACCCGGTCCGTCGAGCAGGACGACCGGCAGGCCTCCCTCCCGGCGCGAGAGCGCAGGAAAGCGGCGCCGCAGCCCGGCCCAGTCGATCGTCGTCATCCCTGCGGCCATCCGCTCTGCCACGACTCCTCCCGTCCGCCACCGCGGCGACACCCGGCCGCGTCTCGCGTCATCCTACGGGCTGAGCGACCCGCCACCCGGCCGGCGAAGCCGACGGGGTCCGGGACCCACGGTCGGCACGACCGCGACAGGAGCCCCCAACGATGCACCTCGCCCTCCTCGGCGCCGGACGGATCGGCGCCGCGCACGCCCGCGTCCTCGCGGACGATCCCCGCGTCACCCGCCTGACGGTGGCGGACGTGGACGCGGCACGGGCCGTCACGGTGGCCGCGGAGGTCGGCGCACATCCCTCCGGAGACCCGGAGGCGGCGATCCGGCAGGCGGATGCGGTCGTCATCGCCACCTCCACCACGACCCATCCGGAGATGATCCGCGCGGCGATGGCAGCCGGGGTGCCGGCGTTCTGCGAGAAGCCGCTCGCGGGTGACCTCGAGGCGGCGATCGGGCTCGCTCGCGAGGTGGAGACGGCCGGGGCGGTCCTGCAGCTCGGCTTCCAGCGCCGCTTCGATGCGGGCTACCGCGAAGCGCGCCGGATGATCCGCGCCGGCGAGGTGGGGACGATCTACATGGCGCGACTCGCGGGCCACGACCCGGCGCCCCCGGCCGAGGCCTACATCCCGCTCTCCGGCGGGCTCTTCAACGACTTCACCGTCCACGACTTCGACATCCTCCGTTGGCTCCTGGACGACGAGGCGGAGGAGATCTGGGCGATCGGCGCCGTGCGCGGCTTCCCGATGTTCGCCCGCTATGGGGACGTGGACACGGCGCTGGCGACGATCCGGATGCGCTCGGGGATCCTCGTCGCCCTGGACGCGACCCGGGACGACCCCCGTGGCTATGACATCCGCGCCGAGATCTTCGGCTCGAAGGAGAGCATCTCGGTGGGCCTCGGACCGCGGACGCCGATCCGCTCCGTGGAGCCGGGTGTGCCGGCCCCGACGGAGCCCGGCTGGCCGGGCTTCTACCCGCGCTTCCGGGATGCCTACGAGGAGGAGCTGCGCGGCTTCGTCACCCTCGTCACGGAGGGTGGACCCTCGCCCTGCACTGCCCGGGATGCCGTGGAGGCGATGCGCATCGCGGCCGCCGGGAACCTCTCGCTCGCGGAGCACCGCCCCGTCCGCCTGGACGAGATCCCCGCCTGAGGAAGGGCCCGGACGCGATCGTGCGCCCGGGCCGGGGGAAAAGGAAGAGCGGCCGCCGGATCGCTCCGGCGGCCGCTCTTCGTCGCGTCGGACGACGGTCAGTCGTTCTCGGCGTCGTTGTCCGGGTTCGAGTCGAAGTCGACCGCGTTGGACAGGTCGACGAGGACGGTGCCGGTATCGATGACCGGCGGGAGCTCCTCGCCATTGATGAGGCGGACGAGGCTCTCGATGCCGAACTTGCCCATGTTGTACGGGGCCTGGGCGATCGTCGCCTCGAGCTCGCCCGTCAGGACCGCGTCCGCGGCGTTCGGGTTCGCGTCGTAGCCGACGACGGTGATCTGGTCGAGCAGACCGGCGGCCTTGATCGCCTCGAGGGCGCCGAGGGCCATGTTGTCATTGCTCGCGAAGATGCCGTCCAGGTCCGGGTAGCCGGAGAGGATGTCCTCGGCGACGGTGAGCGCCTTGGCGGTATCCCAGTCGGCGGGGAGCTCCGCGACGATCTCGAGCGCGCAGGCAGCGAGGCCCTCGGCGGCACCCGTGGCGCGGGCCTGGCCCGTGCTCTGGGTGATGATCCCCTGGAGGATCGCGACCTGCTCGCCATCATCGAGCGCGTCGCACAGGTACTGGGCCGCGAGCGCCGCGCCGGCCACGTTGTCCGTCCCGATGAAGGTGACGCCCTCGTTCGAGCCCATCGTGTCGACGAAGACGACCTTCACGCCGGCGGCGAGCGCCTCGTCCACGACGGGAGCGAGCGCGGCGGGGTCGGTCGGCGCGAGCGCGATGCCCGCGACGCCCTGGGCGATCGCGTCCTCGATCTGGGCGATCTGGGAGGCGACGTCCGACTCGGCGGGCGGCGACATGACCGAGACGTCGAGGCCGAGGGCCGCGGCGGTCTCGAGGGCGCCCTTCTCGACGGCGGCCCAGAACGGGTTCCCCGCGCCGGGGCCCTTCATGTCGAGGATGAGCTTCTTTCCGGCGGCATCGCCGACCTCGACCGTGTCCTGCGCGAAGGCGGGGACCACGGCGGTGACGGCGAGAAGCGCGGTGGCCGCGAGGGCGGCCGTGCGAGTGCGGTTCATCACTCCTCCGATCCTTCCCCGGGACTGGCCCCGGGGCTGCGCGCCATCCTAGCGCGACTCCCCCCGGAACGTGAAGGGGTCAGGACGCCGTGGAGAGCCGGCGGCGGAGGACGTCGAAGGCGACGACCGCGATGATGATCACGCCGATGAGCACCTGCTGCCAGAAGGGCTGGACGTTGTTCAGGTTCAGCAGGTTGCGCAGCAGGCCGAGGACGAGGACGCCGGCGAAGACGCCGAGGACGGTCCCCCGGCCCCCGAAGAAGCTCGCCCCGCCGATGATCACGGCGGCGATCGCGTAGAGCTCGTCCCCCATCCCGGCGTTCGGGAAGCCGGAGCCGGTCCGCCCGAGGACGATGAGGCCCGCGAACCCGGCGAAGAGCCCGCACAGGACGTAGCAGACGATGAGGACCCGGTCCACGTTCACGCCGCTGACCCGGGCCGCCTGGGGGTTGCCGCCGATCGCGAAGACGTGCCGTCCGGTCCGCGTGTACATGAGGAAGGCCCACACCGCGACGTAGGCGGCGATGACGACGATCAGGGAGACCGGGATCTCGAACCCGAGGATGGGGATGTTCCCCGCTCCGATGAAGCGGACCCCGTCCGGGATCCCGGTGATCGGGACGCCGCCGGAGATGATGTTCGCCACGCCCCGGGCGATGAACATCATCCCCAGGGTCATGATGAAGGGGTGGGGCATCTGGAGCTTGGTCAGGCCGATCCCGTTCACCCAGCCCGCGAAGGCACCCACGACGAGGGGCGCCGCGATGAGGATGAGGATCGGGAGGAGCCCCGGGTCCGCGCCGCCCGCCGGGATGAGGATCGGCGTGAGAACGGCCGAGGCCATCATCCCGAGGCACAGGACGGAGCCCACGGAGAGGTCGATCCCCGCGGTCACGATGACGATGTACTGCCCGATCGCGAGCAGGAAGTAGAAGCTGTTCTGGCGGAAGATGTTGACCAGGTTCCGCTCGGAGAGGAAGACGTCCGGCTGGGCCGCGAACGAGACGAGCGCCATGACGAGGACGAGGAGCAGGACTCCGTAGCGGTCGAAGAGCCCGGCAAGCCGGACCGCCGTGCGCGGCGGACGGAGATCCGCGGGGGACTCGAGGGTGTGGGGCGCCTCGCCGGCCTGGCTCATCGGTCGCCTCCTAGTTCAGGTCGTGGCCGGCCGGGACATCCTGCCCCGAACGGTTCCCCATGATCCAGCCGATCACCTCGTTGCGGTCCACCTGCTCGAGCGGGGCCTCCGCGAAGTTCCGGCCGTGGAAGAGCGCCATCACCCGGTCGCAGACGTAGAAGACGTCGTCCAGGCGGTGGCTGATGAGGATGACCGCGATCCCGTGGTCCTTGAGGTCGCGGATGAGGTCCAGGACCTTCCGGACCTCCTTCACCGCCAGCGCGGCGGTGGGCTCGTCCATGATCACGACCTTCGCGTCGAAGGCGGTGGCCCGGGCGATCGCCACGGCCTGGCGCTGGCCGCCGGAGAGCTCCTCCACCCGCTGGGTGGCGCTCTTCACGTGGATCCGGAGCTTCTCCAGGTGCTCCTTCGCGCGGCGCAGGTTGGCGGCGTGGTCGACGACACCGAACGGGCCGATCCTCCGGAGCGTCTCCCGGCCGAGGAAGATGTTCTCGTCGATGCGCATGTTCCCGGCGAGCGCGAGGTCCTGGTAGACCATCTCGATGCCCAGGTCCCGGGCCTCGCGGGGGCTCGAGTAGCGGACCTCGCGTCCCTCCACGAGGAGCGTCCCGTCGCTCGGCGGGTAGAGCCCGGCAAGGATCTTCATCAGGGTGCTCTTCCCGGCGCCGTTGTCGCCCACCACGCCGAGCACCTCGCCCGGCGCGAGCCGCAGGTCGACCGAGCTGAGGGCGACGACCTGCCCGAACCGCTTGGAGATCCCCCGCGCCTCGATGACCGGATCCATCCCACCCTCCAGCGTGGTCCGCCCGCGATGCGGGGCGACCGCTCCGGCGGGAGGATACACCTCACCGCGCGGGCCGGAGCCCCGGGGAGGTCAGGGGCGGCCGCCGGAGCGGAGGAGCCGGTCCCGGGCGCGGATCGCGGCACCGGTCGGGGCGGCCTCCAGCCCCGCCGCTTCGACCACGAGGGAGGAGGCGAGCGCTCCGAGCCGCAGATCGCGACCCGTATCCACCTCCCGGGCCGCAGCCACACGGGCAGCCAAGACGCCCGCGAGCATCGTGTCGCCCGCGCCGGTCGCGTCGAGCTCCGCGTGGATCGGCAGACCGGGCCAGCGGCGCCCGCCGGCGATCCGGCCATGCCGGAAGCGGAGGAGGAGGCCGCCGAGCGGACCGGCGGTGAGGAGGAGATCGCAGGGGGATCCGAGCCAGCGGCCGACGTCGGGGATCGGGAGGCCGTGGGGCAGGTCGTGACGGCTGACCCCGACGAGATCGGCGCGGGTGAGGAGCGGCGAGGGACCCGGATCGAGCGGCCAGACGCGTTCGCCGGAGAAGAGATGCCGGAGGATCCCCTGCCATCCGAAGGCCACGATCGCCCGCGCGCTGGGGACCTCCGCCCAGGCATCCGGGACCTCGTTCGCGACCGGCGCGAGGAGCCATGCCGGTGCGCGGCGCCAGGCGGCGGGGAGCGCGTCCACCGGGACCGGATCGCTCGTGGAGAGACAGGTCTGGACGCGCCCGGTGGGCCGCTCCTCGTTGTGGAAGACCGGCCCGTGATCGAGGGGGACGCGGATCACCTCCGCGCCCGCTGCCTCGAGAAGCCCGATCTCGTGCGCGTCGCGCGCCTCGGGATCCAGCCCGAGGATGACCCCCGTGCGCACGCCCATCCTCGCGAGCGCGAAGGCCCCGTAGGTGACGCCGCCACCGAGACGCCAGCCGCGCGGGTCGTCCGTGGTGATGTCGCGCGCGGCTCCGCCGACGACGACGACCTCCGGCATCGGCTCGCGCCCGCTCATCCGCTCACCCTCCCGCCCGGCCCGATAGACTCGTCCCATGGACGAGACCCGACCGGTTCCCTACTTCTACGAGCTCGACGAGGCGGACGACGACCTCTTCACCGACGTCCTGCTCGCCCATGAGCGCGAGTATGACGAGGAGGAGATGCTCGAGCTCGTCCTCGCCGCCCGGGCACGGGTCCTGGAGACCTTCGAGGAGGACTCGCTGGCGGAGGCGATCGCCCGGGACCTGGAGCGTCGCCACGGCTTCACCGTGGTGGATGACCGCCAGATCCGGGTCGCGATCCACGTCTCCGCCGAGGAGGGTGAGACCCGGGTCGTGGGGACGGATGAACGCTCCGCGGAGCCTGCCGGGGACCCCGACGAGCTCTTCCGGACGCTCGTGCTGGACGTGGACAAGGAAGATCGCCGCTGGGGCGATCGCTGAACGGGAGGCGACCGATGGCCCAGGTGCGCGTGATGCGCTGGAAGTGGATCCCCTCCCAGGTCAAGGTGACCGGTGCGGACGGGGAGACCGCGACGCGCATGCTCCCCGATCGCTTCCAGCAGGAGATCGACCGGGTCGCGATGCGCCTCGGCCTTGCCGGGACGGACGACTACCTCGACGCGTGGGAATGGTCTCCGGTGGAGGAGCGCGACGGCGCGGCGGCCGAGGTGGCGGATGCCGTCCTCGCGGAGCTCGTGGCGGCCGGCTTCCGCGAGCCCGCCTGACCGGGATCCTCCCGCCCGCGGCTCAGTAGCCGCGGCTGCGGTCGATCGCGTTGAGCAGCGGCTCCCCGCGGGCGTAGCGCTCGAGGTTCTCGCAGAAGAGGTCGATGCTCCGGTCCAGGACGCGTCCGCTCGACCACGAGGTGTGCGGCGTGATGAGCAGGTTCGGCACGTCGTAGAGCGGGCTGGTGGGGGGCAGGGGCTCCTCCCGGATCGTGTCCAGGATCGCGCCGCCGAGCCGGCCATCCCGGAGCGCGCGCTCCAGCGCCCGATCGTCCACGAGGTGGCCCCGGGCGATGTTCACGAGCCAGGCACCGGGCTTCACCGCCGCGAGCGCGCGCTCATCGATCAGGTCGTGCGTCTCCGCGGTATAGGGCGCCGCAAGGACGACGAAGTCGCTCTGCGTGAGGAGCTCCGTCAGCCGGTCCGGCGGGAGGACGGCGGCGATCCCCGAGAGATCGGCGGGGAGCTCGGCCGTGCCACCCGCCCGCTCCTTGCGGGTCGCCACGACCCGGGCACCGAAGGCGAGGGAGAGCCGCGCGACCGCCTGCCCGATCGAGCCGAGCCCGACGATCCCGATCGTGACGTCGCGCATCTCCCGGGAGACGAGCGGCTGCCAGGTACGCTCGCGGTGGAGCTCGAGGAGCTGGGGGAGCCGGCGCACGACCGAGAGGATCATGAGCAGGACGTACTCGGCGATCGGCTCCGTGAAGACGCCGCGGGCATTCGTGATCGCCAGATCCCGCTCCGCGGCGAGCGGGGTGAGGACCCGCTCCACGCCCGCGGTCGCGGAATGGACCCAGCGGAGGGCGGGGGCGCGGACGAGGAAACGGTCGAAGACGCCGGCCGCGATCGGGCCGCGAAGAAGGACCTCGACGTCGTCCAGCGGGCCGTCCGGGTGTCCCTCCATCGAGACCATCACGAGGCGGGCCCCCGGCGCAGCGGCGCGGATCCGGGCGAGATCCTCCTCGCGATAGCGGGCGGAGAGGATCGGGGTGAGGGCGATCGCGCGCGGGACCCCGGTCATGCCGGCGTTCCTTCCGCGGTCCGGCGGAGCCAGAGGGCGGGCTCGTCCATCTCCTCCTCGGTGGGAAGCGCCTCGGGCCCGGCCCAGAGGCGGCGGATCGCCGCATCACCGCCGTCGCGGACGATCGCCGCGACGAAGCGCTCGCCCCGATGGTACTGCTCGAGCTTGAGGTCGAGACCGGCGAGACGGGCGACGAGCCGGTCGAGGCCGCGGCGGGGCGCCCCGCGCCGGGCCTCGAATCGATCCCGCAGCCGCGCGACATCCGGAAGGAGCTCCTCCCCGGCGGCGTCCATCACCCAGTCCCCGAACCCTTCCAGCAGGCTCATCATCCGCTGGATCTCGCGGAACCCCTCGCGCGCCTCCGGGCCGAGAAGGCCGAGGGCGACCCCGTGCCGCTGGAGGTCCCGGCCACGGGCGAGGAGCCCGGGCAGACCTCGCCGGGCCATCTCGCGCGTCTCGTCCACGAACCGATCGATCTGGCGGTCGAGCCGCTCCCGGAGCCACGGGCGGACCCACGGGTTCGCCTCCATCTCCCAGGCGTGCGTCGCCTCGTGGAGGGCGATCCAGGTGCGCAGCTCGTCCAGCGGCAGGTCGAGCTCACGCGAGAGATGGCGGATGTTCTCCTCCACGAGGAGGAGCCGGCCGGGCGACTCCTCGGCGGAGAGAAGGGCGATCTCGTACTGGCCGAGGACACGCGAGGCGAGCCAGCCGAGGAGGAAGCCGACCTGGCGCGTGCTCGCGACCCGGTTCGCGCCACGCGCCACGCTCCCGGCGGCGCCGATCCCGTCCACGGGCATGAGGAGGGGCTCGAGGCGTTCGGCGAGGTGGCGGAAGGTGCCCAGGTTCGCGTGGACCCAGCCGGCACGATCGACGACCGCATGGCGCTCCACCACCCCGGGAAGCGGGGCGTTCAGCCTCCGCTCGAGGACGGGGACGACCTGCGCGAGCGTCTCCGCCCAGGCTTCGCCGCTCGCGGCCACCTCCGACGGCGGCAGGGCACCCGGCGCGTGGCGCGCCATCCGGATCGCGCTCGCTTCCGCGACCGCCCAGTCGATCATCCCCTCCCGGCGCGCCCGCTCCCCCTCCCGGGCGAGGAGCCGCACGCCGACGGCGACCCCCACGAGCGCGACGCCCACGAACGCCCGGCCGATCCTGCCCATCCCCTCAGCTCCCTTCCCTGCCGCCGACCGGCGTGATGACGACCGGCTCCACGCTCGGGAAGAGATCCCCGAAGAGGAGCCCTGCGGTCCGCCGGAACGCCGCGACGTCGCCGGTGGTGAGCTGGAGATGGCGCGGCGAGGTCGCATCCGAGCCGAGCCCGTGGATCTCGATCAGGCTGGCGAGCGTGGAAGCCGTCGCCGTCGCCGAGTCGATGACCGCGACCGCCGGACCCGCGACCGAGACGATCGTCTCCTGGAGGAGCGGGTAGTGGGTGCAGCCGAGGAGGAGCGTGTCGATCCCCTCCCCCGCCCGGATCGGGAAGACGGCGTCCGTGAGCGGCTCCGGACCTCCGAGGAGCGGCCGCACCGACCGGGCGACCGCGGCCTCGACCTCCGGGCCGGCGAGCAGGCCCGCCTCCACGAGCGGGACGAGCTCCGGGGTCGCGTGCTCGTAGACCTCGATGAAGGGGTTCTCGTCCTTGATCGCCGTGAAGTAGGCGCGTGAGCGGACGGTCGCCTGGGTCGCGATGACCCCCACCCGGCGGTTGCGGGTGGAGAGGGCGGCCGCAGTGGCGCCCGGACGGACGACGCCGACGATGGGAACGTCGTAGCGGCGACGCAGCTCGCCGAGGGCGACCGCCGAGGCGGTGTTGCAGGCGACGACGACCGCCTTCACGTCCCGCCGGACGAGGTGGTCCACGCACTCGATCGCGAAGCCCACGACCTCGGCATCCGGGCGGGGGCCGTAGGGGGTCCGCTCGTTGTCCCCGAGATAGATCGTCGATTCCGCGGGGAGGCGGCGGAGCGTCTCACGCAGGACGGTGAGCCCGCCCACCCCCGAGTCGAAGAAGCCGACCGGCCGGCGATCCGCCATCGCCTCAGCGCCCCCGCCGCGCGCGGGCGGCCGGTGCCGCGATGAGGACGATCCGCTCCGATCCGGGACCGAAGGGGCCGAGGTCGAGGTCCCCGGCGAGCGTCTCCACGACGAGCCCGGCACCCTCCGCGAGCGCGGCGAGCTCGCCCGCGGAGAAGAGGGCGATCCGGTCCTCCCGCACGTCCCGGGTGACGGGGCCCCCGTCCGCGGCGGAGGCATCGAAGATCTGGACGAGGGAGACGGTGGCCGTGGCCGGGTCGTAGCGTGCGGCCGTCTGCTTCATCACCGTCTCGCCCGTCTCGGGATCCGTGCGGACCCACTCCAGCCGGAGACGACCGTCGTGCTCCGCGAGCTCATCCGGGCCGGGAAGGGAGAGGTCGATCACCGCGCGGCCATCCGGCGCGAGATGGGCCGCGATCGTGCGCAGCGCCGCCGCGGCGCCCTCCCGGCCGCCGAGGAGACCGAGGCCGTTGACGGCGAGGATGACGAGCCCGAACCGCTCCCCGAGGCGGGCGGTCGTGAGGTCCGCCGCGACGCAGCGGAGACGGCCGGCCGGCCGGCGGCCCCGGACGCGCTGCCATTCCGCGGCGCACCGGGCGAGCATCGCCGGGTCGTTGTCCAGGGCGACCACCGTGCTCCCCGCCCGGGCGAGGGGGATCGCGATCCGGCCGCTCCCCGCCGCGAGCTCGAGGACGGCTCCCTCCGTCCGGGCGGCGAGGGCGAGATGGAGCGGGAGGTCACCGGGGTCGTCCTGGAGGTCGAGGTCGTACCAGCGGGCCAGCCGCTCCGCGCGCGTCCCCGTCACCCGCGTGCCCCCGGCGCGGTGCTGCCGTCCCGGCGGCGCACGGCGAGCGCGGAGATCGCCTCCAGGACGACGCGGTGGGCGAGGGTCGCGGTGACCTCGGCGTGGTCGTAGGCCGGCGCGACCTCGACGACATCCATCCCGGCGAGCTCGACCGCGCCGACGATCTGGCGCACGGCACGAAGGAGCTCCCGCCCGAGCAGGCCGCCGGGCTCCGGCGTCCCTGTCCCGGGCGCCATCCCGGGATCGACGACATCGATGTCCACGGAGAGATGGATGAGGTCCGGACCATCGAGGGCTTCCGCGATCGCGTCGGCGACGACCGCCTCCGCGCCCCGCTCCTCGATCTCGCGCATCGTGTGCCAGCGCATCCCCTGGGCGCGCATCCAGTCGAAGACCTCCGGCGGCGGCCAGTAGCCGCGGAGCCCGACCTGGACGAAGTTCCGGCCCGCGACCGCGCCCGACTCGATGAGCCGGCGCATCGGGCTCCCGTGGCCGGAGAGGGTCCCCCACTGCTCCGGCGCGGTGTCCGCGTGCGCATCGAAGTGGACGATGCCGATGCTCCGCGGCGCGCGCGCCTCGGCGAGCGCGGTGACGACCGGCCAGGTGATCGAGTGGTCCCCACCGAGGACGATGGGGAGGGCTCCCGTCCCCGCGACCTCGCGGACGCGCTGCCAGATCCGGGCGTGATTGCGATCCGCCCAGCCGGGGGTGAGCGCGACGTCCCCCGCGTCCACCACGTCCAGCACGGAGAAGGGCTGGATGTCGAGCTGGAGGCTGTGGTCGCCGGGAGTGTAGATGGCACGGATCGCGCGCGGACCGAAGCGTGCGCCCGGGCGGTGGCTCGTCCCGTCATCGTGGGGAGCGCCGAGGATCGCGACATCCGCTCCCCGCGCCGCGATCGCCGCGGCCTCCGTGACGAGGGGCACGCCCGAGAAGGTGGGCAGGCCCACATAGGACGGGAGACCCTCGTCGTCCGGTGCGAAGGCACGGTCCCACCCGAACCGGGCTCCGATCGCGGGGGAAGGGTCGGCGGGGTTCATCGGCGTCCTCGTCTGGGCGATCCGGCGACCCGGACCGCGCACCCCCATCCTAGCGGGGCGGCGGGGTCCGGTCCCGTCCCGGCTCAGGCAGCGCTCGCGGGGCAGATCTCCCGGTAGGGGCAGTGACCGCAGGCGAACGGGTCCGGGGCCGGCTCGCGACCGCCCGCCGCGATCCCCGCGGCCGCCTCACGCAGGGCGCTGCGTGCCTTCTCCAGGCGAGCCGGCTCCGGGCGGACCCGGCCGACCACGCCGCCGTCCAGGAAGCGCAGCTCGAGCCAGGCGGGGAGCTCTCCCGTCCGCGCCTCCCAGGCGAGCGCATAGAGGTGGAGCTGGAAGGAGCCCCGGGCACGCTCCGCCGCCTTCCGGGGGTCGCGGACCTCTCCGCTCTTGTAGTCCACGATGACGATCCCATCCGGACCCTCGTCGATCCGGTCGAAGCGGCCGCGGACGGGGAGCCCGGCAACGGTCTCGGCGAAGGGTTCCTCGACCGCCACGACCCGCCGTCCGCTCCCGGACGCGGCGGCCGTGGACTCGTCCGCGCGGAAGCGGTCGAGCGTGGCGAGCGCGGCCGCATAGCGCGCATCCTCGTGCTCCCGGGAGAGGAAGCCCGCGCTCCGCCAGTGCGCATCCAGGGTCTCGCGGAGAAGGCCGTCCGCCGGCTCCTCGCCGGCCAGGGTGGCCCGGTGCCACGCCGCGGCCGCCTCGTGGAGGGCCTGGCCGACGACGAGCGCGTGATGCTCCGGGGACGCGACGCCGAGCCGGTGGCGGAGGTGGTAGCGCAGCGGGCAGGCGAGCTGGTCCTCCACGCGCGAGGCGCTGAGGGGCCGGCCGTCGTCCGCGATCGCCTCGGGGGCATCCATGGCCGTCGGGGTCACGACCGCCTCGATCGCCGACCGGAGAGCGTCGATCCCCGCCGCTGCGGGGAGCCGGACCGGCCGGTCCGTGGCCTCGGCGAGGAAGGGCGATGGGCGCCGGACCCGGGACCCGCTCCCGCCCGATGCCGTCGCCCAGGAGAGGACGAGCGCGTCCCGCGCCCGAGTCAGCGCGACGTAGCAGAGACGCCGCTCCTCCGCGAGCGGATCGGCCTCGTCCTCGGCCATCGGACCGGCGGGTGCAGGGAGGGACGCGGCCCGGCGCCGAGCCGGGAAGCGGCCATCCGCGAGGCCCGGGAGGTAGACGACGGGGAACTCGAGGCCTTTCGCCTTGTGGACCGTGAGGACCGCGACCGCGTCCGGCTGGGGATCGGCATCCTCCGCCTCCTCCGCCTCCACGGCAAGGAGCTCCTGGAGCCGCGGGAGAAGGACGGCCGCCCGGGCATCCGGCACGACCTCCGTCACGGAGCGCAGGATCTCGAAGAGCCGGGCGACCCGCCGGAGCGGCCGGTCGTCTCCCTTCTCCGCGGCGGCGACGAGCTCGGCGTAGCGTCCGCTCCCGCGCAGCCAGCCGTAGAGCACGTCTCCGGCGGGCCGGCGGTGGATCTCCTCCAGCGCCCGATCGAGCTCGCGCACGAGACGGGAGACCGCCGCGTGCGACCCCGGCGCGAGCGCGAGGCCCGATCCTGCGAGCGCGGCGTCCATGGCCGCACGGAGCCCGCGCCGATCCCGGCGCCCCTCCGCCAGGAGGCGTGAGAGGTCGCTCCCGCCGAGCCGCCACGGGGCCGCGGTCGCCACCCCGTAGAGGAGGAGGTCGTCCGACGGGTCGAGGGCCAGCCGCAGGAGCGAGACGAGCTCACGCACCTCCGGCGTCGCGCCGAGCCGTCCGCCATCCGATCCCCAGGTGGCGAGCCCGCGCGCGGCGAGGGCCCGGACGAACCGATCCCCGTCCCCGTTGGTCCGGACGAGGACCGCATGGTCCCGCGCCGGCGCGCCTTCCGCCACGCGGCGGGCGATCGCGTCCGCGACCCCGTCCGCCTCCGCCGCATCCGTGGGCCATCCCTGGACCGTGACCGGGGCCGGGCGCCGTCCGCGGCGGACGGCGACGAGCGGCCGGTCCACGCCGGCCCGGGCTGCGAGCCGCTCCGGGCCGTTCGCGCGGATCAGCCGGTGCGCCGCGACGAGGATCGGGCGGCGGGAGCGGTAGCTGCGGCGGAGGACGATCCGCCGCATCCCCGGGAAGGCCGTGGCGAGCCGGGCGATCCCGCCCTCCGCGGCTCCCCGGAAGCCGTAGATCGCCTGGTCGTCATCCCCGACGACCGTCAGGTTCCCGTGCCGCGCGATGGCGCGCACGAGGTCGAGCTGGATCGCGCTCGCATCCTGCCCCTCGTCCACGAGGACATGGCGGAAGCGGTCCGCCACGCGCGCCGCCACCCCCGGCCGGTCCCGGAGGAGGAGGCGGGCCCGGAGGACCTGGTCCCCGAAGTCGAGGAGACCGCGCTCCCGGAGGACGGCCTCATAGCGCTCCCATGCCCGGGCGAGCTCCTCCAGGCCCTCCGCGTCATCCACGAGCGCCTCCGCGTCCGGGCGGCCCGCCGCGCTCGCGCGGAGCGCGGCCACCCGTGCGCCGATCTCCGAAGGGACCAGGCCGGCATCCTTGGCCCGGGCGATCCAGTCCGCGATCGGGCGCAGGTTCCGCTCCGGATCGCCGAGCGGGAGGTACCGGCGGAGGCCGAGCCGGAAGAGCTCCTCCCGGAGGATCAGCTCTCCTTCCGGCCGGGAGAGGACCCGCGGCTCCGCGGGCAGCCCCGCCTCCGCCGCATGCTCGCGCAGGATCCGGTCGCCGAAGGCATGGAAGGTGTGGATCGCCGCGTCCGCGCGGCCGTACGGGACGAGCATGTCCACGCGCGCCTGCATCTCCGCCGCGGCACGCTCGGTGAAGGTGAGCGCGAGGATCTCCGACGGGCGGGCACGACGGGTGGCGATCAGCCACGCGATCCGCCGCGTGACGACCTCCGTCTTCCCGGTCCCCGGCCCGGCGAGGATGAGGAGCGGGCCGTCCCCGTGGGTCACCGCCCGGCGCTGCTCCCGGTCCAGGCCGCGGAGGAGGGGCCGCACGGTCTCCAGGTCGACCGGCGGAAGGGTGGTGGAGGGCTGCTCGGGGAGGAGGTACGCACGTGCCATGGGCGAAGATTCCCCCGGCTGCGTGCCACCTCCGCTGTCACATCGTCCGCGGGTCCGCCAGGCCGGCATCCGCGAGGGCCCCGACCTCCTCGTCCGCCAGCGGCACCTCCGCCCGCCCGTCCAGGATCGCCTTCACGTAGACGCGGGTCGCGCCGCGCCCGAGATGACCGCTGATCACGACGCCATCCGCCCGGCCATCGAGGAGCGCCAGGGAGAAGGACTGGTTGCCGCCCACGTCGTCGAAGGCGTTGTAGCGCACGAGGCCGACCCGGGTGACCGCCCCGTCGAGCGCGGTCGCGAGATGGTCCGTGCGTGCCTCGAGGGCCGCGATCCGCGCTGCCTGCGCGGTGAGCTGCCGGCCGTCCGCGATCGGCGACACGACCTCGGACCCGGCCCCGTTCCGCGCGACCCGGAGCAGGTGGAGCGCGAGGCCGAGGGCGACCAGCGAGACCACGAGGGCGGCGACCGACACGACGAGCTCCATCCCGGCTCCTCTCGGAGGACCGTCCACGGCGTCGCGGACGCGTCCCTCTCCGATGCTATCCTTCCCACCGGTCCGCCGCGGACGAGACGCGGCGACCGAGACAGGGAGGAAGCCCTCACCGTGGCGAAGCGAGTCCGAGGCAGCGGGGTCCGCAACACCCATCGGCCGGGCGGCCACCCGCCCGTGCGTTCCGCCGGCGCCCGCTCCACCACCCATCCGGAGACGACCGCGTCGCCGATGGAGGCCGGCCAGGCCGCCGTCGCACCGGCCGCGCCCGAGCCGGCCGCCGCACCCCTCGTCTCCGCCGCGCCGTCCCGCTCCACCCGCGGCCGAGCCAAGGTGAAGGAGGGGAGCCTCCTCGCCGAGCGTGCCGCGAAGGAGTACGTCTACGTGGGCGTGGACCTGCGCCGGATCGTCGTCGTGGCGGCGGTCCTCATGGGGACCCTCATCGCCCTCTGGCTCTTCTTCACGACCGTCGACCCCTTCGGGATCTACTAGCCGGATCGGCCCTCCGGCTCGCGGGCCGGACGCGGAGCACCCCGTTCCCCGAGGAAGCCGCGCTTCCGGCGCGCCGCGAGATAGCGCTGACCGGCGGCACCCGCGGGATCGGTCGCCGGATGCCGGTAGGTCTTCGCGGCGGGCCGGATGCCGGGCGGGACCGGGTCCGCTCCCTCCTCCGCGACGATCCCCAGCGCGCGCCCCAGGGCCGCGCCCGGCCACCAGTCGCGGCCGGCACGGGCGAGATAGCTGACGGTCGCCGCGAGCGGGTAGTGCGCCTCGGGTAGCCCGACGCGCTCCACGGCATCCAGGCAGGCCACCGCCATCGGGAGGGCGGCCGGGTCCGCCGCACCGACCTCCTCCCCGGCCGCCACCACGAGCCGGCGCGCGGCATGGCGCCCATCCTCCCCTGCCGCGAGCTGGACGGCGAGCCAGTAGAGCGCCGCCTCCTCGTCCCCCCCGCGGATGCTCTTGATCATCGCGGAGACCGCCCCGGATCGGTCGTAGGTCGCGGTCCGCGTCTGCGCCGCGCGCAGCACGGTCCGCGCGTCGAGCGGGCCCGAGCCGTCGGGGAGGAGGCCGGCCGCGGCTTCGAGGATGGAGAGGAGCCGCCGTCCGTCCCCGGATGCGATCCCCACGAGGTTCCGGCGGGCATCCTCGTCCGGCTCGATCGCGCGCCCGTCCGCGGCATAGGCGGCGAGCCCCCGGTCGATCAGCGTCCCCAGCTCCGCCTCGCCGAGCGGCTCGAGCCGGAGAACGGTCATCCGCGAGAGGAGCGGGGCGATCACGGCCCCCGCCATCGGGGGCTCGGTGGTGGCCGCGACGAGGAGGATGCGGCCGCTCTCCACCGCGGCGAGGAGACCGTCCTGCTGGTTCTTCGCCAGCCGGTGGAGCTCGTCCACGAAGAGGAGCGGCGCCCGGCCGGCGGCATCGCGGATCCCGTCCGCCTCCGCGAGACGACGCCGCAGGTCCGGGAGCCCTTCCGCCGTGGCATCCAGGGTCAGGAACGGGGCGCCGATCGCATCCGCGAGGAGCCGCCCCAGGGTCGTCTTCCCGCTCCCCGGGGGGCCCCACAGGACGATCGCGGGGATCCGGCCCGCTGCGACCCAGCGGCGGAGGACCCCGTCCGGGCCAAGGAGGTGCGCCTGGCCCACGACCTCGTCCAGGCTCCGCGGGCGGAGCCGTGCGGCGAGCGGCATCCCGTTCCGGTGCGGTCGCGTCCCGAGCTCTTCCGACGAGAACACCCTGCCTCCGCTGAACGGCGCTGCACCCGGCGGGACGCTCCGGCGGCCTCCCCCCGGGGTCCCACGCTACGATACGGCCTCCCGGGAGAGACCAGCGGCCGGCATCCGCCCGCCGCCCCGTCCCGGCGTACCGGAGATGCCCCGTGCGCACCGTCCGCTCGTCCCGCCGCCCCTGGCTCGCCCTCCCGACCGGTTCCTCGTCGGGTCGCAGCGGCTCGGGTCGCAGCGGCTCGTGGCGGACCGGCGCATCCCCGGAGGCACGCTGATGCGCGTCCTCGTCGCCGAGCCCCTTGCCGAGGAGGGGCTCGCCCTCCTCCGCCCCCACCACGATGTCGACGTCCGGACCGGCCTCTCGCGCGAGGAGCTCCTCGCCGCGCTCCCGGAGTACGACGCGCTCCTCGTCCGTTCGGGCGTCAAGGTCGATGCCGCGGCGATCGCGGCCGGCCGCAGGCTCCAGGTGATCGGGCGGGCGGGCGTCGGCGTGGACAACATCGAGCTGGAGCCCGCGACCGCCGCCGGCATCGTGGTCGTGAATGCCCCGACGGGGAACACGATCGCCGCCGCGGAGCACACGGTGGCCCTTCTCCTCTCCCTCGCCCGGCGCATCCCCGCCGCGGATGCCTCGCTCCGGCGTGGCGAGTGGAAGCGCGCCTCGTTCACCGGCCGGGAGATGCGGGGCAAGACGCTCGGCATCATCGGCCTGGGCAAGATCGGGATGGCCGTGGCGGAGCGGGCCCAGGGCTTCGAGATGGAGATCCTCGGCCACGATCCGTTCGTGACCGAGGAGGCGGCCACCCGGCGTGGGATCCGGCTCGCCTCCGTGGAGGAGATCCTGCGCAGCGCGGATGCGGTGACCGTCCACGTCCCGATGACCGCGAAGACGAAGGGGATGATCGGCGCGGCCGAGCTCGCGACGATGAAGCCCGAGGCGCTGCTCATCAACGTCGCCCGCGGTGGTGTCATCGACGAGCAGGCGCTCGCGGACGCGCTCGCCGCGGGGACGATCGCGGGAGCCGCGGTGGACGTCTTCAGCGAGGAGCCGCTCCCCGCGGAGAACCCGCTCCGCGGCGCGCCGAACACGATCCTCACGCCGCACCTGGGCGCCTCCACGGAGGAGGCGCAGACCCGCGTGGCGGTGGAGACCGTGGAGCAGGTCCTGGACGTCCTCGCCGGGCGCTCCGCGCGCTACGCGGTGAACGCGCCGCTCGTGGCACCGGAGACGGCCCGTGCGATCGCGCCGTACCTGCCCCTCGCGCGGCTCCTCGGCCGCTTCTACGCGCAGTACGCACCGGATCTCGCCGGGCTCACCCTCGAGGTCGCGGGCGAGCTCGCCACGCACGACACTTCCGCGCTCGTCGCGGCCACGCTCGGTGGGATCCTCGCGGATACCGAGGAGCGGGTGAACGTGGTGAACGCCGCGGCGATCGCGCGAGCGCGCGGCATCTCGATCGCGGAGCGCAAGGTGGACGACGCGGGTCGCCATGCCGCCCTCCTCACCCTGCGTGGCAGCTCGCTGATCGCCGGGACCGTCGCCGGCGGCGAGCCACGCCTCGTCCGGCTCGGGGACTACTGGCTCGACCTCGCCCCCACGGACCACGTCCTCGTGACGCGCCACCGGGACCGGCCGGGGACGGTCGGGCGGGTCGGCGTCCTCCTGGGCGAAGCGGACATCAACATCAGCGCGATGACGCTCGGCCGCGCCGAGCCGCGCGCGGACGCGGTGATGGTCCTCACCCTGGATGACGAGCCGGGGGCCGATGTCCTCGCCCGGATCCGGGAGATGGACGCGATCATCGAGCTGTGGTCGATCCGGCTCCACTGACCGGGGGCCCGGTCTCCCTCGTCCTCGTCCGCCACGGCGAGACGACCTGGATCCGCGAAGGGCGCTTCCAGGGCCGGGCCGACCCACCCCTCTCCGAGACCGGGCTGCGCCAGGCGGCGCGCGTCGCAGACCGGCTCGCCGATCCCGGCGCCGCCCCGGCGCTCCCGATCCCGCCCGGTGCCCCGGGCATCGTCCTCTCGTCGCCGCTCCGGCGTGCTGCCGTGGTGGCGGACGGGATCGCGGCAGGCTATGGCGTCCGGCCCGAGCACGACCCCGACCTCGCGGAGATCGACCAGGGCGCGTGGGAAGGCCTGACGACGGCGGAGGTCGTCTCGCGCTACGGGCCCGAGCTCGCCGCGTGGCGCCGGACGCCGGCCGCGGCGCACGCACCCGGGGGCGAGCCGCTCGTCACCGCCGCCGAGCGGGCGGGGCGAGCCGCCGGCCGCCTCCTCGCACGGATCACCCCGCCGGCCGCCGCGCCGGGTGACCCGGCCGCGATCCCCGGCAGCCACGTCCTGGGCTACGGCCGTCCCGGGACGGATGGCGAGCCGTGGCCGTGGGCGGTCGTCGTCGCCCACGACGGGATCCTGCGGCTCCTCCTCCTCGGCCTCCTCGGGCTCCCGATCGAGCGCTACTGGACGGTCCCCTTCGGCCTCTGCGCGATCACCGTCCTGGAGGCGCGCCACGGGATCGTCCGCCTCCGCGCGCACAACCTCGCGGACCACCTGGACGGGCTCGGGGACGGCGCGGACGGGCGGCCCCCGGCCCGCTGACGGCTCAGCGCCGGGGACGCCGGAAGCGCGCCCCGAGGAGAGCGGCCCGCACCCGCCGGTAGGCGCCGAGGAGACCCTCGCTCTCGCCCTCCGGCATCGGTCGCCCGCCGTAGACGAGCGCGACGCGCGCCTTCGCCAGGGCGTGGAGCTCCTCCCCCACGGCCGGGAGACGCTCGGCAAGGAGCTCCGTGTACTCGAACGCGGTCTCCGCGGGCACCGGCCGCCGCCAGGCGGGCGCGGCGAGCCGGACGATCCCCCGCCAGAGGAGCTCCGGGTCGCGTCCCGGGATGCGCACCGTCCGCCACGTCCGGATCCCCACGAGCGCAAGGACGCCCAGGACGAGCAGGAGGAGGCCCGGCAGGATCGGATCGGGGGGCCCGCCGGGGGCAGGCGGCACGACCGGGGCCACCGCCGGGGTCGGCGTCGGCTCCGGGGCGAGGGTCGGCGGCGGGTCGGAGAAGGCGGGCGTCGGCTCGGGGAGCTCGGGGTCGGGGGTCGGGGTCGGGACCGGGCGTCCCTCCGGGAAGCTGCTCGTCTCCTGGCCGTTCGCCGCGTTCCCGCCGGGGGTCGGATCGAAGCGGACCCAGCCGAAGCCCGGGAACCAGACCTCCACCCAGGCGTGGGCGGCGGACGCCTCCACGACCCACGTGGCGTCACCCGCCTGCCGCCCCGGCAGATAGCCCTGGACGTAGCGCGCCGGGATCGATCGGCTGCGCAGGAGCAGGGTCATCGCGGTCGCGTAGTGCTGGCAGAACCCGACCCGGCTCCGGAGCAGGCAGTCGACGACCCCCTCCCCCGGCCGGCAGGCGCCCGTGACGTCCGTCTCGTAGCGGAAGTCCCCGCTCGTGGCGAACCAGCGCTCCATGGCACGGGCCACGTGGTACGGATCCCGCTCATCCTCCGGGAGCGAGGCCACGAGGGCGGCCGCGATCCCCACCGCCCGGTCGCTCAGGGTCCCCGGCTCCACGCGCGTGTCGTCGAGCGCCCAGGCCGGATAGACGAGCCCCGCCCCGGCGAGCCTCGCCTGCGTGATCCCCTGGCCCCCTTCCGTGGGCACGAGGACCTCGAGGGCGATCTCCTCTCCGCGCCGGATCCGCCGGACCGGCTCGAGGGCGAGGATGGGGCCGCCGCCGCTCGCCGTGATGACGTCGACCTCGCGGTCGATCCGCTCGGTGAGCGCCGGGGCGACCACGCTCCCTCCACCGAGCGACCCCGCCTCGATGAGCACGCGCAGCCGCCGGACGGACCCGGGAAGCGACGCCGCCTCCGCGCTCCCGGCAAGAGCGTCCTCGAGCGTCCCCACGCGCCGCCGCTCGGTCGGTCCCCGCAGCCAGCCACGACCATCGAACCGGTCGTAGGCGCCTCCGACCCAGTAGAGACCGCGCCCGTCCTCCGTGGTCGCCGTGAAGACGACCGCGTTCGAGGTCTCCCATGTCGACTCGATCGATGTCCGGTCGCCGAAGGTCCCGCCACCGGTGGCCATCCCGCCACCGAGCCGGCCGAAGATCCGGTCGAGCTCCTCCAGGATCTCGGGGACCCGGTCGACCTCGCTCCAGCTCGCGGCCAGGGGCGCGGCGGTGAGGCGCGTGGCCACCACCGCCGAGACCGCGAGGGCGCCGACCGCGAGGAGCATGCCGCCCGCGAGAACGAGCCGGCCCGCGGCACCCGCGTCGATGAAGCCACCCCGGATCCATGCGCTTTGGCGCCGCGCGAGGTTCGTGCGCAGGACGAGGAGGAGCGCCGCGGCCGTGAGGACGACGAGGGCGGGGTAGAGCTCCGCCACGTCCGCGGCCGGTGAGAGGCAGCTGACGACGACGAGGGCGGTCACCGCGACGAGGGCGGGCGCGACGAGGCCGCGCCGGAAGAGGTTCCAGCCGGAGAACCAGCCGGTCGTGGCGGCGACGCAACCGACGGCGAGGAGGAAGCCGGAGGTCTCGTCCGTCCGCGTCCCCTGGACGAAGACCTGTTCATAGAGCCGGGCTGCCGATGCGTTCAGGTCGGCGAGTCGCGCCGCGGCATCCGGCGCGGCGGAGATCGCATCCGCGCAGGAGATGACGACGAGCGCGGCGGCGACCGCGGCCCCGACGAGGTGGGCGAGGAGGTCGCGCACCGGGAGGAGGGAGATGACGAGCGCGAGGATCCCCATCGCCGGTAGGAGGCGCACGAGGAAGGCGGTCTGGCTGGCACCGGAGGGGCCGTTCCCGACCACGGCGGGCGCATCGAGGATGAACCCCGCCGCCGCGAGCATGACGACGAGATAGAGCACCGAGGACCAGCCGGCGACCGGTGTGCGGAAGCGGCGTCGCCGGGGCGGGATCCCGGGCTCGGCGGGGAGCGGGGCGCTCATCGGATGACCGCCGCGCCACTGCGGCCCGGCGTGACCACCTGCGCACCGAGCGGCCGTCCCGGCTCCAGGACGTGGGCCTCCACCTCCTGCTCGGCAAGGAGATGGCGGATCGCGCGCAGGTCCCGCTCCCAGGGGGCCCGTTCCGCGTCCGTGAGCGGCGGCTCCCCGAGGCGCTCCCGGGTCCGCGTCTCGTGGGCGAGCGGATCGACGATCAGCACCGCGCAGCCGACCCCGCGACCCCGGAGGGTGCCGAGCGTGGAGGCCCAGCCACGCTCAAGCGACGGGGTGACGATGACCGCGGTCATCCCGCGCCGGAGCCGGGCGAGCCCGTCCACGAGGAGCTCACCCACCGGCACGGAGCCATCCGCCCCCACCGCGGCAAGCAGGTGGAGGACCTTCATCTGCTGGCGCGCCCCACGGTCCGCGGGGATGACGATCCGGCGCGCACCGGCCGCCTCGAGCCCGACCGACCGCCCCCCCTCCGTCACCCGTGCCGCGACGGAGGCACAGGCACGGACCGCCGTCTCGATCGTGGCATCGTCCCCGGCCCCCGCGTGCAGCTCCCGGTCGAGATCGAGGAAGAGCCACAGGTCGGCGGTCTGCTCGAGGTCGGATTCCTTCACCTGGAGCTCGCCCTGGCGCGCGGTCGCCTTCCAGTGGATCCGGTTGAAGGCGTCCCCCGTGACATACGGGCGGACCCCGGTGATGATCGGGGTCGACTGGCGCGAGCGCTCCGGCCGCGAATCGGTCCCCTCGACCCGGGCCGGCGGCAGCCGCCATGCCGGAAGCGGATCGACCGCGGGATAGACGACGAGCGTGGCACCCGGGCCGGCGCTCGCCTCCGCCGCGAAGACGCCGAACGGGTCGCCCGTCCGCAGGCGCATCGGATCGACCCGGTAGTGGCCGCGGCGGGTGAGCGGGACCTCCACCGACCAGCTGCGCATGGCGCGCGGCCGGAGGGCGACGATCCGGCCCGGGATCGGGACCGGGAGGGTCGAGCTGCTCCGCACCTCGATCCAGAGTCGCGGCAGCGGGAGGCGGTTGCGGACGGTATAGGTGGCCCGCACCCGGTCGCCGACCTGGGCCTGCGGGCGATCGAGCCCGAAGCCCGCCTCCAGGCCCGAGAGCCCGAGACGGGTGAGCAGCCACGCGCCGGAGACGACGATCAGGCCGAGGAGGAAGAGGAAGTAGAGGACCTGCGCGCCCGTGGAGAGCGCGGCGACGAGAAGGACCCCGCCCGCGAGAAGGAGCTGCGCACGCCGGAGCATCGCTCAGGCCGGCCGGCGCCCGGCGCCCGGGTCAGGCACGCCGGGGGGCACCCCCGTCCGGCGCGAGCGGCCGCTGCTCCACCGGGAGCGCGTCCACGATCTGGCGCACGATCGCGCCGGGATCGACATCGCGCACCGAGGCCGCGGTCCGGATGATCAGCCGGTGCGCAAGGGCGGGCTCGGCGAGGGCCTTGATGTCGTCCGGGATGACGTACTCCCGGCCAAGGAGCGCCGCGAGCGCCTGCCCGGCACGGTAGAGGGCGATCGAGCCGCGCGGCGAGGCGCCGAGGTAGACGTCCGGATGCGCCCGCGTGGCCCCCACGAGACGCACGATGTAGTCCGCGATCGCCGGGTCCACGTAGACCTGCCGGACGGCCGCCTGCATCGCGAGGAGCTCATCCACGGAGGTCACCACCTCCAGGGTGTCCAGCGGATGCGCCTGGCGCTGGGCGTCCAGGATGCGCATCTCCTCCAGCGGCGCCGGATAGCCCATCCGCAGGCGGAGCATGAAGCGGTCGAGCTGGGCCTCCGGCAGCGCGAAGGTCCCCTCGTACTCGATCGGGTTCTGCGTCGCGATGACGAGGAAGGGGCGGGGCATCGGCCAGGTGACGCCGTCCACGGTCACCTGGCGCTCCTCCATCGATTCCAGGAGCGCCGACTGGGTCTTGGGGGTCGCCCGGTTGATCTCGTCCGCGAGGACGACCTGGCTGAGGATCGGCCCGGGGCGGAACTCGAACTCCTGCGTCTTCTGGTTGTAGATCGAGAGGCCGGTGACGTCCGTGGGCAGGAGGTCGGGCGTGAACTGGATCCGCCGGAAGGAGCAGCCGAGGCTGCGCGCGAGCGCCTTGGCGAGAACGGTCTTGCCGGTCCCCGGGACATCCTCGATGAGGAGGTGCCCGCCGCACAGGAGCGCGACGAGAGCGAGGCGCACCTCGCGGTGCTTGCCGACGATCACGCGCTCCACGTTCGCCGCGACGCGCTCACCGGACTGCTGGATCTGGGTCACGGGGGTCCCTTCGCCGCAGCGCCGCGGCACGAGGCGGGCACGCCGGTCGCGCCGCACCCGGGGATGGTAGCGCCGCGAGGCGGAAGGGCGCGCGCGGCGGCCCGTCCGGTCACGCGCCCGGCTCGACGCGCCGGAGCGCCTCGCGCAGGAGACGGCCACCGATCGGGACCGCACGCTCCGCCCCGAAGCCGCCGTTCTCCACCACGACCGCGACGACGAAGCGGGGCGCGTCCGCGGGGACGAACCCCACGAACCAGCTGTGGGGGCGCTCTCCCGGTCCGAGCTCGGCGGTCCCGGACTTCCCCGCCGTGGGGACGCCGGGGACCTTCGCGCCGCCCGCGAGCCCGGCCGCCCCGGGACCCTCCACGGCCCGGCGCATCGCATCGCGCAGGATGCCGGCGGTCCCCGGCGAGAGGAGACGGCCGAGCGAGCGCCCGCCGATCTCCGTGACGCTCCCATCCGGGCCCACGAGCCGGTCCGTGAGACGGGGCGCCATCAGCTCGCCGCCGTTCGCGATCGCCGCCGCCACGAGGGCGACCTGGAGCGGCGTGACGAGCACCTCGGCCTGGCCGAAGCCGGTGCTCGCGAGCTCCGCGCGATCCGCGAACCCGCCGAGCGGCCCGTCCCCGTCGCCCAGCTGGCCTGCGGCCACGGGGAGCTCGAAGGGAGGGCTGGTGCCGATGCCGAGACGGCGCGCGGTGGCCGCGAGGGCCTCGGGGCCGGTCTCCAGCGCCGCGTTCGCGAACCAGACGTTGCTCGATACCTCGAGCGCCTCGGCGAGCGTGAGCGGCGCATCCAGCCCGCTCTCGCGCGGCGCGTCGCGGATCCGGTAGCCATCCACGACGAGCCCCTCGCGCGACCAGCGGGGCTGGCCCGCGAAGGTGGTGGAGGCATCGATCGCCCCCGATTCGAGGGCGGCCGCCGCGGTGACGAGCTTGAAGACGGAGCCCGGGACGTAGAGGCCCTGGGTGGGCCGGACGAGGAGGGGCGCGGCCGGATCGTCCCGCAGGGCGTCCAGGGTCTCGCGGGCGGTCGCGCCGGCGGAGAGGGCGCCCATCTCGGCCACCGGGGAGGAGACGAGCGCGAGGATCCGACCGGTCGCAGGCTCGAGGATGACGATCGCCCCTCGGTCCTCGCCCAGCAGGGAGGCACCGAGTCGCTGAAGCCGGAGATCGATCGAGGTGATGACGTCGTGCGGCGCCCAGGGATCCGTGCGCAGCTTGCGCAGGAGCTCGCCCGCACCGCCGGGAGGCCGGAGCCCGGTGAGCTCCGCATCCCACGTCCGCTCCAGGCCCGCCGTGCCGAGGAGGGCGGAGCGGTACCCGGTGATGGGGGCGGCCTCCGGGACCGGGTAGCGGCGCTCCGGCCGGTCCCCTCCCCCGCCCTCGGCGAGGACGCGGCCATCCGCGGCAAGGATCCGCCCGGGGACGGCCACCGCCACGGCCGCGAGCCGGCGAGGGTCGAGGGGATCGGCGGAGAGCCGCGCGGCCTCCGCCACCTGCCACCAGGTCGCGCCCGCGGCGACCCCGCCGAGGAGGAGGACGAGGACGAGCGCGAGCCGCAGGATCGGTCCCTCCATCCGCGGCGCGACCGGGACCGGCCCCTCCCGGCCCTCCGTCCCGGGCGCCACTCGGCCGCGCGGGCTCACCGGCGGACCCTTCCCTGCGCATCGAGCGCGAGGAGGAGCCCGATGACGATCGCGTTGACGAGGAGGGAGGACCCGCCGTAGCTGATGAAGGGCAGGGTGATCCCCGTAAGCGGCACGAGCTTCAGGTTGCCGGCCATGATGAGCGCGGCCTGGAGGACGATGACGAGGGTGAGGCCCACCGCGAGCAGCGTCCGCAGCTCATCCCCGGCCCGGAGCGCGATCGCCAGCCCCCGGCCGCCGATGACGAGGTAGCAGCCACACAGCGCGAGGACGCCGATGAGGCCGAGCTCCTCGCCGAGCGCCGCGAAGGCGAGATCGGTCGTGATCGCCGGGATCGCCGGCGCCCCGGCGACCTCGGGAAGCCCGGCCCCAAGCCCCGTCCCTGCGATCCCGCCGCGCGCGAAGGCGAAGAGCGCCCGGAGCGCCTGGTAGCCCGCGCCGAGCGGATCGGCCCAGGGATCCGCCCAGGCGTCCACGCGCACGCGGACATGGGCGAAGGCTCCGTAGAGGATCACGGCCGCACCGGCCGCCAGGATGATCCCGGCGACGATCCAGCTCGCGCGACGGGTGGCCACCCAGAGGAGGCCGAGGAAGACACCGTAGAAGAGGAGCGCCGCACCCAGGTCGCGCTGGACGACGACGACCGCGATCGCGAGGCCGAGCATGCCGAGGAGCGGGAGGAGCCACGGGAGGGGCGGCAGCGGGATCGGACCGATCCGCAGGTCGCGCGCGAGGATCGTCCGCCGCTCGGCGAGGTACCCGGCGAGGAAGATGACGAGGATCACCTTGAGCAGCTCGGACGGCTGCCCCGAGACGGGCCCGATCCGGAGGCTCAGGCGGGCGCCGTTCACCTCCTCGCCGAGGAGGAAGACGAGGAGGAGGAGCGCGATCCCCGCGGCGGCCCACGTGTAGCGGTAGTCCCGGAAGATCCGGATGCCGCGCACGCCGATCGCGGTCGCGGCGAGCGCGCCGAGCCCGAGGAGGAGCCACTGGAGCTGGAGGCCGGCGAGCGTTCCCTCCTCCCCTGCGAGGCGCTCCATGAGGAGGAGCGAGATCCCCCCGAGGAGCCCCGCGATGGGGAGGAGGAAGGGGTCGAAGGGACGCCGGGTGAGGACGAAGAGAAGGTGGACGCCGGCCAGGGCGCCGAGATAGGCGACGAGCGCGAGCGGATCGCCCACGGCGAAGGCGCCGGCGCGCGTCGAGGCGAGCGAGAGATGCCCCACGATGAGCGCAGCGGCGACGACCGCGAGGAGGAGCCCCTCGGTGGCCCGCGGATGCGGACCCGACCGCTCTTCCGTGACCTCCGTGACCCCTGCGGCCGCGAGGCTGCTCACCCGCCCGGCACCTCGACCGCGTGCTCGAGACGGAGGCGGACCCCACCGAGCTCGAGGGTGTCCCCGATCGCGAGCGGACCACCCTCCGGCGCGCTCCGCCCCGCGATCCGGATGCGCGCATCCGGGGCGGAGGTCGAGAGATGCCACCCCGTCCCGCGATAGGCAAGCAGGGCGGGCCCCTCCGCGAGCGCATCGTCATCCACGAGGACCGTGCAGGCCGGATCCGGCCCGAGCGAGGTGACCGCGCCGATCGGGATCTCGCTCCCGGCCGGAGGGATCCCCGTGGGCGAGACGAGGACGAGCAGCCGCGCGAGCGGGCGCGGCGCCTCCAGGGCGGTCCGGCGGAGGTCGCGGAGGAGCGCCCGGACGACGAGGAGCAGGACGAGCCAGAGGAGGGCGAGGAAGGCGAGCCGCAGCCCCCACAGGAGGAGGACGAGCGGGTCGGTCATCGGGCGGGCGGGAGCTCGAGGAGGGCGATCCGCGTCCCTCCGAGCTCGAGGAGATCGCCCGGCCCGAGCGCAGCCTCGCGGACGGGCACGCCGTTCAGGCGGCTGCCGTTGCGGCTCCCCTCGTCCCGGTAGACGAGCAGCCCCTGGCGGATGATCAGGACGCCGTGCCGGCGGCTCACGGCCCCGTCCGGAAGACGCAGCTCGCAGTCGCGCCCGCGGCCCAGCGTGGCCCCGGCGGGCCGGACCGGAACGACGACCGCGCGCCGTCCCGGCAGCCGGATCTCGAGCGCGACGATCGGCCGCTCCGCGGACGCGGTGGGTCCCGTGGCGCCGGCCGCATCCCACGGCCCTTCCGGCTCACCGGCCTCCCCGCCGGCCCCGACGCCTGCAGCGGGCGTTCCCTCCTCCCGGTCCGCGGGTCCGCCGGCCGGATCGATGCGGAGCGTCGTCCGCGCCACGGACGGGTCCGCCACGAGGCGCACGGTGGGCGCTCCCGCGAGCGCGATCCCGCGCGCCCGAAGACGTCGCCGAAGCTCCTCCGCGAGCCAGCGCTCGTGCGCCGCGCGCGCCGGATCGGCGAGCAGGGGCGATCCGGGCTCGAGCGCGACCTCCCAGGCCGCCGGCGCGCCATCCGGTTCCCGTGGAAGCGCCACGATCGTCCGCTCCAGGCGGCGCGCGATCTCCTCCACCGGCGGGCGGAGGCGGAGGATCCGCGCGACCGGACGCTCGGCGAGGCTCTCCAGCCCTTCCTCCAGGCGGGCGAGCGACCGCATCAGCCCGTGCCGTCCTCGCCCGGGAGCGGGAGCCCACGGGCCTCGTCGCGGCGCACGCAGGCTTCCGCGGCCCCGTAGAGGAGGACCCGGAAGACCCACGAGAACCAGATGAGGGCGACGAAGACCGAGGTGATGACCCCGAGGCCGGCAAGGCTCCCCACGAGGAGCGGCGCGATGAGCCCGAAGAGCGCGGTGAGGAAGCCGATGATCACGCCCGCGACGATCGCGCTCGGAGCGGCCTCCCGGACGCTCGGGGGGTCGCTCGGCAGCCAGCGGTAGACGACGAGCAGGACGCCGATCGCGGCGAGCACGGTGAGCACCGGCTCCGTGAAGGTCCCCAGCCCGAGCCCCGCAAGGGCCCGGAAGGCATCGATCGCGGCGATCAGCGACCCGAGCGCGACGACCGCTGCGATCGCGACCACGAGGAGCAGGATCGCCACGATCCCCTGGATCCGCGCGATGATCCGGTTCCGCCTCCGCTGCGCGGGGAAGAGCCGGTCGAGGGCGTCATGGAGCCCGAGGTAGAAGCCGCTGAGGCCCCACGTGAACGCGATGAGGCCGACGATGCTGCCGACGCGTGCCCCGTCCGCGAGCCCCTCCACGATCTGCGTCGCGAGCGCCTCGAGCGGCGGGACACGGGCGATCAGCCAGGAGACCGCGGCATCACGCGCCTCCGGGGAGTCGCCGGCAAGGATGAGGACGCTGATCAGCAGGAGGAGACCGGAGACCACCGCGAAGATCGCGAGATACGCGAGCCCCGCGGACATCAGCGTCCCGTCCGCGTCCCCGAAGCCCTGGATCGGTGCCCGGACCCGCCGGACCACCGGATGGGCCGTCACCGCCATCGCCGTCTCCCGGGCGCGGGTCCGCGCGGAGACGAGGCGGCTCACGATCAGTCCGCGTCCGCCGACCCGCCCGACCCGCCGCCGGCAGCGCCATCACCGCTTGCCGGCGCGGCGGGGGCGGCGTCGCCCGTGCCGGGCTTCGCGCTCTTCGCGACGGGGCCGCTCGTGGAGCGCGCGTCCTTCTTCGCCCAGCCGCTCCCCTTGAAGTGGATCGCCGGAGCCGAGAGCGCCTTGCGCATCGGTCCGCCGCAGGCCTCGCAGCGCTCGGGCCCGCTCGCCGAGATCGCGTGGACCACCTCGATCTCCCGCCCGCAGGCGGAGCACACGTAGTCGTAGATCGGCACCTGTCCCTCTCCGGTCACGCCGGCCGTGCATGGCCGACGCGGAATCCTAGCGCGCCGTGGCCGGGAACGGGGTCAGCCGAGCGCCGCGCGATGCTCCCGCAGCCGAGCGAGGCGCTCTGCGAGCTCCGCTGCCCGCGTCCGCGCCCCCTCGACCACCGGCTGGGGCGCACGTTCCACGAAGCGCGGGTCGGAGAGGCGCGCCTCCGCGGCGACGAGAAGACGCTCCGTCTCCGCGATCTCCTTCTCCAGGCGCGCGCGGTCGCGCTCCACGGAGCCCTCGGCATCCGAAAGGTCGGGCTGGATCGCGGCACCGAGCCGGCCCGCGACGACGGCGACGATCCCCGCGCCGGACGGCAGCGGACCGGTGGCTCGCTCGAGGGGACGGGCGCGGGCGAGCCGCTCGAGCGCGGGCCGCAGCTCATCGAAGACCGGGGCGAGGTCATCCGGGAGCGTCACACCCACGGGAAGCCAGGCGACCGGGTCGAGGCCCGCCTCCGCCCGCGCATTCCGGACGCCCCGGACGAGCTCGATCAGCTCGCCGGTGGCGGCTGCGGCGGCGGCATCCACGGGGGGCGCGGCGGGCCAGTCGGCCACCGCGAGGAGCTCGGGGTCATCGGCCGCGTGCGGGAGGCCGGCCCAGATCACCTCGGTGATGAAGGGCATGACCGGGTGGAGGAGCCGGAGATAGGTATCGAGCGCTTCCACGAGGGTCCACCAGGTCGCCTCGCGCTCGGCCACGGGCCGGCTCTCGTCCGTCAGGCGGATCTTGGCGAGCTCGATCGCCCAGTCGCAGTAGTCGCCCCAGATCCCGTCGTAGAGGACGCGCGTCAGCTCGCCGTAGGCGAAGTCGGCCATCGCGCGGTCCGCGTCCGCCACCGTGGCCGCCACCCGGCTGCGGAGCCAGCGCTCCACCGGCCCGCACGCGGCGGCATCCGGGGCACGGCGCGGCGCATCGGCAGGGATCGTCCCCGGGCGCGCCCCGAGGACGAAGCGCGCCGCGTTCCAGAGCTTGTTCGCGAAGTTCCGGGCGTTCTCCAGCTTCTCCGCGCTGAAGCGCTGGTCGTTCCCCGGCGCGGCGCCGTGGATGAGCGCGAAGCGGAGCGCATCGGCCCCCGACTCGTCGATCGCCTCGAGCGGGTCGACGACGTTCCCCTTCGTCTTGGACATCTTCTGCCCGTAGGGATCGCGGACGAGGCCGGAGAGGTAGATGACGGAGAAGGGGGCATCCCCCATGAGGTGGATGCCGAGCATCATCATCCGGGCGACCCAGAAGAAGATGATGTCGTAGGCGGTCTCCATCACGGTCCCCGGGTAGAACCGGGCGAGGTCCTCGGTCCGCTCCGGCCAGCCGAGGGTGGAGAAGGGCCACAGGCCGCTGCTGAACCAGGTGTCGAAGATGTCCGCGTCCTGGGTGAGCGCGGTCGCCCCGCAGCGCTCGCACGCCGCCGGACCCGCCTCCTCGGCGGAGACGGTGACATGGCCCGCAGCGCAGTACCAGGCCGGGATCCGGTGGCCCCACCAGAGCTGGCGGCTCACGTTCCAGTCCCGGATCTCCGTCAGCCAGTGCTCCCAGACCTTCTCGAAGCGCTCCGGGAGGATCCGCGTCCGGCCCGAGCGGGTGGCCGCGAGCGCCTTCTCGGCGAGCGGCTGGGTCCGGATGAACCACTGCGTCTTGAGGCGCGGCTCCACGACATCGTTGCTGCGCTGGCAGCGCCCCACGACCATCTCGTGCGCCTTCGTGGCCACGAGGTCCCCGTCCTCCTCGAGGCGGGCCAGGATCCGCTGGCGGGCGGCGTAGCGGTCCAGGCCGGCGAAGTCACCCCCGCTCGCGGCGATCCGGCCGTCGTCCTCCATGATGTCGATGAGGCCGAGCGCGTGGCGCTTCCCCGTCGCGTGGTCGTCGTGGTCATGGGCGGGCGTGATCTTCACCGCGCCGGTCCCGAAGGCAGGGTCGATGACGGCGTCGGCGATGATCGGCACGGTCCGGCCCGTGTAGGGGATCCGGACGTGCCGGCCCACGAGATCCGCGTAACGCGCATCCTCGGGATGGACCGCCACGGCGGTATCACCGAGCAGCGTCTCGGGGCGGGTCGTGGCGATGAGGATCTCCTCGCCGGGGCGATCCTCCCCCGTCTCCGGGTCCACCACGTGATAGCGGATCGTCCACAGCGACCCGGTCTCCGGGGTGGCGATCACCTCGAGGTCCGAAAGGCTCGTCCGGCAGCTGGGGCACCAGTTGATGAGCGTCTCGCTCCGGTAGGCGAGCCCGTCCTGGTAGAGCCGGAGGAAGGCCTCGCGGACCGCGCGGGACGAGACCTCGTCCATCGTGAAGCGGAGCCGGGTCCAGTCGAGCGACGCCCCCACCCGGCGCTGCTGGCCGAGCATGACCGCGCGCGTCTCCTCCACGAAGCGCCACATCCGCTCGAGGTAGCGCTCCCGCCCGAGCGAGGCGCGCGTCTCCCCCTCGCCGGCGATGATCCGGTCGAGGACGAACTGGGCGGCGATGCTCGCGTGATCGAGGCCGGGCAGGAAGAGCGTGGGGCGCCGCTGCATCCGGGCGTGGCGGACCATGAGGTCCTCCACCGCGCTCCGCTGGGCATGCCCGAGGTGGAGCGATCCGGTGACGTTCGGCGGCGGCTGGATGACGACGAAGGGCTCACGGTCCGGCAGGGCCCGGGATCCGGCTCCGTCCGGCGCGAAGACGCCGGCCTCCAGCCAGCGCTCGTAGACGAGCGGCTCGAGCTCACCCGGCCGGTAGGCGCGCCCCATCTCCGCGGCGAGCGGGCCGGACGGGGCGGCGCGGTCGGGCTGGGGGGCTCGGTCGTTCGTCATCGCTCCGCCGGGGTGTCCCGCGGCGCGGCACCGGTCAGGCGCCGCGCTCCACGAGGAGGGGGTGGTTCGTCTCGTCGACCCCGCGGTCGACCTCCGCCTTGGTGAGAAGGAGCGGCGCACGGCCCTCGCGGATCGTCTCCTCCGTGATGATGCACTTGCGCACGTCCGTCCGCTCCGGGATCTCGTACATCACGTCCAGGAGCGATTCCTCCACGATCGAACGGAGCGCGCGCGCCCCGGTCTTGCGCACGAGCGCGAGCTCCGCGGCCGCGGCGATCGCCCCGGGGGTGAAGACGAGCTCCACCTTGTCCAGGGCGAGGAACTTCTGGAACTGGCGGGTGACCGCGTTGCGCGGCTCCACGAGGACGCGGATGAGGTCCTCCGCGGTGAGCGCGGAGAGCGTGACGGTGACGGGGAGCCGGCCCACGAACTCCGGGATGAGCCCGAACTTCAGGAGGTCCTCCGGCATCAGCTGCTCGAGGATCCGGGCCCGCTCGCCCCGGTCCGCCGGCGCCTCCGCGCCGAAGCCGATCCCGCGCCGGCCCACCCGGTCCTCCACGATCCGCTCCAGCCCCTCGAAGGCGCCGCCGCAGATGAAGAGGATGTTCGTGGTGTCGATCTGGATGAAGTCCTGGTGGGGGTGCTTCCGGCCGCCCTGGGGCGGCACGTTCGCGATCGTCCCTTCCAGGATCTTCAGAAGCCCCTGCTGGACCCCCTCCCCCGAGACGTCCCGGGTGATCGACGGGTTGTCCGCCTTGCGCGCGATCTTGTCGATCTCGTCGATGTAGATGATCCCGCGCTGGGCGCGGGCGATATCGAAGTCCGCCGCCTGGATCAGCCGGAGGAGGATGTTCTCCACGTCCTCGCCGACATAGCCCGCCTCCGTGAGCGAGGTCGCGTCCGCGATGCAGAAGGGGACGTCCAGGACGCGCGCGAGCGTCTGGGCGAGGAGGGTCTTGCCGCTCCCCGTGGGCCCCACGAGGAGGACGTTCGCCTTCTGGAGCTCGACCTCATCGACCTGGCTCCCCGCGTCCACCCGCTTGTAGTGGTTGTAGACCGCGACGGAGAGGACGCGCTTGGCGCGCTCCTGGCTGATGACGTACCCGTCCAGCGCGTCCTTGATCTGGCGCGGGTTGGGGAGCTTGGCGGCCGCCGGCTTGGGGCGCGGCGCCTCGAGCATCTCCTCCTCGATGATCTCCTGGCAGAGGTGGATGCACTCGTCGCAGATGTAGACGCCCTGGCCCGCGATCAGCTTGCGGACCTGCTCCTGGCTCTTGCCGCAGAAGCTGCAGCGGTACGGGACCTTCGTCCCCTTCCCGGTCGTCCCCGACATCCCGTGCGGATCCTCCCCTGCTCGTCGCCCGGCCGGCGGTGCGGCCTAGCGGCTCGCCTTCCCGGAACCGGGAGCGGGCGGCTCATCCGCGGCCGGCGCGGCGGCCGGCGTGGACGCTCCGCCACGACGCGCCTCGCTGATGAGCGAGCCGTCGCGCTCGGCGTAGACCTCGTCGATGATGCCATAGGCCCGGGCCTGCTCGGGGCTCATGAAGTAGTCGCGCTCGGTGTCCCGGGCGACCTTCTCCGCGTCCTGTCCGGTGTGGCGGGCAAGGATCGCGTGGAGCCGCTGGTTGAGCTCCTCCAGCTCCCGGACCTGGATGAGGACGTCCGGCGTGGCCCCCCGGAACCCGCCCGATCCCTGGTGGATCATGATCCGGCTATTCGGCAGCGAGTAGCGCTTCCCCTTGGCCCCCGCGGCGAGGAGGACGGAGGCCATGGAGGCGGCCATCCCGATGCAGATCGTGCTCACCGGGGCGCGCAGGTACTGCATCGTGTCGTAGATCGCGAGGCCGGAGGTGACGACGCCACCGGGGGAGTTGATGTAGATGCTGATGTCCCGCTCGGGGTCCTCGGCCTCGAGGAAGAGGAGCTGGGCGATGATCAGGTTCGCCATGTGATCCTCGATCTGGTCACCCAGAAAGATGATCCGCTCCTTGAGCAGGCGGCTGTAGATGTCGTACGCACGCTCACCGCGGCTGGAGCTCTCGATGACCATCGGGACGAGCATCGCGGTCGTCTCGCGGGCCGCCGCAAGAGCCCGGGACGTGGAGGGCGCGCTGCGCGGCCGGGAGATCATGCCCCCACCTCCGCCGCCTGGGGCTGGGATTCGCTGTGCTGGACGTTCGAGAACTCGGGGTGTGCGGCGATCCAGCGGTCGATGATCCCCTCCACCGTCCGCGTCCGGCGCAGCGTGGAGCGGATGTAGGAGCGGCCGCGCGGCGAGCCGAGGTACTCCACGAGCCGCTGGTTGTCCGCGTTGGCGGCGCGCCCACGGGCGACCTCCGCCTCGATATCCGCCTCCGGGACCTCGACCTTCTCCGCGTCCGCGACGGCACCGAGGACGAGGAGCACCTTCACCCGGTGCTCGGCGCCCTCGCGCATCTCCTCGCGCAGCTTCGACTCGTCGCGCTCGGTGGCCTCGAGGTACTCCGGGAGCCCGATCCCCTGCTCGGCGAGGCGGACCTTCAGTTCATCCACCATCACCTCGACCTCGCGCTCCACGAGGTGATCCGAGGGCTCGACGGTGGCGTTGGCGGCCGCGTACTCGATGATCTTGTCCGCGAACTCGTGGCGCGCCCGGTCGAGCGCGTTCCGCTCGAGGCGGCCGCGGATCTCCGTGCGCAGCGCATCGAGCGAGGCATACGCCCCGAGCGATGCCGCGAAGTCGTCGTCCAGCTCCGGCAGGCGCCGCTCGCGCAGCTCCCGCAGCGTCACCGCGAAGGAGACCTCCTGACCGGCGAGCTCCTCCTGGCCGTAGTCCGCCGGGAAGGTGATGTCGAAGCTCTTCTCCGCGCCCTCGGCGAGGCCGATGAGCTGATCCTCGAAGCCGGGGATCATCCGCTCGGCGCCGATGATGAGCGGGAACCGCTCTGCCTGCGCACCCTCCACCGGCTCACCGTTCCGGGTCCCGGAGAAGCCGATGACGACGTAGTCGCCCGACTGGGCGGCGCGCCCCTCGACGGGGGCGAGCGACGCCTGCTGGTCGCGCAGCTGGTCGAGGACCTGGGTGACCTTCTCGTCCGTCACCTCCTCGATCTCCGGGGTGAACCCGAAGCCCGCGTAGTCCCCGAGCGTCACGGACGGCCGGAGCGGGAAGCTCGCCTTCCAGGTGGCGCCGGAGAGCTCGGAGAAGGCGATCCACTCGGGAGCCGAGGGGAGCTCGAGGATGTCCAGGTCCGCCTTCTCGCGGATCGCCTCGATGACCGAGCGCCGGTAGAGGTGGTCCCGGGCGTCGTCGTAGATCGGGTCCGGACGGGCCGGATCGGAGCGATCGATGCCGAGCGCACGCTCGAGCATCGGGCGCGGCGCCTTGCCGGGCCGGAAGCCGGGGAGACGGACCCGCTGCGCCTGGTGGTGGACGGCCTCGTCCACGGCGGCGCGGACGCGCTCGGGGGTGACCTCGACCTCGAGGATGACGGTGCTGCGCTCGGACGGTGTCGCGGTGACCTTCACGGTCGGGGGATCTCCTGCTGCGTGGCCGGTGGAGTATACGGAGCGCGGCCCTCCGGCGTATCCCGCGCCCTGTGGAGGGGGCCCGGGACCCCGGCGCTACACTCGCCCGGCGCGGAAGTGGTGGAACGGCAGACACGCCGGCCTTAGGAGCCGGTGCCCGCAAGGGCGTGAGGGTTCGACCCCCTCCTTCCGCACCAGGCCGTTCCCGGTGCCGTCGCTCAGCGCGGACCTTCCTCGGTCGCCGAGAAGAGCCGTTCCACGAGGCTCTTCGCCGCCTGCCGCCCGATCGGCCCCACGAGGACGTCGTAGGTGCGCCAGAAGGAGATCGTGGCGCTCGCGGCGGGACGGACCTTGCCGCGGGCCCGCAGATAGTCCGCGAAGTCCTGCTCGATCGCCCTCCGGATCTTCGGGTCGCGGGCGAGCGCATGGTCGCGCAGGACCCGCTCGATCTCGTCCGGCAGGAGCCCCGCGCCGGACGGCCGGCGGCGCGGGATGAGCCGTCCGGCCGCGCGCAGGACCCGCTTCGGTCCGCCGACCGCGAGGAACCCCGCACCGCCGGCGAGCGCCGCCGTCCGGAGCGGATCGCGCCGGAACCACTCCCGCGGGTCGATCGCGATCTTCCCGGTGTCCACCGCGCCATCGAGCGCCTCGCCGAGCGCGGAGCGTGCCTCCGCGACGGAGCGCGCCGCCTCCGCCACGCGGGGGTCGAGCGGGCGCGCGGGCGCCTCCTCGCTCGTGGCCGGGGCGGAGACCTCGGCTGCGGCCGCACGCCGCGCCGCCTTGCGCTCGGCCTTGCGGGCCGCCTTCTCCGGATCCTTCATCCCGCTCATCGTCCGGTGGCCCTCCGCAGCAGCCGGTCCCACTCCGCGCGCGCCCAGGCCCGCGTCTCCTCCGCCGCGGCGATCGATGCGCGCGGGACGAGGCGGTCATAGCGGGCACCCGGGTCGATCCCGGCGCGGGTCGCGAGCAGGAGCGTCACACCGATCGCGGCGAGGAGCCCGATCGTGACCCCGATCGCGGCGGCCACGTCCCAGGCGAAGGGAAGGAGGACGAGGGCGAGCCCGATGATCGCGCCGGCGATGGCGCCCACCAGGACGCTGCGCCCGATCCCGGAGCGGCCGCGCGCGATGAGCGCGGCGACGAAGGCACCGACGATCCCCCACAGGACGAGACCCGCGAGCGCGGGCTGCGCGACGACCGGCTGCCCCGTGGCCTCCGCGAGCGTCTCCCCGACGAAGCGGGCGCCGGAACCGGCGATCCCGGCACCGAGGACGATCGCGACGATGAGCCCGATCGCGGCCCCCGCCACGAGACCGCGGATCGCGACGCGCGGCGGGCCGCCCGCGAGCTCGAGGGCGATCGGGACGCAGACAAGGACGGTGGCGAGCGTCCCGTGGAGGACCCCCCAGCCGAGCGAACCGAAGAGCCACTCACCGAGGAAGAGCCACCCGCCGACCCAGAGGAGGACGAGGAGAAGCGTGGCGAGGAGGAGGAGAGCTGCGGCGAGACCCGCGACGATCGCGAGCTCACGGCCCGCGACGGAGAGCTCCGCGCGCAGCAGGGCGAGGTGCGCCTGCGCGAGGGCAAGGCCCCGGGTGCGCAGCCGCCCGATCGTGACGGCGATCAGCCGGGGCACGCTCTCGCCCTCCCCGCGGCGCGGGGGGCGATCGGAGGTGGGGCCGGCGGACGGGTCGGTCAGGGGGATCTCCGGTTTCGGGGGGCCTCCGGGAAGGATAGCGCGACCGCGTCCGGCGTCCCGTCCGGCGGTCGTGCCACGCAACCTGTCACTCGGGTGGCAGAATCTTCCCGCCATGGACGACATCCTCGACGACCTCACGCTCCTGGCGGCCATCGACGACGACCCGATCTGCACGATCTGCGGCGGGACCCTGGACGGCGACCCGGAGGACGACCCCACCCATCCGGGCGGCCCGATGTGCGGGGAGTGCTTCCGCGCCCGGGAGATGGACGAGGAGATCTGGGCCTCGGATCTCTGACCACGCCCCGGGAAGCGCCCGGTGAGCGATGACCGCTACCCTCGCTCCGTGACCCCCGATCCCACCCCCTGGCTCGCCGGCCTCACCGAGGCCCAGGCACAGGCCGTCCTCGCCGTCCGTGGACCCGTCGTCATCCATGCCGGTGCCGGGACCGGGAAGACGACCACGATCATCCGCCGTGCCGCCTGGGCGGCGGCGTCCGGCGCCGTCGACCCGCGCACCGCGCTCCTCGTCACCTTCACGGAGAAGGCAGCCGCGGAGCTCGTCGCGCGCCTTGCGGAGGCCGGGATCACGGGAATGACGGCGCGGACCGTCCACGGGGCGGCCTGGGCACAGCTCCGCCACTTCTGGCCGCGGCGGCATCCGGACCGTGCGCTCCCCGAGGTCCTCGGCAATCCCTATCGCATCGTCGGACGGCTCGCGCGGCGCCTTCCCGGCGGCTTCGCCTTCACCCCGGCGCGCGACCTCGTGGACGAGATCGGATGGGCCCGGGCGCACAGCCTCGGCCCCGGCACCTATGCCGCCGGCCTCGACGGGCACGAGCCGCCGATCCCGCCCGATCTCGTGGCGCGGATCTTCCGCGACTACGAGCGGGAGAAGCGACGCGAGGGGGTGATCGACTTCCACGACATGCTCGCCCTCACCGCGGAGCTCCTCGAGGAGGACGCGGAGGCCCGCGCCCGTGTCCACGAGCGGTACGCCTGGTTCTCCGTGGACGAGTACCAGGACACGAGCGCGGACCAGCAACGCCTGATCGACCTGTGGGTCGGGGATCGGCAGGACCTGTGCGTCGTGGGCGACCTGGATCAGACGATCCACACCTACGCCGGGGCGAGCCCCGCCTTCCTCGCGGGCTTCACGGATCGCTACCCGCAGGCGGTCGTGGCGGACCTGCGGGAGAACCATCGCTCCAGCCCGGAGATCCTCGCGCTCGCGAACCGCGCGATCGGACGCGGTCCCGGGCGCGGGCTCGTGGCGACCCGCCCATCCGGCCCGCCCCCGTCCTTCACCGCCCACGCGGACGAGACCGAGGAGATCGCGGCGCTCACCGCTGCGGTCCGCGGTCATCTCGCCGCGGGGACGCCGGCAGCGGAGATCGCCGTCCTCGTCCGCCTCAACGCCCAGCTCCTCCCGATCGAGCTCGCCTTCCGCGAGGCCGGGATCCCCTTCCGGCTCCGCGGGCGCCGCTTCTTCGACCGGCCGGAGATCCGCGACGCCCTGGCGATCCTCGGCCGGGACGGGCCCACCGGGACGGGGGAGGCGCTCTTCACCGCCCTGGAACGCCTCTTCCGTGAGCGCCTCGGCTACGAGACGGAGACGGTCCGCGGAGCCGAGGCCCGCGAGCGGCAGGCCGCGCTCCGCTCCCTTCTCGCTCTCTCCGCGGAGGCCCTGCGCGCGGAGCCCACCCGGGATGCGGCAGGCCTCGTGGATGCGCTCCGGCGCCGCGCAGCGGAGGAGGCGGCGGACCCGGAGGCGGAGACGGGCGTCACGCTCTCCACCCTCCACCGCGCGAAAGGGCTGGAATGGGAGGTCGTCTTCCTCCCCGCCCTCGAGGACGGGCTCCTCCCCTACGAGCGGAGCGCGGAGGACCCGGAGCGGCTCGCCGAGGAGCGCCGCCTCCTCTACGTGGGGATCACCCGCGCGCGCCGTGTGCTCGGGATCTCGTGGGCGCACCGGCGGGATGTCGGCGGCCGTGCGCGGAACCGCGAGGCGAGCCCCTTCCTCCTCGTGGCCGCCCCGGACGCGGTCCGGCGCGCCGAGCTCGCCGCCCGGCCGGCGCCGGGCCGTCCCCGCCTTCCCCGGCCCGGATCGGCGACCTCCCGCACGGGTCGCGGAGTGGCGGATCCGGAGGTCGCGATCGACCGGGAGACGCCGGGCTTCCGGGCGCTCCGCGCGTGGCGGCTGGAGGTGGCGCGGGAGCGCGGCGTCGCGCCCTTCATCATCGCCCCGGACCGCGTCCTGGACGCGATCGTCCGGGCCGCACCGCGGTCTCTCGCAGACCTGGAGGCGATCCGGGGTGTCGGCCCGCGGACCCTCGAGGAGCACGGACGGGCGATCCTCGACGCGCTGGAGTCCGCAGGGCCGGGCTGAGGCCGGAGGAGCGGCGGACACGACGACGCCCGGCCGGAGCCGGGCGTCGGATGTGCAGCGTGCCGGGGCCGGACGGCCCCGGGAGGGCCGGACCTAGAAGTCCATCCCGCCGCCGGGCGGCATCGCCGGCGCGGCCGGCTTGGGCTCCGGCTTGTCCGTGATCATCGCCTCGGTCGTGAGGACCATGGACGCGATCGAGGACGCGTTCTCCACCGCCGAGCGGGTCACCTTCGCCGGATCGAGGATCCCCTCGGCGATCATGTCCACGTAGGCGCCGGTCATCACGTTGTAGCCGAGCTTGGGGTTCTTCTGCTCCCCCTGCATCCGGCGGACGTTCTCGAGGACGACGTTCCCGTCCAGGCCCGCGTTGTCCGCGAGCTTGCGCATCGGCTGCTCGAGCGCCTTGCGCACGATCGCGACACCGACCGCGGCGTCACCCTCGAGGCGGATCGCATCGAGCGAGGACTGCACGGCGAGGAGAGCCACGCCGCCACCGGGGACGATCCCCTCCTCGAGCGCGGAACGCGTCGCGGAGAGCGCGTCCTCGACGCGGTGCTTCTTCTCCTTGAGCTCGACCTCCGTGCCGGCGCCGACCTTGATGATCGCGACGCCGCCGGCGAGCTTCGCCAGGCGCTCCTGGAGCTTCTCGCGGTCGTAGTCCGAGGTGGTCTCCTCGATCTGCGCCTTGATCTGCTTCATCCGGCCGTCGATCGAGGCCTGATCGCCCTTCCCCTCGATGACCGTCGTGTTGTCCTTGTTGGACACGACGCGGCGCGCGCGCCCGAGATCGGTGAGCTCGATCGTGTCCAGCTTCCGGCCGACCTCCTCCGAGATCACCTGTCCACCGGAGAGGACGGCGATGTCGCGGAGCATCTCCTTGCGCCGGTCGCCGAAGCCCGGCGCCTTCACGGCGAGGACATTGACGACGCCGCGGAGCTTGTTCACGACGAGCGTCGCGAGGGCCTCCCCGTCGACATCCTCGGCGATGATCAGGAGCTCCTTGCGCCCGGTCTGGAGGACCTTCTCGAGCGTGGGGACGATATCCGCGATCGCCGAGATCTTGCGGTCCGTGATGAGCAGGAAGGGCTCGTCCAGGGCCGCCTCCATCCGGGCGGTGTCCGTGACGAAGTAGGGGCTGATGTAGCCCCGGTCGAACTGCATCCCCTCGACGTACTCGGTCTCGAAGGCCATCGTCTTCGATTCCTCGACGGTGATCACGCCGTCCTTGCCGGTCTTGTCGAAGACGTCCGCGATGAGCTCGCCGATCTCCCGGTCCGCCGCGCTGATCGCGGCGACCTGGGCGATATCCTCGTGACCCTTGACGGGGACCGCGAGCGCGCGGATCGCGGCCGAGAGCGCGGACTCGGCGGCGTCGATGCCGACCTTGATCTGCATCGGGTTCGCGCCCGCCGCGACGTTCTTCAGCCCCTCGGCGACGATCGCCTGGGCGAGGACGGTGGCGGTGGTCGTGCCGTCGCCGGCGACGTCCTCGGTCTTGGTGGCGGCTTCCTTGAGGAGCTGCGCGCCCATGTTCTCGAAGGGGTCGTCGAGGGCGATGTCGCGGGCGACGGTGACGCCGTCGTGGGTCACGGTCGGGGCGCCGAACTTCTTGTCCAACGCGACGTTCCGGCCCTTGGGCCCGAGCGTCGTCGAGACCGCGTCCGCCAGCGCGTCGATGCCCCGCTTCAGGTGGGCGCGGGCTTCCTCGTCGTAGGCGATCAGCTTGGCCATGGGCTTGAAAGGACCTCCATCGTGTGGCTCTTCCGCCTCCCCCGGGGAGGACGGGACCGATCCCCGGTCCGTGGTCGCAGGCCACCTGGGCCCGGGCGACCTCCCGGCCGGGAGTTAGCACTCGCAGGGGTAGATTGCTAACACATCCGCGCCGCCACGTCAAGGACGAGCCCTCGTCCACGCTAGACTCGCGCCATGCCCGAACCCCTCCCCCTCCACTCCGCCGAGCTCCTCGCCGTGGGCGCCGAGCTCCTCGTGGGCGAGACCCGCGACACGAACTCCGGTGACCTCGCCGGTGAGCTCACCGCCCTGGGCGTGGAGGTCCTCCGCCTCGGGGCGCTCCCCGACCGCCTGGATGTCGTCTCCGGCGCCCTGCGCGATGCGCTCACCCGAGCCGAGCTCGTCATCACGACCGGAGGCCTGGGCCCGACACCGGACGACCTGACCCGCGAGGCGATCGCCGCGGTCTGCTCCGAGACGCCCGCCGTGGACCCCGAGCTCGAGCGCTGGCTGCGCGACCTCTTCGCGCGCCGGGGGATCCGGTTCGCGGAGCTGAACCTGAAGCAGGCGTGGCTCATCCCCAGCGCGTCTGCGCTCCCGAACGCGAACGGGACCGCGCCCGGCTGGTGGGTGGACCGCCCGGACGGACGGGTGGTCATCGCGCTCCCCGGCCCGCCCCGGGAGCTGAAGGCGATGTGGCGGGATGCGGTCCTCCCCCGCCTGCAGGCCCGCGGGCTCGGAGCCGACCGGGCGGCCGAGACGCTCCGCCTCACCGGGATCGGTGAATCGCTGATCGCGGAGCTGATCGGCGAGGAGGTCCTCCGGCGGCGGAACCCCGAGGTCGCCACCTACGCCCGGGTCGATGCCGTGGATGTGCGCGTGAGCGCGACCGGTGATGGCACAACGAGCGCACGCGAGCTCGTGGACGGCGCGGTCGCCACCCTCCTCCCGGTCCTCGGCAGCTACGTCTTTGCCCGCGGAGACGAAGGCTGGCCGGAGGCGATCGGCCGGCGGGTCCGCGGCCGGACGGTCGCGATCGCCGAGGTCGGCACGGCCGGCCAGCTCGCGGGGATCCTCGGGCGGATGCCGTGGCTTCACGAAGCGCGCGTCCTGGGCGCCCGCACGCCCGCGGCACGCGCCCATGGGACGGCGCGCGCCTGGGCGGAGGCGATCCGCGCGGAGGCCGGCACGGACGTGGGCCTCGCGCTCATCGCCCGGCCCCGGAAGGGGGACCTCGCGGTCACCGTGGCGGTCGCGGACGGGACGCGCACGACCCAGCTGCGCACCCTCGCCTTCCTCGCCGGCGAGCAGGGCCGGCGGCGTGCGGCGAACGCGGCGTGCGCCGAGCTCTGGGCGCGCCTCGGCGATGGCACGAGGACGCGCCGGCGGCGCGCCTGACCTTCCGCCCGGGACGAGGCCCGGGAACGACGGAGCCCCGCGGCGGGATCCGCGGGGCTCGGGGCCGGTCCGATCGCGAGGGATGCCGCGCTAGGCGCGGACCTCCTGGCGCATGAAGGTCACATAGGCGGCCGCGAAGCAGAGGCTCGTGAGGGCGATCAGCCCCACCACCTGCGGCCAGATGATGAGGAGGCTCTGCCCGATCGGCAGCACCGTCGCGAGCGAGCGGTTCGTGGACCGGAGCTGGAGGATCCCCTGGATATCCACCGTCTGGACCCGCGGGTCCAGGAGGACCTGGCCGATCTCCGCGAAGAGCCGGTTGGGGGTCGCCCGATGGAGCGTCTGGACCACCTCCGCGCGCCGGATCTGCTCCGCCACGCTCGCCCCCTGCCCTGCTGGGGCGAGGAAGCCCCCGATCGCATCGATCACCGTCCCCCCGAAGAAGGTGAGGATGAGCCAGACCGCGAGGACCGCGAAGAAGGCGGTCCCGGAGTTCCGGAAGACGACCGAGGCGAGGGTCGCAAGCGCCAGCCAGAAGCCGACGTAGACGACGGTGAGGACGTACCAGGCGAAGAGCCGGAGGATGTCGTCCGGGGCCGGGACGAGCCCGAGCCGGATGATCCCGATCGCCGAGATGAAGAGGATGACGACGCCGAGGATGAGCGCGATGACGGCGAGCCCGGCGACGAACTTGCCGTTGATCACGTCATCCCGGTGGATCGGCTGGGAGAGGAGCCGGGGCAGCGTGCCGTCCGCGCGCTCCGCGTTGATGGAGCTGAAGCCGAAGGCGATCCCCATGAGCGGCCCCACGAAGCCGACGAGCTGGACGAAGGGGGGCAGCGACTGGCTGAGCGAGGTGGGCGGGTTGAGCGTGAACAGGTAGAGGAAGATCCCGCGCGCCCCGCTCACCTGCGCGGCGGCATCGCGGATGCTCCCGGAGACGGTGTAGATCGCCCCCACCCCGAGCGCGCCGAGCATGATGAGGAGGAGGAGGAACCGGATGCTGACCACGTGATCGGTCAGCTCCTTGCCGGCGACGACCCGCCAGCCGGCCGGGATCCGCCCCGTCTCCGGCAGGCCGGCGGCCGGGGTCTGCGCGCTCATGCCGCCTCCTCCGTGCCGGACGCGGCGGCGCTCGCCGCGAAGTAGCGCTGGTAGATCTCGTCCAGCTCCATCCCCCGGTCGCGGACGAGCCAGGGGACGATCCCCGCCCCGAGGAGGGCGGAGAGGGCCGTGGCGCGGGCCTCGGGGGCGAGCGTCACGACGAGGAGCCGGTGGTCCTGGGGATCGCGATCCACGGAGGCGACCCCGGGGACCGCAGCCACGATCGGGACGGCGACCGAGGGGTCACCCTCGAGGCCGATCTCGACCACCACGTTCGCGCCGCGCTGCTGGCGGGCCGCCAGCTCCGCCACGGTCCCCATCGCCACCACGTCCCCGGAGACGAAGATCGCGATCCGGTCGCAGACCTGCTGGACCTGGTGGAGGAGGTGGCTGGAGAGGAGGACGGAGACGCCCTGGTCGTGGGCGAGCGACCGGACGAGGTCGAGGACCTCCACGACGCCGACCGGGTCGATCGAGGTCGTGGGCTCGTCCAGGATGATCACGGACGGCGACTTCACGAGCGCGTCCGCGAGGCCGAGCCGCTGGCGCATCCCGCGCGAATAAGCCTCCACCGGCCGCTCGCCCGCATCCGCGAGGCCCACGGTCCGGAGGAGGTCCGCGATCCGCGCGTCCGCGACCTTCTCCGGGATCCCGTTGAGGCGCGCGGTGTAGCGCAGGTTCTCGCGTGCGGAGAGCGAGCCGTAGAAGCCCACGTTGTCCGGCAGGTAGCCCACGTGGCGCTTCACCTTCAGCGGGTTGCGCGCCGGATCGAGGCCGAGGACCTCCGCGGTCCCGCCCGTCGGCTCGGTGAGCCCGAGGAGCATGAGGATCGTCGTGGTCTTGCCCGCCCCGTTCGGACCGAGGAGCCCGAAGACCTCACCGCGCCGGACCTCGAGATCGAGGCTGCGGACGGCGACATGTCCCGGGTAGACCTTCGAGAGCCCGACCGTGCGGATGACCACCGCATCGGCGGTCACGATCAGCGCCTCCCGAAGCGGCGGAAGACGAGCGCGAGACCGGCGAGGACGAGGACGATCAGGCCGATCCCGATGAAGCCCCACGTCTGCGAGGTCTCCACCGTGGTCCGGACCTGGATGCTCTCGTCCACCTGGGCCGTGCGCGCCCGCATCGTGATCACGTAGTCGCCGGCGACCGCGTTCGCGGCCGGGGTGATCGTGACCGGGACGGTGACGCTCTGGCCCACGGGGATCTCCGCGACGGTCTCCGTCTCGAAGGCGATCGTCCAGCCGCTCGGCGGCGTGGCCGAGAGGGCGACCTCCGTGAGCGGCGCCGTGCCGGTGTTCGTGACGAGGACGCTGTAGGTCTGCGACGAGCCGGCCGTCACCGAGGTGTTCAGCCGTCCGTCCGCGCCGCCGAGCGTGGCCGCGTAGCTCCCGGTCAGCTCCACGAGGAGGTCCGCGGACCCCTGGCGGCCGTCCCCGGCGTCCGCGATGACGCGGACCGGGTACTGCCCCGCCGCCGCGAAGCGCGCCGGGGTGACGGTGACGCGGACGTTCTGGCTCTCGCCGGCGCCGACGATCGCGGTCGCCGCCTGCTCCTGGCCCGTGGGCCGGACCTGGACATCCCAGCCCTCCGCGCCCGCGCCGGAGAGCCCGAAGGTGAGCTCCTGCGAGGTGTCGTTGGAGAGGCGCAGGGTGAACTGGAAGGTGGCCGTCGAATCGCCGCGCAGCGCCGGGAAGTCCGTGGTCAGCGCCACGGAGCCCGCGGAGCTGTCCGAGACGAGGAGGTCCACGGCGAGCTCGGCGCTTCCGGAGGCCGCGGTCGCCCCGAGGACGACGGTGTACGAGCCGGCGGCGGCTCCGTCCGGAACGTCCACCCGCAGCTCCAGCTCCGGCGCCTCGGCGGCGCCGGTGAAGACGGAGCCCACGATCGAGCCGCCGCCGCGGATCGTGGTCCGGAAGCCCTCCGGGGCCGAGGAGATGGCAAGGTCCACGCGCTCGGCGACCGGGGAGAGGACGCTCAGGGGGAAGGTCGCCTCGCCGCCCGGATCGACCTCGATCGAGGGGTACGTCGTGGTCACCACGAGCGCGCTGACCGGCGCCGGGGCCGGCGACTGCGCCGTGGCGGGCATGGCACCCGTCAGAAGGGAGAGGGCAAGGACGGCGCTCGCGATCGCGCCGATCCGCCGAGAGGACCGAAGCCGCATCCTGTGGACCTCACTCTGTCTCTGCTTCCGGGTGCGACCGGCACCCGGCTCCGGGGGCGCCGCGCTGAGCGCGGACGCCCGCGATTCTGCCCCAGATCGCGCTGCGCTTCCGGCCCATCCGGTCCGGACGGGCCGGCGGGCGTCAGGAGATCGTGAGGACCGGCACCTGCTGGGCTGCGCGGACGCTCATCCGCGCCGCCACCCGCCGCGCGAGGTCCCGGAGGACGACCGCGGCCGGTCCCGGCTCGCGCTGGGCGACGGCCGGGATCCCGGCATCGCCGCCCTGGCGGACCTTGACGTCGATCGGGATGCCCCCGAAGTACTCGAGCTCGTGGCGCTTCGCGAAGGCCTCGCCGCCGCCGCGCCCGAAGATCTCCGTGGCCTCCCCGCAGTGCGGGCAGACGAAGGCGCTCATGTTCTCCACGATGCCCATCACGGGGACGCTCATCCGGCGGAACATCGCGAGCGCCTTCTCCACGTCCGCGACCGCCACGTCCTGGGGCGTGGTGACGAGGAGCGCGCCGCCGATCGGGACCGACTGGGCGAGGGTGAGCTGGGCGTCCGAGGTCCCGGGCGGAAGGTCGATGACGAGGTAGTCGAGCTCACCCCAGTCCACGTCCCGGAGGAACTGCTGGATCGCCCCGCCCACGAGCGGCCCGCGCCAGACGATCGGCTGGCCCTCGGGGACGAAGAACTGGATCGAGATCACCTTGACGCCGTAGCGCTCGAGCGGGCGGATCTTCCCTTCCGGCGTGGCCGCAGGGGCCCCCTCCACGCCCATCATCAGGGGGATGTTCGGCCCGGTGATGTCTGCGTCCAGGAGGCCCACGGAGGCGCCGTCCAGGGCGAGCGCGGTGGCGAGGTTCGCGGAGACCGAGGACTTGCCCACGCCGCCCTTGCCCGAGGCGACGGCGATGATGTTCTTGACGCCCGGAACGAGCGACTGGGGCTGGCTCGGTGCAGCCCGGCGGACCATCGCACCCCAGGCGATCGCGACCTCGGCGGCGCCGATCCCGCCGAGCGCGGCACGGACGTCCCGCTCGATCTCGTCCTTCAGGGGACAGGCGGGCGTCGTGAGCTCGATCGTGAGGGAGACCGCGGGCCCCTCGATGACGACATCCTTCACCATCTGGAGGGTGACGATGTCGCGGCCGAGCTCGGGCTCCTGGACGTTGCGGAGGGCATCGAAGATCGCGGTTTCGGTCAGCATGGCCGGATGATAGCCGCGCCGGGCCGCGGACCCCGCGGACCGGCCGGGCGCGGAGGGCCGCTCGCCCGTTGACACCCCGGCCCCCCCTTCCTACAATCGCGCGGCCCCGGAACGGCGTCGCCGTCGCCCCCGGGGCCCGCCCGGCCGGCACGCCGAGGTGTCACTCCGAGGAGCCGCAGCCCGTTGGCACAGGTCGATGTCCGCCTCGTCGACGTGACGAAGACCTACGGTTCCGATGTCCGCGCCGTGGATGGGATCTCCCTCGACGTCCTTGACGGCGAGTTCTTCTCCCTTCTCGGGCCCTCCGGCTGTGGCAAGACCACGACGCTCCGGATGATCGGTGGCTTCGAGGAGCCCACGAGCGGGCGGATCGAGCTCCAGGGCGAAGAGGTCACCTGGCTCCCGCCGCATCGGCGGAACGTGAACACCGTCTTCCAGAACTACGCCCTCTTCCCCCACCTCTCGATCCGCGAGAACGTCGCCTTCGGGCTCCGCCGCCGCAAGGTCGCCGACGCCGAGGTCCGCACCCGGGTGGCGGAGATGCTGGAGCTGGTGGAGCTCTCCGCGCTCGCGGACCGGAAGCCGGGCCAGATCTCCGGTGGCCAGGCCCAGCGGGTCGCGCTCGCGCGGGCGCTCGTGAACCGGCCGGCTGTCCTCCTCCTCGATGAGCCGCTCGGCGCCCTCGACCTGCGCCTCCGGAAGCAGATGCAGATCGAGCTCAAGAGGATCCAGGTGGAGGTGGGGATCACCTTCATCTACGTGACCCACGACCAGGAGGAGGCGATGACGATGAGCGACCGCATCGCCGTCATGAACCATGGCCGCTACGAGCAGCTCGGCGCGCCGGCGGAGATCTACGAGCGGCCGAGCACCCGCTTCGTCGCCGGGTTCCTCGGCGCGAGCAACCTCCTCCCGGGCACCGTCGTGGGAGCGGAGGGTGACCACGTCGCCGTGCGCCTCGACCTCGGGCCGATCGTCCGTCTCCCCGCGGCAGCGATCGCGGGCCGGTCGCGCGTGGATGTGGGTGTGCGGCCCGAGAAGATCCGCCTCGGGTCGGCCGGCGCCGCGACCCCGGGCGTGAACGCGATCCCCGGCCACATCCAGGACCTCTCCTACACGGGCGTGAGCACGCAGTACCGCGTCGCCCTCGCGGACGGGCATCTCGTGACCGCCTACGCGCAGAACATCGCCCGCGCGGACGGGGGTGCGTCCGCGCTCCCCGGTGCCGAGGTCCTCGTGGAGTGGGATCCGGCGGACGCGTTCGCCGTGGACCCCCTCCCGGCCGGGACCGAACCGGCCACCGATCCCGTGACGGGGGCGCCGATCGAGTAGCGGGCCGTCCTCCCCACCACGACCCTCCCATCTCCTCCCTCCCCTTCCAGCACAGGAGACCGCGATGACCACCACCTCCCGCTCCATCCCCCAGCTCGGCCGGCGCGCCTTCCTGCGTGCCACCGCCGCCGGCGGCGCCGCGACCTTCCTCGCCGCCACCCGTCCCGGCACGATCCTCGCCGCCGCCCGGCCGGGCGCTGCCGCGGGCGCCCCGGCCCCGGCCCAGGACGCACCGTCCGGCTCCTTCCGCATGGCCACCTGGATCGGCTACATCGACGTCTCGGACGAGATGACCTACCCCTCCCTCGACCGCTTCCGGGACGAGACGGGGATCGAGGTCGACTACCAGGAGGTCGTGGAGGGGAACGAGGAGTTCTTCGCCTCGGACCTGCGCGGCCCGCTCGAGGCCGGCCTGGAGACCGGCTGGGACGTGTGCGTCCTCACCGACTGGATGGTCCAGCGCCTCTCCGTCCTCGGCTGGCTGGAGTCGATCGACACCTCCGCGATGACGAGCTATCCGGCGAACCTCGAGGACTCCTACCGGACCCGCGCCTGGGACCCGGAGAACACGATCGCCGCGCCGTGGCAGTCCGGGATGACCGGGCTCGGCTATGACGCCGCGGTGACCGGCGAGCTCTCGTCCGTCGGCGAGCTCTTCTCCGACCGCTGGGCGGGCCGCCTCACGTGGCTCTCGGAGCTGAACGAGTCCGCGGGCATGGCGGCGATCTACAACGGGGACGATCCGTCCACCCTGGACCAGGCAGGCTTTGATGCCGCCCTCGCCACCCTCACTGCGGCTCTCGATGCCGGGATCCCGCGCCGCATCGCCGGCAACTCCTACATCGAGGACATGACGACCGGGGATGTCGTCGTGGCCATGGCCTGGTCGGGCGACGTGCTCGGCCTCCTCGTCCCGGACCAGCGCCCGGACCAGGACTTCCGCTTCACCCTCCCGGTCGAGGGCGGGATGCTCTTCACGGACAACATGGTCATCCCCAGGGGGGCGCAGAACAAGGCGGCTGCCGAGCGCTTCATCGACTGGTACTACATCCCCGCGAACGCGGCCCAGGTGGAGGCGTACGTGAACTACGTCTGCCCCGTGAAGGGTGCCGGCGAGGAGATCCGGAAGATCGACCCGGCGCTCGCCGAGAACGTGCTCATCTTCCCCACCGAGGAGATGCGCGCGCGCAGCTACGACTTCGTGAGCGTGGAGCCGGACGTCCGGGCGGCCTGGGAGGCCGCCTTCGCCGAGACGATCGGGCTCTAGGGGACCGGAGGGAGGCGCCGCCGATGTTCGCCTGGCTCCGGCGCCACCCCTCCGCCACCGCCTACCTGCTCCTCGCGCCGGGGATCCTCTACCTCGCCCTCTTCTACGTCTGGCCCACCGTCGGGATGTTCCTCGTCTCGCTCGAGACCGGGACGATCCAGACGGGCTATACGCAGTCCTGGAACTTCGGCGTCTACCCCCAGGTGCTCGGTGAGTACTGGGGCGACTTCCTGAACTCGATCCTCTACGGCGGCGCCGCCACGCTCGCGACCTTCGCGATCGGGTTCCCGCTCGCGTGGTTCGTCGCCTTCCGGGGCGGGCGCTACAAGACGCTCCTCCTCTTCCTCATCATCGCGCCCTTCTTCACCAGCTTCATCCTGCGCACGATCAGCTGGAAGATCATCCTCGCGGACAACGGCTTCCTCCTCGGGACGCTCAAGGACCTCGGGCTCCTCCCCGACGAGACGCGCATCCTGGCCACGCCGGTCGCGGTGATCGCCGGGATCACCTACAACTTCCTCCCCTTCATGACCCTCCCCCTCTACGTGGCGCTGGAGAAGATCCCGCCGAGCGTTCTCGAGGCAGCCCAGGACCTCTATGCGGACCCGCTCTCTCGCCTGCGGCGCGTCACGCTCCCGCTCGCGATGCCGGGCGTCATCGCGGGATCCCTCCTCACCTTCATCCCCGCGGTCGGTGACTTCGTCAACGCGGAGCTGCTCGGGAACCCCCGCACGACGATGATCGGGAACGTCATCCAGGCGCGCTTCCTCAAGGTGAGCGACTACCCCACGGGAGCCGCCCTCGCCTTCATCCTCATGGCCGCGATCCTCACCGGCGTCCTCGTCTACGCGCGCCTCGCGGGGACCGAGGAGCTCTACGGGGCGCGCGCAGGATGAGCGCCGCCGCTCGGCCCCCCTTCCGCCTCCGGCGCCGGATCGGCCGCTGGGTCCTCCCGATCTACGCGGCCTTCGCGATCACCTTCCTGACCCTCCCGGTCATCGTGATGATCATCTTCTCGTTCAACTCGCCCGCCGGGCGCTCCAACCTCACCTGGCGCGAGCTCTCGATCGATGCCTGGCTGGACCCGCTCGGGAGGCCGGGGCTTGCGGAAGCGGTGACGACGAGCGTCCTCATCGCGCTCCTGACCACGATCATCGCGACCGCCCTCGGCGTCCTCATCGCGCTCGCCCTCGTGCGCCACACCTTCCGCGGCAAGGGGATCGCGAACCTCCTCATCTTCCTGCCGATGTCCACGCCCGAGATCGTCCTCGGCACCTCGCTCCTCACCCTCTTCATCGGGTCGGTCGGCTGGACCTTCCTGCCGCCGGGGGTCCTCTACCCGCTCGGCTTTCCCACGATCCTCATCGCCCACGTGATGTTCTCGATCAGCTTCGTCGTGGTCACGATGCGCGCCCGCCTGGCGGGCTTCCCGCGCCACCTGGAGGAGGCGGCGATGGACCTCTACGCGAACGAGTGGAGCACCTTCTGGCGCGTCACCTTCCCGCTCATCCTCCCCGGCGTCCTCGCGGCCGCGATGCTCGCCTTCAGCCTCTCGATCGACGACTACGTGATCACCACCTTCACCTCCGGCCAGACGAAGACCTTCCCGATCTACATCTTCGGCGCGCAGCAGCGCGGGATCCCCGTCCAGGTGAACGTGATCGGGACGATGATCTTCCTCGTCGCGGTCGGCTTCGTCGCCCTCTCCACCTTCCTCGGGCGGCGCCAGCAGAACGCGCCCGGACGCTGAGCCCCCACTCGTCCGAAACGCCGCAGGCCCGCCGTCGCCGGCGGGCCTGCTCGCATCCGGTGGTGCCGCCCTGGCGGCAGGGCTCGCTCAGCCGGCGAGCGAGGCAGGGAGCGGCCGGTGGCGGGCCGGCGCCGTCACGTGGCGCTCCACGAGCTCCCGCGTGCCGGTCACGTTGAGCTGCTCGAGGAGGAAGGCGATCTTCCTCTCCTGGTCCGCGACGATCGCATCCTTCTCCGGGAGGTCCCACAGGACGCGCTTGAGCGGGCCGAGCGCCTTCTTGCGGGTCTTGTAGACGAACTGCGAGTCCGTCTCGCCGGCGGACCGCTCGTCCGCGGCGTTCTCCCGGCACCAGGCGTCCACCTCGGCGTGGAGGGCGGCGGGGAAGAGCGGGTGGTCGTAGAGGGCGTTCTGGAAGCCCGTGGCGAGGTGGATCTCCGCGGTCTCCACGGCCGGGAAGCGGTGGAAGAGCTCGTCCGGCAGGGTGGAGGCGCCGTGCTGCACCGCACCGGCGAGCCCGTAGGAGCGGCAGACGGCGGAGAGCCGCTCGAGGACCCCGAAGTCGAGCTTCACCTCGGCGACGCCGCCGCCCGGGAGCGGCACGCCACCGTGGGAGGTCCCGGTCTGGACGCTCACCTTGGAGAGGCCGGGGCGGCCCGCGCCGCCCCGCGCGTCGAACTCGCGCCGGAAGCCATCCAGGTAGGCGCGCAGCTCCTGCTCGTTCGAGTTCTGCTTGCCGACCTCGCCGATCTCCCCGCCGATCGAGACCTCGAGACCCTGGGCCTCGGCGGACCGGATGACCGCGGCGAGCTCCGCGGCGCGCGTGTAGTTCACCCGCTGCTCGAGATCCACGTTCGGCTGGGAGAGATCGACGAGCGTGGAGGAGTCGATGTCGATATTCCCGTAGCCCACGGCGAGGGCGTCGAGGGTCGCCTTGCGGAGCGCCTCGGCGACCGCATCCGGATCGGCCGCGTACTTCTTCGCGTTGAACTGGTAGTGATCGCCCTGGATGAAGACCGGGCCCTGCCAGCCGGCTGCGATGCAGCCGGCGAGGACGCTCGTGATGTACTCCGCGGGGCGCTGGAAGGTGTACTCCTGCTCGCTCCGCGCGAGCTCGAAGATGACCGTCCCGGAATCGATCCGCTGCGACGCGCGGCAGATCGCCGCGGCCATATCGAAGACCTGGGTGCGCAGGTTGATCGCCGGGACCGTGAACCCGCCGACCTCGCCGCGCCCGCGCGCCATGTAGAGGCCGTGGATCGAGGCCGAGGGCGAGCCGAGCACCTGGGAGGCCTCCCAGACGATCCAGCGCGCGGCCTCGATCGTGCCGGGGTCCGTGGAGAAGGTCGCGCTCCACGCCACATCCCGGATGCCGCCGGCGCGGAAGGCGGCGACATCGTCCACGACGAGTCGCCCGGCATCGATCCGCGCGATGCCCGAGAGAAAGCCGAGAAGCTCCGCCGTGCTGCCGGCGACACGCGGCTGGGTCATCTTCCACCTCCGGTGGGCGGCCGCGTGGGGGCTGGTCCGCGGCGCTGCGTCTGCTGGTCCGTGGCATCGTAGCGCCGAGCGCCGGAACGAGCCGCCGGGACCACGGGGAACCGGACGGCGGTCTGCAGCGTCCTGACCCGCGTCCACCCCGCATCCGGAGGCACCCATGACCACGACCCGCCGGCGTCCCGCCGCGCTCCTCGCCGCGACCCTCGCCCTCGGCGCCCTCGCCGCGCCGGCCCAGGCCACCGATCCCTCCCCGAGCCCCCTCCCCTTCCCCACCACGATCGAGGGGGCGGTCTGGCAGGCGATCCGGATCGCGGGCTCGGGTCTCCCCTGGATCGAGGTGCCGGCCGAGGTGCTCGCCACCTTCGAGCTCGCGGACGGGAACGCTGCCGGCAGCGGCGGCTGCAACCGCTGGTTCGCGCCCGCGACGGTGGACGGGGAGACGATCGACATCGGGGAGATCGGCTCCACGATGATGTACTGCGGAGATCCGGCCGGCCCCTTCGAGAGCGCCTACCTCGCCCATCTCGGCGAGGTGGCGCGCTGGTCGATCGCGGACGGGATCCTCACCCTCGCGGATGCGGACGGCCTGGCGCGGATCGAGCTTGCCCCGCGCCCGGACACCGTGCTCGAGGGGACCACGTGGATCCTCACGGGGCTCCACGAGGGGGATGCGGTCGTCTCCGCGGTCACGGAGCCGCCGGTCACCCTCGCGCTCGTCGATGGGACGGCATCCGGCTTCGCGGGCTGCAACCAGTGGACCGCCGGCTACACCCTCGCGGACGCCTCGCTCGTCCTCGGCCCGGTCGCCACCACGCGGATGGCGTGCGAGGGCCGGATGGAGGCGGAGGCCGCCTGGGTCGCGCTCCTCGGCGCCGTCGCGGGCTGGGAGGTCACGGGGACGACGCTCACCCTTCTCGATGCGGCGGGCGCCCCCCTCGCCACGCTCGAAGCAGCCGTCTGACGCGGCGGGGCGGCGGGTGTAGACTCCGCCGCCCCCCGCCCTTCCCCGAGAGAGGCCCCCGATCGACGCACGCACCGACCACCCCGATCTCCCCGCGCTCGTGACCGGCGGCGTGCTCGATGGCGAGCTCGCCGCCCTCGCGTGGCTCCTCGTGGAGGACGGCGTGCCGCTCATCGTCGCCGGTCCGGTCCCCCGCGCGGTCCGTGCCGGGATCGCGACGGCCCTCCTGGATGCCGTCCCCGAGCGCCCCTGGGTCGTCCTGGACGCCGAGGACGCGCCGCCGGACCTGGACCAGCTCGCCGCCACGATCCGCGGCGGGGTGACCCCCGCGCTCCTCGCCCGGGATGGCTCCCTCCGGGACCTTCTCGAGCGGCTCACGGAGGGCCCGGCCGCGCTCCCCGAGGATGCCATCCGGCGCCTCGGCCTTGTCCTCATCCTCGGTGAGCGTGCGGGCGTCGTCCGCGTGGAGGCCGCCCACTACCTGCGTCCCACGGAGCGCGACGCGAACGGCCACCTCCAGCGCCGGCCGCCGGCCGTCCTCGCGACCCGCGACCCGGGGAGCGGCCTCCTCGAGCACTTCGCGTGGGGGATCGCGGGCGAGCTCGGCGACCGGGTCGACCGGAGCCAGGCGGACCTCGAGGAGCGCCAGGAGGATCGTGCCCGCACCCTCGCCGCGGTCGCCGGCCTGGCCCCGGCCGAGCGACCGGCGGCGCTCGCCGCCGCCCGGGCCGCCGAGCCGGAGCGCCGCCACGCGCCGCGCGAGCATCCGGAACGGCCCGCCGCGCCGCGCAGCCCGCTCACGGACCCGCACCTCCACTGATGCCCGCCGCCCTTCCGCCCGCCCTCCTCGCCGACCACGTCACGAAACGCTTCCAGGTCGGTCGCCGCAAGCCGCCCGTCATCGCCGTGGACGACGTCTCGCTGCGCATCGAGCGCGGCGAGGTCTATGGGATCCTCGGCGCGAACGGGGGCGGCAAGTCGACGCTCATCCGCCTCTTCAGCACGCTCCTCACCCTCGATTCAGGGACGGTCGAGGTCTTCGGGCACGACATCGAGCGCGACGAGATGGCGGTGAAGCGCCATATCAACCGCGTCTCCGTGGACGCTGCCTTCTTCAAGAAGCTCTCCCCGGCGGAGAACCTCGCCTACGCCGCGCGCCTCTACGGGCTGGAGGTGGGCGCCGCCCGCCGGGAGGCGGTCCGGATCCTCGCCCGGCTGGGGATCGCGGAGTCGCGGCTCGGCCGGCCGCTCGAGCAGATGAGCCGGGGGATGCAGCAGAAGGTGGCGATCGCCCGTGCGATCCTCACCAGCCCGTCGCTCCTCCTCCTGGACGAGCCGACGACCGGCCTCGACCCGCGCTCGCGGCTCGACGTCCAGTCCTACGTGGAGGAGCTCCGCCGCAGCCACGAGATCACGGTCATCCTCACGACCCACGACCTCGCGGAGGCGGAGCGCCTGTGCGACCGGATCGGGATCCTCGATCGCGGCCGGCTCGTGGCCGAGGGGACGCCTGCCGAGCTGCGCATGCGGGTGGCCGCCGAGAAGGGCCTCCCGCCGACGATGGAATCGGTCTTCATGGCCTACACCGGCCGCTCCCTCGACGAGGATGTCGAGGAGGGCGAGGCGGAGGAGCCCGGATGACCCCGCCGCCGCGCGCCGCCCGCTCCGCCTTCCGCCGCGAGGCGGGCGCGAGCGTCGCCTTCATCGCCCGAAACGTCCATCTCGTCCGCCGCTACTGGGGCTGGGAGATGGCCTTCATGGTCTATGCCATCGCGGGGGCGATGTCGATCGCCCTCATCGGGCTGGACCAGGGCTCCCAGGAGCTCGTCTTCTCGCTGATGATCGGCGCGGTCTTCTGGAACTACCTCTCCACCGTCTTCTCCGTCATCGCCGAGCAGATCGCCTGGGAGCGCTGGGAGGGGACGCTGGAGTACACGATGATGGCCCCGGTCCGGCGCCTCAGCCAGCTCCTCGGGTCCACCCTCTTCGCGGTCCTCTACGGGCTCCTCCACACGACCGTCGTCCTTCTCGCCCTCGTCCTCTTCTTCGGGCTCGACCTCTCCGGCGCGGACTTCGGGGCGGCCGCCGTCTTCATGATCGCGGGCTCCGCGTCCGTGGTGGGGATCGGGATGATGGCGGCGATCCTCCCCCTCATCTACGTGGAGCGCGGCTCCCAGATGACCTTCGTCCTCCAGTCGCTCCTCCTCCTCGTCAGCGGCGTCTACTACTCCGTGGAGATCCTCCCGGACTGGATGCAGGTCCTCGCCCGCTTCTCGCCCTTCACCTACGTCCTGGAAGGGGTGCGGCAGGCGCTCATCCACGGAACGCCGATCGACGCCCAGCTCGACCTCCTCTGGCCGCTCGTCGTCATGGCCGCGCTCTTCATCCCCCTCGGGATCCGCGTCTTCGGGGCCGCGGAGCGCTATGCCAAGCGGACCGGGAAGCTGAAGCGGGTCGGGTGAGCGCGGAGACCCCGGCGCCGCTCCTCACGGCCGCCGCGGCGAACCTCGCGGGCTGGCACGACCTCCAGCTCCGCGCGCTCGGCTGCCGGACCGAGCGGAACGCGGACTGGTGGTGGACGACGGACGACGCGCCGGGCCTCTACCTGCGGGCGATCGCCCTCCGCCCGGACGCGCCGCTGGCGGCCGTCACGGACCGGCTCCACCCATCCGGCTGGTCCGGTATCTGCGACCCGTGGGCGATCCTGGATGCGGCGCCCGCGGGCTTCCTCCCGGACGGTGACCGGCCCTGGATGGCGCGGCCGGTGGCCCCCGTCGCCCCTGGCGCCCTGCCGGACGGCGTCTCGATCACCGCGGTCCACGACCCCTCCGAGCTCGTCGAGCACGAGCTCGCGGCGGCGCTCGGCTTCGGCGCCACGATCCCGGAGCCGGGTGCGTGGCACGGGCCGGCGATCCTCGGCGATCCGCGGCTCGGCATCTGGATCGCCCGTCGTGGCGGGGAGGCGGTGGGGACCGCGATGGCCTTCCGGGAGGCCGGCGTCCTCGGCGTCTATGCGATCTCCACCCTCCCCTCCCAGCGGCGCCGGGGGATCGGCGGCGCCCTGACCCGGACCGCCGTCTCCTTCGACCCCTCGCTCCCCGCCGTCCTCCAGGCGAGCGAGATCGCGCTCCCGCTCTACGCGGCGATCGGGTTCCGCACGGAGGGGATCTTCCGGACCTGGGTCCGGGGGCCGCGCGGCTAGCGGATCAGGCGCCGCTCCGCGGCGACGAGCTGCATCCAGGGGAGCTCACGGGCGATCGTCGTCCGCGGGCCGTGACCGGGGAGGACGGCGAGGTCCGCATCCAGGGTCGCGAGCCGGTCGAGCGAGGCGACCATCGCATCCGGGGAGCCGCCGGCGAGATCGACCCGGCCCCAGCCCCCCGCGAAGAGCGTGTCCCCGGAGAAGAGGAGCCGTTCCTCGGGCGCAAGGAGGCAGACCGAGCCCTCGGTGTGGCCGGGCGTATGGAGGACCTCGAGCCGGATCGCCCCGAAGCGGATCTCGTCCCGCTCGGCGAGCTCCCGCGCCGGGACGGAGGGGACGATCGGGAAGGGCGCGAAGAGCGGGTCCGGGCTCTCCAGCCCGTGGCGGTCGAGCGCATGGACCGCGAGCTCCGCGCCGGTGGCCGCCACGACCGCGGCGTTGTCCCCGATATGGTCCCAGTGGCGATGCGTGCTCACGACGAGCCGGAGCGCCCAGCCGCGGGCGGCGAGCGCCTCGGTGAGCCAGGCCACGGACGGGGTGGCGGTATCGATCGCGATCGCCTCGCGGGTGGCGGGATCGCCGAGGACCCAGACGTTCGTGGCGACCGGGCCGGTGGCGCGATGCAGGAGCTCCATCGGTCGAGGATACCCGGGTCGGGAGGGCATCCGGCACCCGCACGGGGCAGCGGGTGCGGGCTACGATGCGCCGGACCGCACAGGAGAGGGACGATGGACGAGCTCGGCTTCCGGCTGACGTGGCACGGCCACGCGAACATCGAGGTGGAGACGCCGGCGGGGCGGGTCATCCGCTTCGACCCCTGGTTCGGGAGCCCGCGGGCGACCGTCGCGGTGGACGCCGTGGACCGCTGCGACCTCATGCTCGTCACCCACGGGCACACCGACCACCTCGGGGGGAGCGTGGCGAGCGGCACGCCCGACTCCGTTGCGATCGCGGCGCGCACCCGGCCCGTCTGGCCGGCGATCCACGAGCTCGCCGTCTGGCTCCAGAACGTGGCCCGGACACCCGCGGAGGTGATCGGGATGAACAAGGGCGGGACGGTGGAGGCGCACGGGCTCGCGGTGACGATGGTCCGGGCGGAGCACTCCGCGGGCCAGTGGGACCAGGAGGAAGGCCACATCTCGCTCGGGGAGCCCGCCGGGTTCGTCGTCCGACTGGAGGATGGGCGGCGGATCTACCACGCGGGCGACACGGACGTCTTCGGCGACATGGCGCTCATCGCCGAGCTCCACCGTCCCGAGGTCGCCTTCCTGCCGATCGGCGGGCACTACACGATGGGCCCGGACGGGGCGGCGAAGGCGGTCGAGCTCCTCGGGGTGCGGACGGTCGTCCCGATCCACTACGGGACCTTCCCGATCCTCGCCGGGACGCCGGCGCAGCTCCGCGCGGCGCTCGATGCCCGGGGGCTGAACGCGGTCCGGGTCCTCGCACCCGAGCCGGGCGTCCCGGTGGGCTGAGCGAGCCCCGCGTCAGCGGGTGAGCGTCACCTTGCTGATCGTGCGCGGCGCCTCGGCGTCCAGGCCACGCGCCCGGGTGAGGTGAAGCGCGAAGAGCTGGCCCGCCACGATCGAGACCGCGGGCGTGAGCCACTCCGCCACGCCGGCCGGCATCGCGAGCGCCGCGCTCCCGATCGCCCGGACCTCCGGGTCATCCGAGATGACGACGAGATCGACCGCGTGCTTCTCCCGCAGCCGGACGAGGAGCGGCCGGAGCGTCTCGAGGGGCGCACCGCTCGCCGCCACGGCGAGGACGGGATAGCCCGGCTCCACGAGCGCGATCGGCCCGTGCTCGAAGTCCGCTGCGGAGTAGGGATCCGCCGCCACCTGGGCGAGCTCCTTCAGCTTCAGCGCCCACTCGCGGGCGGTGGCGTAGTCGAAGCCCCGGCCGAGGACGATGCAGCGGTCCATCCCGCCACGCGCCTGCGCGACCGCCGCGACCGCCGCCTCCGTGGCGAGCACGCCGGAGATCGCGGCGGGGACCGCATCCAGGGCGGCCCAGCGTTCCGCCGGGCCGCCGCCGAAGCCCGTCTCGCCGGGCCGGCCGAGCGCCGCCGCGAGCATCGCCACCGCGAGGATCTGCGCGGTGTAGCTCTTCGTGGCCGCCACGGCCCGCTCCGGCCCCGCGACGACGTCGATGACGTGCTCGGCTGCGAGCGCGAGCGGGGAGGCGGGATCGTTCGTGATCGCCACCGTGGCGCCCCCCTGGGCGCGCGCATCCGCGAGGACGCCCACGACATCCGGCGAGCGGCCGGACTGGGAGATCCCGATGACGAGGGCGCGGTCCAGCCGCGGGGTCACGCCGTAGATCGAGGTGAGCGCCGGGGTGGCGAGCGCCACGGGGAGCCGGTGGAAGGCGCCGAAGAGGTACTGGGCGTAGATCGCGGCATGATCCGAGCTGCCGCGCGCCACGACGACGACGAGGTCGATCGGGCGGGCACGGAGGGCGGCGGCGATCGCCTCCACGGTGGCGCGTCGCTCCGTGAGGAGGCGGCGCAGGCTTTCCGGTTGCTCGTGGATCTCGTCGTGCAGGCTCACGGGGCGGAGACTACACGGACTCCGCGGCGGCGGCCCGCGCGAGCAGGACCGCACCCCAGGTCCCGGCATCGTCCCCGGCCGGGAGCGGGCGGATGAGGTCCGCGGGGAGGATCGTGGCGGCGAAGGGGCTCGTGGCGCGGATCTCGTCCAGCGCCTCCTCGAGCGGGCCGAAGAAGGCCGGACCCGCGGCGGCCACCCCGCCCCCGATCGCGATCGCGGGGAAGTCGAGGACCGCGTCCACCGTGGCAAAGGCACGGGCGAGGGCACGCGCGGCGCGGGTGACCGCGGCACGCGCGGCCGGATCCCCCGTCGCGGAGGCCGCGTAGACCTCGGCCGCGGTGAAGGCGCCGCCGGGATCGAGCCGGGAGGGCATCCCGGTCGCCACCGCGCTGCGCGCGATCGCCGCCACCGCCGGGCCGCCCGCGATCGCCTCCAGGCACCCCTCCTGGCCGCAGTTGCAGCGCGGCCCGCCGGGCTCCACCACGAGGTGGCCGATCTCGCCCGCGAAGAGGTGCGCGCCGCGGAGGACCCGGTCATCCACGACGAGACCGGCCGCGATCCCCGTCCCGATCGCGACATAGAGGAAGTCGGTGAGATCGCCGAGGAGCCGGCGGGCGCGCACGCCCTCGGCGGCGCCGCGCACGTCGTTGTCCATCCCCACCGGGAGCGGGAGGAGCGCCTGCACCTGCTCGCGCAGCGCCACCTGGCCCCAGCCCAGGTTCACCGCCATCCGGACCGTCCCCGCCACCGGATCCACGTGCCCGGGGACGCCGATCCCGATCGCAACGACGCGCGCCCGCTCGATCCCCAGCGCCGCGCACGCTGCGTCGATCGCCGCCACGACCTGGGCGCCCGCCGCCTCCGGCTCCCCCACGATCGTGGGGACGGCGTGCCGGCCGTGGTCCGCGAGATCGGGTCCGGCGATCCGCACGGCGATCGAGGTCCCTCCGATATCGACCCCCGCGAGGAGGCTCTCGGGCGCGAGCCGCGCGCTCACCGGTCCGCCTCGGGCGCCCACGAGAGGACGCCGATCCGCGTCGGCTCGGGATCGACCGTCCAGCCCGCCTCCGTGCGCGTCGCGACCGCGGGAAGGAGGGTGGCGAGCCGCCGGTCGAGCGCGCTTCCCGGACGGAGCCAGAGCTGGCGGCGGGCGACCTCGTGGAGCTCGTCGGCGGACGCGTAGACGGGGACGACGCGCGGAACGAGGCGCAGCTCGGGAAGCCGGCCCCGGGCGATGAGGACGGCGAGGAGCTCCGGCAGGGCCGGGAGGAGGATCCGCGGCTCCCCGTGGATCGGCTCCCAGAGGAGCCGCGCGATCGTCGTCATCGCCCCCTCCGCGACCACGGCGACGCAGCGCCGGGTGACGGCCGCCTCCAGGGCGTCCAGGAAGGGGCCGATCGCGGCGATGTCGTAGCCCACGTGGGCGAACAGGCCGACGGACGCGGCGTAGGGAGCGACCGCGGCCGGGTCCGGCCAGCCGGGGGGAGGCCACGACTCCGCCACGACGCGGACACGGGACCCGTCGCTCCGCGCGATCTCGTCCTGGAGGACCGCGCGCATCGCGGGCGAGGGCTCCACCGCGACGACGCCACGCGTGATGCGCCCGAGCGGGACCGCGTAGCGCCCACCACCGGCCCCGATGTCCAGCCACGTGTCATCCGGATGGGCGATCGCCGCGAGGATCCCCGCCACCGGGTCCACCGGGCGATCCGGGGCAGGACGGAAGCGGCCGGCCGTGGGGGCGTAGTAGTCGGCAGGGTCGTCCACCTCCCGCGCTCGCTCCACCTGCTCGCGGTCGGCGGCGACCCGGGCGGCCCAGGCCGCCTCCAGCGACCCGAGGTCCGGGCGGAGGGGATCGGGGGTGGCGGGTCGGGGGATGGGCATCGCGTCCGTCAGGCTACCGCACGTGGGGGACCGGGACCATCGTCCCCCCGGCGGGGTGACCCTTCCGGCAGGGCGGACAGGACCGATGGTCAGGGTGGGAGAAAGCGGAGAGGAGGCGGAGACTCCACGACGTCATCTTCATCCGCCATCGGAGGTTCCCATGCGCCGCCGGTTCGTCGCCGCCATCGCATCCCTCTCGCTCGTCGCCCTCGTGGGCACGTCCGCGATCGCCGCCCCGCCTGCCGGGATGATCCGTGCCCGCGCCTCCGCCGCTGCAGAGGCGGGCGGGAAGATCCTCCTCAAGGCGAAGGTCATCCGCCCCGACCAGAGCGCAACCTTCTCGGCCTCCGCGGTCGTGACCCTGGACGGCGGCGCCGTCCCGGTGGACCTCCGGCTCGCCGGCAAGCGCTCCTTCCTCGCCCTGAAGAAGGTCGCGATCCCCGCCGAGGAGAGCCTCGGCTGCAAGACGGTGGAGATCACCGTGAACTACGGCGCGACCACGGAGGTCTTCACCCGCATGGTCTCGGTGGTCGCCGAGGGGACGGACCTCGAGACCGCTCCCGCCTGCGTCTGACCCGCGCGCCGGGCGCTCGCCCGGCCCTGAACGCAGCGAAGCGCGACCCGCAGGGGTCGCGCTTCGTCGTTTCCCGGGCGTCTGTGGAGGTCGCCCCGTCAGCTCACCGGGCACGCCGGCGAGATCTGCGGGTCGGCGGGGGCGGTGTTCCCCCGGACGCGCCCCGTGCCGCAGGCACCGTCGATCGAGCCGCTCTCGACGTAGATCCCTCCGCCGCTCTCGGTCGCGCTGTTCCCGACGATCCGGGCCCCATCGGCGAGGACGAGGTCGCCGCCGTCCACCCAGGCCCCACCACCGATCCGGGCGCTGTTGTCCCGGATCGTCGCCCGACCGCCGACGAAGAAGGTCCCACCCCACGCCCCGATCCCGCCCGCGGAATCCCCGCTGTTGTGATGGACGCTCGCCCGGCCGATGATCCGCGCGCCGGCGGACCCCCAGGAGCCGATCCCGCCAGCGCCCGCATCCCCCAGGGAATCATTGAATTCGACGCTCGCCAGGCCCTTCATGAGGAGCTTTCCGCCGTTCTCGATCCCCGCCGATTGCTGCGTCACCGTGTTGTGCTCGATCGAGGCCCGGCCCCCGATCGTGGTCACGGAGCCCGGCAGGGTCGCGATCCCGCCGCCGTAGCGGGCGCTGTTGTGGTCGACCCGGGCGGTCCCGGAGATCGTCAGCGGGCCCGCCTCCACCTGGATGCCACCGCCGCCCTGCCCCGGCGCCTCGTTCGCGTCGACCCGCGCGTTCGCGCGCATCGTCACGGAGCCCTCCGACCGGATCCCACCCCCGTCCCCGTCGGCGCGGTTCGCCGTGACACGGGCACCGCGGCCGAGGACGAGCGACGCGTCCGCGAGGACCGCGATCCCGCCGCCACCCAGCTGCGCGTCCCCGCCGGTGATCGTGCTCGCCGTCACCGTGAGCGCACCGGCGACGCGCGCGACGCCGCCCGGGGCCCCGGTCACCTGGCCCGCGCCCACGATCCGCAGACCGGCGAGCGTCAGCTTGCCGGTCGCGAGGACCTCGATCGCCCGTGCTCCTTCCGGCGCTGCGATCCGTGGCGTCCCGGACGGGACACCGCGGATCGTCAGGCGGGTGGCGACCGTGACGGTCCCCGTGCAGGTCCCCGCCACGTGGATGACCGCGCCCGGATCCGCCGCGTCCACCGCGGCCTGGACCGTGTCGTACTTCCTGGCGGCCTCACCGATCCGCACGGTGCAGGCGGGACCGCCGCCGCCGGCGAAGACCACGCCCCCGCCACCGAGGAGCGACGCGGCAAGCGCTGCCGCGACCACCCCGCTCAGACCACGCCGCACGCGTGCGGGAACCCTTGACTGCATCGTCCCCTCCCTCTCCGCACCGATCGGCGGTGGTCGTGGCGGGATCCCTGTCACCCGCCGGCTGCAACCCTACTCGAGATAGTCCTTGAGCTTCCGGCTCCGGCTCGGGTGGCGGAGCTTGCGCAGCGCCTTCGCCTCGATCTGCCGGATCCGCTCGCGAGTGACGTTGAACTCCTTGCCGACCTCCTCCAGGGTCCGTGCCCGGCCATCCTCCAGCCCGAAGCGGAGCTGAAGGACGCGCCGCTCGCGCCCGGAGAGCGAATCGAGGACGGCCTCGACCTGCTCCTTGAGGAGCTGGTGGCTGGCGGCCTCCGCCGGGGCGAGGGCGCCGCGATCCTCGATGAAGTCGCCGAGGTGGGAGTCCTCCTCCTCCCCGATCGGCGTCTCGAGGGAGACCGGCTCCTGGCTCACCTTGAGGATCTCGCGCACCTTGTCCGGGGTGATGACCACCACCCCCTCCGGCTCGCGCTCCTTGCGCGGCAGGAGCTGGATGTCGATCCGGTCCCCGTGGTCGATGAAGATGAGCGTCTCGTCCATCAGCTCCGGATCCACGACCTTCGCCCGGTCCGCGATATCCAGCCGGATCGCCGGATCCTTGTCCGCGCGGATCTCGAAGCCCGAGATGTTCTCCCGGCCGCCGACCGCGGCGAAGACGCGCGTCACGCTCTCCGGCCCGAGGGTCATGGAGAGCGCGATCTCCTCCACCGTGGGCTCGCGGCCGAGCTCCTGGAGGAGGCCACGCGAGACGCGGATGAGGCGGTTGATCGTCTCCACCATGTGGACGGGGATGCGGATCGTGCGCGCCTGGTCCGCGATCGCCCGGGTGATCGCCTGGCGGATCCACCACGTGGCGTAGGTGGAGAACTTGAAGCCCTTCTCGTAGTCGAACTTCTCGACCGCCCGGATGAGGCCGATATTCCCCTCCTGGATGAGGTCGAGGAAGCTCATCCCGCGGCCGATGTACTTCTTGGCGATCGAGACGACGAGGCGCAGGTTCGCCGAGGTGAGGCTCTCGCGACCCTCGCGACCGATCCGGACGAGGACGCCGCGGCGGTCCCGGGGCTTGATGTGATCCTGGGACATCGCCGGATCCCAGCCCATCTCCTCGAGGACGTCCGCATCCCCGCCGGCGTCGATCCAGGCACGGACCTGGCGGTGGGCGGCCTCCCGGGTCCAGTCATAGATCGCCCGCAGCGAGGGGTTGTCCCGCTGCTCCTGGTCCGGGTTGTGGACGGCGAGGAAGGCCCAGTCCACGAGCTCCACGAAGGCATCCGCCGAGGGCGCTGCGGTCCACCCGTCCAGGACCGCCTTCGCCTCCTTGAGGCGGGCCTTCACGGCATCGCCCTTCGCCTCCCGGAGTGCCTTGGTCAGCTTCACATCCGGCGACCCCGGGAGGAGACCCTCGCGGGCGGCGGCGCCGATCGCGGCGCGCACGATCCGGTCCGTCTCCTGGCCGTACGGGAGCCGGTGCTGCGCGTGGCGGGTCCGGCTCTTCGTCTCCGTGTTGTTCCGCGTCCACTCCCAGAGGGAGAGGATCGCCTTCTCCGGCTCCACCACGATCTGCTCGCCGAGCTCGATCGCCTTGGCGAGGACGACCTCCTCCTCCGCGTTCAGGAGGGGGACCTTGCCGATCTCCTTCAGGTACATCCGGACGGGGTCGTCGATGCCGACGATATCCGCCTCGGCGAGCGCGTCCAGCTCCTCCGGGGTCGGCTCCTCCTGGGCGACCGCGTCGAGCTTGGCCGGCGGCTCCTCCCACGGACCGGGCTCGGCCGCGGCCACGGGGATGACGATCCCCGTCCCTGCCTCGGCGGGGCTTGCAGCCTCCTCCACGAGGTCGGCCGGGGCATCCTCCTCGAGCTCGGCATCCACGAGGAGCGTGTCGGACGTGTCGGCGGTCATCGGGTTCCTCCCTGGTCACCGGCGGTGCCGGCGGTGGCTCTGCGTCGGTCGGCGAGCAGGCTCGTGGCCTGGTGCCGGCGATCGAGATCGAGACGTCGTTGCTGAAGGCCGAGAAGCTCGCGGCGGAGCCGCTCCGTCTCGGCCGGATCGGGTGGGACGGCGGCCTCCGCCTCGGCGACCTCCGCCCGTGCGTGCTCCACCGCCTCCGCGAGCCGGGCCCGCTCGAGCGTGAGGATGCTCTGGCCGATCGCCTGCTCCAGCTCGTGCGGATCGCCCGGAACGGGGTCCGGGCGGGCGTGCAGGGCGCGCGCCACCTCCGCGACGGTGGGCTCGAGACCGGCGATGAAGGCCGTCCGGTCCGGCGGGACGGGCAGCACGGCCGCCTCCTCCATGGCGCGCCACAGCTCGCGCGCGGGGGCGGTGACGAGGAGCTCCGGCCGGAGGCGCGCGGCGACGCCGGGGACGAGCTCGGGATGGACGAGGAGGAGGCGGAGGAGGGCACGCTCGGCGGGCTCGAGGAGGTCCGCCGTGGCGCGCGGGTCCACCGCACCCGGCTGCGCGAGGACCGCCTCGAGATCGATCCGCGCACCCGCCCGGGCATCCGTCCCGCGCGTCCGGGTACCGGACGGCTCGGGTCGGCGGATCGCGGCGAGGATCGTCCGCTCGTCCAGCCCCGCCCGCCGGGCGAGCGACTGGACGTAGGCATCCCGGCGGACCGGATCGCTCACGCTGCGCAGGGTGGGGACGAGCGCGTTGACGAAGCGCTCCTTGCCGGGGACGGTCCGCAGGTCCGAGCGGGAAGCGGCGCGGTCGATGAGGAAGTCCATGATCGCCTGGGGGTGCTCGGTCGCCTCGCGCCAGACCTCCGGGGTCTCGCGGATCACCTCGTCCGGGTCCTTCCCCTCCGGCAGCCGCACGACATCGACATCCGTGAGCCGCCCGCGGTGCTCGGAGCGCTCGATCTCGCCCACGAGCGCGGTGAGCTCCCGCGCCCCGAAGGTGGCCGCGTCCTGGCCGGCCGAATCCACGTCGTAGGCGAGGGCGATCCGCGGCGCATAGCGCGTGACGAGCTCCACGTGCCCCGCGGTGAGCGCGGTGCCGAGCGTGCCCACGACGTTGTCGAAGCCCGCCTGGTGCGCCATGAGCGCGTCCGTGTTCCCCTCCACGAGGACGGCGCGGCCGGTCCGCCGGATCCCCGCCTTCGCCCGGTCGATGAGGAAGAGCGTCCGGCTCTTGTCGAAGAGGAGGGTGGACGGGGTGTTCAGGTACTTGCCGCCCTGGGTGGCCGGATCGTGCGCGCCGAGGACGCGCCCTCCGAGGCCGGTGGGATGGCCGGAGGCATCCCGGATCGGGAAGATCACCCGGTCCCGGAAGCGGTCGTAGACGCCACCGCCGCGCGGCCGGCGGATCGCGAGACCCGCGGCCTCGAGATCCGCGTCCGTGGCCCCCCGCCGGCCGCGGAGCGCCTTTGCGAGGGCATCCCAGCTCGCCGGGGCATAGCCGAGCTGGAAGGTGGCGATCGTGGCATCCGTGAAGCCGCGCCCATGGAGGTAGGCGAGCGCCCCCTCCCCTGCCCGGTGGGTCGTGAGGACGAGGTGGTAGAACGAGATCGCCGCCTCCATCACCTCGCGCAGGCGCTTCCGCTCCGCATCCTCGCGCGAGGTCCGCTCCGAGAGCTCCACCCCGGCCCGGCCGGCGAGCGTCCGGAGCGCGGTGGGGAAATCGACCGAGTCGCGGTCCATGACGAAGGTGAAGAGGTCGCCGCCACGGCCGCACCCGAAGCACTTCCAGGACTCCCGGGCAGGCGTCACGACGAAGCTCGGGGTCTTCTCCCCGTGGAACGGGCAGAGACCCTTCCAGCTCGTGCCTGCGCGGCGGAGCTGGACGGTCTCCCCGATCAGCTCGACGAGGTCGAGCTTCTGCTTGATCTCGGCGGCGGCGCCGATCGACATGCCTCTCCCGCGAGAGCGTGCGCGACGACGGCCGGGAGCCGTGATCCGGACACACGCGTGGCCTTGTCAAGTCTTGACAAGGCCGTGAACCGCAAGTCTACCCCCTTGACAAGGGCTTGACAAGGGGTTGACAGGGCGGTGAGGCCGGCCACCTGCTGCGCGGCGGCGGCGGCCAGGTGCACCCGTTCGCGTTCCTGCAGGTACTGGGCGGCGGCGAGGAGGCGTCGGGCCGCACCGGGACCCCGGCTTGACAGCCCCGGATCGCCTGTGGGATGCCGGAATCGGACGCAGATGCGCATGCGGGCGATCGGCCGCACGCACCCGCGTGGAGACCAGGGAGGTGCCATGGGCCGCCGGATCCTCTCGCGTGCCGAGGTGGAGCGCGCGACGTTCATCGACTTCGAGGGCCGCATCGACGCGCCGCCCGTGCTCCTGGGGATCGCCACCTTCCAGGACCCCGACGCATCGCTCCTTCAGCTGGTGCTCGACGATCGGTACCGGCCGGCCGCCGACGCGAAGGACCTGCGGACGATCGATCTCACGGAGGCGGTCCGGACGGTCGTCGTGCTCGCCGAGGAGCGCGACGGCCCCATCGTCGGATGGAGCCGGCACGAGGAGGCGGTGGTCCGGCGCCTGTGCCCGGCACCCCTCGCGGAGCGGTTCACCGCGCGCTACGTGAACGCGATCCCCACCGCCGCCCGCTGGCGCCGGGCGCTCGGCATCGCCCGTCACCCGGACGGCGAGCGGCTGGCGCGCTACCTCCACCTCGCCGGCCTGCGCGTCGCACCCGTCCACGGGCCGGGCCGTACGGGGTCGACGCTGGCGGTGCTCGGGAGCGCGCTCGAACGGGGGCGGGGCTACGCGTCCCTCACGCCGCGCCGCAAGGCCCGCTGGACGGCGCTGCTCGCGCACAACCGGATCGACGTGCTCGGCATGCGCGAGGTGTGCGATCGCGCCACGACCGCGGCCTGACGCCGGGATCCGTCCACGATGCCGCGATCATCGTGGACATCGCCGCCCGTGTCGGTCGCCGCACGGACCTCCGTCGCGTCCTCAGCCGCCGAGCGGACCGAGGAGGAGGTGGGCGCGCTCGATCGCACGCCCGTATCGTCCGCCGCCTGCGGCGCCGGCCGCCCGCGGACCCGGAGCCCCCTCCCGCTCGAGCCGGTCGAGGCGCAGGCCGAGCTCCTCCGTCGCCGCGACGCCGGCGGTGTCGGCGAGGCCGCGGGCGACCTGCTCGCCGGTCATCTCCGCGGCGGCGACGACGGCGACCCCGTCCACGAGCTGCAGGAAGACGGCATGGGCGAGCTCGGGGTCCAGCCGATGCGTCCCGAGCTCGAGGAGGGCAGCGTCGATCGCACCGGCCGCGGCGACGCCGCGCCCGACGAGGGCGCGGCGCGCGGCCTCCTCTTCCGCCGGGTCGCCGGCCGCGAGCGCGAGCGAGGTATAGCGGGCGAGCGCGGCCGCCTGGTCGGCGAGGGCGCGCGCGAGCGGAAGGGACCGGGCCGGTCGCCAGAGCGCGATGACCGCGAGGGTGACGATGATCGCGAGCCCCGTCCCCACGGCGGACGAGATCGCGATCGCCTCCAGCGGACGGCCGCCGATCCACGGGAGGACGGCGAAGATGCCCGTGATGCCCGCCGCACAGAGCTGCTGGTTCGAGGCCACGAAGGCGAAGAACGCGGCCGCCGAGATGCCCACGAGGACGATCGCCACCGGGGTCGACGGGAAGAGCGCGAGCACGCCGAGGACCGCGACGAGGCCGAGCGTGGTCCCGACGATCCGGCCGACGACCTTGACCTCCGTTCCGGCGAGGTCCGGGCGCAGCAGGAGGGCGACCGTGAGCGGGGTCGCGACGAGGTTCGGGAACCACGGCGCGACGAGCATCGCGACGACGGTCGCCGCGGCATACGCGATCGCGAGGCGGACGGCGTGGGCGCGGTAGATGCCGGTGGGATCCCCGTGCCGGACCTTCTCCAGGGACCCGGTCCCCCGGAGCCCGACCGAGAGCGTCCGCTCGACCGCTCGCCCCACCGGCCACGGGCCGGTCGTGAGCGCGGCGGCGCTCCGGAGATCGAGGCGCATCCGGTCGATGACGTGATCCCAGGGGGCCGGCAGGACCGCGCAGGCGGCGTCGGCCGCCTCCTCCATCGCCGCTGCCGCCGGCCCGACACGGCGGCGCAGGAACGGAAGATGGAGCCCCTCGCCGATCCGGAGCGCGAGCAGGGCGGCTGCCGCCCGGAAGCGCGCCGCAGCCGCCGCCCGGCCGGGGTCCTCGTCGTCGCGGAGCGCGGCGAGCGCGACCACCCCGGTCCGCGCGTCCTCGCAGCGGGCGATGAGCGTCGTCAGCCAGGCCTGGGTCGCGCCCTGCGCACCGCTCGCCGCGAGGTTCCCGCGGGCGCGGGTGATCGCGACGGGCGCCATGATCCAGGCCGAGCTCCCCCAGCTGTCCCGGAGCGAGGTCCCGAGCGCTCGCCAGGCGAGGAAGAGCTCCGAGCGTGAAGCGTCCATCCGTCCGGCGATATCCGGCACCAGCGCGACGACGAGCTGGATGAAGCCCGCACCGAGGATCAGCCCGAGGGTCGGGAGGAGCTGGGAGGGGGAGATCCCGCTCCCCGTGTAGACGGCGAAGGCGACGAGGGCGACCATCCCCGCGGCCGCACCGCGCGGTCCGAGGATGGCGAGATACCCGCAGACGAGCGCAAAGAGGGCCGCCACCGGGACGCGCGCGGGCGGGAACGCGGCAACGAGCACGCCGAGCGCGGTCGCCGTCGCGATGAGGAGCATCGCGCCGCCCATCCCGCGCACCCGGTGCCCGAAGCTCGCGCCCGGGTCCACGACACCGATGAGCACCGCGCCGAAGACGAGCTCGAACGCCACCGACGGCGCCCAGGCCGTCGCCGCCAGGAGGAGCGCGCAGACGAGCGCCGAACGGATCGGGCCGCCCCAGACGAAGCCCGCTCGGTCGACATGCATCCACGAGCGCGCGATGCGCCCCAGGGTGCGCCGGTTCCGTCCCGAGCGCGGGGCGGGGCTCGGGGTCATGGAGGGCGAGACAGGCATCAGGGAGCCGGAGGCTACCAAGGCCGGAAGCCGGCCGCCCGCCTCGGCAGCGCCACCTCGCGGTCGACAGGACCCCTGGCTAGCGGCTCGCGCGGTAGAGCCGGACCGCTTCCGCGCGGCTGCGGACCTCGAGCTTGCGGGTGAGGTTCGCGACGTGGGTCTCCACGGTGCGCAGGGAGATCGTCATCGCCTGGGCGATCTCACGACCGGTGAGCCCGTCCGCGAGCATCCGGAGGACATCCAACTCGCGCGGGGTGATCGGCAGGCCCGCCGGCGCGCCCGCCGTCCGGCCGCTCCGTGCCTGCTCGATGAAGTGGCGGAGCGCGGTCGTGGCGCGCATCCGCGAGAGGACGATCTCGCCGCGCATCGCCGCCGCCACGCCACGGTGGAGAGCGGTGGGCCCGGCCGACTTCGTCAGGTAGCCGTCCGCGCCGCGGGCGAGGGCGTCGAGCATGTCGCGCTCGGATTCGGAGGCGGTGAGGATGATGATCCGCGTCTCCGGGAGGCGCGGCCGGAGCTCGCCGAGGATCTGGATCCCGCTCGTCCCCGGCATCTCCAGGTCGAGCAGGAGGACGTCCGGCCGGGTCGCGATCGCCGTCTCGACGATCGCCTCGCGGGTCCCCGCCACCGCGACGATCTCGTAGGCCGGCGGACGGAGCGCTGCGGCGATCCCCGCCGCGATCAGCTCATGGTCGTCCGCCACCATGATCCGGACCGTGGCCGGCGCCTGGGTCGTGCTCATCGTCCTCCCTCCTCGGGACCTTCCCCGATCTCCTGCCGGAGGAGCGGGACCCGGACGGCCACCTCCGTCCCCCCTTCCGGCTCCGAGCTGACCGAGACCTGGCCACCAAGGACGGCGGCCCGCTCCTGCATCCCGCGCAGCCCCCAGCTCCCCTGGCGCTCCTGCCCGGGGACGAAGCCGAGGCCGTTGTCCGTGACCCGCACGAGAAGCGCATCGTCCTCCGCGCGCGCCTCGATCCGGATGAGCGTCGCGTCGGCGTGGCGGAGCACGTTGACGAGCGCCTCGCGGACGATCGCGCGGAGCTCGGCGAGGGTCCCGGGGGCAAGATCGGCGGGCACCTCCGGACCGACGCTCACGTCCACCGCGGGTCCGGCGGCACCCACGACCTCCCGCGCCAGCGATCGGATCACCTCGTCCAGCCCGATCGCCGCCTCCGTCCTGCGCATCGCCGCCACGAGGGCACGGGCGTCCTCCCGGGTCGCCGCCAGCGCCGTCCGCGCCTCCGCCACCTCCGGGTCCTCGTCCGCGGCGCGCGCGAAGATCCGGTCGAGCCGCGCATCGAGCAGCCAGAGGGACTGGGCGAGGCCGTCGTGGACCTCCCGGGCGACCCGGGCCCGTTCCTCGAGCATCGCCCGTTCCGCCACTGCCTCCCGCAGGCGGCGCTCGGTGACCGCCGCGCCGCGGAGCCTGCGGTTGTCCTCGCGCTCCTCCGCGACGAGCCCGAGGAAGGCGACCGAGATGGCGCCGAGGACGAGGAGGTCGAACCACGTGACGAGCCCGCTGACGTAGCCCGGGACGAGCGCCTCCTGGAGCTGCGCGAACGCGAGCAGGACGAGCGCGACGGCGAGATGGCCGGACGAGGGCGGGCCGTCCCGGCGGTAGGCGGCCCGGAACCAGCGGGCGGCAAGGAGGACCGCGAGCGCGACCAGGCCACGGATGAGCGCCGCCTCCGGGCCGGGCCGCACGAGACCCGCACGGATGAGCTCGCCCACGGCCGCGGTATCCGTCGCCCCGCGAACGAGCTCCGTCGCCCCCGGCGAGAGGAAGTCGGGGAGCGGCGGCGCCACGATGACGAGGAGGATCTCCACCGCGATGAGGACGACGACGGGCGCGAAGGCGGCGATCCTGGGATGGCGGACCATGCGCCGGCGCTCCGCCGCGGCCGACCACGCGGCCGCCACGAGGACGGCAGCGATCGAGCCGGCGACGAGGAGCGTGAGCCATGGCGCGATCCGTCCCTGTGCCTCCACCGCGAACCCGGTCCCGCGGTCCGCGCCGAGGACGATCGTCAGGCGCTGGACGACGATCACCCCCGCCAGCATCACCCAGGCGGCGACCTGCCAGAGGCGGGTCAGCCGGCCATCCTCGCGGTAGCGCGGGAAGAGAAGGACGGAGAGCGCGAGCGCGATCGCCGCGCTCATCGAGGGGAAGGCGACATCCGTCACGCGGTCCACGCTGAGGATCGCGATCCCGGGCTGGACAAGAGTGGCGACCGAGAGAGCCGCCAGGCCGCCGATCAGGAGGACGAGGAGCGCGTCGAGGCGGTCCACCCTGCGCGAACCCGCACGCGACCCCACGGAACGCCCCGCTGACCCGCTCATCGCCGCGAGGCTACCAGCCGGGCCCGGGCTCTCCCTCCGGGCCCACTACGGATGTGACTACGTAGAGGTCCTCCGTACCGGAAGCCGTCCGCGGCATCAACCACGGACCCCCGCCTCCGGCGAGAGCACCCGGCGCGCGGCGAGCAGGGCGATCCCCAGCCCCGCGAGCGCGACGATGAAGGGCCAGGGGAAGCCGAAGGAAGCGATGAGAAGCCCCCACGCGATCCCCCCGATGCCGGCGGCCAGCTGATGGGCCATCGAGTAGGTCGCGAGGGTCGCTCCCATCCGGCCCTCCGGCGCCCGGTCCATCGCCGCCGCGGTGGCCGCGGGGACGACGAGGCCGCTCGCCACGGCATAGACCGCCGCCGCCGCGAGGTAGCCCGGGGCCCCGAGCGGCAGGATCGCGACCCCGAGCCCGACGGCCGCGATGCCGATCCCGGCGATCACCGCGCGCCGGCGCCCGACCCGGTCGGAGAGGCGCCCGCCGGCCAGCTGGGTGACCGCGTTGAGGATCCCGACGACGGGGAAGAGGAGCGCGAGCCACCCGTCCGGCAGCCCGGCCTGCCGCGTCCAGACCGCGGCGAACCCGAGCAGGAGGGCCTCCCCGGCGAGGACGAGCCCGGCGACCACGAGGAGGGGCACGGCGGCAGGCTCGAGCCAGGCGCCGGCGATCCGGCGCAGCCCCCGGGTGGACGGGCCCGATACGGCGGGGACTCCGGAGGAGCCAGGGAGCGGTTCGATCCGCGCACCGGGCGTGACGCGGGCGAGCCGGTCCACGACGCCGAGGGCCAGGAAGGCGAGGAGCGCCGCGGCGAGGAAGGTCGCAGCGGCACCCGGCCCGGCATAGAGCGCGAGCGCCAGCGGCGGACCGGCGAGGAAGCCGACCGCGTAGGCGAGGTTGAAGAGCCCGCTCGCCTCCCCCCGCCGCGCCGGCGGCGCGAGCCGTGCCGTGGCCACGTTGTTCGCCGTCCCGTAGCAGGCCCAGCCGATCCCCTGGACGGCCCGCACGAACGGGACGAGAAGGAGCCCGGAGACGACGAAGGCGAGCGAGGCGGCGCCGGCGACCGCCGGACCGATCCGGTGGATCCGCCCGTGGCCGGTCCGGTCGATCCGCCGCCCGATCGGAGGACGGAGAAGGAGGGTGGGGAGCGCGAAGGCGAGCGCCACGATCCCGACCGTCGCCGCATCACCTCCGAGGTCGAGGATGCGGAGGGGGAGGACGGTCCGGATCATCGCCTCCGCGCTCCAGCCGAGGAAGGTGGAGACGAGGAGGAGGCGGAACCCGTGGGTCCAGAGGGGTGGTCGCGTGACGCCGGCGGCCGCGCTCACCGGGTGGCGGCCGGGGCCGTGTCACGCCCACGGAGCGCCGGCAGCCCGGCAAGGAGCGCACCCGCAAGGAGCCAGCCGGTCCAGCCCGCCGCGAGCTCTCCCGCCACGAAGAGATCGGCCACGAGGTGCGCGAGGAGGCCCGCGAAGAGCGCGGCCACGAGGGCGACCTGCGCGGGAGGAGCACCAAGGAGCCTGCGCACCCCGCCGGCGAGCGCGAGCACCCCGACCACGAGGAAGGCCGCAAGCGCAGGGAGCCCGGACCCCGCGGCGATCGCGAGCGGGACGCTGTGCGGGCTCGCCGGGCGCCAGCGGGCGATCCGCGCCGCATGGCGGTAGTCGATCGGCGGGGGCTCCGCGATGACCGGACCCACGAGGTCCCAGCTCTGCCCTGCCCGGTCCGCGAGCCGGTTGACCGGCAGCTCCACGGGACCGAGCGTGGCGTGGAAGGCATCCCCGTAGCGCTCCGGCCCGACCCCGGTGAGCGGATGGTCCGCCGCCATCCGGATCGCGACCCGCCACAGGTCCACGTGCATGGAGACCGAGCCGACGAGCCGCGATTCCCGGTCGCCCACCCGCCGGGCGGCGATCGGGAGCGCGATGATCGCCGCGGCGACGAGGAGGATGGTCGCGGCGAGGGCGGCCCGACGGGAGGGACGGAGGCGCGCCGCGAGGGCGGGCTCCCGGCGGAGGCGGAGCGCGACGAGCAGCCCGGTCACGAGGGTCGCCGCACCGAGCCCGAGCCACGCACCCCGGCTCTCCGACCAGGCGAGGGCGATGAGCGCGGCGAGGAGCGCGGCGGCGGCGAGCGCCCGGCGGCGGCCACCGCTGACGGCGACGAGGGCGGAAAGGAACGGGATCCCGATGACGAGCCACCCGCCGAGCGCGTTCGCCTGGCCGAAGGTGGAGAAGATCCGCCCCTTGTTCAGGATCCCGGCCCAGATCGGATCCGCGCCGAGACCCTGGAGGAGGCCGTATCCGGCGACGAGCGCGGTGGCGACCCCGATCGCGGATGCCACGGCGAGGAGGCCGGGCCGGG
>JAFMJV010000014.1 GCA_017853275.1 Chloroflexota bacterium
GCCAGTGGCGGACCATCCCGGACTGGCTGATCGTGAAGTCGATGAAGACGCCCACCGCGTAGAGCGGGATGAGCGCATGGGTCTCGGCATCGAAGAGGATGACGAGAAGGGTCGCGACGAGCCCGAGGACGACGATCCCCGCCGTGAAGGCGAGCCGGTCCCCGCGGTACGCGAGCTGCCGGGGCATGAAGCCGTCCTCGGCGAGGATCGCACCGAGGCGCGGGAAGGCGGCGAACGCGGTGTTCGCGGCGAGGACGAGGATGAGCGCGGCGAAGGCGAGGAGGAGGAAGTAGCCCACGGATGGATCGCCGAAGACGTGCGCGGCGACCTCCGCGATCACCGTCCGCCCCTCCTGGGGGATCACCCCGTAGCCCGACGCGACGAAGGTGATCCCGACGAAGAGGGTCGCGAGGAGGATCGCCATGACCGCGAGCGTCGCGGCGGCGTTCCGCGCTTCCGGCGGCTTGAAGGCGGGGACACCGGTGGCGATCGCCTCCGTCCCCGTGAGCGCGACCGCACCGGAGGCGAAGGCGCGCAGGAGGACGATGATCACCGCGGCATCGAGCATCTCGACGGCCGGCGCGGTGGCCTCCGCCACGCCACGTCCCTCCACGAGGATCTGCCAGGAGCCGATCCCGATCATCGCGAACGCGACGGCGACGAAGAGGTAGGTGGGGACGGCGAAGATGTTCCCGCTCTCCCGGATCCCGCGCAGGTTGCCGATCGTGATGAGGAGGATCGCGCCCGCGGCGATCTCCAGGTGGAGCGGGGCGAGCCCGGGGAGCGCGGCCACGATCTGCTCCGTGGCGGAGGAGATGCTCACGGCCACGGTGAGGGTGTAGTCGATGAGGAGCGCGGAGGCCGCCACGAGCGAGAGGAGCCGGCCGTAGTTCGCCTTGGAGACGGAGTAGGAGCCGCCACCCGTGGGATAGGCGATGCACACCTGGCGGTAGCTGATCGCGACGAAGGCGAGGAGGACCGCGACGCCGATCGCGATCGGCAGCCCGAAGGCAAGGAAGGCGACGCCGCCGAGGAGGAGCGCGCGGAGGATCTCCTCCGTCGCGTAGGCGGAGGAGGAGATCGCGTCGGAGCTGAAGATCGCGAGCGCCTTCGTCTTCGAGAGCCGCTCCCCGCTCTCCTCCTCCGAGGCGAGCGGCCGCCCGAAGAGGACCCGCCGCACATCCGCAGCGCGCCGGCCCCAGGCGGTGGTCGGGGCGCTCGCCGCCACCTTCGCCGTGAGGACGTTCGGCGCGGCATAGCGGAAGAAGGGCGTGTGCGGGCGCTCCACCCGCACGCGCCGGTCACCGGGCCGGCGGCCACGGAGCGGGCCGTTCCCCCCGTTCGAGCGTTCTGGAGCCATCGATCCCTCGGCTACCCGTCGTCCGGCGCGGGTCAGCCCGCGGCGAGCCGCCGGAGGACCGCCGGGAGGATCCCGCCCTGGCGGTAATAGTCGACCTCGATCGGGCCGTCCAGGCGGCAGATCGCGTCGAAGGCGAGCGTCGTCCCATCCGCCCGGCGGGCCGTGACGCGGACGGTCGAGCGCGGCGCGGGGCCGCCGGCAAGACCGCCGATCGCGATCTCCTCGCGTCCGGTGAGGCCGAGGCCGGCGGCGGACTCGCCGGGGAGGAACTGGAGGGGGAGGACCCCGAGCCCGACGAGGTTCGAGCGGTGGATCCGCTCGTAGCTCTGGGCGATGACCGCCCGGACGCCGAGGAGGCGGGTCCCCTTGGCCGCCCAGTCACGGGAGCTGCCGCTCCCGTACTCCTGGCCGGCGAGGATGACGAGCGGGGTCCCCGCCGCCTGGTAGCGCATCGCCGCGTCGTAGAGGAAGAGCTCCTCGCCCGACGGCTGGAAGGTCGTGTACGGACCCTCCTTGGACGCGAGCGCGTTCCGGAGGCGGATGTTCGCGAAGGTGCCCCGCATCATCACCTCGTGGTGGCCGCGCCGCGCCCCGTAGCTGTTGAACTCCACCGGACGGACGCCGTGCTCCTGGAGCCACTGGCCGGCCGGGCTCCACCCCGCGATCGAGCCCGCGGGGGAGATGTGGTCCGTGGTCACCGAATCGCCGAGGACCGCGAGGACACGCGCGCCCGCGATGTCGGTCACCGGGGCCGGCTCGCGGGTGAGGCCCTCGAAGAAGGGCGGGCGGGCGATATAGGTGGAGGCCGGGTCCCAGGCGTAGCGGTCGCCGGTCGGGACCGGGAGCGCCTGCCATCGCTCATCGCCATCGAAGACCGAGCGGTAGGCGTCCCGGAAGAGGTCCGCGGAGAGTGCTCCGGCGATCGTCTCCTTCACCTCGTCACCGGAGGGCCAGATCTCGGCGAGCATGACCGGCTTCCCGCTCCGGTCCGTCCCGAGCGGCTCGCGGGTGAGGTCCACGTCCACCCGCCCGGCGAGCGCGAAGGCGACGACGAGGGGAGGGGAGGCGAGGTAGGCGGCCTTGACGAGCGGATGGATCCGCCCCTCGAAGTTCCGGTTCCCCGAGAGGACCGCCGCGACGACGAGGTCGTTCTGCTCGACCGCCTTCGCGATCGGCTCGTCCAGCGGGCCGGAGTTCCCGATGCACGTCGTGCAGCCGTAGCCCACGACATCGAAGCCGAGCGCCGCGAGCGGCTCGAGGAGCCCGGCGCCGCGCAGGTACTCCGTGACCGCCCGGGAGCCGGGGGCGAGGCTCGTCTTGACCGTGGGGGCGACCGTCAGCCCCCGGGCGAGCGCGTTCCGGGCGAGGAGCCCGGCCCCGATCATCACCGAGGGGTTCGAGGTGTTCGTGCAGCTCGTGATCGCGGCGATCGCGACCGAGCCGGTCGCCACGCTCGCCGTCGCGCCGTCCGCCTCGACCGCGACGGCCGGGTAGGCGGCCTCGGGGGAGGGCGGCGGGAAGCTGCCGCGGAAGCCGTCCCGGAGGTCGGAGAGCGCGACGCGGTCCTGCGGCCGCCGGGGTCCGGCGACGCTGGGGACGACGCTGCCGAGGTCGAGGTCGAGCGTCTCGTCGAACTCGGGCATCGCGCCCGGCTCGCGCCACAGCCCCTGGGCCTTCGCGTAGGCCTCGACGAGGGCGATGAGCGACTCGTCCCGGCCGGTGAGGCGGAGATAGGCGAGCGTCTCCGCGTCCACCGGGAAGAGGCCGGTCGTGGCCCCGTACTCCGGCGCCATGTTCGCGATCGTCGCCCGGTCGGCGAGCCCCACCGAGGCGAGGCCGTCCCCCGCGAACTCGACGAACTTGTTCACCACCCCGTGCTTGCGCAGGAGCTGGCTGATGACGAGGACGAGGTCGGTCGCCGTGGCGCCCTTGGGGAGCGCCCCGTGGAGGCGCATCCCGACGACGACCGGGAGCTGCTGGTAGAGGGGCTGGCCGAGGAGGACGGCCTCCGCCTCGATCCCGCCCACGCCGTAGCCGAGGATCCCGAGGCCGCTGATCATCGTGGTGTGGGAGTCGGTGCCGACGAGCGTATCGGGGAAGACGAGCGTCCCTTCCGCGGTCTCCTGGGACATGACGACGGTGGCGAGCCGCTCCAGGTTCACCTGGTGGATGATCCCCGTCCCGGGCGGGACGACGCGGAAGTCGCGGAAGGCGGTCTGGGCCCAGCGGAGGAGCTGGTAGCGCTCCGCGTTCCGCTCGTACTCCAGGCCGACGTTCACCGCGAACGCGTCCGCGGTCCCGTAGCGGTCCACCTGGACGGAGTGGTCGATGACCAGGTCCGCCGGGACGAGCGGGTTGATCCGGGCGGGGTCGCCGCCGATCTGCGCCATCGCGTCGCGCATCGCCGCGAGGTCCACGACCGCCGGGACGCCGGTGAAGTCCTGGAGGACGACGCGCGCCGGCATGAACGGGAGCTCGGTCTCGCCCTTGGGGCCGGGGCGCCACGCGGCGAGGGCCCGGACCTCCTCCTCGGTGACGATCCCGCCGCCCGCATGACGGAGGAGGTTCTCGAGGAGGATCTTCACGGTCATCGGCGCGCGTGCGAGACCGGCCATCCCGGCGCGGTCGAGCCGCACGTAGCGGAAGCTGCGGTCGCCGACGCGCAGGGTGTCGCGGGCGCCGAAGGGGTCGGGGTGCCGGGCAGCGGTCACGGGTGCCTCCACGATCCTCGTCCGATGACGAGGCAGGGTCGGCTCCTGGCGGGTGTGCCCGCCTCGGGTCGCTCGTCTGGGTCGATGGCCGGAGTATACGCGCGCACCGCGGCCCCGGAGGTGCCATCCTCCCGGCGTGTACCACCCCCGACCGGAGCGCCGGTCATGACCCACGATCCCGGAGAGCCCCCGCACGGACTCCCCGGCCACCGCCATCCGCACGCCCCGGGAGACCCCTCCGGACGGCCCCGGGTGGGGATCGCCGGTGCGGGCGCGGTGGGCAGCGCCCTCGCGATCGCCCTCGCCGGCGCGGGCTGGCCGGTGCGCGCCGTGGCGAGCCGGGATCCGGGGCGCAGCGCCCGCCTCGTGGCGCAGGTCCCCGGCCTCCGGGCGGTCCCGCTCGCCGAGCTCCCCGAGGAGGCGGACCTCATCCTCGCCACCGTCCCGGATGACGCGCTGCCGGCGGTCGCATCCGGGCTCCGGCTCTACGGGGGCCAGGCGATCGTCCACACCAGCGGCGCCCTGCCGGCCGCGGTCCTCGCACCGGCCTGCGGGGCGGGGGCGCTCACGGGGAGCTTCCACCCCCTCGTCGCCTTCGCGGAGACGACGCGCGCGGTCTCCGCGCTCCGGGGGGCGACCGTGGCGATCGAGGGGGATGCGCCGCTCCTGCCTCTCCTCGCGGAGCTCGCCCGGGACCTCGGCGCGAGCCCGGTCCTCCTCCCGCCGGGCGGGAAGCCCGCGTATCACGCCGCGGCGGTCCTCGCGGCGGGCGGCATGATCGCCCTCCTCGACGCGATCGCGGAGGTGGCGCGCGGGGCGGGGATGGACGAGGCGGGGGCGCTCGCGATCTACCTGCCGCTCGTCCGGCAGGGGCTGGCGAACGCGGAGGCCGGGGGGATCGCCGCCGCCCTCACCGGGCCCTTCCTCCGCGGGGATGCCGGGACCGTCCGGGACCACCTCGCCACCCTTGAGCGCCTCGCCCCCGGGGCCCTCGATCTCTACCGCGCGGCGGCCCGCCGCGAGGTCGCCATCGCCCGCGAGCGCGGCGCGCTCGACGCCTCCGCGGCCCTCCGGCTCGGGGGGCTCCTCGATGAGCCCGGGCGTCCCGGCCCGGCCGCAGGGGAGGGGACGGAGGGGGGCCGGAGGGGGTAGACTCCGGTCATGCCCTTCCCCTTCCGTCACGTCGGCCGGACCGTGGCCACGAGCGTCAGCCGGCCCGGCCCGGGTGGCCTCCGACCCGTCGCCTACCGGACCGTCGCCGGACCCTCGCCGCGCGACCGCGTCGCGGAGTCCCGGAGCCCGATCGCGGCCGTCCGGCACGCGGCGCGCCGGCTCGGCCGGATCGGCGCCCTGCCGGCGGGGCAGGAAGCCGCCTCCGGCGGGGGTCGCCGCATCCGCTGGTCCTCCCGCCGGGTCGGGAGCACGAGCCGCCCCGGGTCGTGGCGCGGGTAGGGAAGCAGCCGGGGCGGCTCCCCGTGACCACGGCGGTCTCGGCGGGCGGCGTCGTCCTGCGCCATGGGGCTGACGGTCCGGAGATCCTCCTCGGGCGCCGGCGCCGGGAGCGTGACGGGATGACCTGGTCGCTCCCCAAGGGGACGCCGGAGCCGGGCGAATCCCTCGAGGAGACCGCGCTGCGCGAGGTCGAGGAGGAGACCGGGATCGTCGTCCGGATCCTCGCCCCCGTGGGCCCGATCACCTACCGCTTCGCCCTCCCCGGCCGGCGGATCCACAAGACGGTCCACTACTGGCTGATGGAGGCCGTCGGCGGGGATCTCGCCCGCCACGACCACGAGTTCGAGGAGGTCCGCTGGGTCGGGATCGCGGAGGCGGAGGCGCTGATGAGCTTCCCCACCGAGCGCGAGATCCTGCGCCTCGCCCTGCCGGTCGCGGGCGTCGCCTGAGATGAGCGACGCCGCGCTCCGCCGGACCCCGCTCGACGCGATCCACCGGGCGCTCGGCGCGCGGATGGCAGCCTTCGGCGGCTGGGAGATGCCGATCCAGTACACCGGGATCATCGAGGAGCACCGGACCGTGCGGAGCGCCGCCGGCCTCTTCGATCTCTCCCACATGGGCGAGCTCCACGTGAGCGGGCCGGGTGCCGCTGCGGCCCTCGCCGGTGCCCTCGTCACGGACCCCGGCCGTCTCCGCCCCGGTCGCGCCCACTACTCGATGATCTGCGCCGAGGACGGTGGGGTGCTGGACGACCTGATCGTCTACCGGCTCGGGGAGGATCGCTTCCTCGTCGTTCCCAATGCGGGGAATGCGGAGCTCGTCGCGGCGGCGCTCCGGGAGCGGATCGCGGGCCGGCCGGCCACGCTGGACGACCGTTCTGCCGCGACCGCCCTCGTCGCCGTCCAGGGGCCGGCCGCCGTGACGATCATCGGTGCGCTCACGGACGCGGATCTCGGTGCCCTGCGCTACTACGGGATCGTGGAGACGGAGGTCGCCGGGTTCCCGGCGCTCCTCGCTCGGACGGGCTATACCGGCGAGGACGGGTTCGAGGTCTTCGTGCCGGCGGAGGCCGCCGCCGACCTCTGGGAGCGCTGCCTCGTGGCGGGCGGCGCGCACGGGATCGTCCCCGTCGGCCTCGGCGCGCGGGACACGCTGCGCCTGGAGGCGGGGATGCCGCTCTATGGCCATGAGCTGGAGCGGGACGTCACGCCCTGGGAGGCCGGCCTCGGACGGGTCGTCCACCTCGACCGGCCGGAGGCGTTCGTGGGCCGCGCGGCGCTGGAGGCTGCGCGCACGGCCCCGCGGCGGCGGCTCGTGGGCCTCGTCCTGCGCGACCGGGGGATCGCCCGCCAGGGCTATCCGGTCCACCGGCCGGGCGAGGAGGAGCCGTGCGGGACGGTGACGAGCGGGACCCTCTCGCCCACGCTCGGCGTCGCGATCGCGATGGCGTTCGTCCCCCCGGGCGCGGACGCGCCCGGTACCATGCTCGAGGTCGGGGTCCGCGCCATGCAGGTCCCGGCGGAAGTCGTCCCCCTCCCGTTCTACCGGCGCCCGGGCTGACCCCGGCGCGGCGGACGGGACAGCCAGGAGGTTCGGTCGTGGAGATCCCGGAGGGTCTGCGCTACACCCAGGACCACGAATGGGTCCGCGCGGACGGGACGGAGCTCGTCATCGGGATCACCGCCTACGCGGCGGATGAGCTCGGCGACATCGTCTTCGTGGAGCTGCCGCGCCCCGGCCGGAAGCTCGCCGCCCACGAGGTCTTCGGGGTCATCGAATCGGTGAAGACCGCGAGCGACCTCTTCACGCCCGTCGCCGGAGAGGTCGTGGCCGTGAACCCGGATCTCACCGGGGCCCCGGAGCTCGTCAACGGCGAGCCGTACGCCGGTGGCTGGATGATCCGCATCCGCCCGGACGACGCGGCCGCCGCGGACGCGCTCCTGGACGCCGCCGCCTACCGCGCGGTCATCGGGGGCTGACGGGATGCCGTACGGGCCGCACACGGACGCCGACCGGGAGCGGATGCTCGCGACGATCGGCGTCGCGTCGGTTGACGCGCTCTTCGAGGACATCCCTGCGGCCGTCCGGTCCGCCGGCATCCGCCTCCCCGCGCCCGAGCCCGAGCTCGTCCTCACGACCCGCCTCTCGCAGCTCGCGGGACGGAACCGGACCGACCTCGCGAGCTTCCTCGGCGCCGGTGTCTACCGCCACCACATCCCGGCGGTCGTGGATGCCATGCTCCAGCGCGGCGAGTGGTACACCGCCTACACCCCCTACCAGCCGGAGATCAGCCAGGGGACCCTCCAGGCGATCTGGGAGTACCAGTCGCTCATCGCGGGGCTGACCGGCCTGCCGGTCGTCTCCGCCTCGCACTACGACGGCGCGACCTCCACCGCGGAGGCGGCGCTCATGACGATCCGCGCGACCGGCCGGACGCGGGTGCTCGTCAGCCGCGCGATCCACCGTCACTACCGCGACGTCACGCGCACCTACCTCGCCTCGGGCGGCCACGTGCTCGACGAGCTGCCCACGCTCCCGGACGGCACCACGGACCTCGCCGCGCTCGAGCGGGCACTCGCCGACCCGGCGCAGCCGGTCGCGGGCGTCATCCTCGGGCAGCCGAACGCGTTCGGGCTCCTCGAGCCGATGGCGGACGCCGCGCGCCTCGCCCATGCGGCCGGTGCCCGGTTCGTCGCCGTCATCGAGCCGGTCTCCCTCGCGGTCCTCGCCTCGCCCGGCGAGATCGGCGCGGACATCGCGGCGGGCGAAGGCCAGCCGCTCGGGATCCCCCCGCAGTTCGGTGGCCCCTACCTGGGCATCCTCGCCGCGTCGGATGACCTCGTGCGCCAGATCCCCGGCCGGCTCGTGGGCCGCACCCGGGACCTGGACGGCCGGCGTGCCTTCGTGATGACGCTCCGGGCGCGGGAGCAGGACATCCGCCGCGATCGGGCCGCGAGCAACATCTGCACGAACCAGGCGCTCTGTGCCCTCGCGGCCACGGTCTACCTCTCCACGATGGGCCCGCATGGTCTGCGCGACGTGGCAGCCGGTGGCGCGGCCGCCGCCCGGCGGCTCGAGGCTGCGCTCGCCGCCGTGGGCGCACCGCGCATCCATGCCGCCCCGTACCTCAACGAGTTCGCCGTCCACGTCGCGGACGCACCCCGGGTCCATGCTGCGCTCCTGGAGCGCGGCGTCCTCGGCGGCCTCGTCCTCCGCGACTGGTATCCGGACGACCCGGCCCTTGCCGACGCGCTCCTCGTGTGCGCGACGGAGGTGACCACGGACGAAGAGATCGCGCGCTTCGCCGGCGCGCTCCGGGAGGTGCTCGCATGAGCCTCGAGGTGGAGCAGACGATCGCCGCGGCCCGCGTCCTCATCCCGCTCCGCGACCGGGGCGAGGAGGGGAGCCTGGGTGCCCGGAACGCGGTGGGTCCGGTCCTGCAGCCCACGCTCGCGGAGACCTCCACGCCCGGCCGCCGGACCGACCAGGTCCCCCACCCGCCCGCGGACGCGCTGGACGGGATCCCGGCCGCCCATCGCCGCGCGGCGCCACCCGCCCTCCCGGAGCTCAACGAGCCCGGTGTCGTGCGCCACTTCGTCGCGCTCTCGAAGCTGAACTACTCGGTGGACGGCGGCTTCTACCCGCTCGGCTCATGCACGATGAAGCACAACCCCAAGGTGAACGAATGGGCGGCGCGGCTGCCCGGGTTCGCCGGGCTCCACCCCCTCGCCCCGGATGCGCTCGCGCAGGGGACGCTGGAGCTGATGTGGGAGCTCCAGGGGATGCTCGCGGAGATCTCGGGCATGGACGCGGTGACGCTCCAGCCCGCGGCCGGCGCGCACGGCGAGCTGACCGGGATCCTCGTCATCCGCGCCTACCACGAGGCGCGCGGCGACCACGACCGGACGGAGGTGATCGTCCCCGATTCCTCCCACGGCACGAACCCGGCGACCGCGTCGATGGCCGGCTACCGGACGGTGACCATCCCGTCGGCCCCCGACGGCGGCGTCGATCTCGACGCGCTCAAGGCCGCGCTCTCCCCGCGGACGGCGGCCGTGATGCTCACCAACCCGTCCACGCTCGGGCTCTTCGAGCGCCGCATCGTGGAGCTGCTCGATGCCGTCCATGCGGCCGGCGCCCTCGCGTACATGGACGGCGCGAACATGAACGCGATCCTCGGCCGGTTCCAGCCCGGGGCGGCCGGGTTCGACGTCATGCACTACAACCTCCACAAGACCTTCTCCACGCCCCACGGGGGAGGGGGCCCCGGTGCCGGCCCCGTGGCCGTGCGTGCCCACCTCGCGCCCTACCTGCCCACGCCGCTCGTCGTCCGCGAGGCGGACGGCCGCTTCCGGCTCGAGCGGGACGGCGAGCGCCCCGGCTCGATCGGCCGCGTCCGCGCCTACCAGGGGAACGCGGGTGTCCTGGTCCGTGCCTACACGTATATCCGTGCCCACGGGGGCAGCGGCCTGCGCACGGTGAGCGACGACGCGGTCCTCGCCGCGAACTACCTCCGTGCGCGGGTGGAGGGGGCGTACGAGGTCCCGTATCCCGGTCCCTGCAAGCACGAGTTCGTGGCCACGGCCCGGCTGCTCAAGGAGGCGACCGGGGTCCGTACCCTCGATGTGGCCAAGCGGCTCATCGACCATGGGTTCCACCCACCCACGATCTACTTCCCGCTGATCGTCGAGGAGTGCCTGCTCATCGAACCCACGGAGACCGAGACGCTGGAGGACCTGGACGCGTTCGCGGACGCGCTCATCGAGGTGGCCCGCGAGGCGCGGGAGCACCCCGAGCTCCTCCATGAGGCACCGGTCACGGCACCGGTCCGGCGGCTGGACGAGGCGACCGCCGCGCGCCACCCCGAGCTGCGCTGGCGCGGCATGACGGGAGCGGAGACCCCCTGCCCGCAGTGAGCGGCCGCGGGCCGGTCCGCGGACGGCGTCCGGGACGCGCGTTCGTCGCGCTCGCGCTTCTCCCTGCCCTCCTCGCGGGCTGCCTCTCCGTCACCCCGCCGCCCACCCCGGTCCCCGGCCCGCCGACTCCGCGCCCCACCCTTCCCCCCACCCCGGGCCCGCGCGACCCGGAGACGCTCGTCGCGGCGATCCCGCCGGGGCCGGTCCCGCTTCTCCCGCCTGCGCCGGGACCCGCCGGGGAGATCGTCACGGCCGCGCTCTACGACGCGCTCTATCGCTTCTCCGCGGATCTCTCGCCGCAGCCGCTGCTCGCCGCCGAGCTCCCCGCGATCTCCGAGGATGGCCGGACCCTGACGCTCTCGCTCGCCGGCACGGACCTCGTCTTCCAGGACGGCACGCCGCTCGTGGCCGCGGACGTCGCCTTCTCGCTCCTGCTCGGCTCCTCGGCCGCCTGCCCCTTCGGCCGTCCGCTGTGCGACGCGGCGGCGAACCTGCTCTCGGTCGAGACCTCCGGGACGACCGGGCTCAGCCTCACCCTTCGCGACCCGGACCAGTCCTTCCTCGCCGAGGTGCTCACCCGCCTGCCGATCCTCGAGGAGCTCGCGGTCCGGGAGGGGGTGGATGCGATCCTCGCCGCCACGGACGGGACCGACCCCGCCGGTCCGGAGGTCCTCCTCGAACGGGTGGCGGACGCGATGTCCGCGAGCGACTGTGGCGGGCAGGGGGCGCCCTTCGGATGCCGGCTCGGGGACCACGTGGGCGAGCTCGAGCGGACCCTCACCGCCGCCGAGGTGCCGATCCCGGACCGCGGGCCCTGGACGGCTGCGGACGGCCAGGTGGATGAGGACGGCTACGCGACTGCGCTCCTCGACCTCGTCGCCTCGCTCGGGCGCCTCCTCACCGCGGATGAGGCCGACCGCTATGCCGCCGGGCTGCCGCTCCTCGATCCGGCGGTCCGCCCCCTCGGCTCCGGCCCGTTCGCGATCGAGCGCATCGAGCCCGGCCGCTCGATCCACCTGGTCCGGAACGAGCGCCACGCCGGTGGCCCTCCCGCGATCCGGCGGATCGAGCTGCGCACGGTCGCGGATGCCGAGACGGCGGCGCTCCTCCTCGCCTCGGGCGTGGTGGACTGGCTCCCCGAGGTCGCGGATGCGGACCTCCCCTTCCTCCGCTCCCTCGAGGGGATCCGTGCAGGGACCCGGCCCACCTCCGTGCTCCGGGCGATCCTCTTCAACGTCCGCCCCGGCCGCACCTTCGACGACCCGGAGGTCCGGCGTGCGTTCGCCCTCTGTCTCGACCTCGCGCGCCTCGTCCCGGCGGCCACGGGGGGTGCGGCGGTCGCCGTCCGCTCCTGGACGGCGCCCGGCTCGTGGGGCCTCGGTGCGGGGTCGCCACCGGACCCGGATCCGGCCGAGGCGGCGCGGATCCTCGATGCCGCGGGCTGGGCCCAGGGTGCGGACGGGATCCGGGAGCGCGGGGGTTCCCGCCTCTCGACCACGGTCGCCGTCCGCTCCGGCCGGGCCGACCTCGTCGCCTTCGCAGGGGCGGCCGCGGATGAGCTCGCCGCGTGCGGGATCGAGCTGCGCGTGGAAGAGCTCGACCTCGCGGGGAGCAGCCTTCTCGAGGCGCTCCAGTGGCCGAACGACTTCGACACGCTCCTCCTCGCCCGGCCGCTCGGAGTCGACCCGGACGAGGACCTTGCCGCCTACGACGGAGGTCGCGTCACGAGCGCGGAGAACCCGGCGGACGCGAACCCCGGCGGCTTCTCCGACCCGGAGGTCGATACCCGGCTCGCCCTTGCCCGGACGACGCTCGGCCAGGGTGCGCGGGCTCAGCTCTACCGCGAGGTCGGCGATCTCCTGGACGCCGCCCTCCCGGCGATCCCCCTCTGGTACGAGCCGGCCTCCGCGGCGATCTCGCTCCGGGTCCGTGAGGCCACCGGTCCGGTCGATCCCGGCCGCCCGCGCTACGCCGCCGACCTCGCGGGCTGGTCGCTCGGCCCGCTGCCGTAGCGGGGACGCGCCGGGCCGGGGTTTGACACCTCGGACGCGCCTCCGGATAATCACGTGATGCATGGCCCGGCATGGGCGAAGACCCGTGCCGAACGCGAGAGCGACCGCTCTCAACGGAGCCGTCCGGGGGGCGTACCTCGGCGGGGAGACAGGAGGCAGGATCTTGAGTCCTCTGAAGAGGCGCGCCGGTGCCGCCCTCGCGGCGACCGTCTTCGCCACCGCCGCTCTCGGCGGCGTGGCGGGTGCGCAGGACGAGGGGCAGCGCCTCGTCTATGCCATCGACGGCGAGATCACGCAGCTGAACAACGCGAACTCGGACGTCCCCACGGCGGCCGCCACCGTGTGGCTCTACTCCGCCCTCTACACCTACGACGACACGCTGACCCCGGTCCCGGATCTCGCGGCGGAGCCCGCGGAGATCTCCGAGGACGGGCTCACGTGGACGATCAAGCTCGTGAAGAACGCGACCTTCCAGCCGACGGGCGACAAGCTCACGGCGGATGACGTCGTCTTCACGTACAAGATGTCCAACAGCCCGAACTGCCGGTTCAACCCCTCGATCTGCCTCGCGTTCGTCACCGTGACGCCCGAGGGTGCGACCGAGCCGGTCCCGGTCCTCCAGTCGGTCGAGAAGGTGGACGACTACACCGTCCGCTTCGTCCTCGCGGACAAGTACGCGCCCTTCCTCACCACGATCCTCCCCGCCACGCTCATCGACAGCCGCAAGGCCGTCACGGACGCGTTCGGGAAGTTCAGCAAGGACGTCGAGAAGATCGACGCCGCGAAGGTCGCGGATCTCCTCACCCGGATCCAGGCGGAGCGCGATGCCGCGGCCACCGAGGAGCGGGATGCGGACCTCGCCCAGTTCCGGGTCGAGGTCGAGGAGTTCCTTGCCGCGGCCGATCTCACGATCCCCGCGGACGCCGACTTCACGGCGGAGGACGGGACGGTCGACGTCGCGGCCCTCATGGACACCGCGATCGCCTCCCTCGACGAGCTGAACCTCATCCTCTCGTCCGAGAAGATCGACAAGATCGCCGCCGCCTACCCGCTCCTTCGCACCGCGAAGAAGCCGGTCGGCTCGGGCCCCTTCTACGTCACCGAGTTCCGCCCCGGCCAGGACATCACCGCCGTGGCGAACCCCAAGTACCACCGTGGTGAGCCGCAGATCAAGACCCTGATCATGCCGATCATCAAGGACGACGTCGCGGCGTCGGCGGCCCTCAAGGCCGGCGACATCGACTGGAAGTACTCGCTCACCTCGGACGGCCTCGCGCAGATCGAGGGCGACCCGAACGTCAAGACCGCCGAGTACGCCGACTTCGGCTACTTCGCGCTCATGTTCAACCTCCGCGAAGGCCAGCTCTTCGCCGAGAAGGAGGTCCGCCAGGCCCTCGCCTACTGCGTGGACAAGCCGGCGACGGTCGAGGCCGCCACGGATGCCCGTGGTGTCGCGATCTACGCGGACATCCCGCCCGCCTCGTGGGCGTACAACCCCGAGGTCCCGAAGTACGAGGTCGACCCCGCCAAGGCTGCCGAGCTTCTCGACGCCGCCGGCTGGACCGACGAGGACGGCGACGGCATCCGCGCCAAGGGTGACCGCCTCCTCCAGACCGAGATCCTCGTCCGCGCCGGCAAGCCGGACCGGATCAAGTTCATGCAGCTCCTCGCCGACCAGGCCAAGGAGTGTGGCTTCGACATCTCGATCAAGGAGGCCGACTTCGCGACGGTCCTCCTCCCGGGCCTCGAGTACCCGCACATCTTCCCCGGCACGGACAAGCCCTGGGACGCCTACTTCGGCGGCTGGGGGACCGGTTACGACCCCGATCCGTACTCGCTCTGGCACTCCAGCCAGTGCACCACGGCCGAGCTGCCGGACACCTACAACTTCGTCTGCTTCCAGAACGAGCGGGCGGATGAGCTGATCGAGGCCGGGCTCAAGGAGCTCGACCAGGCGAAGCGCGCCGAGATCTACCAGGAGTTCGAGGGCATCATGGCCGAGGAGCTCCCGTACCTCTGGGCGTGGTCCGATATCGCGCGCCAGGGCCTCCGGGCCACGGTCAACGGCGCCGAGCCGTGGACCGCGGAGAACATGACCTCGCCGGCCTGGTCGTGGGAGGTCGAGAAGATCACGAACGTCCCCGCCGCCCAGTAAGGGCACGCGGTCGGCGGCCGGACCGGGGTCACCCGGGCCGGCCGCGAGGCCGCCGGGCTTCGGAGCGATCCGAGGCTCGGCGGCCTCTTCGTTTCTCCTCCGGTCGCACGCGTCCGGGCGCGGCGGAGTAGGATGCCCGGAACGTCAGGACCGACGAACAGGGAGCCGTGGCAACCTACATCCTCCGACGCACGCTCCAGGCGATCCCGATCATCATCGGGATCTCTGTCGTCGTCTTCGCCATCGTCTATCTCGCGCCGGGTGACCCCACCGCGCGCTTCCGGACCCCCAAGGTCCCCCCGGAGCAGATCGAGGCGCTCATCCGCGCCTACGGCCTGGACCGCCCGGTCCACGAGCAGTACATCTCGTGGGCGTCCACCTTCTTCCAGGTCTGGAACCCGGACGCGTGGGGCTACAGCTTCCTGTCGGGCGACCCGGTCCTGGAGAAGGTCCTCTACCGCGTGCCGCCCACGCTCCTCCTCATGGGGTCCGCGCTGCTGGTGACGATCGTCGTGGCGATCCCGGTGGGGATGCTCGCCGCGCTCCGCCAGTACAGCCTGACGGACAAGGTGATCACGACCCTCTCGACCTTCACCTACGCGATCCCGTCCTTCCTCGTGGGCGCCTACGCGCTCTACTTCGGGGCGGTCCTCCTGCCGGAGCTGACGAACGGCGCGATCAAGTTCCCGTCCTTCGGGATGGAATCGCTCGGCAGCCGCGGCGACCCGCTCGACCTGCTCTGGCACCTCATCCTGCCCGTGCTCACCCTCTCGGTGATCAGCATCGCGGGCTGGAGCCGGTATATGCGCTCGTCCATGCTGGATGTCCTCCACCAGGACTACGTGCGGACGGCCAAGGCGAAGGGGCTCCCGCGCCGTGCCGTCATCTACCAGCACGCGCTCCGGAACGCGCTCATCCCGATCGTCACCCTCATCGGGCTCTCGATCCCCGGCCTGATCGCCGGCGCCGCGATCACGGAGACGATCTTCACCTGGCCGGGGCTCGGCAGCCTCTTCGTGGAGGCGGTCGGCACGCGCGACTACCCGGTCGTCCTTGCGCTCACGATGGTCGGCGGCGTGGCGGTGATCGCGGGGAACCTCCTCGCGGACATCCTCTACGGCCTCGTCGACCCGCGGATCCGGTACTAGGGAGCGGCACCCGATGACCTCCGACTCCGACCAGACGATCCGCGAGCGCTGGGTCGCCTCCCCGTCCCCCGCGGGGGGCGGCACCACGCGCGCCGGTGACCCCGCGAGCTCCGTGGACGAGGTCGACCTCACCCCGGTGCGGACCTACTGGGAGCTCGTCCGGATGCGCTTCCGCCGGCACCGTCCGGCGGTCATCTCCGTCTTCGTCCTCGCGATCCTGGTCATCTACGCGGTGATCGTCCCGCTCACCACCGGCGAGGGCTACAAGGACCCGAACATCCGCAAGGTCTGGGACCCCGCGGAGATCGTCATCACCTTCGACCCCTTCACGGTGGAGGCCTTCGCCCCGCTCGGATATGACGAGATCGGCCAGAACGTCTTCGTGCGCCTCGCCAAGGCGACCCAGACCTCGCTCGTCATCGGCGTCGCCGCGGTCCTCATCATCGCCGGCATCGGCAGCTTCATCGGCGCGATCGCGGGCTTCCTCGGCGGCCGGGTGGACAACCTCCTCATGCGCCTCGTCGATATCGTCCTCTCGCTCCCCGTCCTCTTCATCATCCTGATGATCGTCTCGTTCTTCGGCACCGGAGACGTCTCCGTCGTGATCATCGCGATCGGCATCACCGGCTGGACCCTGGCCGCACGCCTGATCCGTGGCGAGTTCCTCACCCTCCGGGAGACGGACTTCGTGATGGCCGCCCGCGCGCTCGGCGTCCATTCCCGGCGCATCATCACCCGCCATATGCTCCCCTCCGCCCTCAGCCCGCTGATCGTCGCGAGCGCGCTCGGGGTCGCCGACTCGGTCGTTGCGGAGGCCGGGCTCTCCTTCCTCGGCTTCGGGATCAGCCCGCCGGAGGCCAGCCTCGGGAACATGCTGAACAACGCCCAGACCTACTTCATCCGGGCCCCCATCCTCATCGTCTGGCCCGGGCTCGTCCTCATCCTCATCGTCCTCTCGGTCAGCTTCATCGGCGACGGTCTGCGCGACGCGCTCGATCCGCGCCAGAAGATCGAGTCCGGCTCGTGAGCGGGGATCCGGTGGGCAACGACATCCTCCTCTCCGTCCGGGACCTGCGGACCGCCTTCGACACGATGGACGGGACGGTGAAGGCCGTGGACGGGGTCTCCTTCGCGATCCGCCGCGGCGAGACGCTCGGCGTCGTCGGCGAGTCCGGCTGCGGCAAGAGCGTCACCGCGCTCTCCATCCTCCGGCTCATCGAGCGGCCCGGGCGGATCGTCGGTGGCTCGGTCGATTTCGGCGGGCGGGACCTCCTCGCGATGAGCGAATCGGAGATCCGCGACGTCCGGGGGAACCGGATCGCGATGATCTTCCAGGAGCCGATGACCTCGCTCAACCCGGTCTACACGTGCGGCCGCCAGATCGCGGAGACCGTGCAGGCCCACCGGTCCGTCAGCCGCGCGGAGGCCTGGGAGAAGGCCGTCGAGATGCTCGACCTCGTGGGGATCCCGGATGCCGGCCGGCGCGCGAAGCAGTTCCCGCACCAGATGTCCGGCGGGATGCGCCAGCGCGTGATGATCGCGATGGCGCTCTCCACGGACCCGGACCTGCTCATCGCGGACGAGCCCACGACCGCGCTGGACGTGACGATCCAGGCCCAGATCTTCGAGCTCATCGCGCGTCTCCGGGAGGAGCGCCGGATGGCGATGCTCCTCATCACCCACGACCTCGGGGTGATCGCGGAGATGGCGGACGACGTCGTCGTGATGTACGCCGGCCAGGTCGTGGAGCAGGGCGACGTGCGCTCGGTGATGACCGATCCGCACCATCCCTACACGCGTGGCCTCCTCGCCTCGATCCCGCGGATCGGGGAGCGGCGGCACCGGCTCGAGGTGATCCCGGGCGTCGTCCCGAACCCTCTCAACCTGCCGGCAGGCTGCCTCTTCCGGCGCCGCTGCCCGTACGCGATGGAGATCTGCGAGACCCCGCCGCATCTCACCGACCTGGGTGGTGGACGGAGCTCCCGCTGCTGGCTCGATGCCGAGGGTCGCGCGCCCGAGGTCACCCTCCCGGAGGCCGCTCATGGCTGATCCCGCGCCGGACGGCGCGACACCGCTCCTCCGCGTCCGCGACCTCGTCAAGCACTTCCCGATCAAGGGCGGCCTCCTCGGCTGGTCCCGGGTGGCCGCCGTCCACGCCGTGGATGGCGTCTCCTTCGACCTCGCGCGCGGAGAGACGCTCGGGCTTGTCGGGGAATCGGGCTGCGGGAAGTCCACCCTCGGGCGGACCCTCCTCCGGCTCCTGCCGGCCACCTCGGGCAGCGTGGAGCTCGAGGGGAAGGACCTCTTCGCCGTCCAGGGCGAGGAGCTGCGCCTCCTGCGCAGCCGGCTCCAGGTCGTCTTCCAGGACCCCTACGCGAGCCTCAACCCGCGGATGACGGTGGGGGAGATCGTCGGCGAGGGCCCGCTCGCCCAGGGGATGACGAGCAGCTCCGAGCGTGAGGCGCTCGTCCGCGAGCTGCTTGCCAAGGTGGGCCTCAACCAGACGCACATCCACCGCTACCCGCACGAGTTCTCGGGCGGGCAGCGCCAGCGGATCGGGATCGCGCGGGCGCTCGCCGTGCGCCCGGAGATGATCGTCCTGGACGAGCCGGTCTCCGCCCTGGACGTCTCCGTCCAGAGCCAGGTCCTGAATGTCCTCTCGGACCTCCAGGAGGAGCTCGGGCTCACCTATCTCTTCATCTCCCACAACCTCTCCGTCGTCCAGCACATCAGCGACCGGGTCGGCGTGATGTACCTGGGCAAGCTCGTGGAGCTCGCGGAGGTGGGGGCGCTCTACGCGCATCCGCGGCACCCCTACACGGTCGCGCTCCTCTCCGCGATCCCGGAGCCCGATCCCACGCGGCGGCGGAAGCGGATCGTCCTCGGCGGAGACGTGCCGAGCGCGATCGACCCGCCGGCCGGCTGCCGCTTCCAGTCCCGCTGCTGGCTGAGCGAGCGCCTCGGGAACCCGGAGAAGTGCCGCACGGAGGAGCCGCAGCTCCGCGATCACGGGCCGGGCCAGGTCGCCGCCTGCCACTTCAGCGAGGAGCTCACGCCCGCCGCCGTGGAAGCCGCCTCCACGGGCGGCAGCTTCGGGGACCGCGCGCTCTCCTGACCGTTCCCCGGGCCTAGCGACTCGCGGCGAGCGCGGCTTCGAGCTCTTCCCGGGTCGGGGGCTCCGCACCCACGCGCGTACAGGCGATCGCTGCCGCGGTCGCGGCCCGGCGGGTCGTCTCGGTGACGGCGGTGGCATCGCGGAGGCCGCTCCGGCCCCGCCCCGAGGTGACCCAGGCGAGCAGGAAGGTCCCCCCGAAGGTGTCGCCGGCGCCCACGGTGTCCGCCACCTGGACGGACGGGGTGGGGATCGTCCGCTCCCAGCCATCCCCCACGGCCCGGACCGGCCCCGGTCCGTCCGTCACGAGGACGACGCCCGCGCCATCGGCGACGAGCGCGCGCGCGGCGGCCACCGGGTCATCCCCGGGGGCGAGCCAGGCGAGGTCCTCCGTGCTCGCCTTCACGATGTCCGCGCGGGCGAGGACGCGGGTGAGTCGCTCCCGGTAGCCGCGCGGGTCATCGATGACGAGGGGACGGATGTTCGGGTCGACCATGACGAGGAGGCCCGGCGGGGTCGCCGCGACGAGACCGGCGATCGCATCCGCCATCGGGCGAAGGAGGAGCCCGAGCGTCCCCACGTGGAGCGCAGCGGGGAGGGGATCGAGCGCGCGCAGGGCTTCCGCTGCCGTGAGCCCCGGTGCCGAGGTGGCGGCCGTGTAGAAGCGATAGGAGGCGGCGCCGGATGCATCGAGCTCCGCGAGCGCGAGGGTCGTGGGGTCGTCCGTCTCGATGACGAGGCCGAGATCGACGCCGTCCTGCGCGAGGCCGGCCCGGAGGTCGCGCCCGAAGCGGTCGCGCGAGATCCGGCCGAGGAAGGCGACCGCGCCCCCCTGGCGCCCGATCGCCCGCGACGCGTTGTACTCCCCACCGCCGCCCGCGGCGGCGATCGAGCCGTCCGGGCGGATGATGAGGTCGACGAGCGCATCCCCCGCGACGACGATCCGGCTCATGCGGGTCGGACCGGGAGATCCGCCGCCATGCCGGCGAGGAGCGCGTCCCGTTCGGCGGGGCCGGCATCCGGGAAGTGGCAGGCGACCGATTGGAGCGCCGTGGCAGCGACGAGCTCGGGACGCTCCGTGGCGCAGCGCTCGGGGTTCCCGAGCCGGGGGCGCATCCAGCAGCGTGGGTGGAAGGAGCAGCCGGACGGCGGGTCCACGGGGCTCGGGACATCGCCGGCGAGGAGGATCCGGCGCGGGCGGCGCTCGGGGTCCGGGACGGGGATCGCGGACATCAGCGCCTGGGTGTAGGGGTGCCGCGGGTCGCGGTAGGTCGTCTCCCGGTCCGCGATCTCGGCGACGCGACCCAGGTACATGACCGCCACTCGGTCGCTGATGTGCTCCACGACCCCCATGTTATGAGCGATGAAGAGGAGCGTCAGACCGAGCTCCCGCTGCAGCTCGCGGAGGAGGTTGAGGACCTGCGCCTGGATCGAGACATCGAGCGCGGAGACCGGCTCGTCGCAGACGACGAGATCCGGCTCGAGGACGAGGGCGCGCGCGATCCCGATCCGCTGGCGCTGCCCACCGGAGAACTCGTGCGGGTAGCGGCGCGCCTGGTCGGCCCGCAGCCCCACGCGGTCCATCATCCGCAGCACCCGCTCCTCGCGTTCGCGCGGATCCCCGATGCCGTGGATGCGCAGGCCTTCCCCGATGCTCTCGCCGATCGGGCTGCGCGGGTCGAGGCTCGCGTAGGGGTCCTGGAAGATGATCTGCATCCGGCGGCGCCACGGACGGAGCGCGCTCCCCGTGATCCCGGAGATCTCCTCCCCGTCGAAGCGGATCGAGCCCGCGGTGGGGTCGATGAGGCGGAGGATGAGCCGGCCGACGGTCGTCTTCCCGCAGCCCGATTCCCCGACCAGCCCGAGCGTCTCGCCGCGCCGGATCGTGAGGTCCACGCCGTCCACCGCGCGCACCTCGGCCACGGTGCGACGGAGGAGCCCGCCGCGGATGGGGAAGCTCTTCACGAGGCCGCGGACCTCCACGAGCGGCTGCTCCGCGGGGGCGGGGGCGGCCACGGGGACGGGGTCGCTCATCGGACCGGGCTCCCCGGCTGCTCATCCGCATCCCAGCGGCCGCGCTCCGGGCGCCGCGAGCCGTCCCGGCGGTGCTCCAGCCAGCAGCGCACCGCGTGGCCCGCCTCCAGGGCCAGGAGCTCCGGATGCTCGGCCTCCGCCAGGGGATCGCCGCTCGTCTCCCGCTCGGCGCAGCGCCCGGCGAAGCGGCAGCCCGCCGGGAGGTCGAGGAGGCTCGGGACGCTGCCGGGGATCGTCGCGAGCTCCGCGCGCACGTCGCCCGGGACGGGGACGGAGCCGATCAGGCCCCGGGTGTAGGGATGGCGCGGGTCGCGGAAGAGGGTCCGGACATCCGCCTCCTCCACGACCTCGCCCGCGTACATCACGGCGACCCGGTCGCACATCTCCGCGACCACGCCGAGGTCGTGGGTGATGAGGATGATCGCGGTCCCCGTCTCCCGGCGGAGGGTCCGCATGAGATCGAGGATCTGGGCCTGGATCGTCACGTCGAGCGCGGTCGTGGGCTCGTCCGCGATGAGCAGCTCCGGCTCGCAGGCGAGCGCCATCGCGATCATCACCCGCTGGGCCATGCCCCCGGAAAGCTCGTGGGGGTAGGCGCGGATCCGGCGGTCCGGGTCCGGGATCCCGACCATCCGCATCAGCTCCCGCGCCCGGTCGAGCGCCGCGGCCCGCTTCATCCCGCGGTGGAGCTCGAGGACCTCCGCGAGCTGGTGCCCGGCCGTCATCACCGGGTTGAGCGAGGAGGTGGGCTGCTGGAAGATCATCGCGATCCGGTTCCCGCGGATCGCCCGGATCTCCTCGTCGCCGAGGGTGAGGAGGTCCCGGCCGTCGAACCGGACCTCACCCGCCTCGATCCGGCCCGGCGGCGCGATGAGCCGGAGGATGGAGAGCGAGGTGACGCTCTTCCCGCAGCCCGATTCGCCGACGAGACCGAGGACCTCCCCGCGGTCCACGTGGAAGTCGACCCCGGTCACGGCCCGCACGAGACCGTGGCGCGTGGCGAAGGAGGTCCTGAGGCCGCGGACCTCGAGGAGCGGGGAGCCGCCCGGGCCGGCCATCAGCGCTCGAGCCGCGGATCGAGGGCGTCCCGGAGGCCGTCCCCGAAGAGGTTGAAGGCGAGGACGGTGAGCGAGATCGCGAGCCCCGGAAAGATGAGGAGATGCGGTGCCGCGAAGACCCGGTTGCGCTCCAGGCCGATCATCAGGCCCCACTCCGGCGTCCGCGGCTCGGCACCGAGGCCGATGAACGAGAGCGCGGCGACATCGAGGACCGCGCCGCCGATCCCCAGGGTCCCTGCGACGACGATCGGGGTGAGGGCGTTCGGGAGGACGCGCCGGACGAGGATCCCGAGCTGGCTCTCGCCGAGGGCGCGGGAGGCGGTGACGTAGTCCGCCTCGCGGACGGTGAGCACCGAGGCACGCATGATCCGGGCGTAGACGGGGATCGCGACGATCCCGATCGCGAGGAGCGCATTCGCGAGGCCGGAACCGAGCACGGTGACGATCGCGATCGCGAGGATGAGCGAGGGGAAGACGAGGAGGATGTCCATCGCGCGCATGATCAGGCCGTCCGTCCGTCCGCCGACGAAGCCCGCGATCGCACCGAGCGTCGCCCCCACGACGATCGCGAAGCCGACGGTGACGAAGCCGACGACGAGCGAGATCCGCGCGCCCCAGATGACGCGGGAGAGGACGTCGCGGAAGTTGCTGTCCGTCCCCATCAGGTGCTGCCACTGGTCCGCGGGGCAGCCGAGGAGGTGGATGCAGGGCGGCGCGAGCGACTTGACGCCGGGCTCGAGCGAGAGGAGGTCGGCGTTCGGCGCGAAGGGGGCGATGACCGGCGCAAGGATCGCCACGAGCGCGAAGAAGGCGAGGATCGCGAGGCCGAGCCGGGCATTCCGCTGGCGGAGGACCGCGCCGCTCTTCTCACGCAGCGGACCCACCCGGCGCTCGCCGCTCACCCGCCCACCTTGACCCGTGGGTCCAGGTACGCGTACGAGATGTCGACGAGGAGGTTGACGATGAGGAAGCCGATCGCGATCACGAGAGTGAAGCCCTGGATGACGACGTAGTCCCGTCCGGTGATCGCGTCGTAGACGGTCTTGCCGACCCCCGCGAGGTTGAAGATCGTCTCCGTCAGGACGGCCCCGGAGAGAAGGATCCCCACCTGGAGCCCGATGATCGTGACGACCGGGAGGATCGCGTTCCGGAAGGCGTGGCGGAGGATGACGGAGCGCTCGCCGAGCCCCTTGGCGCGCGCCGTCCGGACGTAGTCCAGGGCGAGGACGTCGAGGAGGCTGGAGCGCGTGATCCGGGCGATGATCGCGAGCGGGATCGTCCCCAGGGCGATCGCGGGGAGGATGAGGTGGCGGCTCGCATCCACGAGCGCTTCCCACTGGAAGGTGATGAGCGCCGTGAGCGTGTAGATCCCCGAGAGGAAGTCGAGGAAGGCGCGCGGCAGCCCATCCAGCGCGGTGAGCCCCCAGACCTCGGCGAGCGGGATGACGTCCACCCCGGATGAGAGGCGGCCCGACGGCGGGAGCGCGAAGGGCGTCCCCTTGAGGACGATCGCGAAGATCCAGGCGAGGAGGAGGCCGAGGACGAAGACCGGCGTGGAGAAGCCGATGTTCGCGAAGAGCATCGTGCCCACGTCCACGGACGAGTTGCGCCGCCATGCGGAGACGATCCCGAGCGGGACACCGACGAGGATCGCGAAGAGGAGCGCGTAGAAGCTGAGCTCGATCGTCGTGGGGAGACGCTCGATGATCAGCTCCGTGACGGGGAGCTGGAACTTGATCGAGGTCCCGAGGTCGCCGCTCGCGACCTGGCCGAGGTAGGCGGCGAACTGCACCGGGATCGGCTGGTCGAGCCCGAAGCGGATCGCGAACTGCCGGCACTGCTCCTCCGTGGCCCGCTCGCCGAGCGTCGCCGTGCACGGGTCGCCGGGGAGGACCCGCGCGACCACGAAGACGACGAGGACGATCGCGAAGAGGACCGGGATGCTGATGAGGAGGCGCCGGAGGATGTAGCTCGCCATCGGCCGCGGGTGGGCTCCTGCGGGGAAGGGGGAGGGGAGCGACGAGGGGGCGTCACCCGTTGCCGGGCGACGCCCCCTGCGTCACGGTCGTACGGTCCGGATCACTCGGCCGGCGGGTTGAGGAACCCTCCGCCGATGAGCGACGGCCAGTACTCGAAGGCGCCGCTCCGACCCTTGTGGAGCGGGCTCGCCGCATCCCACTGGGCCGCGAAGGAGACGATCACGTCCGAGGCGTCGAACGTGGAGCCGTCATGGAAGGTCACGCCCTCGCGGAGCGTGCAGGTCCAGACGGTGAGGTCCTCGTTCGCGCTGCAGCCGGTCGCGAGCGCAGGCTCGGTCGCGGTGCCGCCGGTGACGTAGGCGTAGAGGGACTCCTTGACCTGCTCGCAGGCGCGGAGGGTCTCGCCATCCGTCTCGTCCGCGCAGTAGAAGCTGAGCGGCTCGGCGTTCTGCATCCAGGCGAGCGTGTCGCGGTCGCCCGCCTTCATGACCGAGAACTGCTCGTTCCCGAGCGGCGAGGAATGGGCGCCCGCCACGTCCGCCTTGAAGGCGGTCGCGGACCCACCATGGGCGATGACGACCGCCGGGACCTTCTCGGCGATCAGGCGGTTCGCCTCCGCATAGGCAAGGGAGCGCTCCGCATCCGCCGAGCTCTGACCGCCGCTCTTGACCGCCGCGATGATCTCCTCGTGGCCCTCGCCGAACTTCTTCCCCGTGGCGGGGCCGAAGTGGTAGTCGAGGAAGTTGCTGGCGTCCGGGTAGTCCGCACCCCAGCCGAGGAGGAAGATGCCGTCGAGGGTGCCGGCGGAGTTGTTGTCAAGGAAGGTCCCCGACTCCTGCTCCTCGATCGTCACCGTGATGCCGAGGTTGTTCTCGAGCTGGGTGGCGATCTCCTGGGCGATCGTCGGCGGATCCGGCAGGTAGCCGCGCACTGCGGCGCGGTACTGGAGCTTCGTCTCGAAGCCGTCCGGGTAGCCGGCCTCCGCGAGGAGCGCCTTGGCCGCCTCGAGGTCGAAGGACGGGACCGGCTCGCCATCGCAGCCGAACGGGATCGCACAGGGCGTGAAGTGCGACGCCACGCTCGATCCGGGCGGGTAGAAGTTCGCCACGATCCGGTCACGGTCGATACCGCGCGCGAGCGCCTGGCGGACCTTGACGTTGTCGAAGGGCGGGTAGGTGTTGTTCATCCCGAGGTAGAAGGTGTTCAGGCCCTCGCGCGGGTGGATCGCGAGGTTGCTGTCCGCCTCGATCGCGGCGAAGTCCGCGGTGCCCGGGTTGTCGATCCCGTCCACGGTCCCGGCCTGGAGCTCGACGAGCCGCTGCGCAGCCTGGTCGCTCCAGCGGAACTCGAGGTTCGGGGTCAGCGGCTTCTCGCCCCAGTAGGCGTCATTGGCGGTGAAGGTGATCCGGTTCCCGCGGTCCCACTCGGCGAGCTTGTAGGGGCCGGTCCCGTTCGCCATCTCGAGGATCGATCCGTCCGCGCCATGGTCGATGAGCGTCTGGGCGTCATCGATCTGGAGCGCCCCGAAGGCGATCTGCGAGAGGAAGGCGACGTTCGGGTTGCAGAAGGTGAAGACGACGGTCTGCGGGTCCGGCGCCTCGATGCTCTTCAGGTTCCCGCTGTACGGGCTCCCGTTGAACGTGCCGGCCTCGCAGTCGACCTCGCCGCCGTAGTTCGGATAGATCATCGTGTCGGCGGCGGGCATCGGCGCCGCCTCGCCACCCTGCGCGGCTGCCGGGACCACCGCGGTCACGGCGAGCAGCGCGCTCGCGCCGAGCGCGACGCACGCGCTCAGCATCGGTCGTCGGGACATCGTGGAGCTTCCCTCCCTCTCGTCGGGCCGGGGCCCCGGGCGGTCGGCGGACGACGGTCGTCCCGCTCCCTTCCCCCGAGCACAGGCACGGCGCAGATGCGCCCGCCCTCCTCCGGCACGGTCCCACCCACGGTAGCACCGGCCCCCCGACGTGTCACGCCCGGCCCCTTCCGCTACCCTCCGCCCATGGCCTCCCTGCGCATCGCCCTCGCCCAGACCGCGCCGCGCCTCGGCGCGCTCGCCGAGAACCTCGCGGAGCACGCGCAGCGGATCGCCGAGGCGCGCGGCCAGGGCGCGCGGCTCGTCGTCTTCCCGGAGCTCGGGCTCACTGGCTATCTCCTCCAGGACCTCGCCGCCGAGGTCGCGATGCCCCGGGACGATCCCCGCCTCGTCGCGCTCGCGCGCGCCGCCGGAGACGGCGCCGCGATCGTCTCCTTCGTGGAGGAGTCCGAGGATCACCGGCTCTTCATCGCCGCCGCCCTGCTCGAGGGAGGTGGGGTCCGCCACGTCCACCGCAAGGTCCACCTGCCCACCTACGGGCTCTTCGACGAGGAGCGCTTCTTCGCGGCCGGGACCGGCTTCCGCGCGGTCCGGAGCGAGGCGCTCGGGGTGACGCTCGGGATCGCGGTGTGCGAGGACTTCTGGCACCTCCCCGCCCCCTGGCTCCTTGCCCTCGACGGTGCCCAGCTCCTCGTCAACGTCTCCTCCTCGCCCGGGCGGGACGTGGCGGCCGGCCATGCGGAGGGGATCGGCACGGCGGGCTCGTGGCGGACCCTCCTGCGCACGTACGCGCAGCTGACCACGAGCCACCTTCTCTATGTGAACCGCGTCGGCGTGGACGAATCGCTCAGCTTCTGGGGCGGCTCGGAGGCGATCGGGCCGTCCGGCGAGACGCTCGCCCAGGCGCCCCTCCACGATCCGGCCCTCCAGCTCGTCGATCTCGACCTCGCCGAGGTGCGGCGCCGCCGGATCGCGACCCCGCTCCTCCGCGACGAGCGGCCGGAGCTCGTGGCGCGCCGCCTCGACGTCCTCCTCCGGACGCGGGCCGGCGAGATCCCGGGGGAGGGCGAGTGAGCAGCGCGGATCCGGTCACCGAGCCCCTCTTCCCGCTCCCCGCCGAGCTCGCGATCGATACCGACGCGGCGCGCCGGATCACGACCGCCTTCATCCGCGCCCAGCTCCAGCAGGCGGGCTTCCCCCGCGTCGTCCTCGGGCTCTCGGGCGGGATCGATTCCGCGCTCGTCGCCTACCTCGTCGCCGAGGCGGTGGGGGCGGAGAACCTCCTTGCCGTCCTCATGCCCTACCGGAGCTCCTCGCCCGCCTCCCGCGGGGACGCGGAGGAGGTCGTGCGCCGGCTCGGCTGCGCATCCGAGCTCGTGGAGATCACCCCGATGGTGGACGCCTACTTCGGCGCCCCGGGACGGGAGGACGCGAGCGCGCTCCGGCGCGGCAACGCGATGGCCCGCGTGCGGATGATCGTCCTTTACGACCACTCCGTGACGTGGGGCGGCCTCGTGGCCGGGACCGGGAACAAGACCGAGGCGCTGATCGGCTACACGACGCTCTTCGGGGATAGCGCCTGCGCCTTCAACCCGATCGGCGACCTCTACAAGAGCCAGGTCCGCCAGCTCTCCGAGGCGGTCGGGGTCCCCGCCGAGATCATCCGCAAGGCGCCCTCCGCGGACCTCTGGCCGGGCCAGACGGACGAGGCGGAGGTCGGCTTCTCCTACGCCGAGGTCGACCGGATCCTGTGGCGGCTCGTGGACCGCCGCCTCACGCCGGACGAGGTCGTCGCGGAGGGGTTCGACGCGGCGCTCGTGGACCGGATCGACCGGATGGTCGCGGGGGCCGAGTTCAAGCGCCAGGTCCCGCCGATCGCGAAGCTCGGGCCGCGCACGGCGGGGATCGACTACCTCTACCCGCGCCGCCGGCCGCGCTCCGCCCGGACGTGAGCGCGGGCCCTGCCGTCGAGCCCGGCACGCTCTACGTGGTGGCGACCCCGATCGGGAACCTCGGCGACCTCACCTTCCGCGCCCTGGAGATCCTCCGCGGCGTCGCGGTCGTGGCAGCCGAGGACACCCGATTGACGCGCCGGATCTGGGCGCGGCACGGGATCGAGACGCCCCTCGTCAGCTACCACGCGCAGAGCGGGCCGGCGCGCGAGGCCGAGCTGATCGCGCGACTGGGCGCCGGTGACGCGGTCGCGCTCGTGACCGATGCCGGGACCCCGCTCGTGAGCGACCCCGGGGAGGGGCTCGTGGCGGCATGGGCGGCGGCCGGTGGACGGGTCGTCCCGGTCCCCGGGCCGTCCGCGGTCCTCGCCGCGCTCGTGGCGAGCGGGCTCCCGGCGCCACGCTGGGCCTTCGAGGGCTTCCTGCCGCGCCGGGGGAGCGAGCGGAAGGCGCGCATCGCCCGGATCGCGGCGGACGACCGGGCCACGGTGCTCTTCGAGGCGCCGGGCCGGACCGCGGCGACCCTCGCCGATCTCGCCACGGCCGCCGGCCCGGCACGCCGGGGCGCCCTCTGCCGGGAGCTCACGAAGCGCCACGAGGAGGTCCGCCGGGGCACGCTCGCCGAGCTCGCCGCGGGGGCCGCCGCCGATCCGCCCCGGGGCGAGGTGACGATCGTCGTCGCGGGGGCGACCGGGGAGCCCGGGGAAGGCGCCGCGCCGGTGACGCGCGGGGACCGGCCGACGCTCGCCGAGGCGCAGGCCGCGGTCGCCGCGCGTGTCCGGGGAGGGGAGGGCCGTTCGGCGGCGGCGCGGGCCGTGTCGGCCGAGACCGGCTGGCCACGGCGCGCGCTCTACGGAGCGGGGTCCGCGGCGGAGGGACGGGATGGCCGGGAGTAGCGGGGTCCCCGGATGATCGGCGTGCCGGCGGGTGGTCCCGCCCGGATCGAGCGCGTGCGCGCCTGGGTGGAGCGGTTCGCGACCGCCCTCGAGGCGGGCGATGGCGCGGCGCTCGGGACGCTCTTCGCGATCGAGTGCGGCTACCGCCCGGATCCCTTCACGGACGAGCTGCGCGGACGGGCCGCGATCGTCGCCGCGCTCCTCGCGCGGGCGGGTCGGGCACCGGGCCTTGCGATCGCGGCCGAGGTCCTCGGAGCGGGGACGACCTACGCGGTCGTCCATTGGCGCCTCACCCGGAGCGGCGGCGGCGCCCCGGAGGAGGACGGCGTCCTGCTCGTCGCCCTCGACGTGACGGGGCGCTGCAGCGCGCTCCGCGAGTGGGTCGCCACGGCGGCGCGCTGACCCCGGCGATCCATCCACAGCCCCGGTGAAGCGCCGGTGAAGAGCCGGTCCCTACCGTGACGTCCGTCACCCGGCCGGGCGTGCCACCGGCCCCCCGGGCCCCCGGCGGGTGACGCCATCATCCCCGCCGCGCGTCACCGGAGGTCCCGATGAACCGAGTCCTGCTCACCGGCCGTCTCACCCGCGACCCGGAGCTCCGCTCCCTCGCGAACGGGAAGACGGTCACCCAGTTCAGCATCGCCACGAACGAGTACCGCGGCGGCGCGGAGAAGGCGGAGTTCCACGCGGTCGTCACGTGGGACCGACTCGCGGAGATCTGCGCCCAGTACCTCGGCAAGGGCCAGCTCGTCGCGATCGAGGGCCGGCTCCAGACGCGCCAGTGGGAGGACGACCGGAAGCTCCGCCACTGGAAGACGGAGATCGTCGCCTCCACGGTGGAGATGCTCTCCGGCCGCCGTCGTGCGGACCAGGGTGCGGAGATCGCCGCGGATGCCCTCGAGACCCAGGCGGCCGCGCTCGGGATCGACCCGGCCGACCCGCTCCCGGATGACGACGTGGCCCCGGGGGCGCTCCTCGTCGCCTGATCCCGACTCTTCCCTCCGGCGGGCGCCGTCCTCCTCCGGCGCCCGCCGTCTCCTCCCCGGCCTCCGCGATGCGGGACCGGGGTTGCAGCGCGTGGTCGGACCTGCCATCGTCCGCGCCGGAGCCGGCCGCGGGATGAGCCGGGATCGTGGGGGAGACCGTGGAGCTGCTCACCAGCCCGGACACGTGGATCGCGCTGATCACCCTGACGGCGCTCGAGATCGTCCTGGGCATCGACAACATCGTCTTCATCTCGATCGTCGCGGCGCGCCTCCCCGCCGAGCAGCGGGACCGGGCGCGGAAGGTCGGCCTCCTGGCGGCGATGGGGATGCGCATCGGCCTCCTCCTCGCGATCGGCTGGGTGATCGGCCTCACCGCGCCGCTCTTCGAGGTGGCGGGCCACCCGGTCTCCGGCCGGGACCTCATCCTCCTCGGCGGCGGCCTCTTCCTCATCGGGAAGGCGACCTGGGAGATCCATCACCGCCTGGAAGGCGACGCCCACGGGAAGAGCGCCAAGGCGGCAACCTCCTTCGCCGCGACGATCGCCCAGATCATGCTCCTGGACATCGTCTTCAGCCTCGACTCGGTGATCACCGCGGTCGGGATGGCGGACGAGGTGATCGTGATGATCGCCGCGGTGATCATCTCCGTCCTCGTCATGCTCGTCGCGGCGGGTCCGGTGAGCGCGCTGGTGGAGCGCCACCCGTCCCTGAAGATGCTCGCCCTCGCCTTCCTCGTCCTCATCGGCGCGCTCCTCGTGGGAGAGGGGCTCGGCCAGCACATCGAGAAGGGCTACATCTACTTCGCGATGGGCTTCGCGGTCCTCGTGGAGGCGCTGAACATCCGGGCCTCGCGGCACGCGCGCCCGGTCCGTCTCCACGACCCGTACACGGAGGACCCGGCCGCCCCCGCCTGATCCCGCCGCGCACGGCGCAGCGCGGCGAGAACCGCCGCCGTGCCGTTTGCGAAGATGGGAGGGGAGGGTGCCGGACGATCCGGCCACCCCCGTACCCTGAGGTCGTCCCGCCCCGATGTCCTGGTCCTACGGTGCGCTCGTCGGGCGGCGGCTCCTCGCGTGGTCCGCGGCGAGCGTCATCGCCGGGGTCCTCCTCCTCGCGCTCGGGGATCCGTGGTGGCAGGGCTTCGGCCTCCAGGCGGTCGTCTGGGGTGCGATCGACGGCGCGATCGGCCTGATCGGGATCGTCTCCGCCGGCCGCAGCCGCCGGCGCGCCGCGGATGATCCGGCTGCGGACGCGCGGGAGGCACGGAAGCTGCGGCGCCTCCTCCTTCTGAACGCGGGTCTGGACGTCCTCTACATCGCGGGCGGCCTGATCGTCGCGGGGCCGGTCGCCGCGGGCGATCCGTTCGTGGCCGGGAACGGCTGGGGGATCGTCCTCCAGGGGGCCTTCCTCCTCCTCTTCGACCTCCTCCACGGTCTGCGCGTCCCGGTCCCTTCGCAGGACGCGGGGGCCTCGTGAGCACACGGGTCGCGCGACTCGGCGTCCTTGCGGATCTCCCGGCGTGGGGGCCGGCGCGGATCACCGGCCTGGCCTGGCTCCTCGCGATGCTTCTCGTCCCGTTCGCGGAGTGGATCGGCGGCGTGCCGGCACGGACGGCGGTCGTCGTCCTCGCCGTCCTTCTCCTCTCGGCCACCGTGACGCTCCTCCTCGTCCAGGCGGCGGGGATCGTGACGGCGCTCCGGATCGCGGTGACGATCGTCGTCGTCGCCTTCGTGGCGGAGGCGGTGGGTGCGGCGACCGACCTTCCCTTCGGCCCCTACGGCTACACGCCGCTCCTCCAGCCGCAGCTCGCGGGGGTCCCGATCGTCATCCCCCTCGCCTGGCTGATGGGGCTCCCGCTTGCGTGGGGCGCAGCCGCGGCGATCGCGCGCGGGACCGCGGGGCCGGCCTTCATCGTCCTCTCCGCGCTCGCGATGACCGCGTGGGACCTCTTCCTCGACCCCCAGATGGTCCACTGGGGGCTCTGGGCGTGGGACGAGCCCGGCCCGTACTTCGGGATCCCGCTCCTCAACTTCGCGGGCTGGCTCCTCGTCTCGGCGCTCGCCACGATCCTCGCGCGCCCCCGCACGCTCCCGCGCCGCCCGCTCCTCGTCCTCTACACCGCCACCTGGGCGATCGAGATGGTCGGCCTCGCCGTCTTCTGGGGGCTCGTCGGCCCCGCGATCGTGGGGGCGCTGGGGATGGGCATCGTCGTCATCGCCGCCTGGTGGCGGGAGCTCCGGTGAGCCTCCTCCCGCTCGCCTGGGTCGCGGGCGCGTGGCTCCTGGGCACGATCCCCTTCGCGCTCCTCGCCGCGCGGCTCACCGGGGGGCCGGATCCGCGGAGCGTGGCGGATGGGAACCCGGGCGCCACGAACGCCTTCCGGGCGGCGGGGCGCGCTGCGGGGATCCTGGCCACGATCCTCGACATCTCGAAGGGTGCCGCGCCGGTGGCCGCGGGGATCCTCCTCGGCGTCCTCCCCGGCTGGTGGCTCGCGCTCGGGATCGTGGCGCCGGTCGTGGGCCATTGCTGGTCCCCCTGGCTGCGGGGCCGGGGCGGCAAGGGGGTCGCCACCACCTACGGCGTCCTCCTCCCCGTCGCCTTCCCGGCGGGCGTCGTCCTCATGCCGCTCCTCCTCGTCGTCGCCTGGAAGGTCATCGCACCGGATGGCTGGGCGGCCGCGCTCGCTGCGGGTGGGGCCGTCCTCGTCGTCGCGCTCACCGGCGCACCCCTCCCGGCGATCGCCGGGGCCGCCGTCTGCGCCGCGATCATCGCGAGCCGCTACCGCGATCTGATGGGCGGTGGGCCACGCCTGCGGACCCGCGGCGGGACGGACGGGGAGCCCCGGCCGTGAGCCCCGTCCTCGTCATCGGCCTCGCGCTGGCGCTCCTCGCGACGGGCGCCCTCCTCGTCATCCTCGCCACCACCCTCCTCAACCTCGTCACCTTCCCGCGCCTCCGCGTCCCGGCGGGCGTCCCGGCCGGGGGGCCGGTCTCGATCCTCGTCCCCGCGCGCGACGAGGCGGCCTCGATCGGTGCCACGCTCGCGGGCCTGCGCGCGCTCTCCGGCGATGTGGCGGAGATCCTCGTCCTCGATGACGGCTCCACGGACGGGACCGCGGAGATCGTGCGGGCGGTCGCCGCGGGGGATCCACGGGTCCGCCTCCTCGCGGGCGCGCCGCTCCCGGCGGGGTGGGCGGGGAAGCCGTGGGCCTGCCACCAGCTCGCGCAGGCCGCCCGGGCGCCGCTCCTCCTCTTCACGGATGCGGATACCGGGTGGGAGCCCGGGGCGCTCGCGGCGCTCCTCGCGGAACGGGCCCGGGGAGAGGCCGCCCTCCTCACCGCCTGGCCGACCCAGGAGACGCGGACCTGGGCGGAGCGGCTCACCGTCCCCCTCATCGCCTTCGCGATCTGGGGCTACCTCCCCGTGATCGCCGTCCACCGCCTCCGCTCGCCCGCCTTCGCCGCGGCCGTGGGCCAGTGCCTCCTCTTCACGCGCGAGGGGTATGCCGCCGCCGGCGGTCACGCGGCGATCGCCGGGGAGGTCCTGGACGACGTCGCGCTCGCGCGGGCCGTGAAGCGGAGCGGCGGCCGGCTGCGCGTGGCGGACGGGGCCGGGCTCGTCCGCTGCCGGATGTACCGCGACTGGCCGGGGGCCCGGGACGGGCTCGCGAAGAGCATGCTCGCCGGCTACGGGGGGCGCGTCGCGGGGCTCGTGGCCGCGACCCTCTTCCACCTCGCGATCCTCGTCCTGCCCTGGCTCTGGCTGGCGGCCGGCCTGCTGCTCCCCGGCATCCCGGGCTGGCCTGCCTGGCCGCTCCTCCTCATCGCGCTCGGGGTCGGCGCCCGGGCGCTCTCCGCGGCGGCCACGCGCCAGCGGATCGGAGACGCCCTTCTCCTGCCGCTCTCGGCGCTCCTCTTCACGGTGGTCGCCGCGCGGGCGGCGGCGTGGGCGCGCTCCGGCGGTGTCGTCTGGAAGGGCCGCACGATCCCGCCCGCCGGAGCCGCCCGGTGAGCGCGCCTGCGGTCGTCGTCATCGGGGGCGGTGCCGGGGGTCTCGCCGCGGCGATCCGGCTCGCGGTCGCGGGGGCGCAGGTCACCCTTCTCGAGCAGGCGGAGACGGTCGGCGGGAAGATCGGCGAGCACCGGGACGCGGGCTTCCGCTGGGATACCGGCCCCTCCGTGGTGACGATGCGCCATGTCCTCGAGGAGCTGGCGACCGCCGCCGGAACGCGCCTCGCCGACGAGCTGGAGCTCGTGCCGATCGAGCCGATCACCCGCTACCTCTGGGAGGACGGGACGGAGCTCGACCTCTCCGCGGACCCCGAGCGGTCCGTCGCGGCGATCCGGGCGATCGCGCCGGAGGACGTGGACGGCTGGCGGGCCTTCCTCGACCACGTCCGGCGCCTCCACGCCGTGACCGGCGAGGCCTTCATCTACGGCGATCCGCCCGGGATCGGCACCGTCCGGCGGATCCCCCTCCGCGAGGCGCTCATCCTCGAGCCGTGGCGGACGATGGACGGGGTGATCGGCCGCTACCTGCGCTCGCCCTACCTGCGCCAGGTCGCGGGGCGCTTCGCGACCTACGTGGGCGCGAGCCCCTACTCCGCGCCCGCGGCGCTCAACGTCATCGCGCACGTGGAGCTGAACGAGGGGGTCTGGTATCCCCGCGGCGGCCTGCGGGCGATCGCGACGATGCTCGAGCGGCTCGCCCTCCGCCATGGCGTGACGATCCGGACCGGGGCGCGGGTCATCTCGATCGAGGTCCGGGACGGCCGGGTGACGGGGGTCCGGCTCGCGGACGGGAGCCGGCTCGCCGCGGATGCCGTCGTCGCGAACGTGGATGCCGCGACCGTCGCGGGCGAGCTCCTCGCGCCGGGGATCCTCCCCGGCCGGCGGGTGCGGTCGCTCCGGGACGGCCGGACCTCGCTCTCCGGGCTCGTCCTCCTCCTCGGTGTCCGCGGGACCACACCCCGTCTCGCCCACCACACGATCTGCTTCTCACCGGACTACCCGGCCGAGTTCCGCTCGCTCTTCCGCGACGGTCGCCCTGCCGCCCGCCCCACCGTCTACATCGCGCTCACGGCGCGGACGGACCCGGAGCACGCGCCTCCGGGCGACGAGAACTGGTTCGTCCTCGTCAACGCACCCGCCCTCGGGCCCGGCTTCGCATGGACGCCGGAGGCGGTCGCGGAGGAGCGCGCGCGGGTCCTCGCGCGGCTCGGCGCCTTCGGGCTCGATCCGGATGGGCGGATCGCGGTGGAGCACGTGGCGACCCCCGCCGATCTCGCCCGTGCCACGGGCGCCTGGAAGGGCGCGCTCTACGGCCGCTCCTCGAACGAGGCCTTCTCCGCCTTCCGGCGCGCGCCGAACCGATCGCCCGATGTCCGTGGGCTCTACCTGTGCGGCGGCACGAGCCACCCGGGCGGCGGCGTCCCGATGGTCCTCCTCTCCGGGCGCCGGGCGGCCCGGCTCGCTGCCGGCGACCTCGGGCTCAGCGGCCCCCGCTGAGGGCGCGCAGGAGGAGGAGCCCCTTCCTGCCGCGCGAGACGACGACCCGGTCGCGCCGGCCGCCATGCTCCTCGCGCACGATCGTGCGCAGGATCTCCCGGTACATCAGCCCGGCCGCCCCCACGGCGCGCCGCCCGTTCGCAAGCGCACCGATCGCCGCCATCCCCGCCGCGTAGTCCGCCTCGGCCCGCTCGGCCTGGGGGGCGATGATCGCCCGGCGGGTCGGCTCGGGGAGCGAGGGGAAGCCGGCCAGGACGCTCGCCGCATCGGCCGGATCGATCCCCGCCGCCCGGAGCGCATCGTCCGGGAGGTAGACCCGTCCGGCACGGCCGTCCTCGGCGAGGTCGCGGAGGATGTTCGTCCGCTGCATCGCCCCACCGAGGGCGCGCGCCCCGGCGTCCGCCTCCGCCCCCGCGCCCTCCCGGACCCCGAGGACGGCGCACATCATCCGCCCCACGGTCCCGGCCACCTGGTAGCAGTAGAGCGCGAGGTCGGCCTCCGTCCGGTGCGCCGGTCCGGCGAGGTCCGCGCGCATCCCCCCGGCGAAATCGGCGACCGCGTCGCGGGGGAAGCCCGGGTGGCGCCCGGCGAGGTCGGCGAGGAGGCGCGTCTCCCGGGAGGCCGGCTCCGCCCCGGCGGTCCACGCGACGAGCTCATCCGTGGCCGCGGCCGCCCGTGGGTCGGCGTGGTCCACGAGGTCATCGAGGGTGCGCAGGACGAGGTAGAGGCGGCGCACGTCCGTGCGCACCGGGGCCGGGAAGAAGCGGGTGGCGAGGTCGAAGGTGCGCGCGACGCGCGCCATCACCTCCGCCGCATCGGCATCGACCGCCGCGGGGCTCGCCGCCCCCGACCCGTCGCTCACGCGGCGGTGCGCCGCCCGCCGGGGAGGGCGACCCGCCCGGCCTGGGCATCGGACCGGATCAGCCCTGCCGTCACCTCGGCGGTGAGCAGGACGCCGGGGATCCCGCCGCCCGGGTGCGTCCCGGCGCCCACGTAGTAGAGGCCGCCGACCGTCCGGTCGCGGTTCGGCTGGCGGAAGTAGGCCGACTGGAGGAGGGAAGGCTCGATCGCGAAGGCGTTCCCGTCCGCCGCGCCGAGCTGGCTCGCGAAGTCGGCGGGGGTGAAGCGATGCTCGACCGCGATCGAGGAGGAGAGCCCCTCGAGGCCGAAGCCCTCCTCGAGGAAGCGGACCACGCGGTCGCGCAGCTCCGGACCGCGGATCGCCCAGTCGTCGCCCGAGGAGAGGTTCGGGACGGGGAGGAGGACGTAGATCGACTCCCCGCCGGGGGCGGCCATCGCGGGCTCCGTCACGGACGGTGCATGGAGGTAGACGGAGATGTCCTCCGGGATCCGGCGCCGCCGGGTGACGTCGCGGATGAAGCCCTGGTAGTCGCGGCCCACGATCAGCGTGTGGTGGTGGAGCTTCTCCCAGCGGCGCGTCGTGCCGAGGAAGAGGAGGAAGCAGCTCATCGTCTGGCGCGGCTTCCGGAAGCGCCACGGGAGCGCATCGCGCTCCTGCTCGCCGAGGAGGCGGGTGCGGGTGAGCGAGGCATCCGCGTTGGAGACGACGAGGTCGGCGGGGAAGTGCTCCCCGCCCACCGTGCGCACGCCGCTCACGCGGCCACCGACCGTCTCGATCCGTGCCACCGCGGTCTCGGTCCGGATCCGCCCGCCGCCCTTCTCCACGAGCGCGCCGAGGGAGCGGACGACCGAGGCGACCCCTCCGTCCGCGTACCAGACGCCGTCCGCGACCTGGAGGTAGGAGAGGGCGGTGTAGATCGCCGGGACCCGGCCGGGATCCCCGCCGATGAAGAGCGAGTGGAAGTCGAAGGCCTGGCGGACGTGGGGCTCGGAGAAGTAGCGCCCCACGAAGCTCGAGAGGGGCCGGATCGCATCGAGGCGGAGCATCGTGGGCACGAGGCCGAGGAAGTCGGCGAGGCGCAGGAAGGGCTTCCGGCCCGCGACGAGGATCCCCTCCTCGTGGATCGCCTTGGAGCGCGCCATGAAGGCGTCGTAGCGCGCGGCGTCCGCGGGCGAGAACTTCGCGATCTCCGCCTTCATCCGCTCATCCGAGCCGGTGAAGTCGAAGTAGCGCGGGTCGTCCATCCACCAGATCCGGTAGAAGGGGTCGAGCGGCCGGAGCCGGAGCTGCTCGGCGCTCGAGGTCCCGGCGAGGGCGTAGAGCTCCTCGAGGAGCCAGGGCATCGTGATCAGCGAGGGCCCCATGTCGAAGGTGTAGCCGCCGTCCACGAGCTGGTAGGCGCGCCCGCCGAGCCCGGCGCGGCGCTCGAGGACGGTGACGTCGTACCCCTGGTCGAGAAGACGGATCGCGGCGGCGAGTCCGCCGAGACCGGCTCCGATGACGACGGCACGCGGCGTGGGGTTCATGAAGGACCTCCGGACGGGCCCGGCTGCAGCACGGCGGCCGGGACGGGGATGGCGGGCACGCCGGCGGGGCGGCCCGGCAGGAGCTCGGGGTAGGGGCGTCCGCGGCGGCTGAGCGGCCGGCCGGCGGTGGCAGCGGCGAGCCCGGCGATGCCGAGCCCGATCGCCGCGAGGACGGTGACCGGGTGCCACAGGACGGAGGTCGCGGGATCCCCCGCGACGAGCGCGACGACGATCCGGGCCGCCGCGAGCGTGCCGAGCGCGGCGGCGCCGCCGGCGACGAGCGCCGGATCCCCCGCCGCGAGACCGGCGGGGAGGAGGAGGAGCGGCAGGAGCCAGGCGAGGGCGATGCGGAGAAGGAAGAAGAGCGTCATCGCCGGGTTTTCGCCCGAGCGGCCCGCGAGGATGGCCCTCCAGCGCTCCGCGTGCTCACGAACGGACTCCGGGCCCGCGCTCCGGGCGATCCCGACCCCGCGGACGAGGGCGACCCGGCCCCCCGGGCCGGCGATCCGGCGTGCCAGCTCCCGCCCCGGCCCGACGGCTCCCGCCACCGCGGAGAGGCCCCCCGCCGCCGCGAGCGCCGCGCGGTCCACGAGAAGGAGCCGGTCCGCGGCATCGGCGAGGACGGCCGGCCGGCCGCCCCGGCGCGCGGCGAGCCAGCTGAGCGGGAAGGGGCGGAGGAGGGCGGGCATCGCGGCGAGCGGCCCACCCTCGCCGTGCTCCGGGGCAGGCTCGGCGCTCGCGAGCGCGGCCCCGGCATCCAGGAGCGCCCCGAGGCGGGCGAGCGCGTCCGGGGCCACCCGCGTCCCCGCGTCCAGCAGGAGGATCCGCGGCGCGTCCGACGCCGCGACCCCGTGGGCGAGCGCCCAGGTCCGGCTCGCCCAGCCCTCCGGAGCGGGCGTCGCCGCAAGGATCCGGCCGGCTGCACCGAGCGCCGCGCGGGCGGCCTCCGCCGTCCCATCCGTGGAGCCATCGTCCACCACGACGATCCCCGTCGCGGGAAGCCCCGCGGCCCGGAGCGCGGCGATCGTCCCCCCGATCGTGTGCGCCTCGTTCCGGGCGGCGATGACGGCCACCGTCCCGGTCACCCCGGCGGCCGGCGTCCCGGCCCGGGGGGCGCGCGGCAGGAAGAGGAGGCGGGCGAGGCCGCCCGCGAGCGCGACGCCGGCCGCGCCCGCGCCGAGCGTCACAAGGAGGCCGGTCGTGCTCCAGTCGGTCACCCCCCAGAGCCGGAGCAGGAGGTGGCAGAGGACGACCCCGGCAAGGAGGCAGAGGACGAGGAAGCCACCCCAGGCGCGCCGCGCGGCCGCCTCGCTGGGGTGCGCGAGGACTCCCGCCGGGAGGAGGAGGAAGGCGGCGAGGACGACGGAGGCGACGATGCCGGCCGTCCCGTGGAGGGCGACGATCGCGGTCGCTGCCGCATACCCGCCGAGGGAGACGAGCGCGGTGCCGCGGGGGCCGAGCGCGGTCGCGATCGAGCCGATCCCCGCCGCGCGGTCGTAGGTGATGTCCTGGATCGCCCCGAGCGCGTGGGAGGCGACCCCCCACGCGAGGAAGGCGAGGAGGAGCGGCCAGGGGAGCGCGTCCGGCGCGAGGCCGCCGGCGAGGAAGCCCGCGACCGCCGGGAGGACGAAATGCGACGCGCTGGTCAGCGAATCGAGGCCCGGCCGGACCTTCGTCCGGAGCGGCGGGGCGGAGTAGATCCAGGCGGCACCCGCGGCGAGAAGGAGGGCACCCGCGGCGGCCGGCCCCGCCCCGGCAAGGACGACGAGGATGAGCGGCAGGTTCGTGAGCAGGACGGCGAGGACGAGGACGCGGCCGTGGACCGGGGGCAGGATCGCCCCCTCGAGCGATCCCTTCCGGGGGTTCGCGAGGTCCGAGGCGTAGTCGTGGAGGTCGTTCACCCCGTACATCAGGAGGTTGTAGGGGAGGAGGAAGTAGAGGAAGCCCGCAAGGACCGGGAGGTCGATCCGTCCGCCCGCTGCGTACGCCGCGGCGAGGAAGGGGAAGGCGGTGTTCACCCACAGGAGCGGGCGCGAGGCGGCGATCAGGGCGCGCGGCCCCGGCCCGCCGCTCATCGCCGGCGGCTGCGCGGCGCGGCGGCGTCCCAGGCGATCGCCGCGAGGAGGAAGAGGGCGACGCCGTAGCCGAGGTCCTCGATGGGCATCGGGCCGATCATCAGCCCGGAGAGCTGCGCCGGGTCATAGGTGACGATCGGGAGGCCGGTGAGGACGAGGTCGGCGACGATCGTGACCGCGGAGAAGATGCCCGCCGCCAGCCACGTGGAACGGCGCCGGAGGAGGCCCCGGCGCCCCGCCACGAGGAGGGTGAGGGCGAGCACGACGATCGTCGTGGCCGTGTACTCAGGCATCGTCTTCGCCGAGGAGGCGCCGGGCGGCGCGCAGGAGGACGACGGAGAAGAGGGCGAGGAAGGCGAGGAGGAGCGGCTCCTCCGGCGGGATCCCCGGGGGCACGATCGCGATCACCCAGGCGTCGTTCGAGGCGAACCAGCCGCGCGCCGCGCCGAGGCCGTCGAAGACGAGGAGGAAGACGACGAGGACGAGCGCGATCGGTGCCAGGAGCCGCCGGGAGAGGGTCCCGGGGAGATGCTGCCAGGCGAGGAGGGAGACCCCGGCGATCGAGCCCACGATGACGAGGAGGTAGAGGCCGGGCACGGCTACGCCCGGGGCCGGGGGACGGACCGGGTCCGGTTCGTGCGGCGCGACACGCTCATCCACCTCCGCGGGGGCCGGGGCGGGCTGCCCGGACGCTGCTATCATGCGGTCTTCGCGCAGGCCGGGGGTCCGGACCTGCGTCCGCCAAGGAGGTCGCGATCGCCACCCACGGCAGCGACGCTCCGGCCTCGCCGGCGCGCTGCAGGACCACCGCGAGCCCCGTCCACGGGGTCCGGGGGAGCAGTCTACCCACGTCCCAGCCGGAACAGGCTGGGACGTTCGTCCGTCTGGAGCGCAGCTGATGCCCGCCACCATCGTCGTCGGTCTCCAGTGGGGAGACGAGGGGAAGGGGAAGACGACCGACCTCCTTGCCGATTCGGTCTCGATGGTCGTCCGCTACCAGGGTGGGGACAACGCCGGTCACACGGTCGTCGTGGGCGATGCGGTCTTCAAGCTCCACCTCGTGCCGAGCGGGGTCCTCCAGCCGCACATCACGCCGGTGATCGGCAACGGGGTCGTGGTCAACCCGCGCACCCTTCTGCGCGAGATGGACGGCCTGACGGAGCGCGGGATCGACACGACGCGCATCCGGGTCTCCCGGAACGCCCACGTGATCATGCCGTACCACGTCGCCCTGGACGGCGCGAGCGAGACCCGTCTTGCCGGGAGCGGCGCGGGGATCGGGACCACCCGGCGCGGGATCGGGCCCACCTACGCGGACCGCGCGTCGCGGAGCGGGATCCGGATGGGGGATCTCCTCGATCCCGCCTTCCTCCGCACCCGCCTCGCCCAGGTCCTCCCCGAGCGGAACCGGCTCCTCGCGGAGAACGGCGAGCCGGTCTTCGAGATCGATGCGCTCGTCGCCGAGGCGGCCGGCTGGGGCGAGCGCCTGCGCGGCCAGATCGTCGACACCGCGCTCCTCGTCCAGGATGCGCTCGCCGCCGGAGAGCACGTCCTCCTCGAGGGAGCCCAGGGGACCCTGCTCGACATCGACCACGGGAGCTACCCCTACGTCACGAGCAGCAACCCCACCGCCGGCGGTGCCTGCACGGGCTCCGGCGTGGGGCCGCGCCAGATCGGCTCCGTCATCGGCGTCCTCAAGGCGTACTCCACGCGCGTCGGCTCCGGGCCCTTCCCGACCGAGCTCCTGGACGAGGTCGGACGCCACCTCTCCGTGCGCGGCAACGAGGTGGGCACGACGACCGGCCGCCAGCGGCGCTGCGGCTGGCTGGACACCGCGTCGCTCCGGCACGTCGTCGCCCTGAACAGCGTGACGAGCATCATGATCAACAAGATCGACGTCCTGACCGGGGTCCCCGAGCTCCGGATCTGCACCGGCTACCGGGTGGACGGCGCCCCCGTCCGCTGGCCGCTCACCCTCGGCGAGCTCGAGCGGGCGGAGCCGGTCTACGAGGTCTTCCCGGGCTGGGAGGCGGACCTCACGAAGGTGCGCAGCGAGCGGGACCTCCCACCCGAGGCCGCCCGCTACCTCGATGCCGTGGAGAGCCATGCCGGCGTCCCGATCGAGATCGTGAGCGTCGGCCCGGAGCGGACGGAGACCTTCCGGCGCGTCCCCAAGGGCTTCCCCAGCGGGCTTCCGGCCGGGATCGCCTGATGGCCGGCCTCCGGATCCTCCTCGTGGGTGCCGGGGGTCGCGAGCACGCGCTCGCCGGCAAGCTCGCCGCGGAGCCGGAGGTCGCGGAGGTCATCGTCGCGCCGGGGAACCCCCTCATCGCGGAGAGACATCGGACCGTGCCCACGGTCGGGCAGCTGGACGCCGCCGGCCTTGCCGGCCTCGCGCGCACCGAACAGGTGGACGTCGTCGTCTTCGGGCCGGAGGCGCCGCTCGTGGGCGGCGTGGCGGACCGGCTGATCGCGGAGGGGGTCGCCGTCTGTGGTCCCACGGAGGCGGCCGCGCGCCTCGAGGCAAGCAAGGCCTTCTGTCGCGAGGTGGCGGAAGCGGCCGGCGTCCCGATGGCGGAGGGGCGGCCCTTCGACGCGGTCGCGCCCGCGCTCGCCTGGGCGGCGCGCTTCGACGGCCGCGTCGCGGTGAAGGCGGACGGCCTCGCCGGCGGCAAGGGGGTCGTCGTGTGCGGCTCGCTCGCCGAGGCGGAGGACGCGCTCCGGGCCGCGCTCGAGGAGGGGCGCTTCGGTGGTGCCGGGCGGACCGTCGTCGTGGAGGAGGCGCTCACGGGGCCGGAGCTCTCCGTCATCGTCCTCGCGGATGCGAGCGGGATGCTCGTCCTCCCCGGGGCGCGCGATCACAAGCGGCTCGGGGACGGGGATCGCGGCCCGAACACCGGCGGGATGGGCGCGGTCTCGCCGGCTCCCGGCGTGGATGATGACCTCGTCCGGGAGATCGCCGAGCGCTTCCACCGCCCCGTCCTCGCGGAGATGGCGCGCCGGGGGAGCCTGTTCCGGGGCGCGCTCTTCGGGGGCTTCATCCTCACCGCGTCCGGGCCCCGCCTCCTCGAGTTCAACGTGCGCTTCGGCGATCCGGAGAGCGAGGCGATCCTGCCCCGCCTGGACGTCCCGCTCGGCCGGCTCCTGTGCGCGATCGCCCGGGACCGGCTGATCCCGGAGGCGGCCGCGCTCGGCATCGCGGGTCCTCTCCTCCCCGTCCGGGCCGGTGCCGGCATCGCGGTCGTCCTCGCGGCGGCGGGCTACCCGGAGGCGGTCCGGACCGGCGACCCGGTGACCGGGATCGCGGAGGCGCGCGCGGCAGGCGGGCTCGTCTTCGGGGCGGGGATCGCGGGCGCCCCCGGGGCCTGGCGCACCGCAGGAGGCCGCGTCCTCATCGTCGCCGCCACCGGGGAGGATCTTCCTGCCGCCACGGCGGCCGTGGACCGGGCCGCGGACGCGATCGCCTTCCCGGGGCTCCAGCGGCGCCGCGACCTCGGCCGGACGCCCGCGGCGGCCCCGGTCGCCGGAGCTGCGCGGTGATCCCTCGCTACACGCGCCCCGCGATGGGCGCGGTCTGGTCGGACGAGGCGCGCTTCCATGCGCTGCTCCGCGTCGAGATCGCCGTCCTCCACGCGCTCGCGGGGGAGGGGAGCGTCCCCGCGGACGCCGTGCGCGCGATCGAGAGCCGGGCCCGGATCGATGTCGAGCGGATCGCGGAGCTCGAGCGGACCACGGACCACGACGTCATCGCCTTCGTCAGCCAGGTCGCGGAGAGCGTCGGCGAGGAGGGGCGCTGGCTCCACTACGGCCTGACGAGCAGCGATGTCGTGGATACCGGCCTCGCCCTCCAGTGCCGTGCGGCCTCGGACCTCCTCCTTGCGGAGCTCGATGCCACGATCGTGGCGATCGTCCGCCAGGCGCGGGCGCACGCGGGGACGCTGATGATGGGCCGCACCCACGGCGTCCACGCGGAGCCGATCACCCTCGGCCTCAAGCTCGCCACCTGGGCGATGGAGCTCGATCGCGGCCGGACGCGCCTGCGCGCCGCCGCGGACGACCTCGCCACGGGGAAGATCTCCGGGCCGGTCGGGACCTACTCGCAGCTCGGGCCGGCGATCGAGGCGGCGGCGCTCGGGGCGCTCGGCCTGAAGGTCGACCCGGTCTCCACCCAGATCGTCCAGCGCGACCGCCACGCGGCCTTCCTCGCCGCGATCGCCGTCACCGGCGGCTCGATCGAGCGCTTCGCGGTCGAGGTGCGGAACCTCCAGCACACGGAGATCGCGGAGCTCGGCGAACCCTTCCGGGCCGGCCAGAAGGGCTCGTCCGCGATGCCCCACAAGCGGAACCCGATCAAGTCCGAGCGCCTGACGGGGATGTCCCGCCTCCTCCGCGGCTATGCGGTCGCCGCGCTCGAGGACCAGGCGCTGTGGCACGAGCGGGATATCAGCCACAGCTCGGTGGAGCGGGTGATCCTCCCCGGCGCCACGATCCTCCTCGATTCGATGCTCGCCCAGCTGCGGGCGATCGTCGAGGGGCTCGTCGTGCGGCCGGAGCGGATGGCCGAGAACATCGAGCGCGGCCTCGGCCTCCACGCGAGCAGCCGCCTCCTCACCGCGCTCCTCGATTCGGGGAGCCTCTCGCGGGAGGAGGCCTATGCGATCGTCCAGGGCCATGCGCTCCGCGCGGCGGACGCGCGCCGTCCCTTCCGTGCGCTCGTGGAGGCGGACCCCGCGGTGACCGGTGCGCTGGACCCCGAGCGGATCGCCGCCTGCTTCGACGACCGCCTCCACCTCCGGCACGAAGCGGAGATCCTCGCCCGCCTCGATGCGCTCGTCCCGCCGGAGGAGGGCGCCGATGGGCGTGGCTGAGGCACCCGCGGGGGCCTTCCTCCGCTCCGGGAAGGTGCGCGACCTCTACGCGGTCGGCGACGACCGGATCCTTCTCGTCGCCTCGGACCGCCTCTCCGCCTTCGATGTCGTCCTGCCCACCCCGATCCCGGACAAGGGGCGGGTCCTCACCGGGCTCACCCGCTACTGGCTCGGCGCGATCGAGGCGGCGGGGATCGTCCCCCACCATCTCCTCGCCACGGACCCCGGCGCGCTCCCCGCCACGTGGGCGCCGCTCGCGGACGAGCTGCGCGGCCGGATGATGCTCTGCCGCCGGACCGCGCCGCTCCCGGTCGAGCTCGTCGTCCGCGGCTACCTCGCGGGGAGCGGCTGGTCGGACTACCGCGCGTCGGGGGCGATCTCCGGCGTCCGCCTTCCGGCCGGCCTCCGCGAAGGGGACCGCCTCCCGGAGCCGATCCTCACCCCCACGACGAAGGCGGAGGAGGGCCACGACCTCCCGATCGACTTCGACACGCTCACCGCGCTCGTCGGCGGGCCGGTCGCGGAGCGGGCCCGGGCGATCGCGCTCGCCGTCTACCGCCTCGGTGCCGCGCAGGCAGAGGCGGCGGGGATCCTCCTCGCGGACACGAAGCTGGAGCTCGGGATCCTCCCCGCCGGCGCGGGCGAGCCGGACGATGCCACGGCACGGGCCGGGCGCCTCCTCCTCATCGACGAGGTCCTGACCCCCGATTCGAGCCGCTTCTGGGAGGCGGCCGCCTGGTCGCCGGGCGGGCCCCAGGCCTCGTACGACAAGCAGTACGTCCGCGACTGGCTCCTCGCGTCGGGCTGGGACCGGACACCCCCGGGCCCGGAGCTCCCGCCGGAGGTCGTCGCGGGGACCCGGCAGCGCTATGTCACCGCCTACGAGACGATCGTCGGCAGCCCCTTCAGCCGCTACCTCCAGGAGGACCGGATCGACCGATGAGCACCTACCGCTTCGCCGTCTCGGTCATGCCCAAGGACGGGATCCTCGATCCGCAGGGACGCGCGGTCGAGGGCTCGCTCCCGCACCTCGGGATCTCCGCGGTCCACGCGATCCGCGTCGGGCGGCGGGTCGAGCTCTCCGTCGATGCCGCGGGGGAGGCCGAGGCGCGCGCGATCGTGGAGCGGCTCGCCGGTGAGCTCCTCGCGAACCCGGTCATCGAGAGCTGGACGATCGCCCGGGCGGACGGGGAGGGGCGCGCGGGATGAGGGCGGGCGTCGTCATCTTCCCCGGCTCGAACTGCGACCGGGATGCGCTCCACGCGGTCGCGCTCGCCGGTGCGGACGCGATCCCGCTGTGGCACGAGGACCCGGACCTCCACGGCGCGGATCTCGTCATCCTCCCCGGCGGCTTCTCCTACGGCGACTACCTGCGTGCCGGCGCCCTCGCGCGCTTCAGCCCCGTGATGCGCGCCGTCGCGGAGCACGCGGCCGCGGGCGGCCTCGTGCTCGGCATCTGCAACGGCTTCCAGGTCCTCGCCGAGGCGGGTCTCGTCCCCGGCGTCCTCCTCCGGAACGCGAGCCTCCGCTTCGAGCACGGCTGGGTCCGGCTCGCCGTGGAGCGACGCGATACCCCCTTCACCGCGCTCGTCCCGGACGGCCGCACCCTCCGGATGCCGATCGCCCACGGGGAGGGCTGCTACCACCTCCCGGACGCCGAGCTCGATGCGCTCGAGGCGCGCGGCGGCGTCCTCTTCCGCTACGCCGGACCCGAGGGGAACCCGAACGGCTCCGCACGCGACATCGCCGGCGTCCTGGACGCCCGCGGCCGGGTCTGCGGGTTGATGCCCCACCCCGAGCGCGCGGCGGAGTCGATCCTCGGCTCGGATGACGGGATGCTCCTCCTCCGCTCGCTCGTGACGAGCGCCGCGGCGAGCGGGGTGGCACGGTGAGCGGCACGGCGGCGACCCCGCTCCACCGCGCGCTCGGCGTCACGGACGAGGAGCTCGCCGCGATCGTGGAGCGGCTCGGGCGGGACCCGAACGACCTCGAGCTCGCGATGTTCAGCGTGATGTGGAGCGAGCACTGCTCCTACAAGAGCAGCAAGCCCCTCCTGCGGACCCTCCCCACCGGCGGGGACGATGTCGTCGCCGGACCCGGCGAGAACGCCGGCGTGATGAGCATCGGGGACGGCCTCGCGGTCGCCTTCAAGCTCGAATCGCACAACCACCCCAGCGCGGTCGAGCCCTACCAGGGCGCCGCCACGGGCGTCGGCGGCATCCTCCGCGACATCTTCACGATGGGCGCCCGCCCGATCGCGATCCTCGACGGCCTGAAGTTCGGCGACCCCGCCTCCCCGCGGACCCGCCACCTCGTCCGCGGCGTCGTCCGCGGCGTCGGCGGCTACGGGAACTGCGTCGGCGTCCCCACCGTGGGCGGCGAGCTCGTCTTCCACCCCTCCTACGCGGAGAACCCGCTCGTCAACGTGATGGCGGTCGGCCTCCTCGAGGAGCGCCTCCTCACGCTCGCGGCGGCCCCGGGGCCCGGGAACCTGTGCATCCTCTTCGGGAGCACCACCGGCCGGGACGGGATCGGCGGCGCGTCCATCCTTGCCAGCGCGACCTTCGGCGCGGAGGGGCAGCAGAAGCGCCCCACCGTCCAGGTCGGCGATCCCTTCGCGGAGAAGCTCCTCATCGAGGCGAGCCTCGAGCTCATCGAGCAGGGGCTCGTGGAGGGCCTCCAGGACCTCGGCGCGGCCGGGATCACCTGCGCCGTCTCGGAGACCGCGGACCGCGCGAAGACGGGGATCGCCGTCGACCTCGACGCGATCCCGCGGCGCGAGGAGGGGATGGAGCCCTTCGAGGTGATGATCAGCGAGTCGCAGGAGCGGATGCTCGCGGTCGTCCTCCCGGAGAAGGCAGAGGCCGTCCTCGCCGTCTGCCGCCGCTGGGGACTGCCTGCGGCCACGATCGGACGGGTCACGGCGGACGGGCTGATCACGATCGTCAGCGGCGGCATCGCGGACGACGGCAGCCCGCTCCCCGGGGCGCGCGTCCTCGCGCGGATCCCCGCCGCCGCGCTCACCTCGGATGCGATCGTCCATGCCCGCGTGGCGAGCGCGCCCACCCGGCGCCGCCCGGCACCCGCCCCCGGTCTCCCCGTCCGCCAGGCCGGAAGCCTCCCGGAGCGGGGGATGGACTCCGGCGCGGTCCTCCTCGCCCTCCTCGCGGATGCGAACCTCGCCTCGCGCGCGTGGGTGACCCGGCAGTACGACGCCACGGTGGGCACGGATACGGTCGAGGCCTCCGAGCGCGCCGCCGGCGTCATCCGCGTGAAGGGGACCCGGAAGGGGCTCGTCATGGCCACGGACGCGAACGCGCGCGTGGGCCGGATCGACCCCTGGCTCGGTGCCGCGATGGCGGTCGCCGAGTGCGCCCGGAACATCGCCGTCACCGGCGCCCGCCCGCTCGGGGTGACGAACTGCCTGAACTACGGCTCGCCCGAGCGCCCGGAGGCCTTCTGGGAGCTCGGTGAGGGGGTGCGCGGGATCGCCGACGCCTGCCGCGCGCTCGGCCTCCCGGTCACGGGCGGGAACGTCAGCCTCTACAACGAATCGCTCGCCGGCGCGATCGCGCCCACCGCGCAGATCGGGATCGTCGGGCTCCTCGACGAGCTCGACCTCCTCGTCCGGCCCGCCTTCCGGGCGGCGGGCGACGCGGTCGTCCTCCTCGGCAGCGGCGGAGCCGGGCTCGGTGGGTCGATCTACGCGGAGCTCGCGGGTATCGACCCGGACGATCCGCCCCCGGCGCTCGACCTCGCCGCCGAGGCCGCTCTCCTGCGGCTCCTCCGCGAGGCGGCGTCGGCGCGGCTCCTCCGCTCCGCCCAGGACGTGAGCGGTGGCGGCCTCGCGGTCGCCCTCGCGGAGTGCGCCTTCTGGGGCGGGATCGGCGCCGATTGCGCCGTCCCCCTCCATGCGTCGCCCGCGGACGACCTCTTCGGCGAGGCCCCCGGCCGCGTCGTCGCGAGCGTCGACCCGGCGCGGCTCGCGGAGCTCCGCGCGCTCGCCGAGCGCCACGGCGTCCCGCTCCGGCGGATCGGCACCACCGGTGGCGACCGGCTCCGGATCGCCCTCGGTGACCCTGCCAGCGCGACCGCGGAGGAGGGGGCCGTCGCCGAGCACGGCGCCCTCGACCGCACGCTCGCCGAGCTGCGCGAGGCGTGGGAGCGCGGTCTCCCGCGTGCGCTCGGCGAGGACGCGGGCGACGTCGTGTCCGTCGCGTCGGAGGAGCGCTAGCGATGTGCGGCGTCGTCGGCGTCCACGCGCCCGGCCAGGAGGCCGGGGCGATCGCCGCGCTCGGGCTCTTCGCCCTCCAGCACCGGGGCCAGGAATCGGCCGGGGTCGCGGTCGCCCACGGGGACGGCGTCCTCGTCTACAAGGACCTCGGCCTCATCGCCCAGGTCCTGGACGAGCGCCGGATCGGGCCCCTCCACGGGGAGTCGGCGATCGCCCACTGCCGCTACTCCACGACCGGCTCCACGCTCTGGGAGAACAGCCAGCCCACCTTCCGGATCGGCCCACGCCGGACCGTCGCCGTGGGCCACAACGGGAACCTCGTGAACACCCGCGAGCTTCTCGAGGGGCTCCCCGGCGGGCGGAGCCGGCTCGTCGGCACCACGGATACCGAGGTGCTCACCGCCCTCCTCGCCCAGGAGCCCGGCGAGGACCTCGTCGACGCGCTCCTCCACCTTCTCCCGCGCGTCCGCGGCGCCTATTCGCTCGTCCTCCTGGACGAGAAGCGGGTGATCGGCGTGCGCGACCCGCACGGCTTCCGTCCGCTCGTCCTCGGGCGGCTCCCCCTGGAGCCCGTCATCGCGGCGAGCGGGGGATCGGACCCGGCGGGGACGGCACGGCTCCCGTGGGCGGCAGGGGAGGAGCCCCCGGCGATGGGCGGGGGCTGGGTCCTCGCCTCGGAGAGCGCGGCCCTGGACATCCTCGGCGCGGAGGTCGTCCGGGACGTGGAGCCGGGCGAGATCGTCGTCCTCGGCGAGCCCGGGGGCCCGCGCTCGATCCGCTTCGCGGAGGGACGCGAGCACCTGTGCGTCTTCGAGCTCATCTACTTCGCGCGTCCGGATACCTACCTGCTCGGCCGGAACCTCTACGAGGTGCGCCGGCGGATGGGCGAGGCGCTCGCCCGCGAGGCCCCGGCGGACGCGGATATGGTCATGCCCGTCCCGGATACCGGGGCGCCCGCCGCCGCGGGCTACGCGGAGGCGTCCGGGATCCCCTACCGGGAGGGGATGGTGAAGAACCGCTACGCGGGCCGGACCTTCATCCAGCCGAGCCAGGCGATGCGCCAGCGCGGCGTGAACATGAAGCTGAGCCCGCTCCGGGAGGAGGTCCGGGGGCGGCGGCTCGTCGTCGTGGACGATTCGATCGTGCGCGGGACGACGACCCGCCAGATCGTCTCGCTCCTGCGCCGCGCAGGGGCCGCCGAGGTCCACGTCCGGATCAGCGCTCCGCCGATCTACCACCCCTGCTTCTACGGCATCGACACCGCCGTGGAGACGGAGCTGATCGCAGCGCGGATGAGCGTGGAGGAGATCCGCGCCTTCACCGGGGCCGATTCGCTCGCCTACCTCTCGATCGGGGGCGTCCTCTCCGCGATCGACCTTCCCCGCGACCGCTTCTGCTTCGCCTGCTTCGACGGGAACTACCCGGTCCCCGTCCCCTACGACGTGGCGTCCCACAAGTTCGTCCTCGAGGAGGACGGGGTCCCCGCGAGCGGGGGCGCGCGGTGAGCAGCGGCGAGCCGGCGCGCGCGGCCTACGCGGCGGCGGGGGTGGACGTGGCCGCGGGCGACCGCGCCGTGGAGCTCCTCCGGGAGCGGATCACCGCCGCGGGGGCGGCCGGCCGCGATCTGCTCGGCGGCCTCGGCGGCTTCGGGGCGGCGCTCGAGCTGCCCCCGGGCTACACCCGCCCCGTCATCGTCAGCGCCACGGACGGCGTGGGGACGAAGACCGAGATCGCGCGCCGCACCGGGAGGCGCGGGACGATCGGCCAGGACCTCGTCGCGATGTGTGTGGACGACCTCGTCTGCCACGGCGCGGCCCCCTTCGCCTTCCTCGACTACCTCGCCGTCGGCAGGCTCGACCCCGTCGCGGTCGCCGAGCTCGTGGGCGGGATCGCGGATGGCTGCGCGATCGCCGGCTGCGCGCTCGTGGGCGGAGAGACCGCGGAGCACCCCGGCCTGATGGAGGACGACGCCTTCGACCTCGCGGGCTTCGCGATCGGGATCGTGGAGCGCGACCGTCTCCTGGACGGGAGCGCGACCCGCGCCGGGGATGCGGTGATCGGGATCGCGGCCTCCGGGCTCCACGCGAACGGCTACTCGCTCGTCCGACGCCTCTTCGCGGAGATCCCGCTCGAGACCCCCTTTGCGGAGGTCGTCACCCGCGTCCTCGGGGCGCCCGCGGCGGCGGACCTTGCGCCGGCGGACCGTGCGGCCACGCTCGGCGAGGTCCTCCTCCGCCCCACCCGGATCTACGCGCCCGCGATCCTCACCCTGCGCGAGGCGCTCGCCGTCCACGGGCGTGGGCTCGCCGGCGTCGCCCACATCACCGGGGGCGGCCTCCCGGGGAACCTGCCACGCGCGCTGGCCGCCGGCCTCGGGGCCGTGGTGGACCCTGCGAGCTGGCCGGTCCCGGCGGAGATGCGCGTCCTTGCCGCGCTCGGCGGCATCGGCGGCCCGGAGCTGCGCGCGACGCTGAACGCGGGGATCGGGATGACGGTCGTCGTCGACCCGGTGGCCGCGGCGCCGGCCCTCCGGCACCTGGCAGCGGCCGGGCTCGCTGCCTGGATGATCGGGAGCGTGGAAGCGGTCGCCGCCGATGGGCCGCGCTACCGGGAGCCTGCCGGGTGAGCGGGGTGCGGATCGCGGTCGCCGTCTCCGGGACGGGGAGCAACCTGCGTGCCCTCCTCGCGGCGCAGGCGCGCGGGCTCCTCGGCGGGGAGATCGTCCTCGTCCTCGCGGACCGTCCCTGTGCGGCCCTCGAGCTTGCCCGGGAAGCCGGGGTGCGGACGCTCGTCCTTCCGCTCGCCGAGCATGCGGACCGGGCCGGCTGGGACCGGGCGGTCGCCCGCGCGCTCGGGACGGCGGGTGCGGACCTCGTCGTCCTTGCGGGCTTCATGCGCGTCCTCGGTCCGGCGGTGACGGACGCCTTCCCGGGACGGATCCTCAACGTCCACCCCAGCCTCCTGCCCTCCTTCCCGGGCGCCGACGCGGTCGGTGACGCGCTCGCCGCAGGCGTGGCGGTCACCGGGGTCACGGTCCACCTCGTGGATGCGACGCTGGACGGCGGACCGATCGTGGCCCAGGAGGCGCTCCCCGTCCTCCCCGGCGAGTCGCGCGCGGACCTCGAGTCGCGCCTCCACGCGGTGGAGCACCGCCTCCTGCCGCGCTGCGTCGCGCTCGCCGCCGCCGGGGCGCTTTCCGTGGCTGGGGGGCGTGTCGCCATCGACGCGGGGATCGCCGCCGAGCTGCCGGCGCCCCGGCGCGCCCTCCTCTCGATGTCCGACAAGACCGGCCTGCCGGAGCTCGCGCACGGCCTCGCGGCGCTCGGCTTCGAGCTCGTCTCCACCGGCGGGACCGCGGCGGCCATCCGCGCCGCGGGCCTCCCGGTCACGGATGTCGCGGCGGTCACCGGCGTCCCGGAGATGCTGGACGGCCGGGTGAAGACGCTCCACCCCCGGATCCATGGCGGGATCCTCGCCGACCGGCGCCGCGCGGATCACCGCGCGCAGCTCGCGGCCGCGGCGATCGCCCCCTTCTCGCTCATCGCGGTGACCCTCTACCGCTTCGCGGAGGCGGCAGCGCGGCCGGGGATCGCCCTGGACGGTCTCATCGAGGAGATCGACATCGGCGGCCCGTCGCTCGTCCGTGCCGCGGCCAAGAACCATGCGAGCGTGGCGATCCTCACCGATCCCGCCCAGATCCCGGTCGTCCTCGAAGAGCTCGCCGAGACGGGCGAGGTCTCCGAGCCGACCCGGCGCCGCCTCGCGGTCGCGGCCTATGCGCTCACCGCGGCCTATGACGCGACGATCGTCCGGGCGCTCGGCCCGCGGCTCCTGCCGCCCGGTGGTCCCGGCGAGGAGCGGCTCCCGGCCCGCCTCGGCCTCTCGCTCGAGCGGGCCGACCTTCTGCGCTACGGGGAGAACCCCCACCAGGCGGCTGCCGTCTACCTCGACCCGGCGGCGGATCCGGACGCGGGCCCCTTCGCCCGGGCGGTCGCCCCGCTCCAGGGGAAGGCGCTCAGCTACAACAACCTTCTCGATGCCGCGGCCGCCGCAGGGGTCGCCCGGGACCTCCGCGGGCACGGGATCGCGATCATCAAGCACGGGAACCCGTGCGGCGCCGCCGAAGGGCCCGATCCGCTCGCGGCGTGGGAGCAGGCGCTCGCGGGCGACCCGGTCTCCGCCTTCGGCGGGGTCGTGGCGATCCGGGGCCCGGTGGAGGCGGCGCTCGCGGAGCGGCTCGCCGGGATCTTCCTCGAGGTGATCGTCGCGGAGCGCTTCGCCCCGGCCGCGCGGGAGATCCTCGCCGCGAAGAGCGGTCTCCGGCTCCTGGAGGACCCCTCGATCGTCCGCCCGGCCCCGCCGGCCGTGGAGCTCCGGAGCGCGGGCGGCGCGCTTCTCGCCACGGATGCGGACACCGCCCCGGATGATCCCGCTGCCTGGCGGGTCGCCACCGCCCGCCCGCCCACGGAGATGGAGCGGCGGGATCTCGATCTCGCGTGGCGCCTCGTGCGGCACGTCAAGTCGAATGCGATCGTCGTCGTCCGGGACGGCGCGCTCGCGGGTACGGGGGCGGGGCAGATGAGCCGCGTGGACAGCGCGCGGATCGCGGTCGCGAAGGCGGGCCCGGAGCGCGTGACCGGGGCGGTCGCCGCCTCCGATGCCTTCTTCCCCTTCCCGGACGGTCTCGAGGTGCTCGCGGCTGCCGGTGTGACCGCGATCGTCCAGCCCGGCGGAAGCCAGCGGGACGCGGAGGTGATCGCCGCCGCGGACCAGGCCGGGATCGCGATGCTCCTCACGGGGACCCGCCACTTCCGCCATTGAGCCGGTCCGGCCGGGCCGGACGGCCGGTGCGTGCGGTCGCTCCGGCGGGGCAGGATGCGGGGAGGATCCCGCAGGAGGACCACCCGATGGATGCCCGTCACGAGACTCCGCCCGACCCGGCCGCCGGCGTGCCCGGCAGGAGCCCCGGCTTCGATGCCGCGGCGATGGCCGCCCAGCTCCAGGCGATGATCGACCAGGTGGCGCGGGTGAGCGCACCCGCCCTGCGCGTCGTCGCGGTGAAGGCGGCCGAGCTCGCCGTCGCCGCGGGGGAGCACGCCGGGCCGATCGCCCGGGGGATCGCGGACCGGACCGATGAGGCCGGCCGGGCGCTTGCCCGCGAGGCCGCCGCCTTCGCCGCCGCGCACCGTGCCGCGCCGCCGACCCCCGAGGAGGAGCCCCCGCCCTGATCGCCTCCCGGGGGGGGAAAGGACGACGGCCGGCCGGATGCCCGGCCGTCGTCGTCTGTTCGTCGTCTCGCCGGCGCCGCCGGCGCGGGGTCAGCGGCCGCGGAGCCGGTCGCGCAGCCCGCGCGACTTCCCCTCCTGCTCCTTGATCTGGGCCTGCCGGATGCGCACGGACGCCTTGGGGTCCGTCACCCCGAGGAAGAGGTTGTGGCCCTCGACATCCTGCTCCTCGGTCTCGCCGAGCGGCTTCGTCGTCTTCTCGTCCTTGCCAGCGGCCATCGGAAGCCTCCGTCCTGTGGGAGCCCGGCGTCCAGGCGGCCGAGCGTGCCGTCCGCGCGATGATGACGGAGACGGCGATGCAGGGAAGCGTCGCGGGCGACAACGTCCCTGTCAACCCCGCGACAGGCCACGTCGCGGCCGCCCGTGCTGCCGTAGACTGCACAGGTCACGCCACAGGAGGGAGGACGGATGCGCGGTCTCGTCGTCGCATACCGCCGTGTCTTCTCGAACGGCCCGCTGACCCGTCTGATGGCGGGAGAGTTCGTCTCCTCGATCGGCGACTGGGTCTACCTCGTCGCCCTCCTTGCGCTCGTCTACGAGGCCACCGGGGGCGACCCGGTCCTCCTCGGTGCGGTGGGGGCGATCCGGATCCTCCCGTACGTCTTTCTCAGCGTCCCGGCGGGGATCCTTGCGGACCGGGTGGACCGGCGCCTCATCCTCATCGTCACGGATGTCGGCCGGGCGGCGATCATGGGCCTCCTCGCCCTCCTCGCCCTCACGGACGCGGACGCCACCCTCCTCATCGCCCTCACCCTCGCGGCGACCTGCCTCTCCGCGTTCTTCGGTCCCGCGATCGGCTCCTATCTCCCGAGCCTCGTGAAGGACGAGGCGGACCTCGGCCCGGCGAACAGCGTCTATGCGTCGCTGGACACCCTCGCCCTGGTGATCGGCCCCGCGATCGGCGGGCTCGTCCTCGGCCTCAGCGGCAGCTTCGTCGTCGCCTTCGCGCTGAACGCGGCGAGCTTCGTCTTCGTCAGCCTCATCCTGTGGCGGCTCCCGGCATCCCGCGCGGCGCGGCCCGGGGAGGTCGCGCCCGCCGCCGCAGCGGCGGCGGAAGGGGAGGGCGATCCCGGCGCCGAGCTCGAGGGGGCCACCGAGCCCGAGCCGGCGCCCGAGCCCTTCCGCTGGTCGTCGATCCGCGTCCCGCTCGCCGGCATCCTCCTCTACGACATGGTGGAGTCCTTCGTCTTCGGGATGATGGGCGTCCTCACCGTCTATATCGCGTACGAGATCTTCGCCCCGGGGGATGTGGCGGCCGGGGACAACATCCTCGCCGCGCTCAACTCGGCGGTCGGGATCGGCGGCCTGGTCGGCGCCGTCCTCGCGGGGATCCTCGTGACGCGCCGCCGCGTCGCGCCACCGCTCCTCATCGGGTTCGGGATGACCGGGATCGCGCTCGCCCTCCTCGGCACCGGCGGCGCGGTGCCGATCGCGATGCTCGCGATGGCGGCGACCTCCCTCGGCTCCCTCCTCACGAGCGTCGTCGGCGGGACCCTCTTCCAGCGGATGGTCCCGGACCATGCGCGGGGCCGGGCGATCGGCTCGCTCGGCACGGTGATCATGCTGATCTACACCGCCGGGGCCTTCCTCGGGCCCTCGCTCGCCGCCACCTTCGGGCTCGAGATCGTCCTCTTCGGAGCGGCAGCGGCCGTCTTCGGCGCGGGCATCGTCGCCGTCCTCCTCCTCGGTCCCTGGGGGACCCAGCCGGTGCCGCCGGATCCGGACCGCGAGCGGCTCGCCGCTCTCCCGATCCTCGCCGGCCTCCCCCCGGCGCGGATCGAGGCCGCCCTCTCCCGGGCGAAGGTGGTCAAGGTGCGCGCGGGCCAGGTGGTCATCCGCCAGGGGGACGTCGCGGACCGCTTCTACGTCCTGGCGGAGGGTGAGGTCGAGGTGACCCAGGTCCCGGCCGAGGGCGGCGCGGCCCGGGTCCTGCGACGGATGGGCGCCGGCGAATCGTTCGGGGAGATCGGGCTTCTCGCGGGGTCACCGCGGACGGCCACCGTGACCGCGGTCGCCGATGGGCGGCTCGTGGCGCTCCGCAAGGACGATTTCCTCGCCCTTGTCGGAGGTGCGGGGATCACCTTCCCCTTCCTCGAGGCGCACCGGGGTGGAGGGATCGCCCCCGGCTCCTGACCCCGGACGCGCTACTCTCTGCCGGAGCCGGTGGCGTCCGCCCGGCCAGCCGACGGAAGGTCCGATGCAGCACGGAAGCACCCCCATCCTGCGGCCGTGGGGCCGCACCGGAGGCTCCTGACCCGGGATGCCCGATTCGCTCGCCCACGACGCGCTCCGCCGCTGTGCCCTCTTCGCCGACTGCGAGCCGGCCGCCCTCGATGGCGTCGTCCGGCAGCTCACCCGGCGCCGCTTCCGGCGCAGCGAGACGATCTTCCACCAGGGCGACCCCGGGGACGCGCTCCATGTCGTCGCGTCCGGCGCGGTGAAGATCGTCCTCCCCTCCGTGGAGGGCGGGGAGGCGATCATCGCCACGCTCCGCGCCGGCGACTTCTTCGGCGAGCTCGCCCTCCTGGACGGCGCGCCGCGCTCCGCCACGGCGATCGCGCTCGAGCCCGCGGAGACGCTCGTCCTGCCGCGTGCCGCCTTCCGCGCCGCGCTCGATGCCGATCCCGGCCTCCGGGATGCGCTTCTCGCCGGGGTGGCGCACGAGCTGCGCCGGATCACCCGGCACGTGGAGGAGCTCCACTTCCTCGACCTCGCCGGCCGCCTCGCGATGCGCCTCGTCCGCCTTGCCGGGGAGAGCGCCCCGGGGGCGAACGAGGTCACCCTGCCCTGGCCGTACACGCAGTCCGATCTCGCCGCGATGATCGGCGGGACGCGCCAGAGCGTGAACCGGCTCCTCGCCGATCTCGCGGATCGCGAGCTCGTCGTCATCGGTCGGGAGAGCCTCACGATCCCGGACGTGGAGGCGCTCCGGCGGATCGGCGAGCGTTGAGTGTCGGATGGATGACAGCCCGGCTGTCCGCGCGCGGACCGACACCCCTCGACACGCCGGGTACTCTGTGCAGCACATGGACGCACCGCGGCCTGCGGAACGCGTCACCAGGACCCGAGAGGGAAGACCCGGTGGGGGACCGCCGGCATCGTCACGGAGGGTGCGCAGCGTGAAGAGCATCGAGATCATGGCTCCGGTCCACGGCTGGGCGATCGCGTTCGCCGATGCGGACGACGTCGAGGGCCACGGCTTCTCGATCAGCAAGGGGAAGGGCTCGACCGTCGGGAGCGCCGGCGCCAAGGACGACGACGAGGACGTCGAGGGCCACATCATGTCCAGCCCCACCAAGAGGGGCACCAGCGTGATTGCCGCCGCCAAGGACGACGACGAGGACGTCGAGGGCCACGCCTTCATCTCCTCGGGGGGCACCTCCAGGACCGGGACCACCAAGGGCTGAGGTT
>JAFMJV010000094.1 GCA_017853275.1 Chloroflexota bacterium
GGTCGAGTGGCTCCTCTACGACCTGCACGCCGGGCGCTCGATCGCCGACCCCTATCCGCTCTACGCCCGGATGCGTGCCGAGCACCCGCTCTGGCTCAACCCGGCCTCCGGGACCTGGATCGTCAGCTCCTACGCGGATGTGGCGCGCGTGCTGCTCGATCCGGCGTACGGCAATGGCCGCCTGGAGTCCCTCTTCGAGCGGCTCCCCGAGGGTCGCCGGGCGATGGCGGAGCCGCTTCGCCCGCTGCTCGAGACGCGGCTCGTCCTCCTCCAGGATGAGCGGCACCGCCGGATCCGGCGCCTCGTCATGGAGGGGTTCACCGGTGACCGGATCGCCGGGTACGAGCCGATCATCCGGCGGATCGCGACCGGTCTCATCGAGGCGCTGCCGGAGGGAGAGCCCGTCGACCTCATGCCGGCCGTCATGGACGTCCTGCCGGGTCTCGTGATCCTCTCGATCCTGGGCATCGATCTGGAGCGGCAGGGCCGGCTGAAGGCGTGGACCGATGCGTTCTACCGCTGGCTGGCCCACGCCCCGGGGTCGATCGAGGCACGGACCGCTGCGGCCATCGAGGCGACGGCGGGGATCGCCGCGGTCCTGCGCGAGGAGATCGAGCGGGTCCGGGCGACGCACGGCAGCGGCCTGCTCGCCGCGCTCGTGGACGCGCGGGATGCCGGGGACGCGCTGTCCGACGGCGAGCTGATCGCGAACGTGATCGGCATCGTGAACGCGGGGCAGGAGACGACGACCTGCCTCCTTGCCAACGGGGTGGTGCGGCTGATCGAGCATCCCGGCGAGCTGGCGCGGCTGCGCGCCGATCGCTCCCTCCTCCCCACCGCGGTCGAGGAGATCCTGCGCTATGACGCACCCGCCCAGATGATCGCGCGCGTCGTGGTGACCCCGACCGACCTCGACGGCGTCCGGCTCGACCCGGGGACGCTCGTGGGCCTCTCGCTCGCGGCGGCCAACCGGGACCCCGCCGCCTTCCCCGACCCCGACCGGTTCGACGTGGGGCGGACGCCGAACCGCCACCTCTCGTTCGGGCAGGGCCCCCACTTCTGCGTCGGCAATGGCCTCGCACGCCGGGAGGGCGAGATCGTCCTCGACCTGCTCCTCGACCGCTTCTCGTCCATCGAGCCGGCCTGGGACCCGGCGGCCGGCCTGGCATGGCGGCCCACGCTCAGCTTCCGGGCCCCGCTCTCCCTCCCGGTCATCCTCGCGCGCTGAGCGGGGCGGGGCACGCACGTCCCCGGTGCTCCCCCACGATCGCGTCCCACCTCCACGCGGGGCGGGTGGGCGCTACCCTTCCCCGGGAGAGCCACGGCGCGAGCCGTGATGACGGCCGGGCCGCGATCCGGCCCGCCACCCCCGCCCGGAGGAGCACGATGCAGCGGCACGTCCGCATCTCGACGACGACGGACCTCGAGCCGGTCGTCCTGACGATCACCCAGGCCTCGTACGCGAAGACCTTCGATGCCGTCGTGGCGGGGGACGAGGGCGCCCGCCGGACGCTCTACGGGCTCGTCGCCGCGCGCGTCCGCTCCTCGATCGTCCGGATCGAGCTGATCCGCGGCGAGGAGGTCGTGGCGACGATCGAGCGCTGAGGCGCGTTCGCCCGGACGCCCGGGGACGCGCTAGGCTGGGCGCGCGCGGGACCGGTCGCCGGATGAGCGGCGCGCCGCGCACCGTCCGAGGAGCCCTGCCGATGCCCGCGACCCGACCGCTCCCCGCCACCGCGCTCGCCGTGGCGCTCACCGCGCTCACCCTCCTCGCACCGGCCGCCACGAGCGGCGCGGACGACCCGCTGGGCACGATCGAGATCGCCCCGGGGGCAGCCGTGACGATCGGCGCCTGGGGGTCGCTGACGGGGACGGAGGCGGGGACCACGGACGAGTGGATGAACGCCGCCGAGCTCGCCATCGCACAGGCGGGCGGGCAGCTGGGGAGCCATCCGATCGTCCTCACCCGGGTGGACGCGGGCTGCTCCACCGCGGGGGGTGCGGCGGCGGCCGAGCAGCTCGTGGCGGACCCCTCGGTCGTGGCGCTCCTCGGGGCGAACTGCTCGGATGAGACGGTGGGCGGGATCGCGGCGGTGAGCGCGGCCGGCCTCACGACGATCTCCCCCTCGAACACGCGCGCCTCGCTCACCGATCCGGCGCGCGGCCCCGAGCTCGCGGGCTACCTCCGGACGGTGCCGAGCGATGCCTTCCTCGCCGAGGTGGCGGCGGGCTTCGCGGCCGGCACGATCGGGGCGCGGACCGTGGTGACGATCGGCGACGGGAGCGGCTACGCGAACGATCTCGTCCGGCTCTTCGGTGCCGCCTTCGCGGCGCAGGGCGGGAGTGTGCTGGCGGACCTCACCGTGGGCGCGGACGGGAGCACGGTGCCGGATGCCCTTGCGGCGGCCGCGGACCAGACCCCCGACCTTCTCTTCCTCGCCCTCCTGCCGGCGGACGCGGCCGCCACGATCGATGGCGCCCGGAGCACGGCGGGCCTCGCCGAGACGACGATCCTCGGCGGGGACGGCCTCTTCACCCAGGAGCTCGTCGCCCAGGCGGGCCCGGCGGCCGAGGGGATCTACGTCACCGGCCCGGCGGTGGGGATGTACGCGCCGTCCTATGCGGACCTCGTGGCGGCCTACACGGACCGCTACGGCATCGCCCCCACCGGCGCCTATCACGCCACCGCCTATGACGCGGCGGGGATCCTCCTCACGGCGCTCGGGACGGTCGCCACGGAGGAGGCGGACGGGACGCTCCGGGTCGGGAAGGGCGCGCTGCGCGATGCGCTCTTCGCGACGAGCGGCTACGCCGGGGTGACGGGAACGCTGAGCTGCACGGCATCGGGCGACTGCGGGGCGCCGGATATCGCGGTCTACGCGATCGGCCCGGAGGTCGTGGCGGGTGCGTGGCCGCCGCCGGTGGCGGTCACGGGGGGCTGACCTCGACAGGACGAACGATGGCCCGGCGGGATCCGCCGGGCCATCGCGCAGGTTCGCGCCTAGATGACGCAGTCGCCATCGAAGGCGATGTCGTTCGTGTGCTTCACGTGGCCCTTGTTCGTGAGGCCGTTCGCGACCGAGACCACGACGTACTGCTGGTCGGCCTCCGACCAGTGGCAGATCTCCGTCTTCGTCTGCTTCGCGGCGGAGACGGGGACGGCGAGCGCTGCGGCGACGATGCCGGCGGCAGCGAGGGACGCGAGGGCGCGGCGGGTGCGGATCCGATCCATCGGTTCAGGACCTCCATCCTCCGGCAGGGCGGACCCGGCTGGGTCCGTCGTCTGGGGCCCGGAGCTGTGATGAACCTACCCGCCGGCAGTCTTCGCGGGCGATGGGCCGAAGAGCCCCCGGCGCAGGCCCGGATGGCCCGACCTCTGCCGGGGGACGCTACGATGCGGCGCGGGCCGTCCGGCCCGCCCGACCCGGAGCCCGCGTGACCTTCGTCGTCATCTCCATCGGCGCCATCCTCGGCGCGAACGCCCGCTACCTCGCCGGTGCCTGGATCGCCGCGCGCACGCCGGCCGGCTTTCCGTGGGCGACGATCGCGATCAACCTCGTGGGGAGCTTCCTCCTCGGGCTCGTCCTCGTCCTCACCGCGGATCGCGGGATCGGCCCGTGGTGGGTCCGGCCGGCGGTGGGGGTCGGCTTCCTCGGCTCCTTCACGACCTTCTCCGCCTTCAGCGTGGAGACGGTCGCGCTCATCGAGCGGGGGGACCTCGCCGGCGCGCTCGGGAACGTCCTGGGGAGCGTCCTCGTCTGCGTCGCGGGGGCGTGGCTGGGGATCCTCCTCGCCCGCGCGCTGTGAGCCACGGGAGCGCGCTGCCGGTCCGCCACCTCGCGGACGTCTGGCTCGCCGACCTCGTCACCGGCGGGAGCTGCCCTCTCTGCGGGGCGCGTCGCCGGGCGGGGATCCGCTACCTGGACGGCTGGCTGCGCGAGAGCGTGAACGACGTGACGCTACGGGGCGAGCTGGACCGCGCGCGGGGGCTGTGCGGACCGCACACCGGGGCGATCCTGGAGGCGGAGCGGCGTGAGAGCGGGAGCCGGCTCGCGAGCGCGATCCTCCTCGGCGCCGTCCTGCGGATCCGGCGTGCCGAGCTCGCGGCGCTGCGCGAGGCGAAGGGCCGGGGCCGGGGCAAGGCGCTCGCGGCGGCCGCACGACCACCCGCGTGCATGGTCTGCCGGGCGGAGGACGAGGGAGAGCGGACGGCGCTCGTCTCGCTCGGTGGCTACCTGCGCGACCCCGCCTGGGCGGCGGCGCTCGGGGCGGCGGCCTTCTGCCTCGACCACCTCCTGCGGCTCGCGGATACCGCCGGGGGCGAGCCCGCCTGGCCCGGGATCGAGGCGCGCCAGGCGGAGCGGATCGAGCGGATCGCGGCCGGCCTCCACGGCTTCGGGATGAACGCCGCCTTCGACCGGCGCCACCTCCTCACGGACGAGGAGACCGC